>JBCBKJ010000093.1:0-22331 GCA_038522085.1 Chloroflexota bacterium
GCGTGGTGATTATTTTTTCGGCGCGGACAACATAGATGTTGTCCCTACAGAACCATGATGAATCGTAGGGACGCGATTTATCGCGTCCGCATTTTACCAAGTGACGCCATCCACGATTTTCTGTGGTGCTACCCTGACAGCTATCCTGCTCGACAATGTCTACACCTCAATCACCCAAGGCATCGAAAACTTCCTGTGCATCGACCACGCCCCAGTGATAGCCCATCTGATGGCTTGCGCCCATTGCCCGACCCGCTTCTGCACTTGCCTGACCCACATCCCCCGAAGCCAGATGCGCCCATGCCAGCGCCACGCGAATATCCGCTTCGTAAATACCATAATTATCTTTTGCATACCCCAACGCCTCGTTCAAATCATTGAAAGCCGACACCGCATCTTTACGATGATACGCCAACCAGCGTCCGCGCCCCAGCAAGGCTTGGATGAGGATGTCTAGCTTGTCGATATTACGCGCAAGGCGTAATGCCTCATCATAGTGCTGACGCGCCTCATTATTTGCCCCACCATCACCCGCCAAATCGCCCAACACGCGCTCACACTGACTCCAACTATGTTGCCAGTTATTGCGACGGCAAATGATGAGATTTGCTTCTGTGATGGTTCGGGCTGTTTGTATATCTCCTATGCGTCGTAAATGGTCGGCATACCAAATACCACGTCCACTGTAGAGATATTGCTTGTCAGAGTCAATTTTGGTTTCGAGTGCTTGGGCTTCTGCAAAAGTCTTACTTGCCTCTGTGGTGTACCCTTGCAGATGATATGCCCGCGCTAACCATGTTTTTGAATTGCGTTCGTCACGCTTTTGATTACGCTCATTCTCGACTTGTTCTGCTTCATGCAAAGCTGTCTCGGCGGCGGTTTGCATCTGCGCTAGGTCGCCCAATTTTTCGTACAATTCGGCAAGATTCTGGTAGCCAATACAGGCACTTTGGAAATTCTTTGCATCTAATGCCATTTGAATTTTACGAATATGGAAAGGTTCGACTTCACGCAAACGCCCGAGGTTCATGAGACACACCCCGACTTCATTCAAAATCCCGGCTTTGATATTTTGCTGGCTGACCTGTGGGTCTTTATTTTCATCATTATCAGGGAAGAATTCACGCATCAGGTTAAGTGAGGTTTCGTCCGCGCCGAGCTTTTTTGTTAAAACAAAGCTATTTGTCTGTTCAATACGATTCCATGTGACATCAAATGCCTCATCATAAGCCCCCGCCCGACACAGATGATGCACCATCTCGATATAGGGTTTGAGGTCATCGAGTGTCGGCAATCTACTTGGCTCATCGCTGGTGCTGTCGTAATGTTCGGCAACGCGCTTATGCACAGGCGTTACATCGTCGCCACTTTGTTCGAGGGCGGTGCGGTAATGCCGTTGTACCAGCGGATGGGCGCTGTACGTTGTTGTGTCGTCGCGTTCTGTGCGTTTGATGAGGCGGCGTTTCTCCAGCCCTGTTATCAAATTAGCGAAGGCGCTGTCCTCAAGTTCAGTCAGGGGCGCGTTGAGCGTGCTACCTGTATCGGCACGGAAAACAGTATCAAAAGCAGTCGTCGCCACAGGCAAGCGAAACACGCTAAAAATTTTGAGGAAGGCTTTTTCGCGTTTGCCCAAGTGCTTGTCGTAGCGTTCTAGTACGCGACGCACACGTTTATAGCGTGGCACTTCGCCTTCATATTCCTCAATTTCTGGGAATATCTTGTCTGCGCCTTCTGTGACGTAATCATCGGCGGTCTGTGTGGTATGCACGAGGTAACTCCCCACCAAACTGACCGTGAGGGCGTGTCCGTCCCAATCTTTGATGATGGTATCGAAAGCATCTTCTGCCCCTGTCACGCCGAGGTTGCGCAACAATGTCCGTCCGTCCTCTGCGGATAAGCGTTCGACAGGGCGTTCGGTGTAGCCATCGTAATTCAGTAGGTCAATCAGCGGGGCGCGACTGGTAACAACACATAGCGAAGCGTGTTCTGGCTGGGCGATAATTTCTAGCAAGCGCCGTAAATCGCTACTGACAATCTCTCCAAATTGGTCGCCTTGTTGGTGTTGGACGACCTCGAAACCATCTAGCACTAGCAAAATGCGCTTTTTTTGTATTTCTTCACCCACCATCTCCACCCGCGCAGACGGGCTTTTGAATTTCGTAGCGAGGGCTTCCCCGAAGAGATAGGTCGTCAGGGCTTCCAACATGGTTTCAAAACTGCGGTCTTCGTAAAAGCTCCACCAGAAAGCGGCATCCGGTTCGCTTGGGAGGGCATATTTCGTCAGCCAACGATAGGCAATACTGCTCTTGCCTTCGCCCCCGTAGCCAATCAACCCGACGACCCGCGTCGCTGAGGATGCCCAATCGGCATCCAATGCCCGCAACATCGCCTCGCGCCCTGCCCATTCTGCCAATTCAGGCGGTTGCGTCGGACGAAATTCTGGCTTTAGCGGATAGCTCAAAGGTGATTGCACCTCACTACGGGGTGGGGGGTCGGTTTCTTTTTCCAGCGCCCATTGCTCATGAAAGGTAAGGTCAAGCGGAGAAACGGTCAGCGCCATGCTCTCGACAGCATAGGCATTATCGCGCAATTGATGATAATCGGTGAAGAGCTTCATCGAAATCACGCCTACCACGAGATTGCGTGTGGTATCCAAAACGGCTGCGCCACTCATGCCACCGCTGACTTGTTTGGTATCCAGTTGTAACAACTCAAATCCACAGTCACTATCTGCGGAGGCTGTAAAATCGAGCATGATACCCTTCGCAGAATTGCCGATAATGTCGGGAATTTCAGGGAAGCCATAACTCTTGAAGTGGTGTTGAGGCTCGTAATCTATAGACTCGCGGGCATCGCCCAAAATAGCAATTTCAGCTTTTGAGGGTAACAGTCCGTCATCAGTTTGTAGTTCGAGTATCACAACATCGTCGTTGTGCGCCTCATCGAGGGCGGTCACTTTTGCGGTGATGGTTTCGCCACTATACATCGCCAGCGGAAAGCATATTTCGACGGTGTCATTCAATTGGCATGTATCGCTTTCGGTTGCGGCTTCGACCACATGCCGACACGTCACTAAAAGCGGTGGTTTTCTACTGACAGCGAACGCCGTGCCGACAATATCCCCTTTTTTGCTCTGTGTCTCGTCGGCTTCATCAGGCACACGCGCTTTACAAACCTGCGCTGTAAAATCGCGGATAGGTTGTGTTTTCCAGCCTTTAGTTACCATCTTTGCTTGCTCCGTCTGCGGGTGGGTCTTTCTTCCAAACGAGTTTTGCTTTGATATGGAAATCGGCTGTGCCTTTGACAATCACGCCTGCTTCGGTGCTGACTTTGATGCCAAATTCAAGTTCGACAGTATCCGGCTGGTCAGTCATGCCATCGAGAACGGTATGCAGTTGTTCGCCTACCCATTTGATGCTTTCTAGGCTATTTTCGACAGCCTCGCGTGATTTATCTGCTAAGGAAAGCCCCCGCGCCACCTGTCCCATGCGCATACCATTGTTGCCATTGTTATTGTCGTCGTTATCGTCAAATTCTACGAATATCACAGGATTATCTGGCATAGTGGTTTGCCTCGTATGATGTTGGTTAATGGTTAGTATCACCATCTTACTACAAGACGAACAAACCTGCTTGCGTACAGGCATGCCAGCAATCAACTCAAGGCGTCTGCGTATGATTTTTGCGCCGTTGTAGCGCATTGCCAGATTCTGTATCGCGGACAAACTGCCAGAGTGTGTTGGCAATCTCTTTAGATGATAAGCCACTCTCTGCGATGGTCGCCTCGATGGCGCTATGTAAGGCAGTTTCTATCACATCGAGATGTTGTAGTGCGTCTTCGCCTTGCGCAGTCAATGAGAGCAAAATAGCACGCCCATCATCGGGGGAGGGTTGTTTTTCTACTAAGCCATTTTTCACCATGCGATTGATTAAACGGCTGGGACTGCCACTTTCGCAAACGAGATGCTCGCCTAAATTCAGGAGGGTTGTCGGCTGAATTTCACTCAGGATGCGAATCACTTCGGCTTGGGCAGGGGTCAGGTCGAGAGGGCGGAGGGCTTCCGAAAAATTGCGGTTGCCCTCACGTTGGATGGCTAATATCAAATAGCGGATTTCTTCGTTGATATTCATACGTGACTAGGCTCTTTATCTATACGATATTTAGATGACGTGTCACCTATTATGCCAAAAAAAGAGCGTTCGTGCCAAGCTGTGTTTCCAAACGGCTGATGCTATCGGGGTCATGGCTGGGTAAGTAAACAGCATCAAGCATTTGCACTGTCTCTAGCATACGTGCCAATGTGTCGTATTGCTGTTTGCTATTCTGGCTCACCCCGTCAATCTGCTGATTTTGCAGTTGCTCAAGTGTGTAGGTCACGTCGCCTGCAATAATCGTTGGTTGTGGCGCTGTTTCCACATAAACAGACAGATGTCCATTCGCATGCCCGGGTGTCGATAGTAAAGTTACACCGTCTCTCAGGGAATAGCCCTTCTCGAAAACACCTATATTAATCGGCTCAAAATCAAGCAAGGTTGGCTGAAATGTGTTGTCCCAATGATGCGGTAGATAGCCATTCAAACGCCCCATAATGCCTTTTGCGCTATCGTATTCAGCACGACTGACGATAAATTCCGCATCTGGAAAAGTGTATAAAGCGCCTGCATGGTCAGTATGGAGATGCGTCATGATGATGGTATCAATCTCGCGGGGGTCGATGCCCATTGTGTGCAATTGTGCGCCGACTTCATCTTCGGCTTGTACATCAAATTGGACATTACGATAGAATGGATGCCACGCGGGCAAATGACCAGCGTTAGTGATTTTGGCTGTCTCGCCTGTATCGACCATGATATACCCTGACGGATGTTCGATAAGCCAGCACAAAATAGGCAACCAAGGCGTCCATTCTCTATCGCGCAACAGATTAATCATGCGCATGCTATCATGACCTTTGCCAATTTGCTGTGAGGGACGGATGCGTACATGTCCTGTTTGGATAGGATAAATTTTGATACTCATGATTCTCTCTCGTAAATTAGATGACGTGTCATGTATTTTCTTAAATAAGATATACTGATTTAGATGACATGTCAACTAAATTGTGTGATTCAATTTTATAGATGGCGGTTGTGTGTACTATTTTGTCGATTGCCGGATGATGAGTTCTACGGGTAGTTGAACGTGTTGCGGGTCGCTTTTTGGCGATTGAATCACATGCTGTAGCAATTCTACTGCTTTGTAGCCGATGCCCGTCACATCTTGTCGGATGGTCGTCAGGGGCGGGTCCGATAGCGCGGCGTGGAGCAAATCATCAAAGCCCACAACAGCCATATCGTTTGGGACACGCAAACCCGCATCATGAATCGCCTGTAAAGTACCTAAAGCCATCGTATCTGACTGGCAAAAAATCGCGTCTGGCTGGTGTTCGAGCAAGTGTTGTGTCATGGTGTATGCTTTCGCTTCTGAAAAATCCGCATACACAATCAAATCATCTATGATAGGCATGTCGTTTTCTTGCAGAGCATCCCGATAGCCTCTGTCGCGGTCATTGCCTGCCATGTTCATTGCGGTAGCGACTTGTGCAATGCGCGTGTAGCTTTGTGCGATGAGATGCTGTGTCGCAAGATAGCCACCCTGATAATTATCGGTATCAACATAGGTGATGTTATCTTGGTCATCTGTTGTGCGCCCAATTTGCACAAAGGGCGTGCGTGCGCGAGCTAATTGACGGGGGAGGGTAGGGTCGCTGTAATCGGCATGAATCATCACGCCATCGAGTAGGGTATTGCCAACTAGCCGTTTCATTGCACGGTCTTGTTCTGCCTGCGTTTGGAACAAAAATAGGGTCAGCGTATAGTCCAAATCATTGCATGCGGCGGCGACCCCTTGCATCAATTGCGGGTAGTAGGGGTCAGAGAACACATTTGCCAGCACAGCCGGAATCACCAAGCCAATAATCCGTGATTCACTCGATGCCAGTGTGCGGGCGGCAATATTGGGCTGATAGCCTGTCTCCTCGATGATGCGCCATACACGCTCGCGCACTTCGTCACTGATATTGGGATGATTGTTGATAACCCGTGAAACCGTTGCGCGGGATACTCTAGCTTTTCTGCCGATGTCTTCGAGTGTGAGGCGTGCCATGTTTGCGTGCGTTCCTAATAAGTGATGAAAGTCATACATGCTATTGTACCAAACATGGCAGGGAAGGTGTGTGCGGGACAAGCCTATGCCTATCCCACAGAGTATCGTCAGTTTTTAGCCAGCGACCAACGCCAACACGCGCAAGGGACTCCCTGAGCCATTCACAATTTTGAGTGGGGCGGCAATCAGGACAGCGCCTGTCGGAGGTAATTGGTCGAGGTTAGAGAGGCTTGCCAGACCGAGTTTACCGCTCCCGTGCATAATCGTATGTGCAGGGAAAGCAGGGTCAAAGCCACCCGCTTGTCCGGCATCTGTCCCGACAGTCTCTACGCCAACGCCCAATACATCCCGTTCTTTAGCGAGAAATTCAACACATTCTGGCGCAAAACCAGGTGAATGAGGTCCTTCGTCATCCGCATTCAGGAAATCGTCGCGCCCTTTGCGCTTGCTCCAATCGGTGCGCAAGAGAAACCATGACCCCGCCGGAATCTCGCCATGTTCGGCTTCCCACGCTTTCACATGCTCAGAAGTCAGCAAGAAATCATTATTTTCAGCGACATCGCCAGATACATCTAAGACGACGGCTGGGGCGACAAATTGCTGTACCGGAATCGTATCTGTGCTGTTATCGGGTAGGTCTTTGCCTGTAATCCAGTGAATGGGTGCGTCGAAATGTGTCCCTGTGTGTTCACCCAACGTTAGCGTATTCCAGTACCATGCTGGACCTGCATCGTTGTATTCCGAGATGATGTCTACACTTAACGGAGGGGAAGGCGCGAACATCGGTGGTAAGTCGATAACAGGCGTATCAGGACCGAGTGGTTGCGTCAGGTCAACGACTTTGACACCCCCAGAAAGGAGGGCAGTTGCGAGGGTAGTGAGTAATTCTTGGCTCATGAAAAATAGCTCCAAACAAAATTAGTGATATGGATAGATAATTGAATTAATTACAAACAAATTGTAGGGACACGCGGTGGCGCGTCCAAAAAAAATAACGCGCTTTAATCCCCAGCAACAGGCGCTTGCATTTGCTGACGCGCTTGCTTGCGCTCACGGATATAGCGTTCAAAGCGCATGGCATTCTCCGGTAATTTCAAGTCCATACCGTAATGGTCAGGTCCGACAGCTTCTACTTTTGCCACGATAACCGTGAAACCAGATGTCTCGAAGGAATCTGCACACGCTGTCATAAATTCCATCGGGGTACGCGCGAGGGCTACATTTTGCACGCCTGCACCTTTTGCAATCGCCGCAATATCTGTGATGCCGGATGTGGTGTGGCTATCAAATCCGCCTGTCGAGAGCAGACTGCCATTGTCAAAAATGATATGTGTCATGTTGTCGGGGGCATAACGGGCAAGGGTCGTTAATGTGCCGAGATTCATCAGCACAGAGCCATCGCCATCGAAAACGACAACCTGTTCATCGGGTGCATTGAGCGCGATGCCCATGCCAATTGAACTGGCTAAACCCATCGCATGTTGTAAATAGAAAAAGTTATCACAATGTCCTAAATCATAGAGTTCTTGCGCACATGCCCCCATGATAGTGACGACCAGTTTATCTTCGAGTTCGGGATAGATTGCTTCGATACATTTTGAGCGTAACATGCTTAATCCTCCATCAAATCGCGGGTGAGCAGGAGCGCGACAGGTTGCATCGCACTGAGCGAGTAGGTGTGTGCTTCGCGTATGCGTTTAGCAACATTGTTGGGGTCACGGGCGTATTCAAAGGGTACATTAAGCGAGCGCAACACGCTTTCTGTCACAATACCGCCTTGTGTATGCCAAGGATAAGGTTCACCCCAGTGTCCACGATGCGCGATAACCATGCACATCGGCACGCGATACAGCAATGCCAACGAGACAATGCCATTGATAGCAGCGAGAAAGCCATGATTTTGCATCAGCAGAATGTTGGGTTCGCCGGCGAAATATGCCCCAGCCGCGATGCCGATTGCTTCTTCTTCACGCGCCACTTCGACCATGCACATATCGGGGTCTTCGTCTGCCATCTGCAAAAGATAAATCAGCCATGTTTCCGGCAATGCCGAGATAAACTTCACCCCTGCATCTTTAATGCCTTGATACACGAGCTTGGAATTAGTGAGGGATACCGTCATAAAAAGCCTCTTTTTAGAGTGGCTGTTTCTAGCGTGTTGTTTTCGGACAGCATGGATGCTGTCCCTACAATAAATACTATCAACTTGGCTTATACGAAACAGCACTTAACTAACATTAATTCGGTGCAAACCATAGCATGTCGGGCGTATTTTTGCAACAAATGGCTTATGAAAAAACATTGCGTAAGCAATATGCGAAACAAGTTAATGCACACTGCGTATCCGATATTGCGGTTCGTTGGTAAAATGAGCCTGTGATTTATTCAGCAAGCAATTTTAGGAGATAGCACTATGGCAAGTATTATGGATAAAGTAAAAACGCTCTTGAAAGCGTCTTTCCACGATATGATTGATAAGGCGCTCAAATCAAACCCCATCAAGACACTCAATCAATATTTACGCGAACATGAAGAAGCCTTAGCAGAGATGCAATCTGACCGTGCGGTGGCGTTGGGGTCGCTCAAAACAGCAAATCGCAAGGTGATTGAAGCACAAGATTTGATTGAGCGCATTGAATCCGAAATTGAAGCTATTCTGACAGACGATGATGCGACGAATGATTACTTAGCAGAGAACCTAGCAGAAGATTTAATTGGGCAAGAAGAGAAACTCAAGGTGCTGTTGCAAGCGCGTGAATCGGCTATGCGCGTGAATACTGCCTTACAAAAAGCCGAGGCAAAGATGCAAGGGCGCATCATCTCGCTCAAGAACCAGATTGAATTGCTGAAAGCCATCAAGTTTGAAGCAGACATCAAGCAAATGTCGGCGGATAAACTCATCAATTCGGCACGCATGATTTCGTCGGGGACAACCTCAGTTGAAGCGATTGCTGAGGATATTAAACGTGACCGCGATAAAGCCGATGCCAAGTTTGAAGTCGCTATGGATACGATGGATTCCAAGCTAGAAGACCACTCGCGTCAGTCACGGGCGAGTTCACGGCTGGCACAGATTCGTAACCGTTTAGGCATCGAAGAAGCAGAACAGGCAGACGTTATTGAGCCATCACTGGAAATGACAGAAGAAGAATTGAGTTTGCTGGATGGTGTATAAGTAGCTGTCAGCCGTCAGCTATTGGCTCTCAGTTTTTCTGCCAGCGCAAACAGTAAAAATGTATTTGACGCTGACACGGATTAATGGGTGCATCTCATAAATAAAACGACAATGTAAGGACGCCTTTCTGGGCGTCCGTCACTCCAAATTTGGAAAAAATTATCTTCGCCTCAATTGCGCAACAAACCATTTATCCTGCTTAAAAATTAGGGATGATAGGTATCGTTCGCTGGCTTATGCCATTTCCTCCCGTATTTTGCTCAGTAATCCTCACTCATATTTCGCTTTTGCTGATATATCCAATGTATCGTGACTGTGACCCTTTGTAAAAGGAAATAGCATACGTAAATGACGCTCATGCTTGACTTTCCAGCTACTGGAAGCCTCATACTAATTTTGTAAAACCATTCAAAGGATACGCTATGTTCAAAATAGGTGAGTTTTCGAGAATTAGTCGTGTACCAGCCAAGACGCTTCGTTACTATGATGAAATAGGCTTATTCTCCCCCCAATCAGTCGATAAGTTCACAGGTTATCGCTACTACTCGGCTGAACAACTATCACGCCTTAATCGCATCTTGGCGCTAAAAGACTTGAATCTCTCACTTGCTGAGATTGGCAAATTATTGAGTGAGGATCTATCCGCGAAAGCCTTACATGATATGTTCCGTATCAAAGAAGCTGAACTCAGTCAGGAGATTCAGGACGCACAAGCTCGCTTGCAACGAGTTACCAAACGTATTGCTCAAATTGAACAGGAGGGACACATGCCTCACTATGACATCGTAGTTAAGACCCTGACCCGTCAACGGGTGGTGTCGATTCGCCAAATTGCGCCTAAGCCAGAAGATGTAGGGAATTTCTTAGGAGAAGCAGCCATGGCAATATATTCAGCAGGTATCACACCAACAGGACAACCTTATACAATCTTCTATGACCCTGAATTGCAAGACACTAACATGGACATCGAAACCGTCATACCTGTTGCCAAGGATGTAGATGTAGAAATTGAATTGGCAGGGGGGCGCAAGCTAATCGCCCATACGATAGACGGTATCGACAAGGTTGCAACCATTGTCCACAAAGGCAGTTATGATAATTTTGAAGCACCCTATGCGGCACTAGGTCAATGGATCGAGGAGAACAATTATCAAATTTGCGGCGCACCGCGAGAGGTCTACTTACAAGCACCTACCGAATCGGAAGAACCTGTCACCGAAATACAATACCCAATAAGCAAAGCGTGATAATAGCTATTACTACATGGGAATCCTAGCAGATTCCCTTTTTCTATCCTTGATACTAAGCCCATGCCTGACTTGATGCGTCGCCTATTGTGAGGCAGTGTATAAATCGGCTGATGCGAGCATGTAATTATGCGTTTTTGAGCCGCTGCCTGAGCATATTCTCCGCATTGATGACATCATCAGCAATGAATAGATTGGCACGACTGAGATTGAAAATGACCATCATTGATAACTTAATAAGGCGGTCACGAGTGGCGACGTAGATACCGTCTAAACGTTGATGATCCATATAATGTTGTGTTGCACGGATTTCGCCGAAGTTGTACGGACGTTGCATGGTTGTCGCATCAATGAGCAAAGCAAGTGTGTTGGAGGATTTTTCCAACACATCAAGCATGTGCTTATTGGCGTCTCTTGCATCAAGAAGTGTATAATGCCCAGAAATTGTCAACAATAATGCTTGGTCTTCAATATGCCATGCTAACTCGTAAGCCATAATATTACTTTTGCCTCTTATAATATGATTTTCTCACAATATTGCTTCCAACTCTCTAGCGAAGTGTGTTGCATCCAAGGGTTTAGAAAAGTAAGCATCAAACCCTACTCGAATGGCTTTTTCCCGTATTTTTGATGTATGGAAAGCCGTTACAGCTATACAAGTCAAAGTTTCAGTTTGTGCATTACCACGAATATCTGACAATAACTCCCAACCATCTTTACCGGGTAATTGTAAATCAATGATGACGGCTTGGTAGTTGATTTCTGTGTCGAATAACTTTTGTGTAGCTGTTTCAGCATCTTGCACAACCTCATGTGGAATATCCATATATTCCATGACATGTGCAACCAAGGCTTGTCCATCTGGATCATCTTCAACAATTAAAACTGGTTTCATTGCTTGTTGCACCTTACTTTACATAGTTAAGTATTCGCTCAATTGTGGTATGTCGAGTAGCAGAATCAGTAATTCATCCATGAAAGTCTCTGCGGTGAGTGGCTTAGTCAAATAGTTATGAAAGCCTTTAGCAATCGCACGGTCTCTGTCGCCTTTCATCGCATGTGCAGTCAGGGCAATCACTGGAATATCCTGTGTCTGATATGTCGATTTCAACCTACTCAAAAGCTCCCAGCCATCCATCTCTGGCATCGAAAGGTCAGAAATGACGAAGCGAGGTTTAATTTTCTCCACAAGTGCAAAACCATCCTCGCCATTACTGGCTGTATGCACATTTGCGCCGTAAAAATCTAGGATGAAACGTGCAACTTCTAGACTATCTGGCTCATCATCAACGACTACAATATCCCACCCATTCAATAGGTCGGTTGGTATTTTACTCATGAGGTCACTCCTACATTATCATTTTTAACGATACGTAATGGTAGCCGAGCAGTAAATGTACTGCCTTTACCGACTTCACTTTCTAATGAAACACGTCCGTCCATCGCCCGCACAAGTTTTTGTACCAATGCTAAACCAAGCCCTGTCCCGCCATATAGGCGCTTGGACGAACCATCAACTTGGCGAAATTCGTCAAAGATATACTCTTGTGCATGTGGCGGAATACCGATACCTGTATCTGCGACGGTAATTGTCCAACCTTCGTCAGCAGTTTCTAGACACAAGGATACATGTCCTTCCTTAGTAAATTTGAAAGCATTGCCTAGTAGATTGATAGCGACTTTCGATAGCGCCTCCTCATCACCTAGAATAGTCTGTGGCAAATCGGGACTCACTGTGACAGTAAAATCGAGTCCTTTTTCGTCTGCTAAGATGCTAACTTCATTTTTCCACTTATGCGCTAATTCCTCTAGGTTAATAGGTTCTGAGGTTAAGTCCAGACGACCCGCTTCAATGCGCGATAAGTCCAGAAAATCGTTGATGAGATGTAACAGACGCTTACTGTTGGAACTCACGCGCCGTACCATATCTTCTGCACGCGGGCTGAGTTCAATGCCCATGCCACCAAGCATAATACTTGTAAAACCTTCAATTGCATTGAGCGGGGTACGTAATTCGTGCGACATGGTAGATAGAAATTCGGATTTAAGGCGCGAATTTTCGTTAGCAATGCGTTGGGCAGCTAGTGCTTCATCCCGCGCTTCTTCGAGTTCAGCCGTGCGTTCCGCAACACGTACTTCTAATGTTTGGTTGGCATCAGCTAGTTCATCACGACTCTGTTGGAGAGCTAATTGTGCTTGGTGTAATGCTTCTAGGTTGCGTTCCCTTAACCAACTAACAATCAAAATTAAAAAATTACTACATATTGTGAAAATGAGGGGGGCAACTGGAAAATCTGCTGTTGTGTCCCATGTATAGAAATACCCCCCCATCATCGTGACAATAGCGAGAATGCCGACGATGAATACTCCGCGCGTATCTAATATCAAGCCACCTATAACAACGCTAAGTGCTAAGAAAAATAGTGGCTCATGCGGTATCGGTTCATTCGTGACAAATATTATAGGGATGATAGCTGTGATGGCTGACAATGATACAAAATATGCACCAATCATAAAATAACGTGTACGACTAAAACCATAACTTATAGCTACAAGAAGTATGGCTACTATCGAAGCAATAGTTTCTGGTGATGACAGGTTACGTAAGTCAGAAGAATTAGCTATGACACCAAATATACTCACCATAATTGCCAGAGGGATGAAAACTAAACAAAGCGCTGCCAGTGAGCTAGCACGTTCACGCTCTCTGTCTGTAAGTGCATCTGATGGCTTTGTCAGTGATTGCCACCATGTTTGTAGCGATTTGGGGGTATCCTTCGTTTGCGAAGTTTTTGTTACGATATTTGCCATTTCTTACTCCAAGACTTCTGAACTTAACACGATATATGTTGTAATGTGTTAAGTTTTATTACATGATATTTACTATCTTACTTGATAATAAGAAAAATTAGCATAAATGTTGGGTTATAAAATTGTTATTTGTATCAAAAAAAATAATATACTTTGATGCAAAACGTGAAGAGATACTAGTGAAATATCAGCACTAGTATCTCTTGAACTCACATATGTAACATCGCATAGTGAAAGTGAATAAATTGTAGTCAGTCGGAGGTGTTAACCTCGCCCTTGTTGTGCGCTAAAAAAGCATAGATAGCCGAGAAATCGTCGTCACCATAACCGAAGCGCGTGGCTAACTGGAAAATCTCTTTGGTGATATTGGCAGAGGGCATCGCTACACCCGCATCAAAGGCTGTTTCAGCAACCATCGCGGTGTCTTTTTGCATCCAGCGCAAAGGAAATTCTGTCTCGTAGGTATCGCTAGCGATTTTGGCACGCTTACCTGCTAAATAGGGTGGGGCGACGGGTCCACCGACTATCGTATTGAGCAAGGTTTCGCGGTCTATGCCAAGTGATTCTCCGAGTGCCAATCCTTCTGCAAATGCCAACATGGATGTTGCCAGCAGGTGATTAATCACTAGCTTGAGGGATGTTCCCATGCTGACCCCGCCGACATGATTCACGGCTTTGCCCATCGCCTCGAAATAAGGTTGGCAGGTAGCAACGTCGTCATCTGCGCCACCGACAAAAAAGACTAATTGTGCCTCTTGGGCTTGGTTTTTGCTCCCTGCGACGGGGGCATCCATATAATGAATGCCATGTTTGCTTGCTTGTTCAGCCATACGTCGCACGAACATAGGGTTCACAGTGCTGCAATCCACCCACAAATTGCCTTCTGAGAGCGCAGAGAGCAAGCCGTTTTCGCCGAGTGCCACGCTCTCGACAGCATTGGGATGTGCCAACATAGTGAATACAATATCTGTTTGTTGCGCGACGGTTGCGGGCGTTTCTGCCCATGTTGCGCCTGCGTCAATGACAGGCTGTGCATTTGCCTGTGTGCGATTATGTACGATAACATCATGCCCATTTTTGAGCAGATTGATTGCCATGCGACTGCCCATGATGCCTGTGCCGATGAATCCGAGTGCCATGTGTATCTCCTGTTTTATATCATCTCATGCAAATATTCGTTTCTGTGCACGTTACGGTAACACCACAGAAAATCGTGGAAGATGTCATTTGGTTAGACGCGGACGCGATAGATCACGTCCCTACGCCTCATAGTGGTTCTGTAGGGACAACATCTATGTTGTCCGCGAAATAAAACAATGACCACACTATCTTGTGGTTATACCCGCGTTGCCTGTGCAGACCATCATTCAGAAACTAAGGTGTTTTCTTTTTCGCTGAGGCTATGTTCCTCGCGGGTGTAGCGGTCAATTTTCATATCGAGAAAATCAACCGTATCTTGTAGCTCGTCCATCTGCGCGAGGATAGTGGTGCGGTGTGCGCTGAGGATGCGCTTGCGTTCGATGAGGGTGCTTTCGCCTTCTCGATACAAGTTCACATAATGTTGCATTTCCTTGATGCTCATGCCTGTTGCGCGAACCCGCTTGAGAAATTCTACCCGCAGAATATCGCGGTCACTATATAGGCGATGCCCATTGTCGGCGCGTTCTACGGGGTCGAGTAAGCCAATGCGCTCGTAGTAGCGCAACGTCGAGATAGGCAATCCGGTAATGTCTGCGATTTCTTGGCTCTGATACGTTGGTTTGCTCATGTGCTTGCCTCCTCGACAGCTTGCTAATGACTGTGCTTTACGTAAAGTCAACTACAGCGTACAACGTGAAGTGTGCTTTAGGTCAAGGACTTTCTTGAAAGTTGTCAGTTTTCAGTAGGCAGAGCGCGTATCTGTTGGCTATAATCGCGGGGACTATTTTAGTGCCGATGAGAGATTCCTATGCAGACGACGCAGATTGCTTTCCAAGTTGAACCCTTTACGCCTCATCCCTTGCTGACCAATGCCCATGCACAAACGCTAGGCGCAGAATATTTTCGTAAATTGCATACGCAACCAGCATTCAGGCGGGTACGGCTGGATACACCAGATGGCGATTTTCTCGATATAGATTTTGCGGAAGTTGAAAATCATACATGGGAGATGCTGGGTGACGATGCGCCGATTTTGTATGTCTTGCACGGGTTAGAAGGCGATGCCAAACGTGGGTATGCGTGTGCTTTGTATCAGCAGGCGGCTGTGCTGGGCTATCGCTGTGTCGGCATCAACTATCGCTCGTGCAGTGGTGAGATGAATCGCACAGCGCGGTTTTATCATATGGGCGCGACAGGTGATGTGAAATTTGTGCTGGATTGGCTACTCAATACGTTTTCTGATGTGCCTGTTTATATGGTCGGCGTATCGTTAGGCGGAAATATGTTGCTGAAATATCTCGGCGAAGAGGGCGCAAATGTCTCTGAGCGTATAAAAGGTGCGGCGGCTATTTCGCCTCCATTTGTAGCAACGGGCGAACAACGTATCAGCGATGATAGGTTAGGTAGGGTATACGGTGGGCATTTGCTGAAACGCCTGCAAACGAAAGTACGCTTGAAAGCCGAGATGCTCCGCGAAACAAAGGCTGACCCCTACAAAGCACTGATGGCAAAAACACTGCGCGAATTTGATGACGCGATTACCGCGCCCTTGCATGGCTTCGCCGATGCACACGATTACTATGCGCGGTCTAACTCGGTCAATTTTCTGCCGGATATTCAACGCCCAACCTTGCTCATCCGTGCGGAAGATGACCCCTTTTTCAATCCTGATATTCCCTATGACATTATCCGGCAAAACCCCTATCTAGTCGAAGGCTTCACCGCACATGGTGGACACGTCGGATTTATAGAGGGCATCAACCCACTTAAAATTGGTAATTGGGCGCAACGTCAGACATTGCGTTTCTTTGAGATGTTACGCGACAGTTAACCGATGAGATAGAACTTGGTCTGGCGATTATCGAGCCATGCCATTTCGCCATCACGCATGACCGCATCTTCTTCAAGCGCAATCCGTACTTCTTGATTATCCCATTCAGGAATTTCGCGTTTGATATTCAGTTCGATGCTATACGCCGTATTATCAAAAATAGGGTAATCGCCTTTACCCGGCACACCCCCTTGCTGATCCCATAAGCCGATAGTTGGTCCGGCTGCGTGTCCATGATAGCCGAGGGGATGACTGTAAATTTGCGCATTTAGCCCGAATACCTGTGCCTCTTTGAGCGTACCCGCTAACACATCATTGCCTGTGCGTCCCAATTGCATATGGCGCATGTGAATATCTTGTAAGTCATTGCCATCGCGTAAAGCTTTACGCAAACCATCAGGCGCACGTTTTTCACCTGATTTGAGGACATAAGCGTGCTGTTGCTGGTCAGTTGCCAAGCCAAGATAGTAAAAACCGACATCGCACCATAATAAATCACCGGGCAGGATGAGCTTGCGGGCAGGCTCTTGCAAAAATTGGAAACTTTGCCCAGGTGCTTGAATTTCACAACTCGGTTGAAACCACGCTTGTAAGCCCATATCGTGCATTGTCTGGCGCATATACCAGATAACATCTTCGGTAGTTGTCACGCCGGGATGAATGACACGGCTAGAGAAGGCTTCTGCAATGAGGGCATGTCCCATTTCAACAAGGGTGGGGTAGGCGGCGAGTTCGCTGGGGGTGCGTGTTTCTAACCAACCGACAGCCAAATTCTCCGCACTGATACAGCGTTTTGAATATTCACCTAGCGCCGTATCGAGTTTATCGGCTTCGCCATACGACAAGCCATCCCCGAAAGCAAAGGTAGATGAAAAATTGACACCAATGGTTTCAGGGTCACGTTCCTTGACAATACGCGCCACACAGTCCCATTGACCTTCTTGGTCAGGATTCCACACGCCTTCGTAAAAATCACCGTGTCCGTAACGGTCAATGCTGAGACGGTCAACTGTGCCATCACTATTTTTGCAGAACGCTAAAATCGTGCGGCGACGCGCTGACATAGCAGGGGCAGGTAACATTGTCATGATGATAGGGTCTTCGTTGTATTCACGACAGACGACAAGCCACATATCTATTTTGTTGCGTTCCAAGAGAGGCGGAATCACCGTTTCGAGGCGTTCCTTGAGCCACGTATTTTTGACCGTTGCTTGTTCGCGCAATGGCAAAATGACATCTTTATAATCTTGCAAACTCATTGTCTTAACCTCTCGTGGTGATGATGACTATGTGGCTAACAAACGATAGTGTTAACTTCATTACAGATAGTAACAAATAACAAAAGGCGTGTCTTGTTATTGCGCGTTTCAATTGTGTAATTATGCATGATTCAGATGTGTTTGTGGTACTCAAGTACGGTTAGCGTGTCAATATTTTTTGCATTGCACGGTCTGGGCTTACGGAATTGCCCACACATGCGCTGACCCTATCTGACGTGAATCATCCACACCGCAAGCAAGGCAAATACCATCGGCGACAACGATATAGCGTCCATCGGGGCTAAATTCAACTTCAAAGCCTCGTATCGGCAACTGATGAATGACCTCGAAAGTTTCCATATTTACGATAGATTGTCCCATGATGAGCAACTGCCCATCAGGACTTGCCGCGCCCATATCCCCTGTTCTATGAGGTAGTGTTATTTCTGCGATTGGCTCCGGCTCTGACCCTGCTATGACCGCACTCAGTCGCCAGACCATAAGATTAGTAGGATAAACGGTGGTATCAGAAGCAGGACGCGATATAGGAAACGCAACCCAATCGCCTGCTTCGCTGTATACACCTAAGCTATTCAATGCCAGTGAGACAGGTAATTGTGCGACGACCTCATAGGTATCGGCATCCCAAAATACACCATGACTGCGGGAGGCTATGATTGCGCCATCAGCGAGATACTGTACTTCCCGAATGAGTGTTGTGGGTATCGGTGATTCCAGTGTAGCAAGCTGTGTGTGATTGACGGCATCCCATACAATTGGCAATGTATCCACAAAGCCAGAGCTTGTCACCATTTGCTGACCATCAGGACGCACGGCAGTATGAATATAAAGGTTATCTGCGAGTTCTGGATTCTCGAATGGAATCGTAGCCAAGGTGTCTAAATCTGTGAGTGATGCCGGAACATGATTACGAAAGTCATCTAAATAGAGATGACAGATACCTTGATTGAGAACAGGGTTGATATTCACTAATGGACAACCCTCATCACGGCGCACATGCTCTAAGCTATCCATATCCCACCAATCAGAGTAACCCCAAAGGTTGCCTGTGATGATATGTCCATCTGTGAAGTTGATAAAATCGACATAGCCAGGAAATGCGCGAGTATCGGCAAGCATGTCGCCTGTAGCTGTATCAACCAACATCACACGCCCATCCCAAAAAGAAATGGCTAGGGTGCTACCATCCGCGCTAAATGCCATATCAGAGGCAGAATTGCGCAAGTTATTATCAATTTGAGTGATGAGCGTGTTAGACGCTATATCGTAAAGGGAGATGAAATAGGCAGTATCACGAGGTGAATTGTAGAATACGGGTGTTTGGGTGAAGAATGCCACAAAGCGCCCTTGTGGTGAAATTGTAATTTCAAAATAGGGCGCAAAATGCTCGCTGAGATGTATCCGTTCGCCCGTTTGTATATCCCACACGCTGATATTGCGTTGAGAATAATCAATGACCAAGTTGGCATCGGCTGGTGCTTGCTCGACGGTTGTACCAAGCGTCAGATAGCGTCCATCCTCCGAAAGAACTGCCCAACCAATGCGTTCATCTGGCAAAAATGAGACACTAAGTTGCTCTGTGCGTGTGTGTAAATTCCATATAGTAACCTGCTCAAGACCAAACGGAGACGCCATAGCTAAATCATAGTCATCATAAAAATTATCTAGGGAGACAGGGAGTGTAAAATTATAAGCTACGCCACGATTGCCAAGATGATAGAAATCACTGCTCTGCGAGGATACGACAGCAAGATGGGTATCATCGAGGACGAGCCGTATACGTAAAATATCATCTGAAAACCACTCAGCAATTATGCGTCTTGCACGGGTATCAAAAACCAAAATTTGATGCTCACAATTAGTCTCATCATCTGTGCAGGTGCCTGATGCTTCGACATCACGGTTGCGTGTTCGCCGGATGATAAGGTAATCAGGCGTGACGAGCGTGTCATTTACATATCGCTCGCCTGTGAATGCCACAAGCATATCATCGGATAATGTCTGTGTGATGCCTGTTGGGCTTACCTGCCAGATACTCGGGGGCGCTTCTTCCTCACCGTAAGGACGATTCCCAGCGTAACAATCAAAAGATTCGGCGCAATCGCTAGCTGTGAACAGTGGGGGCGTGTCCATTCTGCGCGTATCGTACTGCCATGTTTCATCGGGATAAAGGGCGTTCCGAATGATGAGCGTGTGGTCATCAGTGAATGCGATGTCCCTGATGTAACCACGTCCAAGCCGTGCAACCCGTTCTAATTGTTGTACATTTTCAGGTGTGATGACTGTATACGTATTCTGCGCACTGATAGGGATGATGATAAGCGATATACAACAGATAAATACCAACCAAATTATTGCTTTCAGATGGCGAACACGCATAGTCACAGCCTCTTTATTACTCAAGCAGGGTATACAGATAATTACGCATACCATTAGTATATCTTGTGATGGTGGTAGCTGTGTAATCTTCGCTTTGGTATTTATGGACGCATCGAAGGAGGCAGGTGCGCTATACTTAAAGTACCGATGCGACAGTGGCAAGCCTTTCGCAAGACTCATCGGATAAGCTCGCTACGGACGTAGTGTAAATTGCAGACAAGTTATTGGTATGTGAGGCAATATGCGACTTGAAACCCCACTTATTCCCCGTCGGTGGCAAGCATTGACTGTGATGGTCATCAGTTTGCTGGCGCTTTTGGGGGGCATACAAATTATTCAGTCAATTATGTTGCCTGTGCAGGGCAATATCGTGAATCCGCTGATTGCGATGATGACAGCGATGGGCTTGCTCATGACAGCGATAGCCTATGGCATGTTCAAGACGGGTGTGTTGGAATCACTAGGTAGCCTGCGCATTCTCATGGTCGTCTTTGTGGTGGTGATGATTGGCGTCGTCTTACTCTACTTATGGATTGTATCGCGGGTGCTGTATGCCAATTCGCTCTATTACTCATTCATGCTGATGAGCATGTTCTTTGCGGGGATTTCTGCGCTATCATTTGGGTATTTTGTAGCACGCGCCATGACCCAACGCTTGTTTGCACTGGTCGATGCGGCGGGTAAGGTTGCGCAGGGCGATTTCAGTACACGGTTGGATGTCGCTGGCAACGATGAAATTGCAAAGTTAATTGAGTCTTTCAATGCGATGGCACGTGATTTAGAAGAAGTCGAAGAGCAAAAACGGCAACTGGAACAAACCCGCCGTGACCTCGTGGCGTGGGTATCGCACGATTTGCGCACCCCGTTAACATCCATGCGTGTGATGCTAGAAGCCCTCGCAGATGGCGTCATCACAGACGAAGAAACCCAACAGCGTTACATAGAAACCACGCTCAAAGAGATTCAACATCTCAGCCACATGATTACGGACTTATTCGAGATGGCAAAATTAGATGTCGGGCATATCGACCTTGATATTTGTCCCA
Source organism: Chloroflexota bacterium (assembly GCA_038522085.1). Classification (GTDB taxonomy): domain Bacteria; phylum Chloroflexota; class Anaerolineae; order Aggregatilineales; family Phototrophicaceae; genus JAUZRW01. Next base: position 21,055 of record JBCBKJ010000093.1, read on the forward strand.
CCTCCATCTCTGACCTCATTAGCGACACGGTTGGGAGCTTGATGGCAAAAGCGCATAACAAACAAATTACACTCAATGGCGAAGTATCCGGCAAAGTCGATTTAGTAGACATCGCGCCGGATAAAATTCAGCGCGTACTAAAGAATTTGATAGACAACGCCATCAAATACACGCCAGAAGGGGAACAAGTGACCATCAGCGCCGCACTTCACCAAGATGACCCCGCCATGATTCGTGTGAGCGTGCATAATACGGGCGTACACATTCCAGCCGAAACGCTCCCTAACCTATTTGATAGTTTCTATCGCGGCGAAAAATCCCGTGCTAATACCGACGACGAACGCGGGACAGGCTTAGGCTTGGCGATTGCACGCGGTTTCGTCAATGCACACGGGGGCGATATTTGGGCAACTAGTAGTGCGGAGGCTGGCACAACATTCAGCTTCACCATTCCCAAGCATCAATCAAGTGATGAGGGCAACGCTAAATGATACGTTTCACATGGGTGGTACTATATTTGCTAATGATCATCGGCTTGACGCAGGCGCAAGTGTCAGATGAACGTGTTGACCCTGAGATAACGCGGTGGGCATTGCCGGATGGAACGTGTGGATGGTGTATTGTGCAGATCAGTGAAGATGGCACACTCGTCTGGTATTCCTCAAACCCAAGTACACTGCACGTTCAAGAGATTGGTCATACATATAGAACGTACGACCTGACAGAATATGTTTGGGATGTGATACCCATTGTTCATGATATAGAAGTATTCCTTGACTTGAATTATGTCATATTCTTCTCACCACCGGGAGGTCGGCGTACACTCTCACGTTACAACTTAGAGACACAATCTTTAGAGTTATTTGAGTTCCCATATGGCTATGACCTAATAAGATGTAATTGGTATACGCCGACCATCCAACAGACTAGGAGACATATATTCAGAGTAGGACAAGAAAATCACATGGTAGCTTGTACACGCTCACCATCTCCTGATGGTGAACTCGTCATAAATATTATTGATGTCGAGAGATGGGAAATTGACCAGATGTTTGCTATTGAAGGAAGCTATTATCATCAATCCTATAATACACCGTATCGAATTGTAGGTGGACATAGCAATGAAATATACTTCATGCAACTGCCAGAGCAATTTGCTTCCTCATTTACATTACCAGCTTATGACGAAGAAACAGAAGAAATTGTGTTTGGATATGATATCGTAGAGCAAAGTTGGTCAACCTATGTAAAACCCCGTGAGCGTACATTTTATGCAC
>JBCBKJ010000094.1:0-22141 GCA_038522085.1 Chloroflexota bacterium
TTGAGTTTTAGAGATTATGTGGAAATTCTCTCTTATTCTCTTTCTCATGTCTCATCAGTCAATGTCTTACCACTACCAATCTTTGTTGTGCAAGTGCAATCAATTTCTCGCCAATATCTAAGCCATGTGGCATGATGGTGATGCCTTTGGCATTTGTCCATTGAAGCAAGCATTCCAGCAAGAAGCCGTTCGCACACCCAATATCCAAAAATGAGCCATCTTGTGAGATGTGTTCTGCGAGTGGGACACGCAGACGCACCCATTCTTCGTAACTACCCCCTTTGCCAGATTGTTGCCATGCTGTTTGTGCCTCTATATAGGCATCTTGCAGGAAATCACGGACAGTAGCAAACCATTCTGGGAGTTCATCAGGCGTGATGTCAGTGCGTTGGGTATAGGCAATGAATTGGTCACGGTTCATGTTGACCTCTTATCAAATCACAAGATGATTAAACCAGCACGGGTTGCTTTGACAACCGCTTCTGTACGGCTCTGGGCATTGAGTTTGGTCATAATAGCGTTGACGTGAAATTTTACGGTGTGGTCAGTAATGCCGAGTTGATGTGCAATGCCTTTGTTGGTTAAGCCTTGTGCGAGTAATTGTAGCACCTCGTCCTCACGCGGAGTCAGGGGTTCGGCGAGTTCGTCGTTGGTGCTGGCAACTGTATTGAGTACGGCTGTTAGCGCAGGGTCAATGACAACTAAGCCGTTAGCGACAGTTTGTAGCGCAATCATGAGAATGTCAGCCTCGTTTTCACTGAGTAACATGCCATAAAGCGATAGTGTGTTTAGCGTGCTGAGAATCGTTGCGGCGTCGGTATCATCAGCTAAGAGCGCGACAATCGGTGTTTCAAATTCGCACAGCGTCCGCAGGGTATCTACATGGTCGGCGGGTTGCCATCCTAAATCATACAAGATGATGTCTGCATGATAGAGTTCAACATCTTGCGTAGCTGTCAGAGGGGCGATTTGTCCGGCGACGAGTAATTCATCGTTGCTATCGAGTAAGGCGGCGAGTCCGGCACGGGTGAGCAAATTATCGGATACGACCAGCACACGTAAAGAAGCCTGCATAATGACCTTTCGTGGTAGGGGGCATATCACCTATTGGATATGCCCCGTTTTGCGAGTTTACTATACGCGAGTGGTATCGGATTTACATTAGTGTGCGTTTATCATGGACAGTTGGGCAAGGCATCCGGCGGATACAAAAATACAATTCCATCTTCGGTATTGAGAGGCGTGTTGAGTGCCTCAGACATCGCGGTTATCCCTGCGACAATAGGCGCGGCGAACGATGTACCAGAGACAAATTCATAGTCACCTGCCAAGTTGGTTGTTAGAATATCGCGTCCAGGTGCGAGAACATCCACATCGGCGCCGTAGTTACTGAACGAACTGCGCTCGAAGGTTACGGGGTCGATAGATGCAACCGCAATCACCGACGGATAAGCAGCCGGATAGAAAGCATTCGGTTGTCCGAAGTTACCAGCCGCCGCAATCACGACGACGCCACTATCAACAGCATAAGCAACGGCTGCTTCGAGCATCACAGAAGACGTTGGTCCCGCAAGACTCAAGTTAATAATATCTGCGCCATTATCAACGGCGTAGATAATCGCATTAGCGATATTGGAATAACTCCCCAAGCCGAGATTATCTAGCACGCGCAGAGGCATAATCTGTACATTGGGCGCGATACCTGCAATACCAATGCCATTGTTCGTATTAGCCGCAATCACCCCTGCCACGCCACAGCCATGTCCGAAAGTATCGTTGGGGTCGTTATCATCATCTACAAAATCGTAACCTGCGGTAATACGCCCCTGTAAATCAGGATGGTTGGCGCAGATGCCACTATCAATCACAGCGACAGTCACGGTACGTCCGGGTAATGTTCCCCATGCTTCTGGTAAACCGACAACAGGAAACGCCCATTGTTCGCCATAACGCGGGTCGTTGGGGTCAGCGACAGAGCCATCTGTATCAGATTGTGCCGATTGTGCTACTTGGTCATATTCAATATTAACGACAATATCTGATTCCGGCGCAGTGAAAATATTGTAGTTAGGTGCGCCCAACAGAATATAGGTATTCAGGGGTGCGATTTCTTCTTGTATTTCTGCGCCAATACTGTCGATATAAGCTGTACGGGCTTCGACACTTGAGCCAGGTGTGAAGACAATAATGATTGTCGGACCAGCAAACCCTGTATCTGATGCGACACTACTACGGGCAGATTGGGGCGTAAAGCCTGCACTGCGCGGCTCAGTATTCGGGAATGGGCTTCCGTCGGGCAAGGTACGTGGCGCATTCTCGCGCTGTTCTTCAGCATCTATGACGACACCGGCTGCAGATGCTACTGCCTCACAATCATCCGACGATGTGACAGGCACTGGCACAGTCGCTTCAGTTTCTGGCTCAGTACCACCAGAAGACGGTGTATGTGTCGGTAAGGGTTGGTTGTTAGATGTTGGTGCGATAGTGGGTTCTGCGGGGACAGCCGTTGGTTCTGCGGGAATGGGTGTTGCTTCTACAGGGACTGCAGTTGGTGGCAAGATAACATCAGATGTTGGTTCAACGACTATATTCTCAGTTGGTTGAACGTTGGTGCTGGCGTCTGTCGTTGGTTGAACAACGGCTGTTGGATTCGTGACAACCGTATTGCTATCCGTTGGGTTAGCGCCTGTGGTATCAAGGTTGCACGCACTGAGTATCAAGGCACTGAAAATAAGCATGGTTGTGTAGCGTAGGAACATATCAAACTCCCTCATGTAGATGATACAAGCAAACACATTACTAACAATATAACTTATATTGTCATGCAGACGCGAGACAAACGCCACCGAAAAAGCGAGCTTTTGTGAAATCGCATGTTCAAGATACAGATAGGACTATCCGTATGCTAGTATGAAAACGCTAAATCGCTATAATATGTAGCATGTTGATAAAACCTGAGGAGTAGACATAAGATGACCTATAGACAAGCGTTTCCATTATTGGGAATCGTCTTGATGTTGGTAGGCTGTGTGCGGACATCACCTGATTCGTTTGATACAGTCGGCAGTCAAGGTAATGAGGTGGTCATTCCCGCAGACCCTACCGAAGCAGATGATGGTGTAGACGTTGTGGTGATTGACCCTGACGCAGACCCAGCCGATGCACAGGCAGACGATGAAGCAGAAGATGTTGAGCCAACAGCGACGAACCGTGTTGTTGTTCCGGCGACGGCAACTGGTGAACCTGAAGAGGTAGCGCCAACCACTGCACCACGTAATGCCGATGATGACGACAGTGCCGAGGCAGCCCAAGCTGATGACGATGTGCAAGTAACATCGACACCTCAGGTTGTACCGACAGCAACCGATTTTGAATTTATTACGCCGGATGTTGTAGAAGAAGTCGTACAACCAACGGCTGTACCAACCGAAGTGACCGTCACAGCTACCTTGCAACCTACACCAACAGGCGAAGGTGATGTAGTTACACTCGGAACATGTGATTATGAAGTGCAAGCAAACGATAATCTATTCCGTATTGCGATTAACAATGATGTATCGCTAGATGCCCTGCTGGCAGAAAATGGATTAACGGAAGCCTCTATCATACAGCCAGGACAAATTCTGACCATTCCAAATTGTGATGCCCCAGAAGAAGAGGTTGTTGCTGAAACAGAGGTCGAAACAGTTGATGGCGAAGTGGTATTGCCAGAAGAATGCACCTATGAAGTGCAAGAAAATGATACGTTGTTCCAGATTGCGCTCGATAATGATGTGACGCTGGATGACCTATTTGCTGAAAATGGGCTGACACAAAATTCAGTTTTGCAAGTCGGGCAAGAATTGCTCATTCCGTTGCCACAATGCGATATTGAACCATCAGCCTCATCAGCTACAGATAGTAGCAATGAAGACGTTGAAGCAGGCGCAACGACAGGCGATACCATCATCTATGTCGTAAATGAAGATGATACTTTGTTGTCGATTGCACAGACTTATGGCGTGACCCCGAATGACATCATTCAGGCAAACACGATTCCTGACCCCAATAACTTGACACCTGGACAGGAATTAGTGATTCCAACAGGCGAGTAAGCAGACCTCGTTTAATCAACAAAATGTGTTTAAATGAACAAGCTATCACAGCATCCGTGATGGCTTGTTTTTCGTCTGTGCGATGGTCGTAAAATACAATTTTGTGATACCCTTTGTGATACCCTGTCATCATATATGGATAAAGGCAAGCCGAGTGCTAGAAACGTACATTCCCAAAAAACCGCTTTCAGACTATATCGAGATGATGTGGTACTGGAAAGATTACCATCCCCCACATCCAAGAGAGCGTATTCTGCCTAGTGGCATGATGGAAATTACGATTAGCTTGTCGGATGTGCCATTTCACATCACGGACGATAAAGAAACTAGCTGTATTCGCGGTGCGATGGTCGCAGGAGCGCGGTCAACGCCCTTCATCATTGATACGAGGCAACCAATAAGTATCTTGTCGGTCTGGTTCAAGCCTGGCGGTGCCAAATTATTTTTTGGTGTGCCTAGTGACAAACTCGTTAACAGACATTTATCACTGGAGAGCCTCTGGGGTTCTTATGCTAATTCACTCTATGGCAGGCTGGGTGAAGCACGGTCATCATTAGCACGTTTTCAACTTCTTGAAGATGCTCTTCTATACCGTTTGTTGAATGCAACAGAGCGCCACCGCGCCGTATCCTATGCCATTGATATATTTCGTACAGCGCCACAAAACACAAAAATTAAGGATGTAGTAGATAGTATCGCGCTCAGTTCGACACGCTTCATACAGGTGTTTCGTGAAGACGTGGGCATGACCCCCAAACAATTTTGCCGTGTTCAGCGATTTCAGCAGGTTCTGAAAGTGATGGCGGGCAACAAGACGATAAATTGGGTTGACCTAGCCCTGTCGTGTGGCTTTTACGACCAATCCCATTTCATCAACGAATTTCGTCAATTTGCGGGTATCAAGCCAACAGCCTATGCGCCTCAGAGCTACGAACACAACACCAACCTACCTATATTTGATTAGGGTTTAATTTTTTCCAATACAGTCTGTTTGTAAGGCGATACACTGCGCTTATCTGCTAATGTGTAAAGGATAGTCTTATGCAAGAGACATCACGCGAACTCGTCTACTATGTTGCCACCTCCGTTGACCATTACATCGCGCATGAGGATGAAAGTGTAGATGGTTTTCTCACTGAAGGGCATCATATCAGTGATTACATTACCAGCTTACGCGACTACGATACTGTGCTTATGGGACGGCGCACCTATGAGTGGGGGTATCAATTTGGGGTACAACCTGGTCAACCGGCACCGATGTACGGTCATATGATGCAGTATGTATTTTCGCAGTCGATGCCGGCATATAAAGTTGAACAGTTGGAAGTTATCAGACAAGACCCTGTGCCGTTCGTGCGCGATTTAAAAATGCAGGACGGTGGCGCAATTTATCTTTGTGGTGGGGGCTTACTCGCCGGGCATTTACTGAGCCATCATCTTGTAGATAGGATCATTCTCAAGATAAATCCTGTCATATTTGGCACAGGTATTCCTGTCTTTGGTAGCTTAGAGCGCACCCTATCTCTCTCTTTATTGGATACAAAAGTCTACAATAATGGGGTGATGTTTGTGCATTATGCCGTCAATATGCCTAGTGCATAGCAAAGGCTACTAATCTGAGTTTCGTCAAAACACGAATGTTCGCTAAATTGTCTCTGAGAGCAACATCTCGACTTAGCGGACAACATAGATATTGTCCCACGCCGAAAAAATAACCACCACGCTGTCATGTGGTTGTACCTAGCGTAAACAAGAAGCACAAAAAACGCATTTTGCTCGATATTCTCCGACAAAAATGATACATAGAAGAAAAAACAAAACTGCGCTCATTGTGAGCGCAGTTTTTGTTTGTGCTATTCATATCGTTCAATCCCCTTGCGGGGAAAACGCCTTCTCGGACTGACGGTAGCCGACATTAAAACTGCGCTTGCAGAACGTTTCAATCCCCTTGCGGGGAAAACGCCTTCTCGGACAATGGCGGAAACTTCGTGTTGATCCAGCTAGATCCACGTTTCAATCCCCTTGCGGGGAAAACGCCTTCTCGGACTCTTGCGTGACTCCACTAAACACACTGTATCCGATTTGAACTCAGAACGCAAGCATTTCGTGCCTGATTTCTGAAACAGCGTGTCTATTATCGGGCGTTGCACGAAAGAAACGAAAAACGGTGGGATTTGGTGATTTTGTGTCACGGCTGAGGAGTCAAAATAAGGGGGTGCGGACGGTGAAAGCTCGGCTGGACGGGTGAAATGCGCATTTTCCGACGTGGTGTCACGTTTTGAGGCGGTTTGCGATAGCATGTTGGGATGTAATTAAGAGACAGCCCCACAGTCTGCATTGTAAAACAAAAAATCAGGTCAATGACCTGATTTTGTAGGGAGGACGGTACCCGACTCGAACCCTCTTCGACGCTAGATACTACTGAATTTCTCCGTGAAATAGCATTTCCTCAGCATGACCGTGTGTTGTGCTTCTCAAATCATCATACAAAAAAAGGCTTTGAAAGTGGTGGATGAAGGAGCAGAGACATCTCCTATCCACACTATGAAGCATCGTCACGGAGGCAGCGAGACTCCGACTCCTAGCGTACCACGAGTCGGTGTTTCTTTGTTTTCGAGAACGATTTTTTGAGAAGTGGTCTCACTATCTGACACACGGAGGAATCCAACATGATGACCCGTACACGAATCATAAGGGTGGTGTGGGGAAATCCACATCCGCAACGAATATCGCACTGGGGATCGTCGCTGTCTTGCGTCAAGCAGGTGCTAAGAAATATCGTGTTCTGCTGATTGATACAGACAGCCAAGCACACGCCACACTCGTGACGACTGGTCGCAATAACTACGGCACGGAAGATAGCCTGTATGCTGTACTGATGGCAGATCGCCAAGTTGCGCCACAGGTTTTATCTGACTGCATCATTCCCTCGACTTGGGATGATGATTTACATGTGCTATCCGGCTCTCCCCTGCTGGAGCAAGCCGAACGGGAATTGCAAGGCACGGCAGGTGCACCTGATGATACCATCCCTATTTTATTCAGACCTGATTTCTCTTTGGTGTCGGGTATCTAAAAACGTTTGTAAGACGGCATCTATCAATAACATGCCGTCTTTGTCTTAATGGTCGCATTGGTCAGCTCAAGCTAGTTCAAAAGTGTAGCCTGCTTCGCTAGTTTTGATTTTGACAGCGACGGGATTAGCGAAATGTGGCGAGAGCATGATCGTATCTGTATCAGCAAGGGATTTAAGCATGGTGCGGCGGGTTTGTACTGCTTGCTCGGGATCTGCATCGCTACCGAATTGTAGTTCGTTGTCAAAGATGACGCTTGGATGCGGAAACACATCGCCTGAGAAGAGAACCCGTTGACTATCTGTATCGAGTTGAATGGCGACATGCGAGGGGGTGTGTCCAGGTGCTGGGACGAGGCTGATGTGTTCATTTAGTTTGGCATCCCCAGCAACAAAATCCACGACGTCGGCTTCTACAACAGGGACAACACATTCACGAATGGCTGCCATCTGGTCGGGATTGGCTTCGCGGTCTTTCCAGAAATCGTATTCTGATTGGACGATAATATAACGTGCATTGGGGAAAGTTGGTTGCCATTGATCATCGACTAATTGGGTGAACCAACCGACATGGTCAATGTGTAGATGTGAGGCAATGACATAATCAATGTCTGTGAGGGCGAAACCAGCCTCTTTTATCTGTTCGAGGAAATTGGTTTTTAGATTGTGCATGCCAGGAAAATGCGGGCGCTCACGTTCATTGCCAATACCGCCTTCAATGAAATAGGTTTTGTCTCCGACTTCAATAATAAATGACTGAAACCAACCTTTCATATTACCATCACCATCCAGAAAGTGTGGTTGGAGAGCTGGCATCTGTGCGAGTGCTTTAGGTGTGATGGAGGTCATCAATTGCTGTAGGACTGCCCCTGCTTCAGTTTCTGTAATTTGGGTGATGGTAGCGTTGCCAATTGTCCATTTGAGCATTTCCATGTGATGTCCTTATGTTAGCTTCAATGAAAGTGACTGTCCTTAATTTTAGCTAGTATTTTTAGCCATGCGACTTCATAAAGATTAAATTTAGAAGATAATAATTTCCAAACATAGTATCCATGACTGGTTGGCGAGCGCCGTAGCTGGTGCTAAAGAAGTGTAGGTGTGGAAATTAACGTTTCACTGCTTGCCTATTTACCATAACTTTGTGAGTTCAACATCTGAGTCTCTTTTAGGCTGTTTTGTGGGAACTTCAACCTTAGCAGACAGACTTTATTTTGTTCAACTCGCTCATTTGTTCAGTGTACGGTTGCTAGTTTATTTATGACATTTAAGCAATGGGTTGTGCGTTTCGACTTAAGCGTTCAAGCAAGGACACAGCGTGAGTCGGTGGGGGTAGTTTATCCATCTCTGCTTTCAAGCCCTCAGCTACTTTGCGATAGTTAGTGTCTGCAAGTACTCTGTTCACTGTTTCAGCAATATCAGACGAAGTCATTGTCACGACATTCAGCACTTCGCCAAATCCAAGCGATTGACAACGTGATGCATTATTTATTTGATCCGCACCCATTGGCATCAAAATCATAGGCAGCCCATGTGCTAGGGTCGCAATAACTGTGCCAGAGCCACCATGTGAAATGACTAAATCGCAATGCGGCAGAATCTCCGCCTGTGGTATGAACTGTGCAATATGAATATTGTTAGGTTGTGAACCGAACATTTCAGGATTTATCTGTTTTCCCACAGTCACGATAATATTAGCTTCTACATTCCTCAAACCTGCCAAAACTCTCGAAAAAAGATCACCAGATTCTATGTTGAACACTGTTCCAAGCGTAAAATATACGGTTGGTAGCGAATTATCATACTCTGCTATTGGCAAAAGTGACGAAATATCCTGCTTCTCAAAAGGATAAATTAGTTGAGCAGTTGGAGGTAAAGGAAATTTTGGATCACGAAAGCTCGGAGGTGTCGGGTTGAAAACGAGGTATCGGCTGAGCATCTCCACATTGGAATCCTCTGGGAGAGAGTATTCACGTCTTAGTTCGTTGAGTGGTTCAGCGACAACATCGGGGCGTATAAACGAACCAGACGCAATTACCACGACGGTTGCATGCGGGATGCCAAGATATTCTGCGGCGATCATAGTACCAAAATCTACCTCATCACACACAATGATATCTGGTTTCCACATTTGACATGCCGTTATCATGCCTGGGACACGCTTTTGTGCACCACGGCGAGCGAAGTTCTCACGAAGCTCAGCCTCTTCTCGCGCTACACTCAATGGGCGCAGAGGCGTCATTTCTGGTGTGGTTTTAGAGGATTTCGGTTGGTCCAGTAACAATGTAGGAAACGTCTCGCTTTCGGGTAGACTTTGCCTGCGAGAGGAACAAGCAAAGACTATGGTATGACCTGCTGATTCAACTGCACGCGCGATCGGAACAAGCGGTCGGAAATGTCCATTCCCACCAATGAAAGAAAATAAAACGCGCACAGTAAACATCTCCTACAGATAGCTATATTTGTTTCAACTTGCAAGATGATGAGTTGCCAACCAATCTGCCGCCCGTGGTATATCAGCGTAGTCACGTATTTCGATGATTAAACGAGGTTGGCTGTTGATTTCACCTAATGCGCGAAATAACTCGCTCCAATTAACATTGCCTTCACCCAATGTCCAGTGACGGTCTGTGTAGCCATCAGTGTCTTGCAGATGCACATGCCCTAGTAAATCACCCGCTGTACGCACATAGTAATCTGGCGGGGGTGCACCTTCAAAATGATTGATGTAGGCATGTCCAACATCTAAGCTCTGACGCACACATTCGGAGTCAAATGATTTTACAAGGTCAGTCAACAGCGTGGGGCGTTTGTCGAAAATATTCTCGATGACCAATGTACAGCCAATTTGTTCCGCTTGTGCGACAACAGGCGCTAATGTTTCGTGGATGATGTCAAAAAGAGGTTTGTCCGCAATCATCGGCTTTGTGAGGCTAGATGATGCCCCTAAGAATTGGAGCGGACTGTGGATGACCATATGCGTTGCACCGATTTCTGAGGCAACATCCAGTGATTGTCTGAAGCGGTCTTGCACAACCGCACGGATTTTAGAGTCATAGGCGCTGAGCGTCAGATTCCAAAATGGTGCATGGATGCCCATACGCCCAGTGTAACCGTCCAGTTTAGTTTTAATATCCTGTAAATGTGACGATAAATTGTCGCTATCTAGGATGTCTGGACGGGCAAAATCTTGAATTTCGAGGTCACGTTGGTGTTCCAGAAGCCACTCACGATGTGTTTCGAGCCAAGTAGAGGGCATTGCCGCACCAACGATAGGCAAATTTTCACTCATGCTGTGTTTCCCCTTCGAGTTTGAATAAACTGTTCAAATCACTGACATCGGCGAGATGACTATCCCAATAGATGGGTTGACCTTTACGGATTGTGCCACGTACTTGTGGGAATTTGGTATTCTCGTGGACGAGGACGAGGTCAGCACTGTAGCCTTTTGCAATCTGCCCACGGTCTGTCATTTGCATAGCATCAGCGGCATTGGTGCTGACTAATTTGATACTCTCATGTAATGGCATAATATCGTCACGGTACAGCTTAAATGCTGTATGAAGCATAGCGGCTGGATAGTAATCAGTGGCGAGGATGTCCACTAAGCCATCAGCAATCGCATCCATAGCACTCAAATTGTTCGAGGTAGATTGTCCCCGATAAGCATTGGGTGCGCCCATAATGACCCACATACCGTTGTCCTTAGCGGCTTGTGCAGCTTCTTTGCTGACCGGAAACTCGCTGATAGTGACACCCATCTCTGCTTGTTCAGCGACTTTCTGTACGGTATCGTCGTCGTGCGAGGCAATTGGCACACCATGTTTTAGCGCAACACCTATTACATCTTCTACAACTGACCAATCACGCGGCGATTCTGCTTTTTCCATGATATTTGCCTTCATCTTGGCAACGATTTCTTCCTTAGATGTACCAAGCGATGCAATATCAACACCCAGCCATTTGTGCATGAAACTCAAGTAGCGGTCAATATCACCGTATTGTCCCTGTCCCGGTGTATGATCCATTATCGACACCAGTTGAATGAGTTGGCGTTCTAGTAGGTCGCTGAGAATAGGACCTGTATCGGGATTCGTCACTTCAAAGCGTGCGTGAACGTACATATCAACCAGCGTATCGTCATTGAGGCGGTTGAGCGTCTCTATCATTTCTGTGGCGCTCTGTTGTGAGCGTAAATCATTGTTGCGCCATGCAAACGAAATAGCGGCGTATGCCGTCGTGATACCTGCGCCTGCAAGACGTTTATCCAGTTCCAGCAAGCCAATTTCGGTTGGGAAGCGTGCCGAGGGGCGCGGTTGTACATCGCGTTCAAGCATATCGCCATGCAAATCAATGAGTCCGGGAATAAGCGTCAACCCGTTCAGGCTTGGCACAGGAATAGGTGCTTCACCTTCGATAATATCTACAATGATGCCGTCTTCAATGAGTACAGAACCTCGTTCAAGTGTTTGATCTGGCAAGGCAATTTTCAAATCACTGAGCCACATAATAGTGTTGTCTCCGTCTTTCTGCGAATCGGTAGTAAATCAAGAGGGATAAGAACAATTCTTATCCCTCTCAGAGTAACTAGCTTATGTATCGTTTATTGTTCAGCAGTGATGTCAGCAATTGCACGGACTGGGTCGTAGAAATCCATGATGGTTTCGATACCGAGAGCGTCTGCCAATGCAGGGATTTCTGCTGGGTCAACATAGACACGACCCACACGTTCAATCAGTTCTGGGTCTTCGATGATAGCCAAGAGTGCGTCTTTGACGGCATCTTTGAGGCTTTGTGGCAGGTCAGAACGAACCGCGAATGGTGTGTTTGGAATCGGTGGTGATTGCGCAATCACAACGAGGCTACCATCTGGGCAGTCATCGTAGATTTGTTGGATGTCTTCTGGGGTCAGAGTAATACCCACCAGGTCATCTTCAAATCCACAGACTTCTGCCAAACCTTCTGCACGCTGATTGATGAGGTTACCCTCAAAGGTTACAGCGCCCACAACATCGTCGTTGATGAGAGCGAGAACCGCACTTGGATGGCTACCAGCAAAAATCGGGTTCAACCATTCGTCAACATCACTTGGTGTTTCCAAACCTTCAATGTCGTCAATGAGGCGCAAAACTGGCGCGTTGCGACCACTGGTGGATGCAGGGTCAACGAATGCAAAGTCCACACCTTCAAAATCTTCGAGACTATCGATAACTTCACCGGTGATTGGGTTTACATTACCTTTTTTGGTGACGAAAACGCTATAGTAGAATGGGCGGATGTCATTGATGTCGAGTTCACCACTAATCAAACCTTCGAGTGATCCTTCGACAGCACCCACAGCAATCGCTTCTGCGTTTGCTTCACGTTCTGCAATAACGTAGCTGAATGGACCTACTTCAAACGCATCTACTTGGTTAGCGCGAAGTGCCGCAATCACAGCAGAGTAAGTACTACCAACGTTGACGAAAACGGGAATGCCTAATTCTTCTTCGAGATAACGCGCGAGTGGTTCAGCATTCAGCAATGCTTCAGCGGAATCATCACCAGCGAAACGACCAAGGCTGAATGTTTCTGGCCAATCCGAACGGTCAATGTCGTCTTCTTGAGCCACACCGATATTGATAGCGATTGAGCCGAGCAAGGCGACAACAATCAAAATGCGTACAATACTCTTCATCTTCTACTCCTCATTAGTTAAAAATGAACTCAGGCGTTTGCGCCCCTCGTAATAAAAATAATTTGCAAAAAAAGAGGGCAAATCACTGATTTGCCCTCGTACAAGCTAGATGATGCGACTACGGATATATGCGCTAAAACGGTCAATGATGGTGGTCATGATAGCGAGAATAATGACCGCACCCATCAAACGTTGTAGTTGGAACAGCGAGGCATATTTCTGGATGATGAACCCAACACCCCCTGCCCCTACGATGCCAAGAATCGAGGAATCGCGCACGTTGCCCTCAAAGGTGATTAGGGTATAGGTTGTCAACAAGGGGAAGGCTTGTGGCAACACGGCAAAATTGAACGTCTGCACACCCCCTGCCCCCGTTGCACGCACAGCGGCTACTTGGTTCGGGTCAACTTGCTCGAAGCTCTCTGCGAACAAACGTCCCAGACCACCGACTGAACCAATCACAATCGCCAATACACCAGCAAACGGACCCAGACCTACCGCGCTCACCATGATGAGCGCGTAAATCAGTGTTGGGATAGAACGCACAAGGTTGAGGAACAAACGTACGCCTTGATAAATGAGTGGATGCGGTGAGGTATTCTGTGCTGCCAGCAAGCCAAAAGGAATTGCCAGCAAAATCGAGAATAGTGTACCGATGACGGCGATTTGTGCTGTCTCGATAATGGAGTCGATAATGACTGGATAACCGAAAAGTAATTCGTTCGATTCCAGCACATACCGCTTCGCAAAAACACGCTGACCTGGGAAGTAAGGGACGGTGTAGATACTCAGTTGTCCTTGCTCAACGACCATCACACTTTCATCAAAGCCATCGAGGACGATTTCTTGTCCCTCATCGGAGATGTAGGCATTGAGTGTATGGACGAAGAATTGCACCATGACGACTTCTTCGCCCTCGACATCTTCTACTGTGAGTTCAAAGCCATTATCGACGACATATGGCACAAGCATATCGACTTCATCAGCGTTGTAATCAACGGCTTCATCACGACGAATGATTTCAATAGAATCTTCTGGCGTTTCGCGGAGCGCATAGAAAACGCGTGCGCCGTCGAAATCCATAACTTCGCCAGCCGCATCAGCTTCAGCGCGGGCTGTTTCGATGGCATTGGTAGCGGCGGTGACTTCTGCTTCTGTAGCAGGTTCAATCGGCATTGGCAGATATTGTTGCGCTTCTTCTGGTGTGATGATTTGAGAATCACTCGCCCCAGTGAGACGTAACACATAGACGAGTGTTTGGTCTTCTGTCATTGCAGCAATATCATCGTCACCTACACGGCTAGCACGGTCGGCTTTAGGAGTAATGCTAATAGAGCGTGTCTCAAACGATGGGAAAGTAACTGCACGTTCACTACCAGGGGCATATTCAAATTCTGGTGGTAATAAGCCGACCACAAATTCAATGAGCGTGGGGATACCGCGTGCGAGTTCTTGTGGACTCGCTTCCGTACCACGAATACTCCACCCCAAAACAACGACCACAATGAGGGCTGTGAGCATGGAACGGATAGAAAGTCTTGGCAGTGGGCTGAGAATATCTCCACGTATTTCGTCTAAGTCTTGATTTTTAACTTTGGACTTTGGATTCGTTAACATTAAACATTCTCCAATTCAACTTCGTTGTGTACTTCTGTGTTAGTTTCAGGAATTGCTGCGTTATCTACCGCACGTTCCCCTTTGTCGAAGCGGTAGATTTCATCCATCGCTTTGTCATCAAGTTCATCCGGCGTGCCATCAAAAACAACTCGGCCTTGTGCGATACCGACCAAGCGATCCGTGAATGACTTCGCTAAATCGACCTCATGAATGTTAATAAGTGTTGGGACACCCTCTTCACGGGCGATACGTGCCAAATCACTCATCACTGTCCATGACAATTCGGGGTCAAGGCTGGCGACAGGTTCATCTGCTAATAACAATTTTGGTTGTTGGGAGATGGCACGGGCGATATTGACACGTTGTTTTTCACCACCACTGAGACGGTCTGCGCGGAATTTTGCACGGTGTAACATTCCGACGCGGTCAAGGCTCTGCATCGCAATTTCACGATGTTCACGACTGAAATAACCTAAGATGTTCAAGAAATTTTTGTTGTAACCAAGTCGTCCTGTCAAAACATTCATGTTGGCGCTCAAACGTCCCACGAGGTTGTATTCTTGCCAGATGAATCCCACATTGCGATTCAAATCACGCTTTTCTTGGGTCGTCATCGTGGTGACTTCTTTGCCATCTAGTCTGATACTGCCCGATGTGACAGCTTGCATCCCGTTAATGCACCGCAAGAGAGTCGATTTACCCGCCCCACTGCGCCCGATAATGGCTACAATCTCATTACTCTCGATAGTCATGGAAACCGATTTGAGGGCTTCTGTCCCATTGGGATATACCACCCGCACATCTTTGATTTCTAGCATGATGTCTCCTAAATGGCTTCTTTGTCGTTTTGAATGTTTGCTGGTTGTAAGAGCATTTCCAAGTTCACATCGCGCATGGCAGAAAATTGATAATCTGCCTGTGCTAACCACTGTCCATTTCCAATACCTACTGTTGTCATGCCAGCCGTGTTTGCCGCTTGCAAACCAACATCCCCATCTTCAAATACCACTGCCTGACGGGGTGCTACACCCAAAGCACCTGCAACCCACACGAAAATATCGGTAGCGGGTTTGCCATTGTTCACGACCAAGCCATCTGCAAAGGTATCCACGATGTCTATCAATCCTGTATGTCGGATGACCATCTCAGCACTGACACTCGATGATGCAATGCCTAAGCGCAAATCGTGTGATTTTGCGCTAGCGAGTAATGCCAAGACACCGTCTGCCAGCAGGTCAGATGGTGCAGTTTCTCGGATGATTGTTTGGTAGGTTGTGTTTTTCTGTTGTAGGATGTCATGGCGCTCTTCTGGCGAGAGTACAGCGCTATCAAATAAGCGTGCGAGGCATTTATGCTGTGGCAAGCCACGGAAGCTGTTGCGCATAGCTGTATCAAACGGACGATTATGTTGATCAGCGATGAATTCCCATGCCCGAAAATGTAAAGGCATTGTATCGACTAAAACCCCATCCAAATCGAAAATCAGTGCCTTGATCGTCATCGTTATCACCCGTACTTTTCGACAAACGATTCAATGTCATAAAGGTCATCAAAACGCGCTTCGAGTGTTGGGCGATCCCAATCCCAGTACGCAATGTCGAGCAATTTCTCGATCACATCGTCTGAAAATCGTTTGCGGACGGGCTTTGCCGCGACACCGACAACAATAGTGTAAGGCTCGACATCTTTGGTGACGACTGCACCAGAACCGACAACCGCGCCGATACCAATCTTTACCCCTGGCATTACGATGGCATTATGACCGAGCCATACATCATGTCCGATGGTCACGCGATGGTCACGTCGCCACTGGAACACCTCAGCGTCATCCTCACCTAATCCGTATTGCTTGCGTCGATAGGTGATGTGCGATTGGGTAACACGCCACATAGGATGATTAGGTGGATTGATGCGCACATGCGAGGCAATGGAACAGAATTTGCCGATGTCGCTGTAAAGAATCTGTGCATCGCCAGCTGTGTAGCTGTAATCACCGAAGGTTGATTCAACGAGGTACGTGCCACGACCCAACTCTGTCCATGACCCCACCTGACTATCACGCACGAAGACGTTTTCATGGAAGTAAGGTTCGTCACCGAGTTGTTTCTTGCGGTAACTATCTAGTATGGGGCTTGTTTGTGGGTGTTGTTGGATATGTTGCAAGCTAAATTCCGTATCTCGTTACATTAGATTCAACGCACAAGATTGTATAAACGGACAGCAATTCCAACATCGGTACTGTGGGGGACAGAGTTGTACTATTGTAGAGGACAAGTCATGTCCGTCAGTTGGGGGACAGCTTTCTCAGGACTCATGTAGCTTATATCTTACTGCCAACGTTGCCGCTTCTACACGGCTACTGACATCCAGTTTAGCAAGAATTCGGCTGACATAGGTTTTCACTGTGGAGGGCTTAACACCAATAGCATAGGCAATTTCGGCATTGCTCTTGCCTTGCACAATCAAGCCTAATACTTCGCGTTCACGCGAGCTAAGTTCAAAAGGGGATATTTTTGTCCCTTGCGAGACCGATTCCATGAGCGATTTTGTAGCCGCATCAGATAAGGCGGGGTGTCCTGCATAAGCCTTGCGAATAGCATTGGCTAATTCTGTGCCAGAAATATCTTTGAGCAGATAGCCTTTTGCACCTGCTTCCAACGCGGAGCGCACCAGTTCTTTGTCGCTAAAGCTACTGAGTGCGATGATGATTTTGTCGCTGAATTGGGTTGTTATTTTGCGAATGACATCCACGCCATTCATATCTGGCATGATTAAGTCCATCAGAATGACATCTGGTTGATGCTCTTCAACTTTTTCGATGGCTTCTTCGCCACCGCTTGCCATACAGCAGATATTGATGTCATCGTGTAAATCGAGAAAGGTTGCTAAGCCCTGGCGTACCATCGCGTGGTCATCAACGAGCATAACCGAAATAATATGTGTCATAGATGCCCTTTCATAAACTATATTTGATAAGAATCATCGTGCCTTCACCATCAGACGATGTAATCTGGAAATCAGCACTAATGCCCTCTGCCCGTTCACGCATGATGCGCAAGCCCATATGACCACTTTCATATTGGTCTAAGTTGAAGCCATGCCCATTATCAATAACACAAAGTACCAGTTCAGTATGCTCAATAACTAGCGAAATATCCGCTTGGGTAGCACGGGCATGTTGTATAGCGTTGTTGAGTGCTTCTTGGGCAATGCGATAAAGGGCAACTTTCACGTCCAGCACAAGGTCATCTAAGCTGTCACCTGAAATAGTGAGATTTATGTTCATAGGTGTTCGATTGGCAAAAGCGCGTATCAATTGCTCTAGCAAGGTTTGAATATCTGTATCCATGAGGCTTTGCGGGCGCAATTCGTAGAGCATGGCACGCAACTCTGCCATAGCGAGTTGTGTCTGTTGGCGTAGGACTTTAATTTGTTCTGGTACAGCCGCTGGTTGACGTTCTGCGAGTAACGGTAGCGCATCCGCAATCATGTTGGCGCTGAAAAGTGTCTGGCTGACCGCATCGTGTAGTTCACGGGCGAGACGTTGACGTTCTTCCACCACAGCGATTCGCTGTGCTTGCTCATATAGTTGGGCATTGCGGATAGCTGTTGCGGCATGGTCAGCAAAGGCACGCACGAGCCGTCCATGTTCTGTTTCAAAGAAGTTGGGGACAAAACTCTCCAAGTTTAGAAAACCTATGACCCGTCCCTCAGAGACGATGGGCGCACCTGCATATGACTTGACCCAACATAATTCTGGCACATCCAAGCAAGGGCTATCGTGATGTTCGAGGTCGGGTATCACGAATTCACGTTGGGTTTCCATCATGTAGCGCAAGTGATTAATGCGCCGAATGCGCAAGCGCAATGCCTGAATGCCTTTGATATTATAGTCAGCATAGCCTTTGCCGCGTACCACAACAGCATAGGCATCCTCAACAAGCATCACGTTTACAGTGTCATGACGCACGACTAAATCAATGATGTCGATGATATTTTCGAGTACCTGTTTCAAATCAAGTGTGCTATTCAAAACAGAGGCGATATTACGTAGTGCTTCTGTCAGATTGTGTTGTTTTTTCTGAATGGCTTGAGCGCGGACCCGATCTGTAATGTCATAGCCGAAGCTCTGTATTTCAGCGATGTTGCCTCCCGCGTCAGTGATGGCGTGAAAAGACCATCGTACCCATTGTTGGGTGCTACCAAACGAACGGAAGCGCATCTCTGTCACGCTGTTTGGTTGTGTTATTGATAACGATTTGACAGCACGACGAATACGCGCCATATCTGTATCTGTTGTGAGGCGATAAAAAGACGTGCCGATTAAGTCTTCTGGTTGTTTGTTTGTGTATAGACAGAGAGCCCCATTCACAAATGTAAGCACGCCGTCAGACGTAAAGCGACAGATGAGTTCGATATTATCTTCCACAATCGCACGATAACGCTCTGCATCACTGCGCAGAATTTCGTATTGACGTATTTGAGCAGTCTGGTCATTTAGCCGCAGAAGATAAATAAGGGATTCAGAATCTTGCTGTATGGTATGAACTGTGCAGTGATAGATATGATGTGTCGTATAGTAACGCCATTCTACTGATGCACCATTCACATGTGCCTTGAATTGTTCAAATAAATCTTTTTCTATGAGTTCAGCAAATGTTTGTCGAGTACCATGAATATACTTTGGCATGATATGGCTTTGTAAATTCCCACAAGCACAAAGAACTACGTAGTGTGCATCAATCATGACAGCGAAGTCATCTTTGAAAGCGCATAACATCGTCTCGAAAGCATTCAGATTGTTCGTCAGGGATTCGTTTTTGGCAGTCATAGTCACTCGCTTAAGTACTCTTTGAGTGTAACGATGATGATGCAAACAGAGGTTATCTCGACATCAACATATGATTAGTCGCATATTAAGCAGGGATTGTCTGTCCGTCACCTGACGGACAAAGCCTGTCATCCTTGCATACGACATCGTGCTAGTCCGCCAAGATAAGGATTCAAGGAAGCATAAATTAATCTAAAATCCACATCGTAAAATTTATCTTTGATAGCTTATCGAACACGGTATTCAAAGTATTAAAAACTAGCATGGCGCTACCGTGTGAACGAATATAAGGATACGATAATGGCAGAATTCGACCGCATGGCATCACTCAGCATTTTGACACGCGCGATGCCAACCACGACAAAAGACCTCGCAGATTCAGCAATTCCTCTCCTTGGTCACATTGATGTGTTGAAAAACCGCACTGGCTTGGTCATGCTTCCGTATACAGACAGTGCCGAGGGGGTAGCATTTCATTTAGGTGAAGTGCTAGTGGCAGAAGCACACATCCGTACGGAAAACGGAGTTGAGGGTTATGGCATGGTTATCGGACGTGATGTTGTGCTAGCGATGGCAATTGCTGTGTTGGATGCATGTATGTCTAGCGGACTCATGACAGATGAAATTTCTGCTTTCGTGCAACAAGAGCAAAAACGACTAACAGATGAAGATACTGAGCTACTCAGAAAAGTCCAAGCTACCCGCGTCGAAATGGAGACATTCTGATGACACATCCCGCTTATACATCCTACGAAGCTCTCACACACGATACATTCTCAGTACTGATGTGGTCGCTCAGTTATCCAGGGCGCGTTTACACATTACCTCATACACCTGAGAGTGCTTTTCATGCTATCGCAGAAACCCTGCTTGATATTGAAACCTCATTTTTCACACCTGATGATGCCATGATGACGACCTACATGGCAAATGGCGCACGTCCACTGGGTGCTGACCGCGCCGCCTATCATTTTTATTCGGCTTTAGACATACCGGACTTAGATTCTGTGCAAGTGGCAAGCATCGGCACGCTGATGTACCCTGACCAGAGCGCAACATTGATCATTGGGGCGACTATTGGCGCAGGGCAACGTTTAACGTTCACGGGACCAGGTATCAAACCGCAAACACCAGCTACCATTAGCATAGATGGTATACCGCCTGCATTCTGGGAATTACGTCAGAAAGCTATTCGTTATCCGCGTGGCTGGGATGTCTACTTTGTGGATAGTAAGTGCGTTATTGGTTTACCACGCACCACAGTTGTTCATGTAGAGGAGTGACACAATGGCATACGTAGCAACGAAAGGTGGCGAAAAAGCCATACAGGCCTCCGAAGCCCTCTATCATCATCTGAAGGGTGAAGTAACGCCGGAGCTTGTACAACAGATTTTAGACACGATGCCCTATCTCGTTGACCGTGTGATGGGCGAAGGATCCCTTTATGCCCCACGGTTGGCAGCACTTGCTATCGCACAATCTGGGGGTGATATTTATGAGGCTGTCTTGCTGATGCGTGCGTATCGTTCCACACAACCGCGCATCACTTACGCCCAGCCATTAAGTGCGGGTAATATGTTGACAGTACGACGCATTTCAGCCGCTTTCAAAGATATACCAGGCGGACAAGTGTTAGGTCCATCACTCGATTACAGTCATCGCATTCTGAATTTGGATGTTCTAGACGGGACAAGTAATCATGAAATGCCAGAGCTTGAGCCTGCTGACGACCCTGCTGAAAAGAGTTATCCACTGGTTGCAGATTGGCAACGTCAGCAAGGCTTGATTGCAGAAATTGAGACAGATAATGATGCGCTTGACCCCGCCGATATTCCTGATGTAACACGCGATCCTGTGATGATGCCAGCCCCACGAGCCCACCGCCTGCAATCGTTGGCGCGTGCGGATACCGGTGGTTTACTCGCGCTTGGGTATGCCAGTATGCGTGGCTATGGCTTCATTCACCCGACGGTCAATGAATTACGCCTATCATACGCAGATGTACAGATTACCCATCCAATAATTGGTGAATCCTTCGCTGTTGGGCGTGTACGTGTTAGTCAAGCAGAAGTCGTTACTAAAGGCAAGTCTAGCTATAAGATTGGTTTCAACGCGACCATGGGTTGGAATGAGGTCAAGTTGATTGCGGGCGCGGCACTCGATATGGAAATGAACCAAACTGAACCGCACCCGGCACTGAATGAAGATTTTGTCCTCTATCATACCGAACCCATTGAATCCTCTGGTTTCTGTATTCACTTCAAATTGCCGCACTACGTCACATTTAGCAGTAGTATGGACAATATGCGCAAAGTTATCAAAGCGATGTATGGGGCAAAGGCGGCAGGTGAGCGCGAAGACGAAGCCGAAGAAGCCGAGCCAACTGCTGAAACTGTGATAAAGGATACGATGTAATGAGCTTAGAAAATCTCGTTCAAAAAGATAGTGGCTATAGTTTTGGCTTTCTCGATAGTTTCGCAAAACGTGAATTACGGCGACGGATGCTCAAAGCGATTGCGATACCAGGATGTCAGATACCGTATGCCAGCCGTGAGTTACCGATTGCGCGGGGATGGGGAACGGGTGGTTTGCAAGCAACGCTGAGCATTGTTGGTCCAAACGACGTTGTAAAAGTCATTGACCAAGGCGCAGATGATTCTGTGAACGCAGCGAATTTACGACGTTTCATCACACGCATGTCCGGGGCAGAAACAACAACAGACACCAACGACGCGAGCATCATTCAGAGTCGCCACCGTATCCCCGAGGAGATTCTTGTGGAAGAGCAAGTGCTTGTCTTACAAGTGCCAAATCCTGAACCGCTGCGCCGTGTTGAATCGGATATGGCGAAA
>JBCBKJ010000095.1:0-21743 GCA_038522085.1 Chloroflexota bacterium
GGGTATCATGCCACTAGCATCCAAGACATCGCTGATGCAGCGGGTATGCCCAAAGGGTCATTTTACCATTACTTCAAGACCAAAGAGCTATTCACAGTAGATGCTATATCGCTATACACAGATATGGTTTACAGTGAAATGGAATATACCTTGACGGATACGAGCCTTACACCACTTAAGCGCATCTTGACGCTGTATCAAAATCGTATTGATTATTATGAGTCAAAACAGTATATGTTCGGGTGCTTTGCAGGCAATTTGACCAACGAAATTTCCGATTCAAACGATGTTCTGCGCATTGCAGTCAACACATTTTTTGACAAAAATCGAACCTTACTTGTGGCTTGCTTAGAGGAAGCACAGAACAGTGACGAGCTAGATGAAACACACAATACAGAAGATTTAGCAGAATTTATTGTTAGTAGTTACGAAGGTGTTTTACTCAGGATGAAGTCTGTACGTAACCCAAAGCCACTTGAGATATTCCAAAAATATCTGGAAAATCTACTGACATAAATTTTTTTGCAAGATAATAGTCGACTGGTCAACTATTTTCGAGCGACTCTATCATTCAAATAGCAAAAAACGCTTAATACAGATTTACAAAATAGGAGATACAAAATGACCACAACACAAACATTGTCCTTTCCCACCGAGCAAGAACTCAGCCAAATGCCAGAGGAAGACCGTCAATTATGGCAAAACAAAGTCTTAGTCTACAATTTTTTCACACGCATCATAAATAAGCGTGACTTAACAGCCGCAGACCAGTATCTGAAAGAAGATTACATCCAGCACAATCCCGGCATCTCAACGGGACGGGAAGGTTTTAAAGCGTATTTTACCAATATGTTCAAATCATTTTCTGAGACTACGGTACACGTTGAGAAAATTTTAGCTGAAGGTAATGAAGTAGTTCTTTACTGCGAACACCATATGGTAGGTCGTCTCGCATCATTGAAAATGAAAACCATCGACATTTTTCGGCTAGAAGATAATCTAATAGCAGAACATTGGGATGCTGTAGAAGGTTATGGTTTAAAAGATCATGTTTTACTATCGTTACAACCAAAACCAAATAAAGGTAATTCATGGTACAAAGTCAGGTGATAAATGCGGTAAAGGGCATAGTCCTCAGTGACAAAAACCTGCGAGAGCGGTTTAATTGTCCTCAATTGCGCTGATAAAGACGGCACAACCCTTCGTGCAACTTTCGATGCGCGTAACCGCCTCACGCAATTGCAATCGACTCTCAAAGAATCTGATACCTAAAGCGAATATTTTGAGGTAATAAGTTGAGCGATTTAACTAAAACCATCACCTATAGAAATGGCATAAGAGATATGTTGTTTAAATACGATGGTACGCCTTTAGATGAGTTGTTTTTGCGTTATTACTAATGAATCGAAAGCCAGCCCCCAGAAATCCGAAGCGGATAATAATCAAGGCTTGCGGAATGGTGTATATCTTTGGGCTGTCGGATTGCTTACCTATGGTCACTTGCATGTCATACCAGATATTCTAGAAAATATACCACCACGTACTGCTAGTATAAGTAGATTAGCAAAACTTGTAAAAGTCGTTCTACCAACCTTTGAATTGGATGGCTCACTTTCGATTGATGCACCACTTGAAGTTGATGAAATCAAGGCTTGGTACGAACAACATAAAGATGAACTTGTATGGGACGAAGACGAGCTTGTCTTCAAATTTCAAGATACACAGATATAGTATCTATGCACACTACCTATACCTTAGCCTTCTAACGCCCATATATCTCACAGCCCGGAAACAGCGACGAAAATCCATACCAGCGAATCGCATTATGCGTCGGACGTTCCGCTTTCATAGGCGTGCTATCTTTGTATAATACGCCTTGTTTATACACTTGATTATTATCCAACCGAACTTCCCCAAACGCCATCACAGCATTTTCTGTCTCACAGTAGAAAACGGTTGGTAAGCCAATCATCTCATCCATACACACAACAATCGTGCGACCTTCTAATGTATCTAGAATGACACTGTGCGCCGTGTATATATCGTGTGCCGAATAATAGCGATGCGTGTCCTTTGTCCAAATGCCTAAGCCCATATCATAGCGGGGCAAACGGCTATCTTCTTCACCTGATGTCTGTGCTAAACCACCATGATCCGGTTCTTCTGGCATCCGATAATGGTCATTCCATTGTTTGCCTGTTGCTTCAACATCGTCACTGAGGTGCATATGTGCGAATAACGCATCTGGGTAGGCATGTTGAGCTTCTTCGGCTGTCATCTGCAACAATGGACTCAGATGTGTTAATTTTTCACCTTCACGCTCCCCACTGATACATGTTCCTGTCAGATGATCCCAATACGATTGCGTATCTTTATCTGCAATCAGTGTCATTGTGTCGTAGTAACCTTGCGCCGCAAATCGTATAACTTCGCCCTTGAGTGTCGCATCGTAAAATGACCCTGCATTACATAAGGCACAAAATGTCACTAGCCAGTTCAAATCATCCAGTTTATCTTGCGCCACATGATGATACACCAGCGCAATCGTCGGCATGACTAACACAGTGTCATTATATGTGGCTATCAAGCAATGGCTGTGTGGCGCTAAGTGGGAGGTCTGTAGTGCCACCGCGAGTGACATGTATTCTGTCACCATATAGGCATCTGGCTCTGGCTCGTCCAGCAAAATTGCCCGCGATTCGTCGAAGTCGGTCATGGTGTCCTCTCTGGATATAATCGTATGCTATATGACCAATCTAGCACGATTTCGCCCTTGTAGCATTGAGGTTTATCACTTGATACATACATTATTCTATCTGTGTTTTGTATCCATCTGTGAAACTATGTACAATCGCACATATCCTGCGTTACTATGAACGACAACGTTATTATTAGAGGCAGAGCGTCATGATGATTGAATGGCATACGATTCCGTGTTTTGCTGGCATTGCGCCGGATATTCTGCAACGGCTGGATGCTGTCTGTCATCGCCATGAGTACCAAGCAGGCGCGACCATCTTCAATGAAGGCGCAACCTGTGCTGGATTTCATGTGGTCATTGAAGGTTTGGTACGTATCTATCGTATTTCTCCAGAAGGACGTATGCACACGCTCAGTCTCTTGCGCCCGACCTCATCCTTTAACGAAGTCGCGGCTGTTGATGGACGTAGCAATCCGTATAATGCTGTCGCTGTCACACAAAGTACAGTAGCTGCCATCAGTCATGAACAAATGCTAGAACTCCTCGCCAGCGAACGTGACTTGCTCCAAAATTATGTACAAGCACTCGCCCATGTGAATCGTGAGTACATCGAGCGCCTAGAAGATATGACTTTTCGTACGATTCCCTCCCGCCTTGCCAAACTATTCCTGCACGAAACCACCTACGCAGACCACATCAGCGACACGCCGACCCAGCTTACACAACAAGAAATTGCCGCTATTCTCGGCACAACCCGCGAAGTGGTTGGACGTGCCTTACGTGGTTTGCTCAATGCAGGCTTGCTCCGCAAAGAAGGGCGTGAAGTCTTCATCGCAGACCGCGAAGGCTTAGAATACCTTGCCGAAACTAATGAGATGCCAGCCCGTCTCCAGCAAAAATCCTGATAAAATAAAAAATCCCCTCTCAAAATGAGAAGAGACTTTTCAAGTTGCATACTTATAAGTTTTTGCGTGTGTCTGCGCCCGAGATGTGCAAAAACAAATTGTATTTATCTGTCTGAAGAAGCATTGAAATGATTTAGGTCTTTACGATAGTAAACCTTATTTTGAGCTTCACAACTCACCACTCAGTCCTCAGAACTGTTTCAACTGTACTCACTTACCGTCGCCCACCACTCAATTCATCTTGTAGTGTATCCAGTGCGTCCCAATCACCAGCCGCCGCGAGTTTCGCTTGCTCTACCCATGTCGCCATACTGCCAGACTTACGCCCGCCATTATCGCGCACCAGTGTTACAATCGCATCAGTGTCCATCTCAGCGATTTTTGCAAAGGTATCTACACCTGCACCAATGAGAATTTCCGCGTATTTAGGACCAATGCCCTCAATGCGTGTCAAATCATCGGGTTCATCACTAGCGGATTCTGGCTCTGTTTCTGCGATAGGCTCAGGCTCATCGTCGATTTCTACTTCAACAGGCACGTCTACTGCTTCAGGTGAGGCAGCCGTTACCTCTGCAATCGTGCTTTCTGCTATGGGGTCGCCTTCTTTAGCGTCTTCAACCAATGCCTCAACGGGTTCTGGCTCAACCCGTTCTTCGAGCGGTTCGTCTGCTACAGCCGTATCATCTGCCTCTGTGTCTTCTGGCTCATCATCTGCTGATACTTCCTCAACAACCGGAACAGCTTGTGCTAGTGCTTCTTCGACCTCTGCCTCTGATGATGTGCTAGGCATACTAGCGGACGGCGCCGCACTCGGCTGAATGTCTTTTTCACTTGTCGGAACCTCAGAAGGCTCACGAATCGCGGCGCCACCTGCATCGACAGCGTCTTCTGCCTTCGCTTCCAATTTCTTCAAATTTTCTTCGGCTGCATCAACAGCGTCCTCAGCCGCTTCTTCTGCGGTGCGTTGGTCGCGCATAATCCAGAACCAGAATGCCAGTGCTAAAGCTAAAAAGATAATTGCCAACATAAGCCAACTCGTATTCTTCTCATCACTCACAATATACGGAACCCCCCAAGATAAGCCTAACATCAGGGAGAACACAGCCAATAGATGTTTGGTGTTACTTTCCATTGATGCCCTCATAGTTGTTCATAAATCATTGTATAAGTGTAAGATACCAGATTTCACATGAAAATGCTTGTTTTGATAGCAGATGTGGCTTAATTCCACGCAGAAACGACGCTAGATAGCTTATCCGACGCTTCAGAGAAAATATCTGTCATAGGATGCGGTGTTGCATCTGTATAGTAGATATACTGCTCTGTGAAATAATCAGAGCCATGCAACGCCGATAACCATACTCGCATCTCTGGTGGCACGTTTACCAGTGCTTGCTTGCCACCTGCAAGATAAGCATCACTCATTTGTATAATATAATCTGCTAGACTGAATTGCGCATGTAACGAATCCATCTGTGATTGCCATACATCAATGTATATCCTTGCATTGCGTTTGATACGCACAATCCCATTGAGTAGTATCCAACTATTCGATACCAACGGCGGATAATACGCCAGTACATAGTGCCAAACAGCCATAAGATAAATATCTAATCCCGTCAACTCTAGCTCAGACAATGCCCCAAAATCTTGAATCATCGTAATGAGTGTGAATACATCATCTGCCTGTTCTGTAGAGCCTATCAAGTCCAAATAACCCTGTGCGAGATAAAAGTGATAATCCAGCCATCTCATCTCATCTGCGATAGGGATTGCCAGCAAATCATTCAAATCGGGTAACGGTTGCCGTAGCCATCTATCTGCGTAACGCTGATGATTACTCATAGACAAAAATTGCTCATGATATTGTTTTTGTGCATCAGTGATTGCGACAGGCATTCGTGACTTATTACCCGTCAACTTTTCGCCTAGTGCGATAATAGCCTCTGCTGTCATCCATAAATGTGTCATACCATTTTCTGGTAGCGAAAAATCATACCCACTCTCTGTCCAATGATAGCTTTTGCCTTCGTAACGCTTGCCAAGTTCTAAGTGCAAACTATAAGAAACATGCGCAAGTGGAAAAAATTCAGTACACCCTTCCTGTTTAGGTGGTAAATCAGCGAGAAGCAAATGGATGTTTTGAGCATTAAGGGCGCTAATTGTCGCTACATCGACATACAGAGGGATATCCTCATCTGTGAGTTTACAACGCACCAACAACGACGCAGGTTCAGTTTCATTCTCTGCGTATAGCGCGTAGACAAGCGCATTAGTCACCTTATCGACAGACACTAGAGTATATATCTGACAGACCAGATACCCATCGGGTATAAAATCGGGTGAGTTGCCATATTCCGGTAGAAAGTTCAGATATTTGTTGCCGGATGCCCGCCATTTTTGCCACGCATAATAATCAACTGTCAGCACCATAATGTCATCCATAAGTTACCATTTGAATACCCATTAGTAGTTTACACTATACCGCTTAATTTTGATTGTGATATAATTCACATCGTAACAATCGTATATAGAATCTGTTCATTTTGTAGAGGGATAAGATAGATGCGTAAACTCTTTTTCGCTGGCTTACTGATACCTGTTCTGATACTCGTCGGCTGTCGTGCAGAAGCTGTTGCAACCGCAGAAGATATCGTCATTGCAGTGGCTGTGGATAACGAAATGCCAGCTATGGGCGAAACGGCTTTGCTCGTTACAGTCACCGATACCGACGGTAATCCTATTGACGACGCTACCGTAACAGTACGTGGTGACATGACGCATGCTGGTATGACACCTGTTCTGCCAGAATCCGTATCTGAATCGACAGATGGTGTTTATACAGTGCCGTTTGAGTTCACGATGGGCGGTGATTGGATTATCACGGTAGATGTTGAACTACCGAACGGCGAAATTGCAACGGCAACCGTCAATATTGATGGTGTTGAAGGCACAATGCCAGAAGATATGGACGGTATGGATATGTCTGATGATGATATGGGTGATATGGACATGTCTGATGATGAGATGGGCGATATGGATATGGGCATGAGTGCGGTCAGTGGGGCGTATTTTGTCATCACTAATAACCGTGATGCGGACATCACCTTAGTATCTGCTACGGCAGAAAATATTGGCATAATTGAAATTCATGAAACTATCGTTGATGATAACGACATGGCAAGTATGCAGGAAATCGAAGAGGGCTTGATTGTTCCGGCTGGTGAAACAGTGGAACTGCGTCCTGGTGGTTTACATCTCATGTTGATGCAAGTTGAAGCGGACCTCGTACAAGGGGAAACCATTTCGATTACGCTCACATTTGACGATGACACGATGATTACCTACGATGCACCAATTGCTACAACGGCTGTGGAAGATGTTGAACCTGTCTCACTTGATGACATCGAAGTGACGGCATATTGGGCGCGTCCTGTGGTTGCCAACCCCATGGGTGATATGGATATGGACGACGAAGATTCAGAAGCAGAAGCGACTGAAGAATCTGAGTAAAATGTGTAAAATAACATAACAATATCGTAGGCGGCATACGTGTCGCCTACATTATGCACATATCAATAAGGCAATCACATGGCAACCAACGCATCCGCCCGCAAAAACGAAAACCCAGCCCTCTATCGTCCCAAAAATGCCTTTGATTGGCTCAGTGTGCCACTTATTGGGCGCGTCCTAAAATCCCGCTACGGACGCCTTTACTTGCAAATCCCACTACTTATCATCAGTATCGCACTCATTTATGATGGCTTCACAGGACCGCAATCCGCATCACAAAATTTAGCGACGGTACTGCCCTGGGTACATTATCGCGGTATCGTCGTGCTGATTCTGTTGCTGGCGGGTAATTTGTTTTGTATGGGATGTCCCTTCACCATTCCGCGCACGCTCGCCAAAAAATTATCCATCAGGGGCATGCGCTTTCCACGTTTTTTACGCAATAAATGGATAGCGATTATCAGCCTGATTGCACTCTTTTTTGTCTATGAATGGCTCGACCTGTGGGCAAGTCCCGCGCTGACAGCTTGGCTCATCGTCACTTATTTTGTGGCGTCGTTTGTGTTAGAAGCGGTGTTCAAAGAATCCGTATTTTGTAAATATGTCTGTCCGCTGGGGTCATTTAACTTTGCCTATGCCACGGCATCCCCAACGCAAATTGCAGTCAAAGACCATAGTGTATGCCAATCTTGTGTTGGCAAAGAGTGCGTTAATGGCAGTTATGCGCCTCAACAAACCATCCGCATCGACAAAATCCCCTTCATTGATGCAGACGGCAACATGACGTACAAAGACGTCGAAGTTGAACACAGTCCCAAAGGCACGCTCGGTTGCGGCACAGAATTGTTTCCCCCGCAGATAAAATCAAATATGGATTGCGTCTATTGCCTCGATTGTGTCCGTGCTTGCCCGCATGATAATGTCGGCTTGATGACTCGCACACCCGGGCGCGAATTGCTCAAAGAAAACGCATGGTCAAAACGCTGGGATATGTCGCTGTTCGTCATCATCTTAGCTTTTCTGGGCGTCGTGAATGCCTTCGGGATGGTGCCACCTGTCTTTGATTTATTAGAATGGTTCGCTACGTTTGGTTTCACATCAGATGCCATTCCACTCATCATTATTTTTCTCGTTGGTGGTGTGCTTGCCCCTGTCGGATTTTCATTGTTTGCCGCCAAAATCAGTCAGACCCTCGCACGCAAACAGCTTTCTCTGCGTGATACAGTAGCGACCTTCGCCCCCGCATTTGTGCCACTCGGCTTTGGCATCTGGATAGCACATTATGCTTTTCACTTCTTGATTGCACCGCTATCTTTCGTGCCAGTCTTGCAAGAATTTCTTGGCGCACGTCAAGGCGATTGGGCAACCTTCGGCTTCCAAGTCGATATTATGCTTATCGGTTTGCTACAGGTGATCGCTTTGCTGGGTAGTTTCGCGTGGAGTTTGTATATCGCTTTCAATGCCGCTGACCGCACTTATGGCAAACGTGATAGCTTCGGCGCGTTCATGCCATGGGCGCTGATGTTGCTCGTGCTCATGCTCGCCGCTTACCAAATTTTCGCGCTACCTATGGAAATGCGAGGTACGGATAGTATTTTCGCTATGCTAATGGATTTCGTTTATACATAAGAAAATATAAGTATGAGCTTAGATCCCTTTTCAAGGGTAGGTCTGTCATTTTTGTATCGGCTCAAAAAGTAGAACTTGTGTAGGGGTGTGCTGTAGCGCACCCGAACCAAGTACAAAAGAATGTGATGCTTGTACCCTTAAAACGACCTATAGGTAAATACCTACCGCTGAAAAGGGGCTGGGGGAGAGGTTAATGCTTTTCACCTTAGCTTCAGCACAACCTAACCTGTACGCACCCCAGCCAACTTTGTTGCACTTTCCTTAAATAGTGAACACATTGCTTACACCCCCCGTAAACAAAACTGTACAAAACAGACACAATTCGGGGAGCAACTATGACCACACAACAACATAATTTACGCACATTCTATACGCTCATCATCACCCAGACCCTGTCGCTGATTGGTAGCCGTGTCAGCGGACTCGCACTCGGTATCTGGATTTTTAACGACACAGGTAACGCAACGCCTCTCGCATTAGCAGCCTTTTTCAGCATTGTGCCAAACCTCATCATGACGAGCTTTGCAGGCGTTCTCGCAGACCGTTGGGATAGACGCTATGTAATGGCAATTTCGGATATTGGGCAAGCTATCGGCACGTTGATTTTGCTAGGCTTATTCTTTGCTGGCTCGTTTGAACTCTGGCATTTTTACGCTATTGTCTTCTTGCAATCGCTATTTGGTGTCTTTCAGGGACCCGCGTTCATGGCATCTGTGACGATGCTCGTTCCTGATGAACAACGTGACCGTGCCAATGCGATTATGCAAATGGCGAATCCAGCCGCCGGCATCGTCGCACCTGTGCTTGCGGGTCTGATTTTCGCTGCTGTTGGCGTAACAGGCGCAATCGCTATTGACCTAATCACGTTCTTGGTTGCCATTACCGTTGTCTTGCTCGTGAAGATTCCACGCCCTCGCAAAACACAAGAAGGCGCAGAGCTTTCTGGTAGCTTTGTAAAAGAATTACTCAGTGGTTTGCGCTATATCTGGCAACGTCCTGGAATGGTCGGTATGTTATTGGGCGCAATGGGATTGAACTTTGTTCTCAATATGAGTGGCGTCCTGATGACACCTTATCTGCTGGAACGTACTGGAAGCGAAGCCGCTTATGGTTTTATCTTAGGTGTACACAACGCAGGTGCATTGCTGGGCGCAATCATCATGGGCGTGTGGGGCGGTACACGTCCGCGTGTTTATACCATCATTCCAAGCCTCATAGTCATGGGATTTGCTGTTATCGGACTTGGTATGGCACGCACTGTACCCATGTTAGCAATCTTCGCGGGTATCATGCTGATGCCCAACACTTTAGCAAATATCTCTCTTCAATCAATTTTACAAGTCAAAGTTCCGCCAGACCTACAAGGACGGGTATTCGCCGCTGTTGGGCAAATGGCAATGCTCATCACCCCCTTGTCTTACCTGATTGCGGGACCCCTCGCAGATGACATCGTTGGTCCTCTCGTCAATACAGAGCGTTGGGCAACCGTCGCACCCATCGTTGGCTCTGGAGCAGGAGCGGGCATTGGCTTAGTCTTTGTTGGTGCAGGCATCATGACGATTATCATCGCTATCTTGATGTTCCTCGCGCCAGCCGTGCGCAATCTCGAATCGGACTTGCCAGATTTTATCCCCGAACCTGCGCCCGCCGAACCTGAAATTACACCCGCAACAGCCTGATGTATCAAATCACGTAGCAGATGATAAAGGCAACGTGCTATCTATCGTTGCCTTTATCATATTACGAGTTTGGTGGCATCGCTTGACTGAGTGTTTTTACTCAACGCCCGATAGTCAAATAGTTATTAGCATTATCAATGAGCGAGGCTTCTGTGCTGGCTGTAACGCGCCCTCTATCTTCAAAACGTTCTGCTAATCTGATGATGAGATTCATGCGCCTGTGGAATATATCGAGGTCGCCGTTAAAATTACGTGAAAGATCACGATGTGCTTGGACGATGAGAAGCTCGAACAAACGTTGTCCACCGGTATCCCATGTCGTGACAGTGTAATTGATAGGACTGTCACCAACAGCAAATGTAGTACGAGCGCCAGGTTGGCTTTGTCCATCATAGAATTGGATAACGAGAGGATTCCCTGCGCTATTGGTGTAATCAGCACGGCTACAAATCTCGGTACTATCAACATCAGGACCCACAGCCGAGATTAGAGGCACATCAGGCACGTCTGTAAACGAATAATAACCATCAGCATCCGTGCAAGTGTAGCGTGCTTCAAAGGTTGTTCCGAGTAAGCCTAGAAACACCTCAACACCTTCAATGCCACTCCCACTATCATCAACCACATGTCCTTCAACGGTTTGTGTTTGCGCAAAAACAGATGATACACTCAATAATAAGACAGCAACAATAATCATAAAATACTTCGTTAAAGTCATTGTGTTTCCCTCACAGATATGTGTGCTTTACAGCCTACTGCAAAATAACAAGACACGTCAACTTTGTAGCTAGTTTGTGAATACCTTCGTGCTTTTCTAACAATGATTGCCTGACTATCTAAACTTTACGGACAATGTAACAAAATTGATATATAGTTGGCATAAGCTAACAGTTGGCATACCATACAAGCTATTCAGCGTTCGTTGTTTGAGGAAACACCACCTATGGCAGAACAATCGCAAGAACCGAATCCCAGTGGCATTGTCGCGGCGCTAGCAACCCCGCTCTTCTTGGGTGTCGCGCCAATTTTCGGAAAATTTGCGATTGAAGCAGGCGCAGATGCCTTCACCCTCGCCGCCTTACGTACTATTGTTGCCGTCGCTGTATTATGGGTAGGCTACAGTTTATTCTTCCGCAAATACATTTTCATCTATCCGGCTGGCTTGATGGGCTGTGTTGTCATCGGCACGATTAACGGCATTGGCTCACTTTTCTATTATGGTGGTCTACAACAACTAGACGCCTCGCTTGTGCAACTTATCAATGGCTCGTATCTCGCCTTTGCCGTACTCATTTCGCGGGTGGCAGGTCAAAAGACAGATTTCCGAACCGTCTTGCGCGTTGCCTTGACGATGGTCGCGCTTGTCATGATTACCGGTTTGAGTGCAACAGGTATTAACTGGCTTGGGGTCGGTTTCATGCTTGCGAATGCGCTTATGTTCGCCGGAACTGTCATCCTCAGCCAATACGTGCTTTTCGAGATGCCCGCACCAACAGCCGCGCTCTATATTTTGACGACGATGGGTGTGGTTGTGACAATGGTTTGGTTAGCCGTTGCGCCAACAATCTCTGTTACCTTATTACAAAATGCTGGCTGGTGGATTCTTGCACTCGGCTTAACAACAGCCGCTTCCCGCTTGGCGATGTTTGCCAGCGTCAAATTCTTAGGGGGTATGCAAACAGCCGTTAACGCCGCCCTCGAAATTGGTGTTGCGCTCGTTTTGGCATGGTTGCTCTTAGGCGAGAGCTTGACGCAAGGACAATGGGCAGGGGTAGTCGTCCTCATGGGAACAATATTGCTTGTGCGCCAAAAAGACTTACTGCCGCGTGGTTTCAATCCGAATAGCCTCATCGTTGCTAATATGTCCAGTGTTCAATTCCAGCGGATTGCCTTTCACCGTGCTTTTGGTACAAGTGAAACCGATAATGCGGAGAATACGATGGGGAGCATCACGACACAGGAAATGCTTGCAATTCAGCGTATGATGGGCGCAGAAATCGGGGGTATTGACCCCTACCCAATTGGCAAAAGCCAGCATCTCATTGGCTGGGACGAGACCTATGATCCTGAAGCTGAAACCCTACCTGCCATGAATCCCGATGAATCGACCATGCCCGTGCAAAAACCCATTCCGCCCAATGAATCTGAGTCATCGCCACCCCGTCCGATGCTCAGTAAAACCGAAGTTCGTATTCCTGATGAATTGCTCACAGAAGACGATTAGATTGACTTAGAACATAATTTCTAATAAACTGAGCATGTCTAGCTAAATGGAGATGCTCACACATGACAATTTCACAAACTGTATTTTATCAAGCTGTCGATGCTATCATCACAGGCGATGAAGATACGCTTAAACAGCTATTAACGGATAACCCACATCTCACAAACATGCGTAGTTCGGTAGCACATAACGCAACCCTATTGCACTATGTCGGCGCGAATGGTGTAGAAGATGATAAACAACAAACACCTCACAACATACTCATCATCACTGAAATACTGTTGGAACACGGCGCTGACCCTAACGTGGTGGCGTCTTTGCATGGCACACCGACAACCCCACTTGGTGCAGTTGTCACCAGCTTCTATCCAGCACAAGCAGGTAAACAAGTTGATTTAGTGCATCTACTGTGTAAAAACGGCGCAAATCCCGATGGTGTAGATGGAGACGATCCTCTATCAGCGGCGCTTTATCATGGCTTTACCTCAGCGGCGAATGCCTTAGTCGAAAATGGGACAAGGCTTACCAATCTTGTCACGGTGTCGGCATTTGGTAGTGCTAATCAGTTGAAAACGATCTTATCCCAACCAATTGATATACAAAATCCACATCTCCCACAGACTGAACCCGCTATTAAAGATTTGGCGCTCATCTCTGCTACCCGTTTCGCCAAAATAGAAAATGTGAAACACTTGCTCTCTGCGGGTTTCAATGTGCATGCCCGCGCTGTATTCACGAATGCCACGCCACTACATATCGCTTGTGCGATTGGTGATGCTGAACTCGTGCAATTGCTGATAGAAAATGGCGCAGATACCACCCTCCAAGATGCAGAAGGCAATACCCCGCGCCAGTTAGCCCAGAGCCGTAATCACACGGCAATTCTTGATTTGTTTGCGTGATAGACGACAGCTATTTCAGCGTGATACTCACCGGACAGTGGTCACTACCCATCACATCGGTGTTAATCTCTGCGCTCTCTAAGATGTCAACAACGTTCGGGGACACGATGAAATAATCTAAGCGCCAGCCAACATTGCGTCCCCGCGCCCCTGCACGATATGACCACCAGCTATAGGCGTCTGCTTGCTCGGGGTAAAAATGCCGGAACGTATCGACATAGCCTTCTTCATCGAACCATTTATCTAGAAAAGCGCGTTCTTCCGGTAAAAAGCCCGTGTTATTTTTGTTGCTACCCGGACGTGCGAGGTCAATTTCTTTGTGCGAGATATTAATATCACCACACACAATCACACGCTTGCCCTCTTCACGCCAACTATTGCAACGGTCTAGCAATGCCTGACAATACTCCAGCTTAAACGGCATGACCTCTTTGCCTTTGCTGGCACTCGGCACATAAGTCGTCACGAACATGAAATCATCGTATTCTGCGATAATCGTACGTCCTTCAGCATCAAATTTTTCGATGCCTAGACCAATCTCGACCTTATTAGGCTCTGTTTTGCTATACAATGCCACGCCACTGTAGCCCTTTTTCTCTGCGGATGCCCAGTAAGTGTGATAACCCTGTGGATTCAACAGCGCATCGCTCAATTGGTCAGGATTCGCCTTTGTCTCCTGTATACCCAAAATATCCGGTTGAGCCGTTTGCAACCATGTTAGAAAATCTTTTTTCTCCGCTGCACGGATACCATTCACATTCCAAGAATATATTTTCACCAAGTTATCTCCATCAGTGTATCAATCAGGATAGTTATCATAGCCATGTCCCCGCTTTCACACAACGTAGATAGCGACCAATTCCCTTAGCATCCTATGAGGTGAAAATCTTGCCCATTCACGTTATTATTCAGCGTGTAGTTGTAGGGGTGTTGTACACAGCACCCGATTGAGATTAATTTGTATATGTGGAGTAACCCATGTCCCATCCTATCCAATGTGTTGATTGTGCCACCCCCGCAGACCCGCTTGCTTGGCAATGTGAGGCATGTGGCGGGATACTCGACTTTGTAGCATTGCCTGCGTTCAACGGCGCAGACATTGATATGAATGACAGCACCCTGTGGCGCTATCGCCAGTGGCTAGGCATGGAAAAACAGGTGACACTGGGTGAAGGCATGACGCCTCTCGTGCGGACGACGGTCAATGGCTATGATATTCTTGTCAAAAGCGAATACCTCAATCCGACAGGCTCGTACAAAGACCGTGGCACAACAACGATTATGAACCACATCGCACAATTTGATGTTCCTGAAGTGATAGACGATTCATCTGGCAACGCAGGGGCATCCGTCGCCGCTTACGCCAGCGCACTCGGTATTCAGTCGCGCATTTTCGTCCCTGCTGATGGTTCAGAAGCGAAGAAAAACCTCATCCAAGCATTCGGAGGCTCATTCGTAGAAATCGCTGGCGCACAGCACAACAAAACAGATGCTTGCCGTGCCGAAGCCGCGAATACCACCTATGCCAGTCACGCTTATAGTCCGTATTTCTTGCTAGGGCAAATCACGGCTGGTTTTGAAATCTGGGAGCAATCCTTGCCCAATTTCCCTGATGCCATCGTGACACCCGTTGGACATGGGGCGCTCTTTTTGGGGATTGCCCGCGCCTTTAAATTACTCAAAGAAGCCAAAGTTGTTGCGGAACTCCCAAAGATGATTGCCGTTCAGTCTGAACACATTGACCCTGTTGTACAGGGCTACGAAAACAATGCCGAAACACCCCCGCGTGTAGACGAAAGTGAACGTACGGTTGCGGATGGTATCATAGTCAATGTGCCTGTACGCGGAAAAGAAGTCCTGACAACGATTCGTGAGACAGGGGGGGCGGCTTTCCGTGTCTCTGAAAACGAAATTCTGCAAGCACGCGACGCCCTTGCTAAACGGGGCATCATCGTTGAACACACCAGCGCAGTGACCGTCGCCGCCTTGCCCCAAATATTCGCCCATGTTGGCGAGGATGCGCGTGTTGTCTGTTGTCTGACAGGCAACGGACTCAAGAAGATATGATTTAAGGGTGAATTAAATGGATGCTTCGGTGTATTTCGGCACAAAGGTGATAATGTTACGGGATATCAAAAAATGTGTAGAAAAGGCTGGTTATACAGCCATCTTCCAACACAAAAATGAGAAGCAGCTATTCATAGAATTTAGCCCAGATGAAACGACACAACGGCAGAGCTTGGCGACTTAAAATGAGGTCTCTTTCTAAAATTGATGCCAAAGATAAAGAATTACTGGCGGATAAACTAGAAACCGTCATGACTGCTATCGTAATCGAGCATCCAATGGCATACATGGAAGTGTTTGGCGAGATAATGCACCATGTCTTAAATTGTTATGGTGGCTACGTGTCTTTTGAATACCATCTGTTCGACATAGCTAATATCAAGACGATTCAGGATTACACGCCATATAGTCCATCATGGCGTACAGAATAGCCTGTATTTAAATCCTAACTCGCATAGATCATAAGATAGTAGAGCATATTTGGCACTGATACATACTTAAGTGCATTGTAAAACTGGTATTTTACTTATCACGTAATTCAATGTGTAGCAAACGCATTGTGAGTATTAAATTTACTACAAAAATACTAAATGTTCAGAAATACATATAGAAATAATTATTAATGTTAAAGAAGGTAATGTTGCGTTACAATTGTGTGCAGTTTGAAGTATTTACATTCACTCGTGCTAGGACAAGATACGTAACATGCAACAGTCGATTTACCGCATAGATAAATATACACCTATATCAGAAAACCTCGCTATGGCGGGTCAACCGTCAGAGAATCAATTTAAAGCTATACGTGACGCGGGCTTTCAATTAGTTATTCGCTTGCGCATCAGGGAAATAGAATCTGTCATTGAAAATGAAGAGAAAATGGCTAGCCGTGTGGGATTGCTTTTTGAAGAAATTCCAATCTCAGTCAAATCACCAACACAAGAAGCCTTTGATACACTCGCTGAAACGCTCAACAAATACCAACGTTTGAAAACCTTCCTTCATTGTACGGCTGGATATTGTACATCTGGATTGCTCATTCCTTATCTTGTCCTCTACCAAAATATGACGAGAGATGAAGCGACATCACAGATGATAGTCCAAGCGTTTGATGCTACATGGACACACTTTATCGACAATATAATGGAGACACATGAAGTTGACTTGGCTAATATAGGATAATATATTATTTATAAAAGGCGTAAGGATTATATACAGATGTCATCTTTTAATTTCCAATGGGTCGCTACAAGCGAGGTCTTAGAAGCGACGCTTGATCCCCAACAAACGTATCTAGATACGAAAATGATTTCTGAGGAAATTAGACAGCATATCCAAGGTAGAGGTATCAAAAAAGCACATCTAATGCTGGATGTCTCGCGATTTGATTTCACCCCACGCAACAGAATTGTACTCACAACATTGTTGTTGCCTTTATTCATTGATGAGTTAATTGATTGGTGTATTCTTTATGGTACAGACCGAAAGATAATGTCTCTGATGGGGTCTACACTGACGTTCTCAATTCGTGGACGTATGCGGAGCGTGCCAGAGCGCATGTCAGCTATTGATAAACTGAGAGAGAAAGGTGTCTACATCTAGCCTGCTTAGATGTGGTCATCATTAACTATATTGATCGAGATTTACCAAACCCGAAGTTGTGTCACGAAATGGTCAAGTTGAAAAATGCAGTTCATCAAATAAATAAGTTGAAATACCAACTGACACGTTCGCTTAGAATGGGGATACGTTCTGTTTGGGAACGCGCACGCTTTGAAGACTTCACTGTATCGCCTTCACATCAATACGATATAAATCTGCTAACTTTAATAGTGATTGGCAATCTGGTAACTGCGATTTTGCTATTTGCTTATATTTTAGTTTTCAGTGAACGCCCTCTAGTACAAAGACTTATCATTACCCTTCCGGGCATAATCTTACAACTTTGGGCACTGTATCGCATTCGCAAGGGCGAGATACAACTTGTTAAACGTGTAATCATTGGCATCGGGTGGTTATTTCTCACGATTGCTGCCTATGGCTCTAACGGTATATATTCTTCCACCATGCTAGGCTTCATGGTGCTTTTAATTTTAGGGGCATTGTTATTGGATAGTCGGTGGCGAATAATTCTGTTAATAGCCACTATTAGTTACTTTATTTTACTCTATGGCATTGAAGTGACAGGTAATCTCCCCGAAGCACCCTTCAAAGACTTGCCATTTAGGATATTTATCCTGACGAGTACCGCGCTGAGTATTTTCATTATTGTAGCCTATCATGTATATGCCATCCGACGGTCTGAACAGTTGGTTTCACACCTGAAAATTTCTGCAGAGCGTACCCAATTGCGTCGAAGACTGACACAGGATCTGGTACACGACCTACGCACACCGCTGGCAACTTTGAAAACATCGGCTTATCTGGCTCGTAGACAGCAAGAAAAAGGTATGCCTGTTACAGACTCCGTCGCTAAAATTGAAATGCAGGCGGATAAATTGAACGTGATGATTGAAGAATTATTTCAATTATTACTCTTGGACGAAATCAACGCGAACCAAATTTTGAGTGAGGTGTCGAAAATTGATTTAGAGACTCTAATCCAATCAATCTTTGAAGCTGAAAAATCACTTGCAGACACCAAAAATATATCTCTGACACTTACCAGCGACATAGCATCGAAAACATATGTTTGTGGTAATCGAGGACAACTGCAACGTGCCTTTGCTAATTTAATTGAGAATGCTATCCACTATGGGAATGTTGATGGTTATGTTCGTGTGCATCTCTTTGTACAAGTGGATAAGCTGATAGTTACCGTTTGTGATAACGGCATAGGGATTGCTCCCCAGCATCATAAACACGTCTTTGAACGCTTTTTCCGTGTGGATAGTGCGCGTACGTCAAGAGCCACACCGAGTACAGGTATTGGGTTAGATATGGTTCGCCAGATTGTACATCGTCATGATGGTACGATTAGTCTCGACAGTATGCTAAATAGAGGTAGCACCTTTACAGTGATGTTACCGGTGTGTGCAACATAATAAATGCTCCCTCGTGTTTTGCTCAATTCAGTGAATCACTCAGAATATGCTTTTGTACTCAAAATTTCCATCAGTGTGTTTTCCCCTGAGAAGCTGAAGACTGGCTTTCTACTTCACCAATGCAAAGTCTTCTCTATTTCCCGCAGACGTTTCCGCCGTGTGTCATAATCGGGCATATATGTTTCCACGACGCGCCAAAATTTCTTACTGTGATTCAACTCTTTCAGGTGCGCTAATTCATGACACACAATATACTCGGCTAACTCGGCATCCAACCATGTCAATCGACTGTTGAGTGTCACCGTGCCTTTGCTACTACAGCTTCCCCATTTCCGGCGCATATCCCGAAATTGCACCCGCGTTGCCTTGACCCTCATCCGCTTGGCGTAGTCTTTGACCATCGCCTTAATCGTAGCACGGTCAGTTTTAACGTCTGGCACAGGTGGTACATCATCGCCCAACTTATGCAACCCCTCCTTGATGAACGCCTGCACATCAGGGTGATTTTCATCTAGTTGATACGGAATGAATATCTCAATCGCTCCCACTGTTGGACGCATCATCAGACTACGCCGATTCTGCTTGTATATTTTTATCTCGTATGCCAAATCAATACCCCTTTTGCTACCGTGTCCCTATCATATACGAAAATGGTGAAAATTTGTTCAGGTGTGGCTATAAACAGACACTCGCGGAAAATACTCGTTAGTCTATATTGCTTACAATACCAAAATAGTACGTGGTTCTAAGACTCATCTTCTACTATAAATCTCAGTTCATAACTTCTTAATAATGTTTGTCAACATATGTTGTCAACATACGTTGACAAAGTGTGAGTGATATATTAGACTGTGAAACATGAGCAAACAACACGACCAAAAAAACCGAAACCCAGCCCTGAGTGCAGAGCTATTTCTAACAACAGCGTTGCAGTTAGCAGAGGAAGCAGGGGATGTGCAAAAAATCTCGCTTCGGCAATTAGGAAAAGCGCTCAATGTTGATCCAACGGCTGTATATCGATACTTCCCGAGCAAAGGGGCGTTAGTGGACGCAATGCACAAACGTATCGTGTCTTCATTGTTGCCAGAAGATGACCTGTTAACGGGTGACTGGCAGGAAAGAATCACAGTACTCGCTCGGCAGGCGTATCGTGTCCTTTCTACCTATCCTGCCCTTACGATACACTTGCCTTCTAGTCCATACATACTTACACCAGTAGGAGATCGTTGGATGGAAATAGGATACCAAGCATTAACAGATGCTGGGTTGAGCGATGAGCATGTTGTTCTCTTCCACGAAATACTGTATACAGCTATCTTCGGTATTGGTCAAATTGATGCACAACTTGACATAGAGAACGAGCGAAGCACCATGCGAAAGCATATCGAGACCTTGCCATCAGCGGCGTTTCCAAATATCCATCGCTTAGCTCATCTCATCGTTGCGGATACCGATGCAGTCTTTGAACTTGTTTTAGAAATCTACCTCAAAGCAGTTGCGTCCTACTCAAGTGGCACAGCCGATTAAAATCTTGCTAGCAGATA
The DNA here is from genome assembly GCA_038522085.1 of Chloroflexota bacterium. Classification (GTDB taxonomy): domain Bacteria; phylum Chloroflexota; class Anaerolineae; order Aggregatilineales; family Phototrophicaceae; genus JAUZRW01. The sequence goes on from JBCBKJ010000095.1 coordinate 20,206, forward strand.
TAGTCGGATAAAAAGCCTATTCATAATCATTATCTATATTGGAGAACAAAAATGAGTGAAGAAAACCAAGCACCCGAGCCAAAGTGGATCACCGAACTCAAGAAGTGGGGTATTGACGTTGTTGCATTCAATGAACAATGGGAACGTGCTGGTGATAACGCCAACACACAGTTCAAAGAAGCGTTGAGCAACGCCGAAGCTAACTTCAAAACTGAAAAATCTGAACTCGTCGAAGCGATGGACGACTTGCGCGAAGATGCAGAAGAATTTATTGAGAAAATGAACACCGCTTGGGATGACATGGTATCTAACATCCAAAAGCAACTGAACCATGAACCGAAAACGGATGACAGCACCGACGAAACCAGCTAAGAAAAAACAGTAGTAGTCGTAGTATGTTGAATTACAGTCCTTCGCAGAATTTGCGAGGGACTTTTGGTTTTATATAACATTCGTCGTTGTCATATACAAAAATGCTGGCAATTTATTGTAAAAAGTATTTTATGTGAATGTTGTACAATGAAATTAGATGACCAAAGAGGCTACGCTATGCGTGAGTTTGAAAAGCAATTGAGACAGGTTGATTGGCAAAATCTACAGTTAGAACAAACGCCAGAGTGGATACGTGCCTTTGCCAGTGATGACGAGCAAACACGTAAAAATGCGTATGTGTATTTTGACCAGGCGATTGTAAATAATGGCACGGAATCACCAGAAGATGTAGGCAAATTAGAAGACGTACTTGAATCAGAGGGACTTGTCTTTGCTGTGCCAATCTTGATTGAACTTTTGAGAGATAATGCAGTAGTGGAGAAGCAACGAATTTTAGATGTCCTAAACGGGCTTGTATGGTGTATTCACTTGAGTAAATTCGATACGCTTGAACCCTATCGTTCAAGAGCGATGCGTGTATATGACATCATTCACAATGAGATACTGTTGTATCGACAGCTATATGATTCTGTCAACGATTTTGGGAAAGCGGTCATCGAAGAAATATTGGAAACCTATCGTGAAACTTTGCTAGAAAACGGATAAATGAATATATGGCAAAAGATAAACGAGATAGGCTTGAAGATAAAATCATTGAAGCATCAGAATCAATGAACGAAATCCTTGATATTGAAAATTGGGAGTGGCTAGCCTCGCCCAAAATTGATTATTTTATCGAGGCTTTACGCCAGCTTCGCCTATATTATAGAGATACAGGTGACCCGCAGTTGTCGCGCAAAATACTGCTAGAATATGTCATCTGGACGCGATATTTCAACACCATTGTCACGGACAAATTTGAACCCAGCACAGGCGAAGCAATACCCCAGTCTGCCAAAGAACTTGCACAACAACATATCAATATAATGCAATCACTCATGGATAAAATTGTCGAATATGAGGGTTGATGCGTGCTTCACTCGACTTCTCTATTCAAGGCTGACAAAATCTGTAACCACAAATCCACTACTACAATGTGTGGTTAACGGGCATACAAGTCCAAGACCAACATTCCAATCGCCACAATTAGAATAAGTCATTTCTTC
>JBCBKJ010000096.1:0-21737 GCA_038522085.1 Chloroflexota bacterium
CAAATTAATTCAGTGATAGATCTACACGCTTGTTTTGTTCTGACGAATAAAAAATAGGTAATGGTAAATACCATTATCTGAAGTATAGAGTGATTTATGTTAGGGTAGGGGAATTGCTACAATGCATTGTAAAGTACAAAGGAATGATCATGTTTGACATTACACTAGCGCTTGATTGGACACCAAATACCAACCACACAGGTTTTTATGTGGCACTTGCTGAAGGGTATTATGAAAAAGCAGGCATCAATCTCACAATTCATACACCTGACCTGGATAATTACAAGTTATCCCCTGCAAAGCGCACTGCAGAAAAATTAGCTACGTTTGGCGTTGCTCCATCAGAGAGCGTCATTAGTTATCATACGCTATCGGATGCTCATCCACGACTCGTAGCAGTGGCAGCATTGTTGCAGACGGATACGAGCGCGATTGTTACACTTAAGGATAGCCGTATTGAGCGACCTGCACAGTTAGATGGCAAGGTCTACGCTTCTTATAATGCCCGTTTTGAGGATGCCATTGTAGCGCAGTTGATTCGCAGTGATGGTGGCACGGGGGAATTTGAAAGTATCACACCTGCTATGTTAGGCGTTCCCAACACGTTGGTTGATGGTATCGCAGACGCCACGTGGGTATTCATGGCATGGGAAGGCATTCAAGCACAACGGGATGGCATTAACTTCAATGCTTTTGCTTTACGAGATTATGATGTGCCATATGGCTACACGCCGACTTTACTGTCGCACCCCGATACACTAGAACACAATGCAATAGCTACACGGGCCTTTTTGGATGCGACGGCTACAGGGTATGAAAAAGCTGCACAGGATACTGAATTAGCAACACGGGCACTGATTGACATAGCACAACACCCAACTCTAAAAGATGTTTCTTTTGTTCAAGCTAGTCATGACTATATTGCTCCATTCTACTGTGATAAATCAGGGCAGTGGGGGCGTATGGAGGCAGAACGCTGGGAACGATTTGTACAGTGGTTGCTAGCCAATGATATTGTAAAGACTGTTGATGGTACGCTCATTGGTCCAGAGGATTTGCAAGCTGATTCACTGTTTACAAATGCTTATTTCACTGATTGATGAGAGAACAGGTTATAGAGTATCTATGAATAATAATCAAAACGAATAGCGTTCCAAGTTGATGAGTTGAACCGGGGATAAAGGTCGTCGGTTCAAACTTGCACAAGGGACAAGAGGTTCTCAGTACAAACAATTACTTATTCGCCTAGTGTTTTAGCCCCAAGTGTTTTTCCAAGCTCGCTGGCGTCATCAATAGCTTGCAAGATAGATGCTCTATTTTCCTCATAAAACGCCATAGCACCGTATACCTCAGCATGTGTCAAATTGTAATGGCGTGCTGATACTTCTGATCCATCCTCAAATGCAAGATGAGCAACCAAATAGGCTTTATAGTGATGTCCTGATATAACAGCATCGAGAGGGTTATCACCCCGTAGCTCAATGTATGTTTTCACTTGAATTGCCATGACAAAATCATTCTGACTAGCTAATGTATATAAGTTGATTATACACGTTGTCAGCAATGGTTTTAGTACCTGCCTTGATTTCAGCATCAAACTGAGTCAATTCAGTGACGATTTTGCCAACCCCTTTCATGCCTTGTAAGTGATGGACAGCGATAAACACCCCCGCATAATCCTTGCCAGCATTCACCCGGTCTGCAATGTGTTTCGTGATACGCTCGTCGTGTGTCAGCAGGGCATAGCCATCCTGATAAGCTGTCTCCAGTACATCCGGGTCCGGCGTGCCTTCAGGTAGAATCTCTGTTACCCGTATAACCTCGACCCCATTTTTCTCCAACTATTCCTGCACCGCATTTGCCATATTTTCATCAATCAGAATTTTAAGTTTTTGGTCTGACATGATAGCGTCCTTTGCTCATTAATCTGATACACCTTCATGCTAATGCCCGTGTCAAATCTTTCGGGCAACATAGGTGTGTGTATTGCAAATGAGCATATCTGAGAGCCAATAAGCTAACGCACATTCATTCAGATTATAAATGAGAATACTCAATACCCCCTCGAAAATGGGTATCAGATATTTGATACGCCCGCACAACACGGTGTATCGAGCCAGTAGGGCAGATAGCACCGCAAGACGCGCCAACGGTGCGCCGTATCGGCACGATACGCCAAGCCCTCACGGCAATTGAGTGACGAGCTTTTAGCTTGCTCCCCCCTCGACCAACTAAATTCATCTTTGCATGGCACTCTCTACAATTGGTCGCTTAGGGGGTCGAAACGTAAGCCAATCGTGCAGAAACTATCTTCTCATAAATTGCCACGTTCACAAATTGTCTTGCAGGGGAGGGTAGTTGTTCACAGATCGTCTTTTCTTGTACACGGCTAAGTGATATTAAATCAGCGAAAACGTACGGTAGTTTGCTTCAGAATTTAAATCTACTGTGAAGCAAACAGTTAAAGTCCACTAATTTTTGATGATGAGAGGTCGTAATCCCTCATCAGTGAGTACAGATGGGCGCTCAAAAGAATACTTGCCAAAGACATTGATATGTTCGTATCGAACGGGTGACAATCGCTCCAAGTCTGTGTCAGAGATGTCTTGCCCTGAGTTTTGTAAATGTTGAATAGCCGCTTGCATATAAACGGTATTCCAAACAGCAACAGCATTGACAATCAAATTAAGACAATTGGCTTGGTTAAGATGTTCTTGAGGATATTTTTTGCGAATCTTGCCCCGATTAGCGGAATGAATATGTCCACGTAGCTCATGGAATTTTTCACTCTTATTGAGTTGAGTATCAATGCGTCGCCGATAGGCTTCGCTGTTGTAATAACGAAGAATGAATATCGTTTTGACAATACGCCCATATTCTTGTAATGCTTGGGTGAGGATGTGTTGGCGCGGGAAAGACTGTAGTTTCCGAACGATGAGTGATGGGGTTGTCCATCGGAATTTGAGTGACGCAACGAGGCGCAACATCTCATCCCAATTTTGAGTAATGAGATCTAGATCGGATTTGTGGAATTTCAAGGCTTTGAGGTTATGATAATCTAACTCGGTATCCATGCGAAAAAGGCGTGTGGCACTGATATCTTTAAGACGTGGTGCAAACTGGATTCCTAGCAAATCGAACAATGCGAAGATCAAGTCGGTGTACCCATCGGTATCAGTCGTATGCTCTTGAATGTCGATTTCGGAGTCATTGTCGAGGATTTTATCGAGCGTGTAAGCAGCTTCGCGGTGAGTTGGTGGTGTGACGAGCGTACCATATTGAGAATACTGATTGGAAGTCCAAGTCAGGAAAGTCAATCCACGCCCATAACCAAAATAAAGTGGCAACGGCGTTGCATTCTGAGTTCGGACAGCAACAGGAAAGCGTTGTCCATCGGAAGAAGAAAAGCGGCCATCGCCCCAATAATGGCTCAAAGGTTGACGGTATTGATAATTGACGAGATTATCAGTTGAAGGTTGCAAAGTTTCTTCGCGCACATACCAATTGTTGCACCAAATCATTTGCTGATAGGATAAATCAACCACATCGACCATTTGCTTAAAATCAATGTTGCGTGCTTGAGCCAGCATGACGGCGTACAAATGACGTTGAAGGTTATCAATACGCGAGTTGGTATTGCCTGCATGATACAAATGGCGTGAGAAATTTGTCCATGTATCCACTTCGTGAAGGAGTTCTGGTAATTGCAAATGTGGTAATAGATCTTGAATTTGGATGGCTAATGCAGATGGCTCAAACTCCCCTTCGTAGGGTGTTAGAATAATCCGTCCATCTTCAATCCGAAGGGCTTCATCATCGGGGAGTTGATCATTGAGATTTTGAAGAGCTGATTCAAGTCTGATTTGCAGTGCTTTTCGACGATTCTCCCATTTTTGTTCAATGGCAACCAGCTCGAAGAAAACAGGTTTTTTGGTTTGCCAGGTTTCTTTGGGCATCAAATAGGCATCAAGATGTGTATAGCGTTTGCTATGCTCAACCCAAATACGTCCTGACCGAAGTGCATTTCGCAATTCCCACATCACGCACAAATCATACCAACGTCGATTCACAGTGCCGTCGCGATTGACAGTTCGTTTGAGCCAGTGTTTATCAATGAAATCAGTCGGGACATTTTCAAGATGCTTGGGTAAACGATTGGACGAGCTGTCATTCATCTCCTTCAAAATACGAAGCGCTTCAATCAAAGAATCCGGTTCTTGATAAGCACGAAACGTCAAGGTCGCAAGGAGACGTGGGAAAAATTGACGCAGATAAGAATAACGCCGACCCATGAAGTCAATTTCATCCAATTCATGCTGATGATCTGTCAGGAGTTGGAGGGAATTTTCAAGTTCTTCACGAGAAACCGTCTTAAAAATAGTGGGACGCACATCACTATCCGCCACTTCATCTTCATTGAGAATGATGGAAGTAGTTTTGCCGAAATACCACGCAACTTTTTGAAGGGCTTCACTAATTCTGAGACGATGGGCTTGTAAATCTTGGCGAGCACTGCGCTCAGTTTGTACCAACCGTTGGTCGTACAAATCAAGCACCTCATCGGTGAGGCGTTCACGAGCATCAGCCATGAATGCCATCAACAAAGGATGTCTTTGCTCTGCAACCTTGAGTTGAAGGGCTTGATTACTCGAACGACGCGCTATTTGAACCAGATGATGAATACGACCCGGTGGCAATTGGGTCATTTGCCAATCATCAATTGACCATTCATACACAACATCCAGCTTATCTAACACTTTGAGAATATCATCTGCACCATAGCCACGAGCCGGACGACGTAACCAACTCAGCGGTGTCGAACCCAATTCAAGATTAGGTGTCAGCAATCGATCTAACTCCGTGCTTAAATTTTTATCAAGCACTTGTGAGACTTGTTCATAGGTCAATTCATGAGCTTTATCACGACTGGTCAAAATGAGTTCTTCCAGTGTGGTGATGCCCGGACGAACAATCTGGTGTTTGTAGAGCCACTCACTGGCTTGTTGAAGTAAAGTTGAAGGGCGGTCGTTCTCAAGTGCACGTTGACTGAGCTAATCGAATAAGGTCTGTTCTTCTTCAGGTCTAAAGCGGTGAAATGCCAGATACTTCATGATCACCTGTTGATGTTCACGTCGAGTGGGTGCGCGTTGTCCATAATCAGACAAATCATCGGGATGACAGTTGAGTTGCTCCGCAAGGTACAAGACAACATTCTCAGGGGCACTATCTACATCATTTGGAAAGAAACCCAGATAACGTAAGGCACATAATAAAAGCGCAAATCCAAGGCGTTGTGTATTATCTCGATTATGTTGAATTTGATTGAGGTCATTAGGTGTCAACAAAAAGTGAGCAATCAAATCGTTTTCATTGATGACACTGGGAAAATTGCTGAGGGCTTCACGGTGATCTGCTTTGAGAAATCGACGTGACATGCTGAGCGCTCCTAAAACTCTTCAATATAGGAAGCGGCAACATCTTCTGGTGGATTGGTGTAACGCTTGATATAGCGTTGGGATTGATGCCCTAAGCGTCGTTCTAATTCATAGCTATCAGCACCTGTCGCTTTAGATAATTGGAAGGCAAAGGTGTGACGCAAATCGTGTGGACGCAGAGGCGAAATATGTCGCGCTTCATCTCTAATGTCGCCATCGTGCCACTTACCAATTTTCTCCAAGATATGATTCACTGAGCGTGGCGACATGCGCCCATCAGCATGACGTGGTTTTGCCTCCATCGCAACCAAAAACAGGGGTGTCTCTTCTGGTGTTTCACTGCTTATATCATCATGATGTTCTTTCTCAAGATAATCCGCCAAGGCACGACGGGCATCCAGGGATAAAAATACATCCCGTTGTGTTTTACCTTTACCAACCACCCCATTGATTTGAGCGCGTCTTGCTTGACGTAGTTTTTCAATCCCATTAGGACTCAACTGATTGAGGTTGAGGTTGACTAATTCTTCACGACGTAAACCTGTTGAAAGCAAGACAAACACAATCGCACGGTCACGCCAGGGACGTGCTTTCACACGAAGCGGTGCTTCCTCATCAGACAACAGCCATTTGCGACCCTTTGAACGATAGAAAGGTAAAAGACGATCACACAAATTCTTCAACGATTGGATTTGGTCTTCATCGAGAGCGCGGGGTTCAAGCGCAGGGAGTGGCAACTCACCGATGCCTTTGGTTGGGTCACCCATCACAAACACAGTTTCATCTTGGGCATGAACCCACGTCGCAAATCCGGATAGTGATGCTATGTAATTATTGATGGTGGAGGCTGCAAGGTCTTGTGCTTGAAGATTTTTCTGCCATGCGACAACATCACGCTTTACGCAGGAGCTAATGTATTCTTGACCATACCGTGCTTCGAAGAAGGCTTGGAAACGACTGAGATGTAACTCAATTTTTCGCCCGACTTCTTTCGAACGAACGCCATCGACTGCCATTTTAAGATAGTAGTCAATCCAATCTTGCAGACTATCTGAGTGAGGTTGTGACATCATCAATCTCTTTCCTGAAGCACTTTAACAGGGATAATGATACCCTAAACAACCCATTTTACTATTATTTCTAACTGTTTGCTTCACAGAAGAGACGTTTCCTGAAGCATTCTACCGTACGTTTTCGCTGATTTAATATCACTTAGCCTAATTGAGCTAATTTAAACTGCAAAATTAACTTCTATGTGGTTTTTCGGGGGAGTATGCAAAAATCCCCTTTTTCATGTAACAGAACGTTTTTTCTTGAATTATCGGACATAGAGCTTGAGATATATGTAATATAGCTTATAAAAATCAAAGATATAAAATTCATCCTATTCTATCTATTTGACTTCATTTGCAATTTAAAATATAGTTATTGTCACTTCATCCTTTACTTGGTCTGTATATTGATTGATGTACAAATCTTGTACAAAACTTCTATCCACACTAAGCATTACAAAAATTTAAAGAAGTGACATCTGAAGGTTTTGTCAACTTAACGCAAGGTGTGGTTGGAAAGATGGCTGGATTATGAGATAGTTGTGTTCATGTCTAACTCTCATCACCATCCCATATATACCCGTCATCGTTATCCACAAGAAATCATTGCCTACGCGGTCTGGCTCTATCACCGCCTTTGCCTGAGCTATTGCGATGTACTGGCTGAGCGGGGTATTATTGTCAGCTATGAAAGTATTCGCAAATGGTGTCTGAAATTTGGTCATGCTTATGTACGTCGAATTCGGAAACAACGTAAACGTATCGGGGATAAGTGGCATGTCGATGAAGTCTTCGTCAAGATCCGTGGCAAGCGCTATTATCTGTACCAAGCGATCGACCAGTTTGGCAATGTTCTGGACATCTTCATGCACCCCAGACGTAACAAAAATGCGGCTTTGTGCTTCTTCGAGAAACTGCGATCTACTTATCAGCAAGTCCCGCGTGTACTCATCACGGATAAACTGCGCAGCTATCAAGCCTCACTCAAAATGATTTTGAAGGGCTACGATCTCAATACCTTGCCTATTCAAGATCAACTACCTGATGACCTCATGCCAGAGCTTCCACCGCAATCTGTTCAAGCAGCGATTAAGCGTGCCTATGAAACACAGTAGCGACTTTGAGACAGGTAACATCACAGTAGTCTTTTCTGAAAAATCTCTTGTTTGATGAATGTAGGAGCTACGATATGAAAATTCTTTTTCATAATGTATCGAATTGTCAGACTGTTCATCACTCGGAAACTCAGATGCAATTTGGTACAAGATTAGAAGACAAGGATAATAACTAGATTCAGCCTTTAACTGCCCCCGATAGACCTTTGATAAATTGTTTCTGGAATAGCAGAAAGACGATAATAATTGGCAAGGTAGCTACCACGACCCCTGCTGCAACTGTCCTCAGATTACCTGTGAATGCACCTTCCAAAAAGGCTAAGCCGATGGGTAAAGTGTACAGCGCTTCGTCTCTTAACATGAGTAAAGGCCATAAGAAACTATTCCACGAGCCAACAAAAGAGAATATAGCGAGAGTTGCCAGACCAGGACGAATGAGTGGTAACAAGATGCGCCAGTAAATCCCTAGCTCACTTGCACCATCTATGCGAGCGGCTTCGATGATTTCATTCGGAATAGATTGATAGGTCTGCCGTAGCAAGAAAATTCCGAAAGCATTTGCGCCAAAGGGGATTACTAAGCCGTGCAAGGTATCCGCAAAGCCAAAGTAATTGACTGCCATGATATATGTTGGGATGAGCGTCAGTTGCTCAGGAAAGATGAGTGTACTCAGAATGAGATAGAACAAAAAATCGCGCCCTGCAAAGTGCATTTTTGCAAGTGGATACGCCGCGAGTGAACTGGTCAATAATTGTAGAAGCACGACTGCGATGGCTACGATAAAACTATTCACAAAGTAACGTGGCAAATTAACATCTGTCCAAACACGATAATAATTCGCCGTCGTCGCAGGGAAGGCATAGGGTTCAATGGCTGTGCCTTCAATTTGTGACGCTATCTCTGGTTGGTAATCGTACCACCACCCGAAATTAGCATCTTCAGGTGTATCACTCTCCCATGGTAATGCGCTGTAGGATCCTTCTTGGCGTGCTGTACGCTGACCTTCACCCCAGCCAATCAAACCAGGGTAGGGCAAAACTTCTGGTGGACGACCTTGCCGGAAGACATTAGATGAATTAGGGCGTACACTCATGAGTGCTGTCCACAAAAATGGAATAGCTGTCAACAAGCCGACCATAATCAGAATTGTGTACCAGCCTGATGCGATGAAACAGCCACGCGCCTGTTTACTGAGTTCAGGTTTACTCTGTGATGTCATCGCCACGCTCCAACAATCTTAGATTGATAATTGAGAAAACGAGTGTAATCAGCGAAAAGATAACAGCAATCGCGCTGGCATAACCCAATTCCAGATTAACAAAGGCTTGACGGTACAAATAAAACATCAAGGTGAGAGCACTATCCAATAAGCCACCCGAACCATCCGTCATGATGTAAATCTCTTCAAAAACTTTCAAAGCAGAGATACTAGAAATAATTGCCACAAATATAATCGCAGGACGAATGCCGGGGATAGTGACATTCATATGTTGTTGAAACTTATTTGCCCCATCGATAGCCGCCGCTTCATACAATTCATCAGGGACGGCTTGCAAGGCGGACAAAAAGATGACCATATAGAAACCAATGCCGCGCCAAATTGTCACCATCATGATTGAGATGAGCGTGGAATCGGGATGTGTAAGAAAATTAATAGGACGTTCAATAAGACCTGTCGATAGTAAGAAGCCATTGATAAGCCCTGATGGCTCGGCAAAAACAAATTCAAAAATCATACCAACTGCCACAACAGATGTCACCGCAGGAATGTAATAAATCGTGCGGAAAACCCCAACGCCAAGAATTTTCCGATTGACGACAATAGCAAGCGCAATAGATAAGATAATGAGGATAGGCGTAACAACTAAGTAGATAAAAGAATTACGTAAGCCACGCCAGAAGAGTGTGTCATTATAAAGACGTTCGTAATTATCAAAGGCGACCCACGTTGGAGCAGTCAACAGGTCGTAATCAGTGAAGCTGAGATAAATAGCTGCAATAAGTGGAATAAACAAAAAAACAATGAGAAAGCTCATGGCAGGTGCAATAAAAGCATAGCCAGTAAGATTGCGAATACGGCGGCGACGTTTACGACCTTCTTCAATGTCAATTGCATCAGCATCAAGATGAGTTGGGAATTGCTGTATGTTAGTCATACCTGTGGTGTCCTAAATGGGGAATGCCATCAGGCACTCCCCGTATTTATGTGAAGACTTATTCAGCGTTTGCAAGTATTTCGTTGATACGTGCCGCCATGTCATCCAGTGCTTCTTGTGAGGTCTTAACCCCTAAGAGCGCCGCTTGGAATTCACCGAGAACGATTTGTTCAACCTCTGCAAGGTTCGGGAAGTTCAAGATGCTTGTGTTGGACGCATTCTGGAAGTATTCACCAGCCAATGGACGTAATTGGTCGGTGAGTTCTGGTCCACCTTCTGTAAAGAATGGATCTTCATAGCTTGTGAGATTGGAAGAATAGATTGGCACTTCACGCGAGAAGGCAGTCTGTGTATCAGGATTGGTGACAAACAGAGCGAATGCTAGAGCCGCATTTGGGAATTCAGTTTCAGCAGGGACGACAAGCGTTTGCACACCGCCGATACTACGAATGTTCGCAGACCCTGTAAACTGGTTGTCGAGGAACAGGCTGTCAAACACATCAGGATTATTTTCTTCAATCAAGCGGAAGAGTTGAGGTCCTGTTTGCAGCAAGAGGATTTCGCCTTCACTGAAACGATCAACCATTTCGCGCACATCATCAGTCAGGCTTTCGCGTGGGATACAATCTTCGTCCAACAAACGTTTGAAGTCGTCGAGAACTGCTACAGATGCTTCGCTCTCATTGAAAACGACCTGTGAGCCATCTTCGTTGAAAATATCGACGCCTTCACCGACGAAGACATTGAGAATACCCAAGCCTGCAAGTTCGCCCCAAGCGAGTGAGTAAGCATAGTATGCACCATCGCTTTGTTCACGCACATCACACGCGAAGTCATAGGCTTCTGCCCATGTATCTGGAATATCTTCACCTGTAATGCCTAGTTCGTCCGCAATTAAGCCATTGACTGCCATCACGTTTGAGAAAGCCAAGTACCATGGAATGTGGAATGTTGTGTCATCGAAAGTGACTTTTGTCCATGCGCCATCTACATATTGCTCACGTAGTTCTGGGTAAGCCTCACCAGCAGCGACATCCATATCCAGCAGAACCCCTGCTTCGGCAAATTCTGCTACCCAGCCATCACTCATGTTGATAACATCAGGCGGGTCACCTGCGGCAAAGCTATTGCGGATGTTATCGCGTGCGCCTGCGGCTGGTTGTCCTTCAAGGACGACTGTCACGCCAGGGTAGGTTGCCTCAAAATTAGCAATAATCTGATTGAGATAATCTTCAAAATCAGGGGTGAGCGCCCAAGGCCAAAAGCGAATTTCTGCGCCTTCTTCGACACCTTCTACAACACGCCAACGGTCAAGATCTTCTTGAGTCGGATTCCAAAAATTGCCGTCTAAGTCACGGTTGGGACGGTCTTCCCGTTCTTGAGCAAGGACTGTGCCTAATGCTGTGAAGAGCATGGCAAAAACGATTAACAAACTTAAGACACGTTTCATGTAACAAACTCCTGTAGTAATTGAAAAAAGTCCAATTAGATAAACACCTTGATTTAGGTGATAATCCCTAGGTAATGATTGGCTTGCGTGTATTGACCCGCAAGTAGTAGCGTGACCTATCGCCCCGAATGACGGATTTAGAAAATTCGATAGGGATATGATCCACTGAATAAGCTGTCACACGAACCAGCATAGCTGGTTGGTTGAGGTCTATACTTAATTGTCTTGCTTCAAAGGCATTAGGTAGTGTCGGTTCAAGCGTATGTTCCGCTTCAACAATGCCCATGTTGTAAATATCTTCCAATAAATGATACAAACTTTGGTTTTCTATATTTTCTGTCAGTAGACGGGGGAATAGGGCATGAGAAAGATAAGATGTCTCAAGCATCAATGGCTCATCGTTCACGAGGCGTAAGCGCTTAATCATGATAACCTGCTCATCAGGTTGCAATTGCAAACGATGGCTGAGTACGGCATCCGGTGTGAGTAAATCTCGGCTGAGCAATCGGGAGGAGGGTGTGCCACCTGATTCACGGATGCGTTGGCTAAAGCCAGTAACACTTGGTGTGAACGATGGAACAGCACGTTTCTCACTGACGAATGTGCCAGCACCCTGTTTTTTGAAAAGCAAGCCTTTTTGGACAAGGTTATCAATCGCTTGTCGGACAGTCATGCGGTTCACATCGTAGCATTCGCTGAGAACCCGTTCTGATGGCAAGGCGTCACCACTTTGCAACAAATTATTATCAATCAAATCCATCAAGTTATCGTGGATTTGTTGGTAGAGTGGTGCGTCACTCATTTTCGGATTGATGTGGAAATAATGTTCAGAAAGTGTCATTTTTAATAATTGGTATATACCAGTTTATAAAAATGATAACGCTGAATGTCTCTTGTGTCAAATACTAATCTTTGAGCGCGTTGGCAAACTTAGCGGTGATGAGTTGCGGACGTGTAATGGCTGACCCGACGACAACTGCTAAAACGCCGCAATCCAGTGCTTGTTTTGCCTGTCCAGGGGTGCTGATGTGTCCTTCTGCAATGACTGGTATTTTGAGTTCTGTAACCATCTGGCGCATCAAAGCGAAGTCCGGCATATTGTTCTGAGGGCTATAGTCCGTGTATCCAACTAAGGTTGGGGCGACAAAATCTGCGCCTACGTTTTGCGCGAGACGTGCTTCTTCGAGCGTGGAGACATCCGCTAAGGCTAATGCACCTGCTTGGTGAATCGTGGCTATGATTTGGGCTAGTGATTCGCCTTCAGCACGCGGGCGATTGGTGGCATCCAGAGCAATAACATCTGCCCCAGCATCAATAATCGAACGTGCATGATGCCTACTTGGGGTGATATAAATGCCTGTATCCCCATCTTTGTATAGACCAATTAGGGGCAGGGGGATGGCTTGCTTGATGGCGGCAACATCGGACGGGCTATTAGCGCGAATAGCAACAGCGCCCCCCTCTTGTGCGGCGCGTGCCATACGCACCATAATATCTGCACCATGTAACGGCTCGTCTTCTAATGCTTGACAGGATACAATCAGTTGACCACGTACTTGCTTAACGAATTCTTCTACCGTCATCACATTAAAACCTTTACGGACTCTTTAAATAAATTGCACACGGATTCCCATGTTATATCAGCCGAAATTACTGAGCTATCTATTGATGTATCGCCTATTTTTTCGTTGAGATAGCCTGCAATGCCTTTGAGCTTATCCAAGTCAAAATCATTGCCCAATGGCTGGTACATACCAATTTCGAGCTGATGCCAGCGTGGACTATCTTCTATAAGCAGGTCGCGCACGAGGAGCAATTGTGTCACAGCAAAATGAGGATGGTCAATTGGTATGTCTATCGCCCAAAAGATAGGGCATCCACGTTGAACAAGTCTTGCTTGCAATTGCCAGATTTGCCACGTATCAGTATAGAGTGTTTGTGGTGATAAATCATGCTGGATACAGAATGCAGCGAGTGTGTTAGCCGCCTCACCAATTGCCCACTCAATAGGATGTAGCCGATATGCGCCGTTGGTCAGATGGGTCGTGCCAATATTTTTACACGCTGGTATCAGATTTTGCGTAGCCTGTGGAATCAATGCCCCTAATGGAATCTGAAAGGGCTTGGTCGGGGCATACATACTGACGTCAGGGTTATCCACACAGGGATGCAAATCCATTGCGTACCATCCAATGCCAACACTATCTGTAACGTGTTTAGCACGTGCGCCTGTATTGAATTCAGCCGTAATGTCTTGTTCAACGATGCGCTTTTGCGGAACAATGCGCCGCGACTCACGAATATATGGCATCTGCGATAAGCCATCGCTTGTCCCCATCACATCAGGTCGCAACTTCAATTCAGTATAGCCGTAGCCACCTTCATCGCGTGGACATTCGGTTTGTAGCCAATACAAAAACCCTAGTGACAAGCGTTTGGCTTCGTCGAGATAGCTTGCTTGCACGTCGGGAGAGGCATCAAGGATATTGCCACCGTGATAATCGTTACTAATCCAGTTGATAAGGCTGATGTCGTTACCACCGAGTAGCGTACCATCATGAATACGCCGATATGTCCAGAAGGGCAGGTTGCCTTGGCTACTATGCGCGAACATGCTGTAAATTACAGGTTTTCCATCTCGTCCAAGAGGAGACAACGTGTATGGCTGGTTATCTCTAAAATAATCATATCCTTCTGGCTTCTCAATTGTATGATTTTCACCTGCACAATATTCGACAGCGAAGCAATAAGTGAAGCCTTGTGTTTCGTTGGGTAGCGCATCGAGTGAGGCTTGAGGTTCACCTGTATCTGATTGTGATTCTGCCCCTATGACATACGCCGTTTCGGTCAAAGGCAATAAGTCGCCTGTATCGCTTGCATCGAGGAAATAACGCGCATGAATTTCTAGGTGTTCGCCAGCACTATTTTTTAGTTTTACTGACATAATCTGATGATTGTCTACCACGGCTGAGACAGGGTGATAATCACGGTAAATATCAGCATGTACCGCTAACTGCTCTAAAATAATTCTAGGGTCGCAACACAATCTACTGACCCAACCATTGCCCGGGTTGAGTGGCATATTTGCGCCCAACACACTCTCAGACATGATGGCAGGTGCATCGTATTTTTCTTGATACGCACCCCGAATTTTGTCACGCAACTGTAAGTAAGTTTTCGTTGCCCCAAACGTTTCGATATAAGCATGTTCATCGGGTGCAGAAACCCCTTGTGAGGTCAGTTGACCACCGAGCCATGCACTCATAGATGTCAGGATAATATCTAGGTCATTATCCGTCTCTGCTGATGAGGCAGCCACACCCCCTAGACTACCCCCAATGATTGCAATATCGCAGTGAATCACCTTCACGATGTGCGCTCCAAATCAAAATCGACTTCAAAAGTGCGTTGCCATGGCAAGTGAATACGGCTGATAGTGTAGTCATCTGATAAGGGCGATAATTGTGTAAGTAAATTATCTAGCCGTTGCTGAATTTCGTGCTTTAACATATCAATTTCGTTGGGTAGCGGGTCACGTCGCCCTGTTTGAGCTTCAAGCCAATCACGAACTTCTTCACGCACAAGATGTTGATAGCCCCAATCTTCTAGGAAGCGGTGAAGCAAAAATGTCTGCTGTGCTATGTGCTGTTCATCCGTGACAGCACGCGCTGATGCAATCCCCTGAGCGAGAGCGACGCCAATCGTGTTACCTGCCGTATTCCAAGCTCCATAAGATGCTAGTTGATGTAACTTCGTCTGTGTCAGTAATTGCTCAATCAACATCGGGTCACTACCATTCGGGTAAGCAACATCACAGATAATCACGCGCTTTTCAGATGCTAACCAACCATGAATATCTTGCACGAATTGCTCAATATACGGTTGCCTGCGTTGGTGTTCTTCTGCGAAGAATTGAGCTTCTGGGTCGTATTCTTGTCCAATGCGTGAGGGTGGATTCACGGCGACGATGAAATCTGCTGTGTTAATGTTATCGGCAATGATGCCACCTAACGCCTTTATTTGCCTTTCAACCGTGATGCGAATTGCCCCATCTTCATAGGGGGCGACGCGCTCTTTATCCTCATCAATGGCATAGTGAATATAAAACTGAGGACTTGCGCCATCCAGCACAGCACGCATCAGTAAAACACAACCAATTTCATCAGCCCCCGGATACATCAAGAGACGGTCATCATCAGCATAGAGACGCTGTACCCACGTCTGTAACCATGCCTTTTCTTGTGACCCATACCCGTATTCACTCGTATCATCAGAACTGATGACTAATAAATCAAACCTATCATGCCCAAATTGCTCTAGCAGTTGCAGATTCATCTGATGATTGCGTAAGCGTCGGAAGGTAAAATCGTGAATATGCTCAGATGGAATTTTTGCCTTTACTGTGTCTAATAGTGCTTGAACATCTTGCCCTATTTGCTGTTTGTGCATCAATTGACTGTAGCGATAGAGGTTGATGCCCTGTGTATCCCAGTAGAGAGGCTCTTCGATGTTGTTGTTAGCATTGCTGATGCGCGTAATCACGCTAAAAGCGAACATATACATTGCGGGGTACTGCTCGCTGATGGCTATCAGGCGGTCTAAGCGTGTCATCAATTGTGTCGTTGGCGCGTTGGTGATACGTGACGCAATCAAGCCACCAAAGACAAATTGCTCAATTGACACAATCAGCACATCCAATTGCGGCGCAGTGTCTTCTAGCCATGTGAGCAAAGCATCATACGGATTAGGGTCGCGTCTTTTACTCAGCAGGTCTAGGGGTGGCATGACAAAATCTATGCCTGCAATATCAGCAATCATGCGTGGATAACGGGTGTTGACTGGGCGTTCATCAAGCGGAATCAGGGCAATTTTCATGATTCACCAATACCCTTCCATGCCAGAATAGACGCGCCAACTATCCCTGCTCGATTGCCTAACTTTGCGGGCAATATATCTATTTGTTGTACGGATTTTAGAGGGTATTCTTCCAGTGTTTTCAAGAAATATTTCCACCACCAATGTCCTGCTTGTGGCACACCACCTCCGACAATGAGGGCTTGTGGGTCTAAAAACGCAAGGATCGGTGCCAGCACTTCAGCTAATATAGTAGAGCCATCGCGTAAGATTTGCCGTGCTTTACGTTCACCTTCGTTGGCACGTTTTGCAATCTCTTGTAGCGTGTAATTCAGGTGAAAATCATAGTCTTCTTGCAGAGCAATCCCCGACGCAAGGTCTTCTAATGTGAGGTTTTCACCAGCATAAAGATAGCCAATTTCGCCTGCGCTAAAATGCGTACCATGCCATAGCCGACCATTGAGGACAATAGCACCTCCAACGCCTGTGCCTGCAGTGATGCACAACAAATGCTGATACGCTTTCCCAGCCCCAATGGTTGCTTCCGCGAGTGCCATCGCACGTACATCATTTTCGACAACAACGGGGACAGCAAAGGCATCGCCTAAAATGTGTGCAATGGGTGTGCCAATCCAATCTGTGATATTCTCATTAGCATCAATCACTGTTCCCGTGTTTTTATTAACTTGACCGGCTGCTCCTATGCCGATAGCTTTTAACTCACCGTCTGTTTTTTCTTGAAGTTGCCGACAACACTCAATGACCACGTTCATGATGGCATCGCCTCCTTCAGTGGCAGGGCAGGGTAAGCTAATTTCATGAAGCGTTTTGAATGTGCTATCACAACTGTGAGCCGCGATTTTCGTGCCACCAATATCAACACCGATAACGTATTCAATCATGCAGGTTTCTCGACTTCGATTAATAGTGTTAGCACTTGGTAGGACTTGATGAAGAAATAAAGTTCATTTCTCTCTGAGTTGACAGTTAACGCTTTAAGCGGTTCTTCCAGAATGTTGCTCATCCATGCGTTTTTTACAGTATACAGACAGCGCAGAGCATACAATGTGCTGTAATGTCCTTCTGTTTCGCGCAGACGAACGACAAGATAATCAGTATCTTCAGCACGTTTGATAGTTTCTATCACGAGGTTTTTTGAGTATATACTCAATGAGAACAAACGCTGTGTTGCAGTTATTGGATTTGAACTCGACTTTGCCGTGATAACGGGATATTGCAGGGTCGTAGCATGATAGCGTACATCATCATTGATGTTGAATTTTGATGCCTGTGTTGTACCGACTGTAGTCAGGCTATAAGTAAATTCATGTTCGCCTAAATCGGCTGTCGGGTCGGGATAGGTAGCACCCTTTAGCAAGGTCAGACGTACAACATTATCTTTTACATCGAAACCATATTTGTAGTCACTCAACAGAGCGATACCATGCTTACCTTGCATAGCTTTGATGTAATGCTGGAAGGGACGTTCATAACGAGCTTGTTCCCATGATGTGTTGCGATGAGTTGGCACATTCATTTCGCCCCATTGTGTACCTGTGGTTATTTCGCTGGGTATGAAAGATAGTGGAAAAGCGACTTTGAGTAGCATATTACGCTCTTGCCAGTCGATGTGTGTATGGAAGTCGATACGTAGACTCTCGCGCCACATAGAAATGTGTTGTGTCATGGTACTACGCATTACTTTTCGGACGATTTTCAGCGTAATGCGAATCTCGTTATTCTCAACGATTTCAATCTTATGGGCTGGGTCAGCAAGCCACATCTTATCTTCAAAGTCAGGGTCGATATTCCATGCGTCAAAGCGTAGGGGACGGTCTTCAAATATCTGGAATTGATTGGCATGTTTCTGTAAAAACGGGATTTCCGTGATGTGGTCATAGAGGCTGTTTAAATCCCCTTGCTCATCAAACACAACCCAAGACCATTTGTTATCTAGGCTGTAGCCCTTTGGTCGGTACGGATACGTATCGTTAAAATCAATCCGAAGTTCTCTCCGATTATCTTTTTCGTCCTCACTAGGTGCGTTTTGCATTGTCAAAGGAGTTAGGCTATGCGGAGGCAGAGGCGCATCCCACAGATGAATGAGCAAGCCATCTTCTATCGCTTCAGTACGCGCTGGTGTGCCATCTGGGAAGAATAATGCTTGACCTTCTTCGAGTTTGCCACCTTGCCAGAATGCCGTATCTTGTCGCTCATAGCTGGTGGTGTTGACTAAAACAACATCGCCGCCAATGTGTTGCACTAGAATAGCCAATGCTTCTTGATGAGCCTCTGTTAACGTCTGCATGGTGGCTTGATAATGCTGTTTGGCATCGTCGTATACTTCTTTGATGCTACTTCCGGGCAGAATATCATGAAACTGATTGAGTAAGACACGCTTCCATAGATTCTCTAGTGTTTGCTGTGGATACCTGTAGTCATCGCTCACTAAATCAGCCCATACTGCCAAAAATTCGAGGTCATGTAGGGCAATTTCCGCTTGACGGTTAGCTTTCTTAATCCATGCTTGGCTGGTGAGTGTCCCTTGATGTGTTTCAAGATACAAGTCACCATCCCATACAGGCAGATTATCGCCATGTTCTGCTTCAATGGCTTTGAAGAAATCAAGAGCTTTGCTAGGTTTAATCTGTGGGACAGCCGGAAAATTATCCAAGATAGTCATATTATCGAGCATTGCGGGCGTTGGTCCCCCACCACCATCTCCCCAACCATAAGCCATCAAGGCGCGGGTTATGCGCTCTTTATCGTGCATCCGCTCATATGTCTCGATAGCTGCTTGTGCATTGAGATTGGCATTATAAGTTGGCATCTGTAACCAATGTTGCATCGGGGTTGGAGTGAAATGTGCTAGCAACTCTGAGCCATCCAAACCACGCCACATAAAAGTATCGTGGGGTAGTTCATTGGTTTCGTTCCAGCGCAATTTTGTCGTGAAAAAGTATTTGATACCGGCTTCTTTTGCAATCTGTGGAAACGTATACGAAAAGCCAAAGGTATCCGGCAACCAGACAAGCTCAGTATATTTTCCAAAATGTTCTTTAAAATAACGTTGCCCATACAAAAATTGACGGGCTAAACTCTCACCACTCGGGACATTGCAATCACTTTCTACCCACATGCCACCGACAGGATCCCATTGACCCGTTTCAACATGCGCTTTAATACGCTCAAAAATATTGGGAAAGGCTTCTCTGACGTATTCATAGAGTTGGGGCTGGCTCTGTACAAAGTGATAATTGGGATAACGTTCCATCAGATGTAGAACCGTGTGAAACGTACGGAGTGCCTTGCCTTTGGTGATGTCTAAAGTCCAGAGCCAAGCTGTATCAATATGTGCATGTCCGACAGCATGAATAGTAATATCCGATGGTGCGTTGAGTTGCTCGATGGCTGTGCGTAATTGGGGTAGGGCAATGTACACAGATTGATAGAATCGTTCAGTAATCGGATGGCGTGTATCAATTTTCTGAAAACAATCGCGCAAAATCGTCAGCAAACGATGCCGTATCGGATGATCGTCCGCAAGATGACGCGCTGTGCTGAGTGCATTACGTGCAAGAACAACGAACTCATGCACTTGGTCGTCAATCAAGCGTAATTCGCACGGCTGTAGGTAGAGCAGGGGCTTATCGTCCCCAAATAACGAATTACCCAAGCCTGTCCAACCGTGTAAATGCAAATCATGCGATTGGTAATCCTTGAGTTGTACAGGCAAAATGATTTCTTGATGGCGCACATCCGTTGTTGTAAATGGTGTGCCGTCAACATAAATCAGAGCTTCGGGATGTGCTTCAAAAGCATCACCACCATCTCCTAATGGAAAGTATAGCGCACAGCGACTTTCTAAATCCCATGTTTCAGGGATTTGATACTGTGTTCGGAGTGCGAAACTTTGATTCCATTTGCCCCAATATTGATGATAGGGCAAAGCCTGCCAATCCAGTTGTGACCAGTCTCTCGTGTCTGAAATCGTCGCATCTGTTTCAGCAAATTCGAGTGGTGGCAATTGCCAGCGTTCACGAACCCGATATTGAGTGATGAGATTAAGTTGTTGTTGCAATTTATCTAGCAAAAATTGTGGTGACATAAGATAGTATTTTTAAATTGGTATATACCAATTGAATATACCACTATCCTATCAATTTGTGCTAGTTATTTGGTCATATTGGTCGAGCAAAGTCTCAAAACGTTGCATACTATCTTCTAAACCACCGCGCCGACTGCGCTTGAGCCACAAATCTCGTTGTGTCATCATCAATTGCTGTAATTTTCGTTTCTGTATAATCGGCGTAATCTCGTCAACACCTTGTAACATCAGTAGCCATTCAGCACCGTGTATCAGTAAATCCGTTGCTTGTTGCCATTCCAAGATGATTAGATCGCTATCCGAACGGTGTATTCTGGCATGAGATAATTTTTGTCGCAGAGTATGTAATTGCGTGATAGTATCTCTTAGATTATCAGGACTGATGTCAGCTTTGTCAGTTCCGTCCCATTCTTCTACCTGTGCTAACCGTTGCTGCAATTCTGCTTGTTTCCATTGCAGGGCATAAGCTAATACTTGTCCGTTGATGTGTTCGGGCTTAATTTGCTTGTAGATATTAGCCAGTTGCATGGTGAGATCACCCATTGTCTCAGATGTATCATGATAGAGATGGTGATTCAAAGCAGTTGCAAGGTCGACATCATGATTCGTCTGATAGCACCACGAAACCCCCGCGCCATATGCAATCCCGATATATGATGCGACTAGAGGTTGCCAATGTCCTTTATCGCCCCAATCCGTGATGAGATAGCCTATTGCACCGTGCTGTAAGCCATATTTTGCAGCACTTTTCAGGTTTTCAATTGTATTATCTGCGCGTCCTGTGAGAGCATTCCAACTGGATGTCCCTGGACAAACATAAAATGGTATATTCGCATCAGCGTACTTTTTGCAGTTAGCATCAAAGGGATGGGTTGCTTCGTACCCCCATTCCATGACGATAATATCCTCTGGTAATTCAGAGATGAGGTCAGGATATTTGATAATAATATCCCCCCAAACCATCATTTTACGCTCATGGGATGCAACTAAAGCATGCAATTTTAATAGCCAATCGAGATATACATTTCCCCCACGTTCAGCAACAGCCTCTTTGCTTTTGCCTTGTCCAAGTTCCCATGGTTCATCACATCCTACATTGAACAATGAACTACTAAAGTGCGGTAAAAGATATTTATACAACTCAGAGATTAGCTCTATGCTTTGTGGGTCAAGCGGATTGAGTGTGCTGGGACTGCGCCATTCGCCAAATATTTCAAAGCCATCAGGCATTTCTGCTAACTGTTTATAGTCAGGATGTTTCAGCCAGCGTTCCATATGTCCCAAACTATTTTGGTTAGGGACGAGGTGAATGTGTCGCTCACGACAATATCTATCCAACTGTAGCAATTCTTCAGATGTAATGGGCGATGCTAATTCCCACACTTGCTCATGATTGGGATAAGCAAAGGTATGCTCTATATATAATTGTAAGTGATTGATTTTCAAATGAGCTAAGTCATCAATCAATTGATAAAGCGTATCCATAGTTGGAACACGGTCACGGCTAATATCTAACATGAAACCACGTTGAGGAAAATCAGGCGCATCCTCAATTTGCAAGCAGGGG
>JBCBKJ010000097.1:0-21474 GCA_038522085.1 Chloroflexota bacterium
ACCAAAAATCAACCTCTGTTGACAAAGGACACGATGTCATCGACTCGGTTTGGGGGACGAGCTTATCGAGCAATACACCATTAACCAGAATAGCGGTGATGAACAGCAATACTTCCATTGCCCATAATGTCCAAGGCAGTGATTCCCCATTGCTGCGTGCCAGTCGGCGGCGGAATGCGGCATAGAGTAATCCGAACTCAACGCCAATCGGGGCAATCACGCCCCAATGGGGAGTCAGCATATTAAAGATGCTTGCCGTATGCGGTGCGGAGAGTCCAAACAGCACTAACGCAACAATTACAATCCAGTAGGGGACACTGCTGGCAATCATATGGCGGAATGAACGGCGCGGGGCTTCTTCTTTCAGCCAGCGTGCGCGTTCCTGACGATAGACAGTGGCAATATCTCGGCTCGTATGTTTAGTTTTCATGGGTTTCCCTCCCTTAAATTTTTTAGTTGAGCGTTGACGATGGATAGACGACGCGCATAGAGGGGAGGGGAACGAATGACTGTGCCTGCTACGCTGTGTAGCAGGCGTGACCATAATAGATTGTACATGGCAAATCTCCCTTATTTGCCATGTACAATCTGATGGATACGTTGATAGGAAATGCCAAAAGCACGGGCGAGATCGGCTTGCGATTCGCCTTCTTTATAACGTGCTATGATGCGTGCATTGCGCTGTGTGGTACGTTCTGACGGGTTAAGCGGCGTGCGGGAGTGAATCTGGGCTAACAGGCAACGGGTAGCAAGCGCGATGTTCTCCAGTAATGGAGCGTTCTCGGCTCTTTGCGCCCGTATGGAGCATAGGTTGCCTCCTTTAATCTACAATCAAATTGATTCTACATAGTTCAGTGTGCGTGTTGTTGCTTCCAATCCAACATAATCATGAATAACTGTCTGTTGCTGCTGGATCCGTTCTAGTTCGCCGATGATTTGCTGTATTTCCCCATCTGAAATATCTGTGTGAACGCTCAGTTGTGCGCTAATCAGGTTTGTGTGCGCTCGGCACATATCCAATACATCATCATTCCGCTCTGCTAGTGTGAGTGCATTATTGAAATGTACAAGTGCGTTTTCAGCGTTGTACCATGCTTGATAGATGCGTCCGGCGATTGTATGGAGTGCTGATTGAATGTGAACTTGTATGTCTGCTTGCGCCAAGCAATGATTGACTAAGTTCAAGCCACGTTGATACATCCCCTGCTGATATAATGCCTCGCAATAAAGTACCTGAATCTCTGGTGTCTGATTGTCACATTTCTCAAGATAGACCAGTGCTTCATTTGGCTGTTGACGTGCAATCGCCAGCCGTGCTTGTTGTACCCACAACAATGACTGTAAGTTATCGTTTGGATAGGTTTTCAGTAACCCATGTACCTGATCGTGGAGGCGCAATGCCTCTTCAAAAATACCTTTTGCCTGATGAAACACACCTAGTTCATACTGAGCTTTCAATAACGCATCAAACTCGCCTTTTTTTCCACAGAATGCTATCAGCTTCATGGTAAAATCTATGGTATTAGGGTCACGTAGACGCCGAGCCACACTGACATATGTGAGATACAAATCAAGATATTCAGCTTGAATACTGTCGAAATCTACAAGATGTTCAATAGCAGAACGCCACTCACGTAATTGTCCGGCTGTCATATATTGCGAAGTGATACAGGTTGCAAGCTCACGAATCATTTGCGAGTCAAGTTGTAGCCATGAGCATTGCAGAGTAGCCAAAATAAAATCGTTATTGTGAGTTATTTCATGATTGGATGGCGTTACAGGCGAATACAAATCGTGGCGTAATGATGTGTGAACGTCTCTTCGGAATAGTGCATCTTCGCGGTATTTCTGCTTCATGTAGTGCAAATGGAGCGGTGTTGCGAGCTTTAAACTATCACCAACATGTAGAACAACACCTTGTGATTCAAGAATGCTCACGTTCGTATGATTGAACCATCTTGCATCAAGACTCTGTTGAAGAATAGTGAGTTTCCACCATATGTACTGTTGTTCATATTGAAGCTGGTTAAAGTCGCTTTCGAGTGCGTGAGCAATTAATGCGTGGTCACTTGTTATTCCGTTTATCACACCACTTCTATTGGTCTGCGATAATACACGGGCTACAGTGTGTAACAGTCGTGGATTGCCCCCAGCTTGTGCGATAATTTCTTCAGAATTAATCTCTGAATACTTATACACGCTTGTTAAGAGTTGCTTTGCCTCAGATGACCCTAATGCATCGAGGTTCACTATGATACATGGTTCAGGTAATGCCGGCTGGGTATTTTGCGTGCAAATAAGAATGTGTGAAGTCAGGCTATCGCAAAATACTTGCAATGTCTCTTCATCAACTATTGCTTGTGTATCATCAACAACCACAAGCAGTCGATTATCAAACACATAATCTTGCCAGTGACCTGTGGTGGAATGGGGTGCGAGAACATCCCAAATGCGGTTGTTTACATCTTGTATTGAACGCGGTGTGTCTATCCATACAAGAAAATCTACAACGTCATTTTCAATGAGGTATTGCGCAATAGTAGCGACAAATGCTGTTTTACCTATACCAGATACGCCCGAAACAAAAATTGGTCGAGTTGGGCTGTTATCGAGCTGTTTTAGAGCATAGTTTACTTTAGTTTGGCGACCAACTAATCTGGGAGGTATCACAGGGATTTGTGATTTAAGCCACATCTTATTTTGTTCCACACGAACATCCCATTCTTGCGCAGTGATGTTGTCGCGTAAATCAAACATTGCTGTTCGTGTGTATCGACGAAGGGTGCGCGGATGTGTACTGGTAATTTCCGCAATTTCCTCCATCGAGAATCCATATTCGGCATGTACAAAGCGGTACATGAGCAAGCACCACCCTTTCAACATCTCAGAGGGTTGCTGAAATACAGTTGCCAAATGACCTTGAATAGTGCTTCGCGTTGTAGCTTTCGGTGATGTAAGTTCAAAGTGAGACAGCAGTGTAGTAAAACGATTGTGTATTACTTCGCTCAGTACACGATTAAGCGCCCAACCGCGTAGATTTTCTGCGGATGGGCGTGCTGATGTCGCAAGGAATTTGTCGATGAGTGCAAGTTGCGTCAGTGGCTGTGCTGTAGATAAGGAATCTGTATGTGGCTGTAATAACTTGAGCGCAGCTTGTACAGATTCTAAAGTGATTACGGGTTTGTTATGTCTACCACGTCGCATTAGGGAATGTCTCAATACCAGCATGCTTGTAGATGCGTTTATACATTTGGAAGCCTGTAAATGGATGCCCCAAAATGCCATCATGTATCGCCCATGACCGACCAATGATGCGATTGGCGTATATCTCTTGCCGGAACGGATTTTCGTCATCAAGCCGCTGATGAAGCTCACCATCTGCTTGAAATTGTTCATGTATTAAGTGCATGTCTTTAAGCCCACGCATGTAGTTGAACCCATATCGTTCAAACACAATCGCATTATGATATGCGAGTGGCTCAATCATGAACATGTCATGTCCCATATTTTCGACGAAAGTTTCAAAAACAGGTACAGACCGACGAAACGCCCGTAAACCAGGTCGAATTTGTCCAGGGGCAAGTCCAGCGTTCATAGCGTCTAACTCTGCGGAGACATTCCGGCTGGATGTTCCGTAGTTTGTCGGATTACCATCTTGGTCTATATCTACATTGAATCGCTCTGCATGTGGATCATTCACAACGACTAGAAGAACAAGCAACTGATTATTAAATGTATCTGCTAAATTGAGATACATAATGGGGTCACGGTCTGCTGCATTCGCCTTTACCGACAATTCCATCGCACGGCTACCACGCGGACACAAATACCTTACTTGTGGATACTCTCGTGTGGGGTCGAGGTCTATTTCAAAGTCTTCAATGATGTGTGACGGTATGATGGTCTCGTAAATCGCCCATTTCTCATTATCTGGCAAGGTATTGATTTCACGTATCGAGTCTGGAAATTTCGACATTAGCCCACTTTCTTGTTAACGGTCACGCAAGGCGCGTTCAATTTGACGTTGTGCATCACGCTTACGTAGGTCTTGTCGTTTATCATGGCGTTTCTTACCGCGTGCGGTTGCAATTTCGACCTTCGCAAGTCCGCGAGTGAGATACAGTTTGGTTACGACGGCTGTGTAGCTAATCTCCCGAATATCAGTGATGATTTTAGCAATTTCACGTTTGTGCAAGAGCAATTTGCGCGGGCGCGTCGGGTCTTGATGTCCGAAATAGCTCGATTGTTCGTACTCTGAGATATGTACATTATAGAGAAACAATTCGCCATTATTCTCTTGTACGAAGCCATCAGATAGATTCACTTTCCCAGCGCGAATCGACTTAATTTCTGACCCCATCAACACTAAGCCGGCTTGATATGTCTCCAGCAATTCAAAATCGTGTGTCGCACGTCGATTGCGTGAGATAATACGATTGTTTGGATCTTGAGTGCTTTCTTTTTTCTTTTTCTTTCCCATATTGATAGCATGTCTTTCATGATTTGCATGTAACTTGAATTTATTGCAGTGTTGCTTGTAGATAACGAATGGCTTCCCCTATTTCGACATCACGCCCATTCTCGTCGGGTATCATCTCAATATCTGGTATCAACCCAACTTCAGCAATCGGTGTACGACTAGGTGTGAGCCATTCAGCAGATGTAATGTGTACAGACGACCCATCTGATAAGGTGAAAATTTGTTGTACTGTTCCCTTGCCAAATGTGCGTTGCCCTATCAGGATACCACGTTCGTTATCTTGAATCGCACCAGCGACTAATTCGGAGGCAGAAGCAGTGAAGTCATTTACTAAAACAACTAAAGGCACGTCTGTTGCCAATCCACCACGCGAGGTATCGAATTGTTGTTCAGCATTGGCTGTGACTTCAAAAATAACAGGCTCATTATCGAGAAATTCATCTGCGACAGCTAGTGATGCGTCTAGCAAACCACCTGTGTTATCGCGCATGTCCAGAATCAGCCCGGTAATGTCATTATCAAGCAATTCTGTTAAGCCAGTTGTTAGCTCTTCAGGTGTTCGTGCTGTGAAACGCAAAATCTGTATGTAGCCAATGCGCTCGTCTTCGTCTAACACACGCCAAACGACAGACGGAACATTGATAACGTCAAAAGCGACGAAAATTTCTTCTGTACTTCCATCTTGTTCAAGTTCGAGTGTGACGCCGTTGCCTTCGGTTACTTCGCCTCTTAGCATCTGGTCAATAGCATCCGGTTGAGCATCTGGTGTAATAGCTTCACCATCAATCGCTAACAATATAGCACCTTGCGCAATACCAGCAGCCTCGGCTGGAGAATCAGCAAAGGGATATAAGACAAATGCACCAGATGCTTCTCGGTTCACAAGGACACCGATACCTCCGTATGTACCCGCTAGAACATCTGCTTCGCTCTGGGCTACAGGCGGGTCAATGAAAAATGTATTTGAATCGTCAAGACCAGCGAGTAAGCCTCGTATAGCAGCATATTGTCGCTCAGTATAACTGGGTTGCTCTCGTAGATAAATCTGGTCAAGTAGTGTTTGTACTTCGTCCACTAATGGGAAACCCGCATCGTCTGGCGGTACAGATGGGACATATACTTGTGCCGGAAACAGGTCACGTACATAAAAACCACACACGAAGGCGATTGCAATTAGTAGTCCAAAAAAAGCCCCTGTAAGTGCGGGACGTAATATTCTGACTTTTGCTTCCGTTTGTTTCATTAAGCCTCACTCATCCGAAACTGATATAGAATGAGTGTATTGTAGCATGAACAAAATAAGAACTGACAGTCTTATCATGCAAAATATTGGATATAGGGTGTAAATAAGGGTCATAAGATGCCAGAAGAATCGAAAAAACCTGTCGTTCTCGTAGTAGACGATCATTTGCCAGCCGCAGAGATGGTCAGTCGTATTTTCACAATGAACGGATTTGATGCAAAAACAGTAGATAATGGTGAAGACGCGATTCAACAAGCACAGGTGCTAATACCGGATGTTATCCTGCTTGATGTTATGATGCCGGGTATGGATGGCTTTCAGGTGTTGGATGTATTGCGTGGAAACAAGCTCACGGCGGATATTCCAGTTATATTTGTTACAGCTAAAGACCATATCACGGATATTGAACAAGGTCTTGGTTTAGGCGCAGATGATTACATTCCGAAGCCTGTGAAACCCCGTGAGGTACTTGCTCGCGCACAGAGTAAAATTGAAGCGCGTAAACTCCGTGATAAGTTGCTAAAGCGCACGACTGAACTCGAAGCCATGTTACGCTTTAGCCAAGAATTGAACAATTATCTTGATGCGCAAGAATTACTCGACATTATTCTCTACCTCATTCTCGATTTGTTGCCTTCAAGAGGGTCACTTATTTATAAAATGGGCGAAGATGGGAGTGTCACAGATTACCGTGCGCAATTTACAGCTGAGGGACAAACGGATGGCACGGATGCAGAAACACTGTTCAACACCTTGATTGATGCAAGTGGTGACATAAACACATGGCAGAATGAATCAATCGCTGGCACAATGTATGAATATGGTATGGCGATGCGTATGAGCCATGTCACACAGGTGCATGGTTTACTCATCGTGTTATCTGATAGTTCATTCGATGCACATGCACAACGTATTTTTGAGGCGATTGCACGCCAAACAACCCTCGCAGTTCGCAATGCAGATTTGTACGCAACGAAAGTACATTATGCAGAACATCTCGAAGATATGGTTGAGGAACGCACGCAGGAACTACGTAGTGCTGAGGCGCTTTTAATGCGTTCGGAGAAACTAGCATCTGTTGGGCGTTTAGCGGCTGGTCTTGCTCATGAGATCAATAATCCTCTAATGCCTATCCGCATGAATCTTGAGATGATGCAGGAAGATATTCAAAATGATGCGCCTATAGATGAGCGTGACATCCTCGAAACGCTCAATAGTGTGAATCGTATCAGTGGGATTGTGAAACAATTACAGCAATTTACACGTGGACGGGGGGAAGATATTCCCGAGATGGCACCTGTCAATATTGCAGAAGTTATTGAGAGTGTTTTATCACTGGCATCTGTTTACATCCGGCATGGTGGCGTAGAAGTGACTCGCAATATCAAAGATAATGTTGTGGTTTGGGGTAATCGTGACCAACTAGAGCAAGTCTTTTTGAACATCACGCTCAATGCACAAGCGGCGATGGAAGGTGGCGGTGAATATACCATTGAATGCTGGTCAGAAGGCATGGAGAGTTTTGTTCGCTTCACAGATACAGGTCATGGTATTGAGCAGGATATGCTTGATAAGATTTTCGAGCCATTTATCTCTACCAAAGAGACAGGTTCTGGACTTGGCTTATTCATGAGCCACAATATCATTCATAATCACAGTGGGCAAATCGAAGTGACAAGTGAAGTTGGTAAGGGAACATCTTTTTTGCTCACCCTACCAACCCTTCGTGAAGAACAAGTCGCTAATTAAGGCGACGCAGAGCCGATTGCAATTCAGCTACACTCGTATCCCCTGCCCAGTAGGATGCGAGTATTTCGCTGTCTACACCGAGCGTAATACGTACATTTTCTGTTTCGCAATCTGTAATTTCAAACGCTACACCATCAACACCAGCTTCCGCAAAGGTATCGGCATTGGGTGCGAGTGAATCAATGATGCCGAGAATGTTTTGTGTCGCAATAGGTCCGAGTGCTGAACAAGTCGTGACTATGTAGGTATCTCCAAAGGCGTCAGTAGTTTCTATCGCAATCGCGTCCTCATCTGTTGGTACGCCAAATGTTGCTAAGTCATCTGCTACAGATTCAAAAGGATCTTCCGGTTCTGGCTCGTCTGTTGCTGTTGGTTCTGGTGATGGCGATGGTTCGTCCGTTGGTTCATTGGTATCGGTGGCTACAATTTCAGCAGTAGCGACACTTTCAGTATCTGTTGGGTCTACTTCTTCTGTCACTATTTCAGTAGCTTCTTCTGTTTCATCAGTAGCAGGTTCAGTTTCTGCAATTTCTGTATCTGTCACTAGGCTCTGAGGGTCAGCTGTAACAAGTACAGGTGCTTCTGTTGCACCATCAGCGACATCGGTTGCTATTGGTGTCGTATCCCCACCAGACAGAATATTGAGTAAGAACAAGACAGCAATAATCACAATCGCTACAACGGCTACACCAAGAAAAATAGGTGTAAGATTGTTTCCACCGTCGCCTGTTGAATTAAATTCATCTTCATCGTCATCAAAGCCCTCAAACTCGTCAGCTATCTTGTCAAATTCACCATCCATAGATGAAGATGCTTGTGAAGTTGATTCTGGGGGCAAAGATTGTGGCGGGATAGCTTGCGGGGGTTCTATGCCTAGTTCCTGCGATAATTGTACCAATCCAGGGTAATTAGGTGCAAGCTGTCGTACTTTGTTGAGCGCAGTACGTCCGTCTTGAGCATCTTCTGCGGCATGTGTATAGACCCACCAATAGTCGGGGTTATTTTCGTTCTCTGGGCGTATATCTTCAAGAAGTTGCCGCGCAGCGTCTAAATCACCAGATTCAATCAGGTCGTATGCTTGTTGTAATTGTGGGGCGGCATCTGCCATTGTATGTCTCCAAATTAAGGTGAGATTGATAAGCAATCACGGTATTATAAGCTAAATTTCATAGTGTGTAGTGTATATCGTAGCACCCATCGTCGCAAGCTATCACTTCGTTGTCTTGTATGTGAATTTGCAAATGTATGAGACCAAACAAAAAAGACACATTCTAATGAATGTGTCTTTTGATGATGCCCTGAAGAGGACTCGAACCTCCACCCCGTTAAGGACACGGCCCTCAACCGTGCGCGTCTGCCAATTCCGCCATCAGGGCATTTCCTTGTTAATGCGTTGCGTATTTTAGTCCTTTGTACGTGATTGTCAAGGTAGAGATGCAAGTTTGTGTATCTTTCGTGTACACTGGGAACGTTTATTGAGGTTGTTATTTGAGAAGGATAGTTAATGAGAATTGTAGTTGATGCGATGGGAACAGATGACCGTCCAGCCCCTGATGTTGAAGGTGGGTTGATAGCGGCGCGTGAATTTGGCGAAACCATTATTTTTGTAGGTGATGAGAAACGTATTCAGGTAGAAATTGCTAAACATAATACGACAGGGCTTAATTACGAAGTCGTGCATGCGAGTGATGAGATTACGATGGGCGATAAGCCGAGTGCGGTGATGAAGTCGAAGCCGGATTCGCCTATGCATGTTGGGATGCGCTTGGTGAAAGATAGCGATGCAGATGCGTTCGTTTCGGCTGGGAACACGGGAGCAACGCATGCGATTGCTACATTGAGTACATTACGGCGCATTAGCGGGGTTAAACGTCCGGCATTGACAACAATTTACCCGATTCATGGGCGTAATGTCATTATGTTGGATATTGGTGCAAATGCAGATTCTAAAGTTGAGTGGCTAGAACAGTTTGCAATTATGGGCAATATCTATGCAGAATCCACGCTCGGCTATGATAATCCGCGTGTAGCAACGATGTCGAATGGCGAAGAAGAAGGTAAAGGCAATCAACTCACACGCGCAGCCGCCGAGCGTATCAAGGATTTACCCCTGAATTATATTGGTCACATCGAACCTAAAGAACTAACGATGGGACATGCGGATGTTGTTGTCATGGATGGCTTTGTTGGGAATATTTTTATCAAGACATTTGAAGCAACTGTCTCTTATCTGATTGATAATATTCGCGGTGAAATGAAAGCTGATTTGATGTCGATGGCAGGAGGTTTGTTGGCGCGTGGTGCGTTCCGGCGCTTACGAAATGAAATTGACCCGCGTGAGGTCGGTGGAGCGCCGCTGCTGGGCGTGAATGGTGTTGTTATTGTGGCACACGGTGGCAGTGATGCCTACGCGATACGAAGTGCAATCAGACAAGCAATATTGGCGGTCAAAGGGCGCGCTGTCGAAGGTATTCAGGAAGCGATGGCAAAATAAAGGCTTGCCCCTTTGTAGTGGTAGCATGAACCTATACAATCGCAGACAAGATGTAAACTGAGTGGAAACAAGGTCAATATGGCGACAGAGGTCATTGTTATTGGTGGCGGACTTGCAGGCACAGAAGCAGCGTGGCAACTTGCAGAGCGCGGTATCCCAGTTAAATTATATGAAATGCGCCCAAAACGAGAAACTGGTGCGCATGTGACGAACAATCTTGGTGAGTTAGTATGTAGCAATTCGCTGGGGTCAAAATTACCAGACCGTGCGACGGGATTGCTACAGCATGAATTGCTCACTATGAAATCACTCCTGTTAGACGCTGCACAGAAAACAGCTGTACCGGCTGGGGGTGCGTTGGCTGTTGACCGCGATGGGTTTGCAGAGGTTGTGACATCAGCAATCGAAAATCATCCGAATATCACGGTTGTTCGTGAAGAGATGACAACGATTCCAACAGACACGCCGACGATTATTGCAACAGGTCCATTGACTTCACCCGCATTAGCAAAAGAGATTGCTGGTTTGGGTGGGCAAGATTATTTGTATTTCTACGACGCGATTTCGCCGATTGTGGAATATGAATCTATCAACATGGAGATTGCGTATCGTGCGAACCGCTATGATAGAGGCGAAACTGAAGAAGGCGATTACATCAATTGTCCACTGAACGAAGAAGAATACACCGCGTTTGTCGAGGCACTCAAGCAAGCGGAAACTATCGAATTGCGAGATTTTGAGAAAGAAGATCCAAAATTCTTTGAACGCTGTATTCCAATTGAGCAGATTGCTTCGCGTGGTGATGAGACCTTGCGTTATGGTCCCATGCGTCCGGTTGGTTTGGATGACCCACGAACAGGACGCTGGCCTCATGCGGTGGTACAGTTACGGCAGGATAATCTGGTTGGTAGCTTATATAACATCGTTGGTTTCCAGACGAATATACGCTGGGGTGAGCAACGGGAAATCTTACGCATGATTCCTGGACTTGAGAATGCGATATTTGCGCGGATGGGCATGATGCACCGTAATACATTTATCAATGCGCCTACCCTACTCAACCCGACGATGCAATATCGTGAACGCGACACTTTGTACTTTGCGGGTCAGATAACGGGCATGGAAGGCTATATGGGAAATGTCGCAAGCGGTTTGCTGGCTGCAATCAATCTTGCACAGCATTTGAATGGTGAATCGTTATGGATTCCACCACAAACGACCATGCTAGGTGCATTATCGCATTACATCACCCATGCCGAACCAAAAGATTTCCAGCCGATGAAAGCAAACTTTGGTATCATCCCTGAATTAGCAGAAAAAGTAAAAGATCGTCGCAAACGTAAGCAGGAGTA
Organism: Chloroflexota bacterium; assembly: GCA_038522085.1. Lineage (GTDB taxonomy): Bacteria > Chloroflexota > Anaerolineae > Aggregatilineales > Phototrophicaceae > JAUZRW01. The sequence goes on from JBCBKJ010000097.1 coordinate 11,319, forward strand.
TGTCAAACGGGCATTGGTCGATTTGGAAAGCTCGTTGGTTGCTCTGAAAGACCCCTATCTGGCAGGTTTTGATGTGCCTGTGGTCACATTCTGATTAATTTCTCCGGGCAATAGATTTAACAGCACCAATGGCACAATAGACATTGGTGCTGTTTGTTTCTATGATATTTACTCACATAGCATCAAAATAATTTTTGAGATGAAATTTAGAAAAGGATAGTCTTCATGCCGAGTAAGGCACAACGTTTAGAAAATTTACCTCCCTATGTTTTTGCAACAATTAGCCAACAAGTTCGTGAGATGCAATTGCGTGGTATTGACATTATCCGTATGGACATTGGGAGTCCAGATTTGCCACCAGTCGATTTTGTAATGGACGCGCTAGATGAATCTGCACGCCAACCGAACGCACATGGGTACAGTGGTTATCGTGGGATTCCACGTTTTCGGGAAGCAGTTGCACGCTATTACAAAAATCGTTTCGATGTGACGCTCAACCCTGAAACGCAGGTGTTGCCGTTGATTGGTAGCAAAGAAGGTATTGTTAATTTGACCTTTGCTTATATTGACCGCGATGATGTGGCATTGATACCTGCGATTGGGTACCCGTCTTATGCAATGGGAACGCAACTTGCTGGGGGTACGATTTGCTACGTGCCGATGCCGGCTGAAAGTAGTTTCTTGCTTGATATGGATGCAATTACGTCTGAGCAAGCTAAAAAAGCGAAATTGCTATGGTGCAATTATCCCAATAATCCAACAGGTGCTGTTGCTGACCTTGCTTTCTATGAGCGCGTAGTTGCTTTTTGCAAAGAGCATGATATTTTGCTGGCATCGGATAATCCTTATTGTGATGTCACATATGATGGGTATCAAGCGCCGAGTGCTTTGCAGGTTGAGGGCGCTCTCGATACAACTATCGAGTTTATGTCGATGTCTAAGACTTTTAACATGGCAGGTTGGCGCTTGGGCGCGGCTGTAGGGTCTGCGGAGGCGATTAAGAACTTATTGCACATGAAAAGCAATGTTGATAGTGGACATTTCATCGCTGCTTATGATGCAGGTATTGCGGCAATGGATGAAATTACGGATGCGTGGTTAGCTGAACGCAATGCGATTTATCAGGAACGACGCGATATTGTGATGGCTGGATTGGCAGATGCTGGCTTAGAAGCTACCACACCACGAGCCTCACTGTACATTTGGGCGCGAGTACAAGGGATGTCAGCGATAGATTATGTTAACAGCGCACGCGATGAGGCACATGTGTCGATTGCACCAGGCGCAGCATATGGGCCTGGTGGTAAAGATTATGTGCGCATCAGTGTTACAAATACAGCTGAACGTTTACAAGAAGGCATGCAAAGACTGAAAACGTGGTATAACAAAAAATAAAGATTAATGTGTTAAGTTGATGTGTACGATGGTCAGTTAGTGATATGAGGGACTATGACCGCAGAACAATTTATTAAGAACGAACAGAAACCTGAACGTGCGATGTTAGTTGGTGCGCATGTACGGGGCGTCGATACAGTGCTGACATTAGACGATTCGCTCGACGAATTGCAGATGTTGGCAGAGACAGCCGGCATGGAAGTTGTTGGTCGCACAACGCAGACACTCAATAGCATTGAGCCATCGACGTATATTGGCTCTGGTAAAGTACGCGAAGTCGCAGAAGCGATTGAAGAATTAGGCGCGAAAGCTGTCATTTTCGATGATGAGCTATCGCCGCGCCATCAACGTGAATTGTCGAATATTTTGGGCGAAGCAGTTAATCTGCTAGACCGTTCAGCATTAATTTTGGACATCTTCGCGCAACATGCGAGTACCCGTGAGGGGTCGTTACAAGTTGAATTGGCACAATATGAGTATCGCCTACCTCGTTTGACCCGTGCTTGGACACACCTTGCACGCCAAGCTGGTGGTATGGGTGGCGCTGGTGGTGTCGGTGTGCGTGGTCCTGGTGAAACACAGCTTGAGGTTGATAAGCGTGAAATTGGGCGCAAAATTACCAAGTTAAAAGAAGAACTAGAGAAAGTACGTCAGCATCGCAGTCAGTATCGAGCAAATCGTCGCAAAACGGGCATTCCGATTGTGGCGCTGGTGGGTTACACGAATGCTGGTAAATCGACATTGATTAACGCGCTAACGGATTCAAATGTGTATGTTGCTGACCAATTATTTGCAACGCTTGACCCAACCACACGCCGAATAGAATTGCCAAGTAACCGAGAAGTGCTGGTAAGCGATACGGTAGGGTTCATTCAGAAGTTACCAACGACGCTAGTTGCTGCATTTCGTGCGACATTAGAAGAAATCATTGAAGCTGATATGATTTTGCATGTCGTAGATAGCTCGCATCCGAACGTCGCCGCGCATATTGAGACAGTTGAGGATACGTTGGCAGAGATTGATGCGAGTGATATTCCGCGTGTGCTGGTATGGAACAAGATGGATTTATGCGAATTAGGTACACCAGAAATCACGGATTCTGACCTATACGAAGCAGAAGTACATATCTCGGCAAAAGAACATACAGGCTTTGATACTTTGTTCAATACGATTAGCGAGTTACTTTCTGCACAGCTACGCCCGATGAAGCTATTATTGCCTTATGACAGAGGAGATATTAAGTCCTTTTTGTACGAATCCGCACGGGTGGTCAGTGAGGAATACATCGCAGAAGGTACGGTTTTGGAAGTAGAATTACCAAAAGCCTTGTACCAACGTTATAAAGATTATGAATATCCGGAGTTTGGATTATGAGCGAATCAGGTGGTAAATCACAGGCTGTTATTAGGCTTGAAGGCTTATCGTCGTGGTTAGTAAAACGTCGCGGTCTGCCTATCATTTTGGGGATTGTGTTGTTTTTTATTGGTGGCACATTGGAATTTGTGAACGTGATTTTGGAAAATCAGGTCATTGAATTTGTAGAAGTGTTCACACGCAATACAGGCATCATTATCGCGTTGATTGGGATTCTGTTGTTAGAGCCGCTCGGCACATAATTATAATTACATAGCCAGAAAGCAAAACGAGAGGTGTTTAGATACCCTCTCGTTTTTTCGTTTAAGGTTGGTGGAATTTACTCGTACAAATCTACCCAATAAAGTTCTGGGCGGTAAATTGTGTGTACGAAAAGACGCATCTCTGGGGTGATGGTCAAGCCGGCAAGCGGTGCGGTGAGGTCGGTTAGGAGTACGATTTCCACATCCTCATTTCCGCAACCACCGTCCATACACTCTGTTGGATTTACGCGCCCAACAACGCCATTTGTCCCGAGTGCGTAATTGAAGTAGAGATAACCATCATCTGCGAGTACTATACCAGACGCATTCTGTATGCCACTAACAAGGGGTTGTGTGATGTCTTCTGCGACTTCGATGTTATCTTCGCTAATTTCAAGGTTATCAATTGCAAACCACTCTATCGCACGGCGGGCGCTACTGTTATTCGCTACAAAGACAACTTCGCCATCGGTTGCCATGCCGGCTGGAGCGCGAAGATCTTCAAGGACGATATTTGTGTTACCGTTGCGGTCAGCGAGAACGATATTATTACTACGTAGGTTGCTAATGAGGAAGTCTGTTTCGCCATACTCGACGATGCCCCAAGGTCCATCCAAATTATCAGACGTGATAAGTTGTGGAGAAGACGCGGATTGATCGAGACGAACGAGTTGGTCTGTGCCAAAATCAGGAATCCAGAGATTGAAGCCTATTTCGGTTTCTTCTGCGATGAGTTGGTGTGAATCACGCACGCCGAAGACAAATGTTATGGTTTCGCCAGTTACAGCGTCAATGCGGTACAGCGTCCAGTCACCGTTGCAAGCTGTCCACAGAAAATCATCGTAATATACAATCCCATTCGGGCGTTGTACGTTACCCACGAGTACATTCAAGTCTTGTTGGGTGTATGAACGTGGTAATTCGCCAAATTCAGAGGTTTCTGAAACGCTTTCTGTTGCGCTTTCGGCGACGGCTGTTGGCTCTGCGATAGTTGCATCTGGTGTTTTTGAAGGTCCTGGTGTTGCAGTGACATCATCGTCTTGTGCAAGGGAAAGCATGTTGAAGGTGACTAGCAAGCATGCTAAAAGCATAAGGCTAATGAAGTGTGTTTTACGCATGACATCTCTCTTTAGTGTGTTGACTACAATGTATCGAGATTAATTCGGTATTGCATTGACTGGACGTCGGATGGCAGGCACAGCAATGTTAAATGTTGTGCCGATATTTGGCTGACTGCGCATCCAGATTTTCCCATTGTGACTTTCGACCACAGCTTTGACTAGACTCAATCCTAAGCCTGAGCCACTAATGTGTTCTGCGCCGGGTTGGTGTCCACGAAAGAAGCGTTCAAATATTTTGGATTGTACAGCCTGTGGGATACCAATACCATCATCGCTGATGCTAATGAGAATATCATGACTACGGTTTTGGGCGCGTATGAGAACTTCGCCCCCTGGAGAATTAAATTTGATAGCATTTTCTATGATATTGATAACCGCACGTCTAAATTGCATGCTATCACCCATGAAATCTGCAATTTGGGGGTCTATATCGGTACGTAGGACGATGCCATTCTCGCGGGCGTAGTCGTCTAATTCTTCCACTGCATCTGCGATTATTACATTAAGGTTGCAGGTTTCGCTAAGTGTAACACCAGCATTTACCCGTTCGAGGTCGAGGATACCACTGATGATACGGAACATTTTGTTGAGCTGTGTTTCAATGTTGCCAACCGAAAGGTGTATTTCTTCATCGTCTATGGTTTCGATGTCTTCATTGAGTAATTCAAGGTTGGCAAATGCCGCCTGTAATGGATTTTTGAGGTCATGACTGGTCATGCGTACCATTTCGCTCTTGATGCGGTCTAGCTCGACTAATTCGCTCACATCGTTCATAACGGCGACAAAACCATCTACACGGCTTCGATTGCCTAAACTTGCTACTTGGCACATGTAGCTAACGTTATTGAGTTCTATTTCGTAGCTATATGACCCTTTGCGCTTGATACTACGCAGGGCTTCTTTGTAATTTTTTGGCACAGCATGCGCGGGTAATGCTTGTTGCAAGTTAGCGCGACTATGAATCGTATCTAACCCGAAGAGCGTTTCGGCGGCTGGGTTCGTAAATATGAGATTGAGGCGTCTATCGACTGCAAGTACAGGATTCTCGGTACTAATGAGAACTTTTTGTAGTTGCTCGTTAGTAGATTTGAGCTTAGTCGTCAGATTTTGCTGGTCAGTGAATAGGCGTCCATGTGAGATTGCGACGGCTGTCTGGGTAGCAAGTAATTCTAGTAGATGGACATCTTCGCGCTCGAACAATGTTCCCTGTTTGCCGGAAATCACGAGTAAAGCACCAATGACATTGACGTTGTAAATAAGAGGAACACAAATCAGTGACCCAAAGGTTGAGCGTGCGAAAGGAAATTCATCCTCCCCTGCCCAATCACGGTCATAATTTTCTAAGTAGACAGATTGATTATTTTGCACGACTGTACCCGCAACGCCATGTCCAAATGGGATACGAATATTTTCTACTGTTGCAGGCAACTTATGTGTAGCGACCAATTTCAGTTGGCTACCTTCATCCAGAAAAATACAAGCAGCATCTGCATTGAGCCAAGTGGCAGCTTGCGCAGTTATGTCGTTTAAGACGGTATCGGTGTTGAACTGGCTAGTGATTGCAAGGCTGACATCGTGCATTACTTCTAGTTGACTACCCCTATCCAGTAACGGGCGGATAATTTCGCGTCGTACAAGGGCGATGCTAATGCAGACTGTCCCAAGTGCGCTGATTGTCGTGGCTAAAGTGACGATACCAAGTTCAGGATTAAGAAAGGTCATCGCCTGCCCAGCGATGAAAAGTATTGTACCTAGCATGAGTGTCACGCTGTTTACTTTGCGTCGATAATGCCAAAGGACAAAGAGTGTCAACACATCGAAACCGATAAAGAAGATACCTACAAACACCCGTGCTTGTGCTGAATCGAGGCGTATAGTGGGGTCATTAGCTAAGAGGATTGAGTAACCGATGCCAAGTGTCATATAGAGTAAGATGAATGCAAGAAAGCGACGTGGTTGGACACTCGCTATAACGGTTATAAGTGCGTAGAGCAAGACACTGGCGCTGGTAAATCCAATAAGCCAGAGCGCATCCCCGAGAAAGAAAAGTTCATTCGTCTCAAGTGAGATGAAAGTGAGTTCGTTTATCAGAAACCCAACATTCCATAGCTGTACGGCAATCAGGAAAAGCACAAAAACTTGATTGACGATGCGGTGCAGGTCGTACCAGAGGGTTATTAGTAGGAACGCTGTCGATAGCGCGAGTGCGAAGCCATTGATGAGAAGCGCGATCGGAAAATCTGCAAACATAGTAATAACACTCTCTGGGAGCCTGTTAACGGCTTATAAATCTGTTGGGTTACGCAATTGCTTCTCGAAGCGATAGCCAACACGGTGTTCAGTCAGAATATAGATTGGATTTGCTGGGTCTTGTTCAATTTTACGCCGTAATTGGCTAATATAGACACGCGGATAGTAGACATCGTCTACGTATTCACGTCCCCATACTTGTTCGAGCAAGTCGCGTTGTGGTACGACCCGTCCGGCATTTTCCATGAGGACAGCAAGTAATTTAAACTCAGTTGGTGTTAAGTGTACTTTTTTGCCGTCTACATGCACATGACGACGATGTAAATCGACATTCAGGTAGCCATCGTCATAAGTTTGTTCTGTATCGTTGGTAGAGATTTGCGCCCGACGCATCAGAGCATTGACGCGGGCGACAAATTCATTGAGGCGAATCGGCTTGATGAGATATTCGTCTGCGCCGGCATTTAGCCCTTCCACAACATCATCTTCAGTGATTGCTTGTGCGGAAAGCATCATAATGGGCGTATCGGCAAGGTCACGGATGCGACGACACACGGTTAAACCATCCATCCCGCCAGCCATGACAATATCCAACACAACTAAATCGGGACGTTCGGAATGAAAGGCACGCAGCGCGGCTGACCCATCTTCTGCGAGAACTACTTCGTAGTCTTCGCGCCGTAATTTGCGACCTAGTGCATCGCGGATTGCTTGTTCATCATCAACAATTAGAATTTTCATGATTGTAGTGTAACACTTTCTTTTAGATGCTGACAAGTTTGCTGACCACTCCCATACGAACTACTAACTGTTATCAGTGAGTGGTCGTCAGGTAAACTGACATGTTATTCGTTATAATAATAAACACAGTATTTATCTTTAACACGAAAGGTTTTGTATGCACAAGCTATTTCGGCATCGAATAATGCCATTCTTGCTATTGCTAGTGAGTGCATTATTTGTTTTGAGTGCCTGTAATTTGGGTGCGCCAAACAATAATCAGGAAGCGACATTGACATCTGAGCCGGAAGATCAAATCACGGTTCAGCCAACACGGACAATACAAGCAGAGGGTGGCGTGACAGTATTTCCGACATTTACGCCCTTTATTGTGAGTACACGTCCGGTAACAGCACCAACCTCAATTGTATTGGTGCCGAACAATCCACCCCCTCCGACACGCACACCGCTACCGAGTAGCATTGTGATTGTGTCTCCCCTATCAAACAATGTGGTGAGTGGAACGGTACAAGTTGTTGGGTCGGCAAGCCATCCGAATTTCTTGCAGTATCGCTTGGAGTTTGCTGACCAGAACAACCCAAATAATGTATGGCGTTCGATTACGGGCGTTGTACAACAACCAGTGATAGCAGGTGTACTGGGTGTATGGTCTACGAACACAGGTACTGTGCCAGATGGACTGTATCAAGTTCGGTTGCGTGTGTTCTTACGCGATGGCACACAGCAAACGACACAAGTTGGTAATGTTCGCGTACAGAATCAACAAGCAACGCCTGTGCCAACGAATACGACAACACCACGTCCGATTGCGGCATTCACACAAGACCGCACAACTGGCACGACGCCATTGGTCGTGCGCTTCACTGACCAATCATCGGGTGAGATTACGTCACGCTCTTGGAGTTTTGGTGATGGCGGAAGCAGTAGCATACAAAATCCGATTTATACATTCCGCACGGCTGGTACATATACCGTAACATTGACTGTTACAGGTCCAGGCGGGTCATCGAATGTATCGCGTGAAATTGTCGTGAATACACCGGACGCACCAACGGCTGGATTTAATTCCAGCGTGACGAGTGGAGATTCGCCATTGGATGTATCTTTCACGAGTACATCTAGTGGACAAATCACATCGTATAACTGGGACTTTGGCGATGGTACGACGAGTACGGAACAAAATCCTTCGCATACGTTTACTGAACCAGATTCGTATAATGTCATTCTGCGGGTGACAGGTCCGGGTGGGTCAAGTTCACAGATTCAAGCTATTACTGTATCAGATGGTACGATTGCGGCTCCAACTGCACAGTTTGAAGTGGACGCTACAGAGATTGAGACGGGTGATACTGTTACCTTCACAAATACGACTGAGGGCGAATCTACCTCATTCTTGTGGGATTTTGATGGTGATGGTCTAACAGATAGCACAGATATTTCGCCAACCTTTACTTATGATTCACCAAGTCCAGAAGGTGGCTATACGGTACGATTAACGGCGATTGGTGTAGGTGGTCAAACACAGGCAACGGAAACGATTACCGTAGCTGACCCGCCGGATGCGCCCATTGCGAGTTTCGACTTCTCAGTTAGTGGTGAGATTGCGCCTGTAGAGGTTACATTTACAGACACCAGTCAAGGCGAAATTACTGGTTGGGAATGGGATTTCAATGGCGACGACGTCACAGACAGCACCACAGAAGACCCCGTACATACGTATACAGAAGCAGGTACATACGAAGTGACTTTGACAGTCACAGGACCTGGTGGGTCTACGACAACGGAAGTCATCGAAATTTCAGTTGTCACACCGCTTGACCCACCGACTGCGAGTTTCACGGCTGACCCAACTAGTGGCGCGGAAGATTTGACAGTGACATTCACCAATACTTCCAACGGGTCACAGTTGACCTATGCTTGGGATTTTGGTGACACGACGACAAGTGACCTCGAAAGTCCGACGCACATCTATACTGAACCTGGTAATTACGATGTCACACTGACCGTCACTGACCCACAGGGACAAACAGATACTAGCGACATCACGACTATCAATGTGAGTGAAGAAATTGTTATTGCAGCGCCGCAACCAGGCTTTAGTGTTTCACCAGAGACTGGAACGGTCAATGAGGTGATGACATTCACGAACAGCACCGTAGGTGAAGTAACATCGTATAACTGGGACTTTGGGGATGGCAATACGAGTGCGGAGACTAGTCCGACACACACCTACACTGCGCCAAGCCCAGAAGGTGGTTATACAGTCACACTGTCGGCAACAGGTCCGGGTGGCACAGTAGAGACAACTGCCAGTGTGACTGTGAATGATCTCTCCCCTGCTGTTCCAAGTGCGAGCTTCAGTGTAAGTGCGAATCCGGCGACGGTTGGTGTCGGTGTAACGTTTACGGATACATCGAGCAACGCGCCAACAAGTTGGTCATGGGACTTTGGAGATGGCAATACGAGTACGGAGCAGAATCCAACCCATACCTATACTGCGCCAAGTCCAGAGGGTGGCTATACGGTTACGTTGACAGCGACAAACGATGGTGGCGATAGCGACCCTGTTACACAAACGTTGACTGTCGAAGATGCGACGCCGGATGTACCAACTGCAAACTTCACGATAGATACGAATCCGGTAACTGTTGGTACAGAAGTTGGCTTCATTGACACCTCGACGAATAGTCCAACAAGTTGGTCATGGGACTTTGGGGATGGCAATACGAGTACGGAGCAGAATCCAACCCATACTTATGGTTCCCCAAGTCCAGACGGTGGCTATACGGTCACGCTAACAGCGACAAATGACGGTGGCTCAAGTCAACCTGTGACGCAACAAATCACGGTGAATGCGGCACTGCCTGACGCGCCCGTAGCGAGTTTCACAATTGGTGCAAATCCAGCCACCGTGAATACAGGTGTGACGTTTACAGATACATCGAGCAACGCGCCGACAAGTTGGTCATGGGACTTTGGGGATGGCAATACGAGTACGGAGCAGAATCCAACCCATACTTATGGTTCCCCAAG
>JBCBKJ010000098.1:0-21411 GCA_038522085.1 Chloroflexota bacterium
GTTTGTCATTTTTTTTTAGCTGACGATATTTTTCCTGATACCATTTCACCGCAGAAGATTCCAGACTCGCATCAACGTCTTGTGTTTCAACTCGAAATTCTGATTTGAAATCTTTCATATATCTAATTGCGTCATTTTCCATGTCATTCAACAATCTTCTTTGACGCTCCAAACGAGCCTTATAGAGTCTTTGTAATTTACGCTCTGCCTCGCGTGAATTGGCAAGTGTCAACTCTGCGTTGAACGTCTCCAGTATTTCATCGTGTATTTTATTCAGCACATCACTCATTGCATCTGTATCAACAATCGATAGAATTTGTTCTACCTGTTGCATATGGTTATTTTTTTCTTTTAACTCGTTTTGTAACCCGCCTTTTTTGAAATATTGCTCGCGTTGTTTATTTTCTTTATCTACAATCTCTTTTTTCAAAGCATCCAGTTGTTCTTGAAGCATTGCTAGCTGAGATTCTGCAACTTGTGATTGCAAGTCGCCTAATTCTTGCTCAGTTGCCGTTCGCTCTTGCGATACACTTGCCACATCTAATACTGTGAAACTATCAAAAAAGAGAATCGCTTCGTAGTTGCCCTGTTGTGTCGAAAGCCTTTCTTCTGCGCTAGAGATTTGTGATTCTCGTTTTTTCCATTGATTTGACTCTTTTGTTCGTTCACGTAACTGCGATTCAAGCAGGTGAATTTTCGCTTCGTTTTCCCAGCCCAGTACATAACGGCTAATGTCTCCTAAGCGAAAACGGTCATCTTTTTCATGACGTTCATTACCGTGTTTGACTTGCCCATTAATGGTAATGGCACGGGTTGCGCGATGAAAAGAACTTAAATCATCTGCACAAATATAGCTATAACTATAGATGAGTTTCTCGCATAACCAATCGGTAAAACCTGTGTCTGTCTTTATCTGTAAGCGATGAAAAAGCGCATTCTCTGGTAGGCTATCTTCACTGACTACCCTTGTTTCTTTCACACGTTGATATACTAAGCGTCCTTTGAGATTTAGCCGTTCTACAGATTCACTAACTGGAAAATAATATTTCTCTGGCACAAGCAATTGACGCCCGAAGCCACCTAGCAAACGCTGAATTGCCGGTTCCCAGTCCGCGTAATCTTCGCTCACTTTTAGCAATTCACCCACAAAGGGAAAGGTCGTATCGCTAACATCTATACCGTCTTTTTGTAGCGACCGTAACAAGCGTTCTCGAATCTCGACATCTTGTTTCGGAATCTGATTTTTGCGTTTCCTAAGTGATTGAATTTCATCCTCAATACCGCTTCTTTCGATTTTAAGTTCTTTGAGTTTGACACGAATATTAACTCGCTTGCGAACCAAATCATCAATTTCATCCTTTATGATGTGTAGTTTGTTTTGGGCAAGCTCACGGTTTTTATCGAATGTCAGCACCGAATCCGGCACAGTCAGGTCAACCCCTCGCGCTGATTTGGCATACTTCTGCTGTTGTCGCTGACGTTCACTCTGTTTACGTTGTAAATCTTTGAGCGCGTCTTTAAGGCGTTGTAGTCGCTGACCCATATCATTTTTGTCGATGTCGCGCTCTAATTCACGCCGTTGCTCGTTAAGCGATGTGAGTGCCTGTGCTGTTTTTTCAGCGGCGATGGTCGCTTCCTGAATCTGTTCTTCCAATGCCTTAATTTCCACAGCAAGCAAATCTCTCTGGATAGCCGAGATATAGATTTCAACTGCATCAATTTTTTCGTTGGTTTCTATGATGCGCCCTTGCTGGTCGCTATGGCGTCGAATAACATTTAACAACGGGTCAAGGTAAGCGAGCTGTTTTTCAGCTTTTTCAATCGCTTCGTATGCTGTCGTTAAGTTATCGTAGTATCCACGTAAATCATCAATTGCTTTTTGTGAATCGTACTCTTCGAGCATATGCTGACGCACAAAATCATTCAGTCCAGCAATATCTTTGATAGACACAATCTGATTGAACAGCGTGATGGCTTTATCGCCCAGATGCAATTTGCGGGTGAGCGTCGCGCTATATTGTGTAAAGGTATTAAATACTTGCACATCATCCATATTGCGCAAGGCTCGCTTGAGGGTGCGCCCAATATCACGTTGAACGCGGAAGTGTTCCAAATACGTGAGCGCACGGTCAGCAACGACATAAAATTTCGATAGTGAGCCACTACTCATCCAGAAAACAATCGCCAGCGTCACGGTTTTATCGAGGGCAGGATTATAGAAAACAGCCAGCAATACCGAATACGATTTCTCATCGCGTAAATACTGTGTTTGTGTTTTGCCTGTCGTGGGGTCTGTCCGTTGGGTATATGCCCCACGCACATAACTTGTCTCGTTCCGTTCTTTGCCACTCGTCCCAGCCGCTTGATTATAATTGCGTCCGCCCGTCCCGCGTGACGGCACAAGTAAGGTCAGCAGAGCGTCCACTAGCGTCGATTTCCCACTCCCATTTTTGCCTGTTAGTAGCGCCGTATGCGTATCCGTTTGTAGGCGATACAAGCCATTGAACGTCCCCCAATTGAAGACTTCTAGTGTTTCCAGCCGATAGCCTTGTTGCATGGTGTCGTCGCTCATGGGGTTTCTCCAGCTACGTGTTGTTTCAATTTCTCTTTGAGTTCATTCAGTACATCCGATGTAATGCGTGACATGATAACGCGCTCGACACGAAATTTATTTTCTTTGCGAATCTGGCTCAATAAGCCTATCTTGATGAGACGATTTACATCTCTATTCACATGGTCTCTAGACCGACGCTCGTCACTCACTTCTTCTAGAAATGGACTCATCATTGTATAAATTTCGTCCGTACTCAGAATAAGGTAACTGTCACTATCAAATCGTTGATCGTGTTCATCTAACTTTTCACGCAACAAAATAGCTAAAAGAGTCTGCTTCGCAGTCAGACGACTACGCCGAGTCAATCGTGGTAATTTTATAGGATTTCCATCTTCATCTTCACGAGGTTGTTCTAAATACGCATATCCGTAGTTCTCACTAAGCACAAGACGCAATCCCATTCTAGAGAAATAGTTTTCAATGCTAGAACGATAGCGCATCAACAACTCCCATGTAGCGGTATCATGGTCATTCACCACTGATTGCAATAATTTTAGTAACACGGGCGCATATTCTTCTACAGGTTGCTCACTCATACCTCACCTCTTGCTGTTGCTTGCTTCCGACGAAAAATGATTTGGGGTATCTGTATTTTGAGGGCGTTTGTATCGTTTCCGGCTGGGGGTGCGTTCACTTCGACCAATTGAGTATCTAGCACCTCATGCCGACGGTCTTTATCCGCAATCTCAAGATATGCAATCACCTCACTCAAGCCCTTTTCCAGTGGATAGTGCGCTATCAAATCTGTGAACAATACTTCGGCATGTGTTTCCAGCAAGGCATTGATGCGAGTTCGGAGTAGGCGTGGGTCAACAAAAAAGTAATCGACTAAATCATCTAGCGATGTCGGTTCGGCTTCGTCAAAGGCATCCGGTAAATCATCATAATGAATATTTTCAGGTGGATACCAGAGTGTATACTCCATGACGAGTTGTGAATCCGGCACCGTTTCTAGCGTCCAAAAATTACCCGTTGGCATCTTATGGCGGTTTTCAAGCACCAGATGTTTGATGTCAGCCGTCAAAGCCCGAATACGCCGACTTTCTGCTAAACTCGCTTCGTCCAGCATACGACGCAGTTGCTCGGCTAAACGTTGGTTAGATTGTTCAACTTTCAGCCCTGCCCGCACCAAATAGCCAACTAAACCCCGTAACAGTGCATTGCCCGATTTTTGTTCTGCAAGGGCATCTACCTGAAATAATTGGTCAAGCTGGTCATCCAATGTGTTCTGATTTTGTGGTACTTGCAAATATGACCAAAAAGCATAGAAGCTCTGCCCAATATCCGATTCACGCAACAAGTGGTCTGCTTCCAGCACATTTTGAATGACCATGCCCTTACGAATATCGGGTTGCAGTTGTAGACGATGCACATCTCGCGCTGTCTCTTGGAATTTTTCTTCTACCGAGTTGAAATCTTGTAGCAATTGCGTGGCATGTTCAGTGGTCAAGCTAAATTTTTCGCGTATTTCAGCAGGCGATAGTGTTTCGAGTGTGCCTGTTGCTTCAATACGAGCAATTTCTTTTTCAATGCGTTCTTTTTCATCACGGAGTTGTTGTAAGCGCGTTTCGACATCAGCGGTACTGCGCATTAGCAATTGGTCAACTTGGTCTAGAATCAACTGGAAACGTGAACTGGTAGCGATGAATGAACGTTGCTCCAAATCGCCAATCCAGCCAAGCACCCGTTGCGTATGTGATGTGAGTTCGACACTATCCCCGTCGTCTAAGCTACTACGGATGCGCAACCAATTATGGTCGGCATCTGCCCACTGACGCAGGTACTTATCTGCAGATAGTGACGACGAAAAACGGTCAGGGTACTCATCACGCAAATCATCAAGGTATTGTGCCAGCCTATCGCGTAAGGTGATGTACTCAATTGAGGGCATGGGGTCTTGTCGAAAATTATCGTACAAGAAACTGATGATAAACGCCGCATTTTGGCTACGTAATAATTGGATGCTAGGAGATTTTAACGTATGAGAATCTAATTGATGGAAATCCACAGATACATCTTTTTCTGGTCAGTAACATATACATTTCAAAAAGTATACATCATTATTCCTGCTTATAACGTTTACGCTCAGAAGATAAGGAAGGGCTATATGAGATATATTTGAGTTTAGGGGCGGGTTATCATTTACGGGCAACGGCATTGCATTGCCCCTACGAAGGCGTCTACCATTTCCGAATGTACCCATTACATGCTACCGAGACACTGTTCAAACGTCGTGTCTCGATAGCATCAATGAGGCAATATTAACTAGCGAGCGAAAAGCACACCTGGCGAACGTCGTCCCACTTTCAAGTCCCACCAGCTACGCGGACTCATAGTTGGGCTGATGCGTAATTCGAGATGCAAATGTGCGCCGAAGGAGTTACCACTATTACCACATGTCCCAATTTTGTGATTCGCTGGTACTTCCTGCCCTGCATTTACGAACATTTCATGCAGATGCGCATACATCACGAAAATATGCTGTCCACCAAACTCGTTATTCTTGAGCCATTGTTGCGTTGATGCCGGAAGTTTGCTATTTTCATAACCCAGAATCAGGTAATGCC
Source organism: Chloroflexota bacterium (assembly GCA_038522085.1). Classification (GTDB taxonomy): domain Bacteria; phylum Chloroflexota; class Anaerolineae; order Aggregatilineales; family Phototrophicaceae; genus JAUZRW01. The sequence goes on from JBCBKJ010000098.1 coordinate 5,182, forward strand.
CGTAGCCATCGCCCCACAAATCATCACTAAAAACCGAACGTGGCGTCGAGTTTGTGCCTAATACTTCGCTGACACTTCTTGCCTGTGGACCACAATTCTGGCAAAACAGTTTTTTCCAGACCACGCCCCCTTGTGGACCTGCATAAATGGGTGCGCCTCTGTCACTTGCGGTATCCCAGCCGTCATGAGGTGGATAGCTCCAGATATAATTACCAGCAATCATATCCCAACCACGACTCCAGCGTGAATCAGGGTGCGGATGTGGGTATTTATCAGGCGCATTCAAACCAAAAGGTGTGTAATTGCCACTCAAGCGCACAGCATCTTCGCGCACGAATGCTTCTTGACCGTTGTAGCGAATTTTTACCCAATGCAACGGAATCCCATCATCACCAAAATCTGAGCCAATGACATCGTAGGTATTGCCAAACACCAATCTGCCGATACTGCCATTGTTCTGTCCAGGACCTGTCCGCACAGAATAAGCCACCCGCGCTTGTGCCTTTGCAGGACCTAAATCTTGGCTTGCCTCAATACCAACTTGTGCGCCACCTGCATCTATGCCACCTGCGCCACCTGCGCTGGTAGTATCAACGGTGACTTCAACCTTAACTTCGTCATCATCAACATCGACATCAACGGAAACATCGCTTGCCGAACCACCCGCAACACCGCCTTCAGCACCGCTTTGTGATGAGCTACCACCCGCGACACCAGCCGTTGTGCCACCAGCGACACCACCAGATGCCCCACTATCCGCTTTGCTTTTAACAACGGGAGCGCCTTTTTTAATTAGATGGGGGTGCATCGCCGCAAGAATATTTCCGTACCCATATGCACTTCCGTCTCCGACAACTGTACATAAATCATCCCGAATCCACATCTTCCCGATACCCGGAAAATCTGCTTGTAGCCAATAAAATAACTTACCATTCACTGATTCAGTGTTGTTCAGGTCTGCTTGTACATCCAAAACAGGCAAATTTGCAGGGGCGGGTCCGGCTGTCAAATCAACTTCGGTGAAGCCATTATCAACGGATGCCTGCGGGCGTAAGCGTGGGCGCGTAACGCTGTTATACATCGGTGCGACAGTGAGCGTGAACTGTGCCATAATAGAACTATCCTTTACTCAATTAAATAATCTGTATCTATAGGATATGCCAATTCCGTAATTTTTGCTTGATGTGCGTAAATTAATTTTTCAAACCGTACCTACCAACATTCTGCTTTCCCGCATACAATATAAACGGACTATCGTCCGTCTAACGTGCTTTTAGTGAATGGAGAGACATGAGATGGCAACACAGACACAAACATCAGAAGCTGTTGATTACAGCAAATTATGGTGGGTAACACTACTGGCGGGTGTCACCGCCGCGGGCGCAAATGTGCTACTGTATATCATTGCGCAAAATATTGGTTTCGTAGGTGATATTGTTCCGTCATTTCTTGCTGAACAAGAGAATATACCTCATTTTGCCATTGCAACAACGGCATCCTCTATCATCTTCATTGCCATTGGTGGCGCAGTCATGTGGATCATTGACCGTTTTAGTGACCGCCCGATTACTACATGGCGTAATGTAGCGATTGTTGCCTTAATACTATCTCTGGGGCAACCTATCTTTGGCGGGTTTACAGGTAATGACCTCATAATCGTTGAGGCGATGCACATTATTGCAGGTATCATAGCAATTGCTTTTACCATCAATATGGTAGCTAAAGATTCCGTTTAAACCATACACATAATGGGGCGACGACACATTATGCCGTTGCCCTTCCAAGAAAATATCGCTCGATAGGATAGCATCAAATGGCAGAGACCTTTCTTTATGTGACCACCACCGGACGTATCACAGGTAATCCGCACACGATTGAGATTTGGTATGTCGAACATGACGGCTGTGTGGTGTTCTGTGCGGAAGGGCATTACGATTCCGACACAGTGAAGAATATACAGCAGGATGCCCATGTCCGCTTTCATGTTTCTGAGCGCGAAGATGCCCCTACCCCACAAGCAGGTGTCGCCCGTATCATCACTGATGAATCAGCTATCGCAACATTAGACGCAAAGTTCACCGAAAAATACAATTGGAACAACGGATTGTTCGTACAAATTTGCACATCCTGACGTAGATGTTCACAACGGAATATGCAAATTATCATTGATAAACAGTACTGGAATCGACGCACCAACACGAGTATGCACATCGCGCACGGTCACATATTCGTAAGTGTGTTCGCTATCATGGACGCTATAGACAAGGCGTTGGTACTGTTGGCGATAGCTGATATCTACCAGCCGTGCCGGAACAACCGTGCCATCTTGGAAGACTTTATCGCATAAATTCTCAAAATGGTCATCCGGCGTACTGATAACGCGCCAGATACGGTCAGCAAGATAAGCAATAGCGGCACTCAAAGCAACCGTGATACCTGTCCCCAACGCGACAAGCGGTGTCACATCTAGCGCATATGCCGATAGCACCAGCAAAAATGCCATCCCATCCAGCACAATATAGATAATAATCTGCGTCAGACTGCCAAGAATGAAAGTCGCTTTGTATTTCACCTGTGGCACGCCATAGCGACGGTGCAAATTATGGATAATTTCAGCGCGGATAGCTTTAGAAGCATCACGGGTGCGGAGCAAATCGGGACTTTCGTCGAAGATATACGCATATGGTGATTTTTTCTTCATAGTAATGATTTGCTCCCCTGACTTGATATATGCTAATGCTATGCTGTTCAGTCTATTTTACGCAAGCGATTGAGGTGGGGTTCAAAAACGAGCTTTAGCGCATCAACAAATCCGGCGTTAAATCATCTGTCGATTTACACCCGCACTGTGCCAGCACATTATCAAATTCTTCAGCAACGAGGTCGAGCGCGTATTCAACGCCTGCTTGCCCATCATACGCCAGCGACCACATCATCGGACGCCCAATCAACACGGCTTTTGCGCCTATGCACAGTGCTTTCGCAATATCTGTACCGCGACGCACACCGCCATCCATCAGTACATCAGCGCGTCCATCAACCGCATCCACGACTTCTTGTAAGACATCAATCGGCGCAGGCGCACTATCGAGTTGGCGTCCGCCATGATTAGAGACAATCACGCCTCTTGCACCATGTTCAACCGCGATTTGCGCATCATCTCCGCGCAAAACCCCTTTGATCAGAATCGGCATATCGGTAATTGTTTTTAACCAGTCAATGATGTCCCATTCCAAGCCACTATCCCACTGATTACGCATATACTCGCTTAAACCGGATTCTCCAGCCGACGCTCTCATATCGCCCATCTCATCCCCGACGAGGTTGGCAATCGTGTAACCTTCTGGTAGATGAAACCCATTGCGCATATCCGCTTCGCGCTTACCCAATACAGGCACATCAACCGTCAGGACGAGTGCCTCATAACCGGCTGTCTCTGCGCGTTGGACTAATTTTTCTGTCACACGACGGTCTTTATAAACGTACAACTGAAACCATTTAGTATCTGGTTTGGCTTCCGCGACTTGCTCAATGGTATGATTCGATGCCGTACTCAAAATCATAGGGATGCCTTTTGCAGCTGCCGCCCGTGCCATGCCAAGTTCACCATCTTCGTGTGCCAAGCCCATGAAACCCATCGGCGCGATGATGACGGGGAAGGGTATTCGCTTGCCTAGCACCTCGACAGAGGTATCCCGTGTTGTGACCCCGCGCATCATACGCGGACGCATCTTGATACGGTTATAGGCTTCTCTGTTCTGATTAACAGCTACTTCGTCATCACTGCCACTAACGTAATAGCCATAGACCATCTTTGGCAATTTCTCGCGGGCGAGCGGTTCAAATTCATGTAAATTGAGGGGTTTATCCATTAGTAAAATGTCCTTTAAGCGTGCTGGTAACTGAAGTCACCAGCTAAATTATGGTTGTTGATGTTGACACGCAAATAATTCTATCTAGCGTATATTTTATACAGAACTAGCCACGTAATTCATTGCGTGGCGATAACTAATAATCACCTTTCGCTTGTATTCAACCGTTCCGCAAACGCCATGAAATAATCAATGCTCTCTGGATTGCGCATCGCACCTTTGTTGATGGCTTTACTAGCATCGCGTCCGAGCAAAATTTTACGGATAGGGACTTCCATCTTTTTACCACTGAGCGTATACGGCACGGCATCTATACTGAAAATCTCGTTCGGGACATGGCGTGGCGATACATTCTCACGCAAGGTTTTCTTGATAGCATCACGCAAGTCTTCGTCTAGCCTATCGCCTTCACGCAAGACAACAAAAAGTGGCATGTACGAATCGCGCCCCAGCAACTCAAGGTCGATAATCAAGCTATCTATAATTTGGGGCAATGCCTCGACAGCCTGATAAATTTCGCTCGTTCCCATGCGGATGCCTTGCCGATTAATCGTGCTATCCGAACGCCCGTAGATGACTGCCCCACCCCGTTCGTTAAATTCAATCCAATCACCATGTCGCCAGATGCCATCATACATTTCAAAATACGCGCTCTTGTAACGTGCTTTGTTGAGGTCATTCCAGAAATAAATGGGCATAGAGGGCATCGGCTGGGTGATGACGAGTTCGCCCACTTCATTTAGCACAGGCTCACCGTCTTCATTGTAGGCATGTACATCGACGCCTAAACACGCGCCCTGAATCTCCCCTGCATAGATAGGTTTGGTACGCACCCCTCCTAGAAATGCTGTGCATAAATCCGTCCCACCACTGACCGACTCTAAAGCTAAATCTGTGTTGATATGTTCGTAAATCCACTGAAAACCATTACTGGTGAGGGGTGAGCCTGTTGAGCCAACTGCACGAATCTTGCTGAGGTCATAGCCTGCGCTGGGGTCGTTTTCCGCATTCATGCACGCGCTGATAAATGCCGCACTTGTGCCAAAGTAAGTCATATCGGTATCTTCAGAGAAAGCGAATAAGGCGCTCATGTCGGGGTATGCTGGACTACCATCGTAGACCAATATCGTCGCACCACTTAACAACGCGCCCACTAAATAATTCCACATCATCCAGCCCGTGCTGGTATACCAGAAAAAATTATCATCCGGCTTGAGGTCAGCGTGCAAAATTGCCATCTTCATATGTTCTAACACCACGCCCCCATGCCCATGTACAATCGGTTTAGGTAAGCCTGTCGTGCCGGATGAATACAGCACCCATAGCGGATGGTCAAAGGGGACAGGCTCAAAGGCGATTTTTTCTGGCACATCTTTGATAGTCAACGCATCATCCCACAGCACCGTGTTACTAAGTCCGTTTGTGTTAGCATCTATATGAGGAACAAGAATTGTCTGCTGGAGCGTTGGTAAATTAGCTTGTAATTCTGCGACCACATCCCGCCGATTGTAATCTTTGCCTCCGTAACGATAACCATCTACGGCAAACAGCACTTTCGGTTCAATCTGTATAAAGCGGTCAAGCACACTCCGCGCCCCGAAATCCGGCGAACAACTCGACCACACCGCGCCGATACTCGTCACAGCGAGTAATGCGACGATGCTTTCAGGTCGGTTGGGCATAAAATTAACGACCCTATCCCCTTTTTCGACACCCAGTTGACGCAAGCGTGTCGCCAATTGATTGACCTGCGCGTAAATATCCGCCCATCGTAATGTCACGGCGTCTTGGTCTTCGGCTTTGTAGACCATCATCGGGCGTTCGTCCGTGTAGCGAGAAAAAATATTCTCGGCATAATTCAGCGTCGCATCAGTGAACCACTGTGCATTCGGCATCGTGCTATCGGCGAGAATAGTCGTCGGCTGGGTATGAAAAATGACCTTTGCATATTGCGCCCATTGTTCCCAAAAAGACGCGATATTATCTACTGACCACTGCCATAGGGCATCGTAATCGTCTAAGCTCAGGCTGAGTGTGTCATTGAGCCACAAGCGAAAATGGGTCAGGTTGCTATTGTTGATGATTTCGGCGGTAGGTTGCCAGAGCAGGCTTCCCTGTGAATAATCTTGAGGCATGAAAAAAGTCTCTCCTGCGCATGTCGTCCAAAAATAAGTGTGTGTAGCGTGATGATAACATAATTGAGCAGTCAGTTGTCAGGCATCAGTTTTTAGTCTGACATCTTTCTGGATAGGACTTTACATTTAATTCACACATTATGGGATTTTTCATTACACCTGTTGTTTAAGATGTGCATAGTATTCAGATAGAGGGAGCGCATCACATGACAACAAAAATCACTTATCTCATGACGCTTATGTTTTTAATAACAGGTGTCATCAGCATGCCACTACAAGCGTTGGCACAAGCAGATTGCGATACAAGCCATTTCGTAGATGTATCAGAAGGGAGTGCGGGCGAAGATTATCCTGCACCTGAACTGAGCGTTACCTGTACCGAAACAGAGATGATAATTACCAGCAATGGCATCACCAATTTTGAGTTTGTTCCGATGACACCGGGCGATTTACAAGTCACTGAACTAACATACACTATTCCACTTGACCCTGTTTTTGCAGATGAACCAACGGATATTCCGCTACTTGGTACGGTGGCTGTTGCTGTCAATGGCTTGCCAATTTACGGACCCAATGAGGGGGGCAATCTTGGTTTTGGCGACCCCTTCTTGGATGGCATTCTCGATTTTTGTAATGGGCATGTCGGACCCTCAGGGTATCACTTTCACGCCCGTCCAGATTGCCTGTTTGACACAGTAGAAGACCAAGTCGGTCTGGTTATCGGCTATGCACTCGATGGCTATCCTATTCTTGCCCCTTACGTTTGTACTGATGAAGCATGCGAGGAAATTGTACAAGTGAGTAGTAGCTGGCAACGCACAAGCGATGTCACTAGCGCATGGGAAGCCCATGAGTACGTCGCAGGGTCTGGTGACTTAGACCAATGTAACGGCATGGAAGATGCAGATGGGAATTATGCCTACTATGCGACAGACACGTTCCCTTATCTCTTAGCATGTTATCAGGGGGAGGTCTCATTGGATGCAACAGGCGAGGGTCAACCACCTACAGGTGAAAACAGAACCCCGCCCGATGACAATCGAGGCAATGGACGTCCACCCCGTAATCCTTAATCTACGCCACTATATCCCATATGGAGGTAGAAGAATCTCTGCCTCCAGCATACTTCAAAGAGGCTGACCTATGAGTTTATTCCGTGCTATCCAAATCATATTGTTCGTACTGATTGTACTTATGGCACCGGCGATTTTTGCAGATTATATGCCTGTCGAAGGGGAAATTCACTATCAACTTAATTGGGAATTGGGCGATGCAGAATTAACAGCCGATGGTCTACAAGTGACGAATGACCTCGGTTACAGCATCGTCATCCATGAAGGGTATGTTTCTTCGTATAACGCTACCATGAATGCTTGTGAACATTCACATGGTTTATTCGAGTGGCTTTGGGAACAGCTTACACCCTCTGTTGCCCAAGCTGGACACGGCGAAGATGATGACCCAGCCATGATTGATACAACTGTGGTAGAGTCTTTTACGGCGTTAGAGAGTGCATATGTTGGTAGTGTCACTGTCGAAGAACCTGCTTACTGCGAAGGCTTCTATCTCATCGGGTCTGCACACTATCTGGCGCAATCATTACCAGAAGATTTTGATATGCTTGGATACAGCCTGTACTTGCGTGGTCGTTACACGACACCGGAGGGTATCACACTGCCATTCAGTCTACTCACTGATACAGGATGGGGTACATTATCTGATTTAGTCGTGCCATCTACGGAAGCGTTAACTCATGTTGAGGTGAGTGGCGACCCTATTACGATAAGCATCCAACGTAATGCAGAAACGATGTTTGATGGCATCACTTTCGATACGCTCAATGAGACAGACCTATCGCGTGCAATCCTGCGCAACCTCACAGAGAGTACACAATTTATCGTACTTTCAGGTAAAATGCACTGATAATATACCGTGCCTGAAAGTAATAATTTGTGATTACTGTTCCAAAAATCTCGATTGTCACGCCTGCGTATAATAGCGAAAAAACGATTGAAGCGACCATGCTTTCGGTGTTACAGCAGGGCTACGCCAACACAGAATATATCGTGGTTGATGGTGGCAGTGATGACCGCACGCCAAAAATCATTGAGCAATATGCGGACGAATTGCATTATTGGGTCAGTGAGCCGGATAATGGCATGTACGATGGACTCCAAAAAGGTTTCAACAAGTCTACAGGCGAGATTATGGGCTGGCTCAATAGCGACGATGTACATAACCCGCACACGCTGGCAGTCGTGAGCCAAATTTTTCAAGATTTGCCGGATGTCGAGTGGATTACTTCACTCTACCCTGTCATTAAAACCCCAGCCGGACACCCCGTAGACGTGATTCATTTGCCAGGCTATCACAAAACAGGGTTCATGCGCGGAGAGTATTCAGGCGTCGGCAAATTCATCGTCGGGCATATTCAGCAAGAATCAACATTTTGGCGACGTTCGTTATGGGAGAAAGCAGGTGGCACGCTCGATACCTCGTTGAAATTAGCAGGCGATTTCGAGTTATGGATGCGTTTTTTCCAACATGCAGAGCTTGTCGGGGTACGGACAGTCCTAGGGGGCATCACACGGCATCCCCAGCAACGTTCACACCTTTTGAGTGATGTTTATGTCGCGGAAGAATACGCCATCATGCACCGCTATGGTGGCAAACGGCATACGGCGTTTTCGGCTGGTTTGCGTTATCTCGGTAGATACCTTGACCGTCCCTTTACGCGCTTGCTGGTCGCTATCGGCGCACGTTACGAAACCCGCATCGCCGTCTATAGTTTCCGTGCCAATACATGGTACACCAAACCCGCTTTTGTCTGAAACAAAAAATGCGTGTTGGCGTGCGCCTACGCCAAAGGCAACACCCCAACACGCGCACATCTCCTGCGATGCTTTCTTTAACTAGATGACATCTTTGTACATATTATGTACACCCCGTACAGACATCATCGGTCTGTGCTATACACCACAGCTACTACGATGTGTCCCATCATGAGACAAAGCCAGTCCCTTGCGTTATTGCGAATCATTACCAGCAGTATGTACGCCCCAATGAACTGCTAACCTATTCAGGCATAGCAGAGCGCGTTATACTGCTGACGGTACTTGATCCTGCAAAGGGTCTTTCTTGAGGGGTGCTGTTGGCGCAGTACCCCTCGTCACAGAACAGGATATAAAGAGTATAGCGTGGTTCTCCGGCTGACGCAAATATTTTTGTTGTCTAATTTTTCAACACGAATTTATACACACAAAATACCGTCAGATGATGGTATTATTTATTTTGAGATATGATGTGTGATTGAGTAAACGTATGAGTGACAATCAAAACACTACCGATGAGCATAATTATATAGAAAATAATGTCTTTGCCCGTCTTCTAGATTTTACGGCACAGGATTTAGATGCCAACCGCAACGGAAAAGTCTCAACACGGCAATTGAGCAAATTCAAGCAAGACGATTACGGTAAAAAGTGGGCATCTTTGGCATTTTCAATCATGATACCACTGGTTTTTATAGTCCTATTCTTTGAGAGCGTAGACGAAATAAATGCCCAAATTACAATAGTATTGTTGCTCATAATCATTTTTACAACAGTATTGATCTCCGGTTTAGTAGCATCTGCCAAACCTATGAGAACCGAAGATTTTCCTGTCAGGGCTGTAACAGGTGTTTGTACAGAGATTGCTGTCCGTAAACTTCGGCACGACCCCTCCTATGTGAAAATTGACAATCAAGAGTATTCTTTGGCAATGAATGTCCCGGATTTTTTTGAGGTTGGCAAATCTTACACACTTTATCTTGTCGAGGAAAATCGAGTCATATCAATAGAGCCTCAGTTCGAGCCTGACCCAGCGGATTTAGAAAAACTCTCAGGCAAAGGTCATCTGGATTTATCGCTAATAGTTGGTGTGCCAAAAGAGCCTCTATTAGAGCGAAAAGATATAGAACCTGAGCCAAAACGCAAACGTAAGCGCAAACCAAAGCCTAAACGCTAACCTATGCTTTAGAATGTGTTTGTTAGCCAACAGAATAGATTATGCACCCAGAACGCAAACTAGTTACTCAATCCAGCAAACTCTTGCCTACAGTGTGATTATTCATAGCCATCCGGCGCAGGTACTATCCACCCAACTGCCCATACTTCTCCCGATACATCTGGGATAGTAAATAAGGTATGCGTTTCTGTTTCTGGGTCAACAAAAACTAGTGTTTCGCCTTCACCTACTCCGATAAGCGGGGTCAGCAACTAGAAATTCGACGACACCCATTTTCGTCTCCTGATTCATCATTCGCCAAAAATGACTAGGTACAGTACAGTCAGAGGCACAACCCACACTGATAAGCCAAAGGATACTGACCTATGCAAGCACCTGAAATCAACGTATCGTCGCGCATTCTGATGGGACCTGGACCCAGCATGTGTGACCCGCGTGTTCTCAAAGCGATGGCGACCCCCATGATTGGGCATCTCGACCCTGAATTTTTGCAATTGATGGACACAACACAACAACTTCTGCGCTATGTATTCGAGACAGAGAATAGGCTCACGATTCCAGTATCCGGCACAGGGTCAGCGGCGATGGAAGCGGCAGTCTGCAATATGGTCGAGCCAGGCGATAAGATGCTGGTGTGTTGTAATGGCTATTTTGGGCATCGCTTGCAAGATATGGCAGAGCGTTATGGCGCGGAAGTCCATATGATCCATCGTCCGTGGGGCGAAGTGTTCGACCCGCAAGAAGTGAAAGACGCGCTGGCAGAGTTTCCGGCGGATTTGGTTGGTATTGTTCATGCGGAGACATCCACTGGCGCACGCCAACCCCTTGAAGAAATTGCTAAAATTGTGCATGAACACGGCGCGTTACTGATTGCGGATACCGTCACGTCGTTAGGAGGTTTGTCTGTTGGTGTAGATAAGGTTGGCATTGATGTGTGCTACAGTGGCGGACAAAAATGCTTGAGCGTTCCTCCCGGCGCAAGCCCACTGACGCTCAATGATAACGCTGTCGAACGCCTCAAAAATCGCAAAACAAAAGTAGCAAATTGGTATTTGGATTTGACGAGCTTGCTCAAATATTGGGGGAGCGAACGCACCTATCATCACACCGCGCCGATTTCCTCTATTTATGCACTCTACGAAGGTTTGCGCTTGATTGCCGAAGAAGGCTTGGAAGCCCGCTGGCAACGGCATCGTGAAAACGCCACGTATATGTGGAATGAACTGGAAGCTATCGGCTTTCGTTGCCATGTTGACGAACAATACCGCCTGCCCTCGCTGACTACGGTTCGCTTGCCAGCCGACATTGACGAAGCCGACGCCCGTAAGCGCCTTTTGCAAGATTATCATATTGAAGTGGGGGGTGGTTTGGGCGAACTCAAAAGCAAAGTGTGGCGCATTGGTCTGATGGGCTATACATCCAACAAAGCCAACGTGAACACACTCATCGGGGCGCTGAAGAGAATTGTGCAGTGACCGCAAAATTTAACTGATGTAAATTCCGTGTGTGCTATATGCAAACACAAGCACACACGGCGGTAATTTCGCCATTCAAACAGTGTTGACATTCAATTAGCCATACTATGAGAGTAAGATTAAACACGCGCTTAGATTTCTACTGTGTAAGCCTGTAGACTGATATGTACCCGGGATATTCAAACTACATCATATAAGGTACAGGAGACAACTGTGAAACGCACGTTTATATTATTGCTCGCGCTGGTGATGGCAACTATCGGCACAGTGAGCGCACAAGAAAATGATGACCTAGAAGCATTGCAACAAGCGGCTATGGAAACCTATGCTGATATTGTATTGGCGAGTTACGAAGATTCACTCACATTGGCAATCGAATTACATGATGCGATTGATGCTTTCTTAGCAGACCCATCCGAAGATACATTGCAAGCTGCCCGCGACGCATGGCGTGCTTCCAATGAGCCTTATGGGCAAACAGAAGCCTATCGTTTCTATGGTGGTCCAATTGATGGCGAAGATGGTCCTGAAGGCTTACTGAACGCTTGGCCTCTCGATGAAGCCTATATAGATTATGTCGAAGGTGATGCTGACGCTGGTATCATCAGCAACACAGACGATTATCCTGTCATTGATGCTGACTTGCTGGTTTCATTGAACGAAGTTGGTGCAGAAGAGAATATCAGTACGGGCTATCATGCGATTGAATTTTTGCTTTGGGGGCAAGATTTGAGCGCAGATGGCAGTGGCAATCGTCCGTATACAGATTACACAACGGCTGATAATGCCGAGCGTCGGGGTGATTATTTGGCGGCGGTTGCAGATTTGCTTGTGAGCGACCTCGAAGGCTTGATTGAGGCATGGGCTGTTGATATGGACGATAATTATCGGGCGACATTCTTAGCATCTGATGCTGATGAAGCCTTCACCAACATTCTCACGGGTATCGGTGTGTTGGCAACCGCAGAACTAGCAGGTGAGCGTATGTTCGTCGCTTACGATAACCAAGACCAAGAAGATGAACACTCGTGCTTCAGTGATAATACGCACCGCGATGTCATCACGAATTTCATGGGCTTAGATAATGTCTATCGTGGTTCATACACACGCATAGATGGCGAAATTATCGACGGCACAGGCATCGCAGACGTTATCGCAGTTGTCAATCCAGACCTCAACGATGATATTCTGGCAACTTTAGATGAATTAGCAACACTGACAGATGATATTTTTGTACCGTTCGACCAAGCCATTGTGCTACCAGACGAACGTCCGACGGTGCTTGATACCGTTTTCGCGCTACAAGATTTGGGCGACTTGTTCGCACAGGTTGGCTCGGAACTCGGTTTGACTATCAACACAGCATTGCCTGAGTAATTGAAAACGCATGACCTGCTGGTATCATCACAGTGATGATGCCAGCCATTTTATTGTTAGTACGAGGTCACATGAGAAAACACGCTGTCTTGGCTATCGGCATGATGCTCATTGTGAGTGTTTTTGCTACGGCTATCTTCGCACAAACAGATACTACACCTGCCGTCATGAGCGATGCCCAACATTTGCTCGGTGGCGAAACGACCATTTTTAACACGACAGAAAATGCCTTCACGTTCAATTCGCCTACGCTTGACCGCTATGCACGGCTGGACTTCTTTGTAGGGGATTCTTTCTTCAATCAGAATTGGGTGACAGCCCCCGCATCAACCACCGCACGCGATGGCTTGGGTCCGCTTTTCAATGCGCGTTCCTGTGCAAGTTGTCATTTCAAAGATGGGCGTGGGCGTCCTCCTGAATTTGATGGCGAAGCCCCAACCGGTTTTTTAGTACGCCTGAGTACCAACGAACGTGACCTCACAGGCACGTATCTTGGCGACCCGCACTATGGCGGACAATTCCAAGACAATGCACTGGAAGGCATCAGTATTGAGGGCAGTTTACGTATCGTATACAGCGACATTGCGGGTGAATTTGCAGACGGTACACCTTACACACTGCGCGAACCTGTTATCTATCTCGATGATTTGATGTATGGCGACCTCAACCCCGAAATTAATATGTCGCCCCGTGTAGCCAATCAGATGATAGGTTTAGGGTTGTTGGAAGCCATTCCAGAAGCCACCTTGCTCGCTCTAGCTGACCCCACCGATGCAGATGGGGATGGTATCAGCGGACGCCCCAATTATGTCTGGGATTATCACAATAACCGTCAAGCCATCGGGCGTTTTGGCTGGAAAGCTAACCAGCCGTCTCTATTGCAACAGACCGCCGCGGCGTTCAATGGTGATATTGGCATCACGACCAGCTTGTTTCCAGAGCAAAATTGCTTGCCACTACAAATTAGCTGTCAGGATGTGATTCATGGTGGCGACCCCGAAATTAGCGATGATGACCTGCTACAAGTCGTGCTGTACACACAAACCATCGCTGTACCAGCGCAACGTGATTACGATACACCGCAAGTACAACGCGGGTATGAATTGTTTGTAGCGTCGAATTGCAATGCGTGCCATATCGAGACTATCGAAACGGGTATCCATCCGACTAGACCATCACTATCGCACCAGACGATTCATCCTTACACGGATTTGCTCTTGCACGATATGGGGGAAGGTTTAGCGGACGGTGCGCCAGATTTTGAAGCGACAGGTAGTGAATGGCGTACACCGCCTTTATGGGGCATCGGGCTATTCGAGACGGTCAATGGGCATACGTATTACTTACATGACGGACGGGCGCGTAATTTGAGCGAAGCTATTTTATGGCACGGTGGCGAAGCCGAAGCCTCGCGTGATGCCTACCTGAATATGAGCGCAGAAGACCGTGACGCTCTCATCGCTTTTTTGCGTTCGTTGTAATGCCAGAGGACACTATGAACTATTTACCACGTATTTTTGTATTCAGTCTGCTGACGCTCTTCATCAGCATCCAATTGGCTGTGCCAACGCAAGCACAAGCCTCGTTTGACCGCGTTGCGATGATTGAAGGTGTCGTCACAGAAACCGTTCTTCCCTTGCATATGACATTCGCAGAAGAAGCCCTCGCCTTACAAACGGTTGCGATTACTTTTGAGGCTGACCCGACAGAAGAAAATCTCCTTGCGCTACGTCAGGCGTATTTAACAACAGCACTGGCTTTTGAGCATATCAGCGTCTATCGCTTTCGACGGGTCATGATATGGATGTCACAGATAGAACGGTATCCTTCTAACTTATCCTTTGTCGAAGCAACACTGACAGAATTAACTGTTGAAGAGATTACGCCCGATTTTGCATCCTCTGTGGGTTCAGCGGAAAAGGGATTGCCCGTTTTGGATTATCTCCTATTTGCAGAGGATGCGCTTACCTTGTTGACAACATCAGATGTGCGCCGTGCATATACGACTGCCCTAGCGATAAATATCAGAGAAATTGCAGATATACTCGTTGAAGCATGGACACCTGACGAAGGCGGTTATGCTGATAACTTCATGTCTGCTGATGCCGAGCCATCCAGCGTCCGTAGTGCTATCAGCATGTTATCAAATGAAATCATTGCCTCACTCGAAGTCACAACGGCTGATTTCTTAGGTGCGCCTCTTGGATACGACGCTGGCGGGACACCAAACCCTGCACTGGTCAAAGCACCGTACAGTGAAACATCAATTGCACGCCTTATCGCCTACCTCGAAGGCGTCCAATTTGCGCTCAACGGGCTAGAAGATTCACCATCATTGGCAAGCTATCTGGACTTCATAGAGGCAGAATACGAAGGTGAACGGTTAACAGTGGTCATTAACACCCATATTGATACAGCTATCAACAATCTCAATCAAGTTGAGCAACCACTGCACATCACAGTTGTTGAAGACACAGAGGAGGTTGTCACGATATATAATAGCTTTGTCGCTATACTGCGTTTAGTCAAAACGGATATGGCAAATCAGCTTGGTATCACCGTCACATTCAGCGATAATGATGGTGATTGACGTAAATTTTATAGGTAGCGTATCATGTTCTCTAGCTATTTATCGCGTATTTTTGTATTCAGTCTGCTGACACTCTTCATCAGCATCCAATTGGCTATGCCAACGCAAGCACAAACATCGTTTGACCGCGTTGCAATGATTGAAGGTATCGTCACAGAAACCGTTCTTCCCTTACATAGGACGTTCGCAGAAGAAGCCCTCACATTAGAAACGACTGCGATTGCTTTTGAAGCTGACACTACAGAGGAAAACCTCGTTGCGTTGCGTCAGATGTATATCAATACGGTGATTGCATTTGAGCGCACATCGCCTTTTCATTTTCAGCGTCTGATGCCTTATGTCACACAGATAGAACGCCATCCGCCCAATATTGAGTTTGTGGAAACGTATATTGCGAGTGTTGAACCCGACCCGATTGACCTTGAATTAGCTGCGCGGTTTGGCTCGGCACAAAAAGGCTTGCCTGTGCTGGATTACTTGTTGTTTGCTGACGATGCCCTCACCCGCCTGACTGATTCTGCCACGCGCCGGCAGTATGTGAGCATTTTGACAACTGGTATTAGGCAAATAGCCGATACGCTCGTTGATGAATGGACACTTGGCGCAGATGGTTACGGCGACCAATTTATTGCGGCGGATGATGACCCCTCTAGTGTGCGCAGTGCCGTGAGCATCTTGAGCAATGAAATTATCGTCGTTGTCGAATTTGTGCCGCGTATCTGGCTCGGAATCCCCTTAGGGCATCGGCATGGGGGTGAACCGCAACCTGAATT
>JBCBKJ010000099.1:0-21058 GCA_038522085.1 Chloroflexota bacterium
CGCGATGTTTAAAACATCGCGTGCGGCGCTTTCTGTGCCATCCGGGGTAATCCAGACCCAATTCACGCGCCCATTATCATCGGTGCTGATGCTATCGAAGAACAATCGCTGTCCAGCTTCTAGGTCGATGCTGTAACGCACTTGCTGTCCGGGGGTGGGAATCGTGCCTTCTATTAAGCCTGATTCAGGTTCTGGCTCAGGTGGCGTTAGGCTGATAGGTATGGGTTCGGGAATAGCGGGTACATCCCAGAGACGGAAAGCATAAGAGCCTGTATTTGTGCTTGTGGGTGCAATACGTATGGTATATGTGCCAGCTTGTTCGGCAACGAAAACGCCTACATCATAGTAATTGTCACCAGATACGATAGATGTTCCATCGGGAGCGATGAATTGCCAGTTGATGCGTCCGGTATCATCAGTGCTGATACTATCGAAGAACAGACGTTGTCCTGCTTCTAGGTCAACCGTGTAGAGATTATGTTGTCCGTAGGTGCTGATTTCGCCTTCTATTAAGCCTATTTCGGGTTCTGGCTCAGGCGGTGTGAGGGTTATCGGCTCGATAGTTGGCGCAGGGACATTCCATAAATTAAAGTTATACATGCCGACCTCATCGCCATCCCGCGAGCGAATTTCGATAGTATACGTGCCATCTTGCTCTAACGTCAGCAAGCCTGGTGAATAGTAAATGTCGCTTCTGTGGATGCGTGTACCATCAGGGGCAAGCAAAGTCAGAGAATGTACGCCGATGTCGTTGCCTGCGCTATTGATAAAAATAGTGTTGCCTGCTTGCGCCTCAAAGGTGATAGTATCGACTTGCGAAACATCTGTCAGTTCACCTGTTTGTAATCCTCGTTCTGGATTTTCCAGTGTCGAGAATGTTGCAATCGCTTCGACTGCGCCGGGTACAGCCGTTGCTACTTGTGTCGTGGTATCGGCGGGTTCAGCAGGCGTGAACGTTTCCGGTAGTGTGCGGATAGGTAAGGCGCGAATATCTGATGGTGTATAGGGTTCGGGTGGGCTAGGCGGTGCATCTGCAAAACCTTCGGCATCAAGCGCGATGGTACTCTGGCTACCTGCTGGAATGGTTTGCGATTCACCTTCTGCGCTCAACACGGCTTGACCTTCTAGCAAGGCAACTTGCATATTACCCTCTGGTTCTGCACGTACAAACGCAGTCGAACCGAGTTCAAAGGTAACACCGTTCAAGGTAAATTGAATGGCAACATCCGTGCCAGAGGGTGTTTGAATGAGAACACCATCATTAGGCGCGGCGTTGCAAGCGTTGGTACTGCCGATGCCTGTGCTGACGTAATATGCCTCTAAGCCATTGACCGTTCCCTGTGGTGAAAATTGCGTGCCACCGAACAGCAAGAATGTCACATTTTGTCCTGGCAATGTATCCGGTAGATTTGCTTGTAATTGTAAAGCAGCGAAGCCATACACACCGGCGGCTGCATCAAGTGGCAATAGATTCAGGCTTTGGATGTCTTCAATAGCTACTTTATCACCTGGATTGGCGAAAGAAGCGTTCGTATTACGGAGCGTTGCTTCAACAAGGCGATTGCCGTAGCAGGCTTGGTTGCGTCCGATGCTGTCACAGACCGTATCGAGTGTGTCGAGCGCCCTATCGACAATCGCTTCACAACTTTCGCTGGCGCTCGTGTTACTACTGTCGCTAGTTGGTTGGGCGGGTGCCTCGCTGGTACACGCGACCAAGAAACAGAGTAAAATTGCACCGTATAATACAGACCATTTCATACTTATCTTCCTTCGTAATCATGGGTGATTTTGTAGCGAACAGATTGCATTTCTATTATTGTTGCAAGTCGTCGTTGACACAAGTTGGACGGTTTTTGCAAGCAGGGGATTTGATTCACGGCACTCGAAAAAATTATGGATAATGCTGTTGAGTTCACATCCAATGATGGCACGATTACGATACGTACCCGCCAGCGTGCCTATCAGTTATTCATTGATATTGAAAATATGGGCGTCGGTATGCCAGCGAAGGAACAACAGTAACAGTTCTTATACGCGCTTCATGGGTATGATTGATTATTTGACAAATTTCACAACCACTTTGCCCCGCGCTTCACCACTCATCAGATATGCAATGGCATCTGGTACTTGTTCAATGCCAACAAACGAACGCTTATCTATGAGTGCTTCTACTAAGCCTTGTTCCATTAAGTCTAGTAATTTCAGTGTCTCAACTTTAATGGCATTGGCGTAATCACTGAGGTTGATGCCAGTAATCGTCAAGCTATTGCGTATCACTTGATGGTAAAAATCAAGGCGATGGGTTATATCTTCACCACGTAGATGTTCAGTGAGGGCATCGGCAAGGATGACACGGGCGCGAGGCGCTGTTTGTTTGATACAAGCATCAAGAATACGCCCGCCCATCTTATCAAAGATAAGTGTTACAGCATCAGGATATTCTTCTGCTAAGACTGTAGCAATATCTTCTTCAACGCGATTGATTATACGGTTGGGTTGCCATTGTTGGAGTATTTTCGCTTCTTCGGCATTGTTACAAGTGGTGATGACATGACTGCCTGTATTGATAGCCAGTTGCAAGGCAAAATTCCCACTCGATCCTAAGCCGGAGGTGATGACGACGACATCGTCTGCACGTACCTCTCCTAAAAATTCAATCGCAATTTTGCCAAGCGACCCACTGATGAGAGTGCTGATATAACGTGGGTCGATAGCAGGCATTTTCATAGTTAGGTTATGCGCAACATGTGTATATTCGCGGAAGCCATTGCCCGGTAGGGCGGTCATCACGACATCACCTACGGCAAGGTTTGTGACTTCTTTGCCTATCGCAACCACTTCACCGATTGTCTCGATACCAAAATCTATAGGGAGTGCCTGTTGCCAGCCGTCTACACCTAGCATACGCCCAATGTCCATAGAATTGACGCCTGCGTAATGATTGCGAATGAGGACATCATGCGCACTGGGCGTTTTTAGGGGGGCGTCGTCTATAACGGCTAAACAGGTATGTGGGTTGCGTCCTGTTTGGCGAATGACTACTTTCTTGAAGGTTGCTGGTAATGTCATAGCTATCTCTCGCGCAGAATGCAAAACAATAAATTCACTGACCATAGTATAGCGAAGAATATGCCAGACGCCCAAACTATCCGAAGCTATCCCTTTCCGCATCGCACAATCCAAACTATACTGACAGCATTAGACAAATACAGATAACAAAGGATTAGGCGCATGGTGGATGCAGTATCGCCCGAACTCTTGAAAATTTTGCGGTGTCCAGAAGCTGTACATTACACAGACAAAGGCGACGACCCCGGCAAACTACAAGTCGTCAAAGAGGGTAACTGGCTGTATAGCGAAGATAGTGGCTACAAATATCCGATTCGAGAAGGCATTCCGGTTATGCTCATTGAAGAGGGTAAAAAGTGGAAAGATACGAGTGTAGACGACCTACCTGTTCCACCTCCTGCGTAACATACGCGCTATCTGGCGCACAAAAAATACTATAATTAATGTGGGCGTAGATAATATCTACGTCTTTTTATTTAATCTATTAATTAATATTGAAATGTTACATGACGATTTGTTGTGATATTCTTATGCTAAAAAGGTCGTAACTCTAATAGAAATATTTTAAAATCATCGTTAAACTAGAGATAAATGCTTGCCAAAGTATTACAAAATGTATTTGGTTTAAGCTAGAGCGAGTAGCATTTTCTATTCTGACGGTAATCGAACAGGGGCATATTGTATGGCGGAACGCGCACCAACGGATAAACCTATTGTGTCCGATGATGACACTCAGCTAACACCCTCTAATCCAAAAGGGCGAACCCCACGAGATAAAACTCTCGAAGTGTACAACGAAGAGGTGCAGCTTGGCGCGGCATCTATGGAAGCATATACTACCGAGTTCATACTCGATAACGACGAAGATAGTCACAATATTATGAGCATCGGGGCAGTTCGGTTTCAGGGCTATCTAACACTCATTGAACAAAAAACGGGTATCAAAATCAAGATTGGGAGTGATGACCTTGAGAGTGCGACGGTTGGGCGTTTAAATCGGCGTACAGGTGAACGTCCCACGATTGACCTCACTGACTTCATCAAACCGCATGATGGTGTATCCCGTCAGCATGCGTCCTTATTCAAACGCGGTGAATTGCTGATGATTGCGGATCATGGTAGTTTGAATGGTACGTTCTTGAATGAACACCGCCTGATTGCTGGACAACCTCGCATCTTGCGCGATAAAGACATCATACGGATTGGGCGTATTGTGTTGCGCGTGTCTTTTGATCACCTGATGACTGAAAACATCGACGCCTAAATTTAGAGCAGGGCATCGTTTCTACTTGAGCAACCAATGGCTATAAGGTTGCATCAGAGACAATGTACCTAGATGTACCTCTTCATCTTTGAATTTTCAAATCATGTATTTGTAAATTCATACTGATATTCACTAGCTTATCTTTATGTTTTTCGTAACATAATACTATCGCATAAATTGACATTTTCTATGAGCAAGGCATGTACTATGAGTAAGACCGACGAAGTGAAAAATACAACTTCCAAAAAATTAAGTACCGAAACGACGCCACTCGTTGAAGATTCTTTTTTGAATGATATTGCGCCATCAGTAGGCAGTGACGAGGAAAAAGAAGAGAGTACAGTGCCTCAATTAAGTGTGGCGGCTATAAGCGAAGCTACGCCCTCTGAAGAAGCACAAAAAGAAGATGTTAGCGATGAATTACAAGCTCAATCTGAAAAGAAAACTGATGTTGAAGAAATAACTCAGTTAGGTAGTGCAGAGCAAGAAGCCTATTCTACAGAATCTATTGTAGAGGGTGTAGAAGATGACGATAATCCACATGTGAATATCGGCTCGGTGCGTTTACGCGAGCAACTCGTTGTCACAGAACAAAAAACAGGTACACGTTTCACCTTTCCGAGCGATGACATCACCGAAATTGTGATTGGACGGCGTAGTACGACTGTGCGAGCCGTGCTACAAATTGACTTGGGCGATATTATTGAGCCAACAGATGGCATTTCGCGCAAGCATGCCTCAATTGTGCGTCAAGATGGCTTATTATTCATCGTAGACCGCGACAGCCGGAATGGTACCTATCTCAATGGGCAAAAGCTCGTTCCCGAACAGTTACGCATTGTTCGAGATAGTGACATGATTCGCCTAGGGCGCGTAGTGCTTAATATCTCCTATGAAGCAATTACAACAGATAATACATGACATACTCCCCGTAGTAAGATATGAGGTTTTCTGTCGCTTTTCTATAAAAATGAACAGACAACTCTATAACCTGCTGTCTCCGCTACTTCTCTGCAAATCTTTACGGAATAAATATATAATGCTGTGTTAATATTTCCTCAAAATAAAATGAGGGAGTGAGTACATGTCAAGCTATACCGCAATACCTTACCAAGCAAAAGAAGGCGCAGAAGTTTCAGGAGCGAACGTTTCCGTTTTGTTCAACAATATACGAGAAGAAAGCCTGAAACCATTACTCGTACAACATGGTTTTAGCACTTTGGACATGAACAAGTGGTATTCACAGCAGGCTTTTCTTGATGTTATTAAAGAAATTGAGCAACAACTCTCGTATGAAGAATTGGTTGCTATTGGTATAAGTGGGGCAGATGTTCTTGAGTTACCAGCAGAAGTTACAGATGTTTATCAGTTATTGCCAAGTATTGTAGCAGGGTATGATTTACATCATCGGAATGTTCCAGAGGAAGAGGGCTATCGTATAGAAGAAACGGATACAGAGATGCGGATTGTATGCAATATTCCTTATCCGCCGTTTGTTCTCTTTGGGTACATATATGGCTTGGTTAAGCGTCTTCGAGGTGGTAACAGCCACAAGCATAGTGTAAAAGTGGATGATTATGTAGGGCGCCCGTACAGCGTAATCGTTACCAAATAATCATAATATGATATAAGATGACTAAACACAAACATGATGCGATTACCCTTAGAAAGTGCGTAATCGCATAGGTAAAATCCTTTGCTTCTCTCTTTGATTGCTATCTGCTGGTAAATCTCCGCAAAACATCTTACAATAGCGCAATGCTATATACGGTGGAACAGCATAATGAATACGATTGTCATCACGCATGCGAGTACCGATGTTAGTTTTGTCAGTGATTTAGCCATATCACTAGAAGCATTTGATTTGCATATAACGGCTATTTCTGAGCATCGTCCGTTTCGGCATTCCCATGATGATACCCTGCAAAGCTGTGATTTGCTGATTGTTGTCATCTCGCCGGATGCGATTGTCATGCCAGAAGTGCGTGCTGATTGGCGCTTGGCACATGCGTCTAATATCCCGATTGTCTCCGTTATCTGGTATCCTGCGATTTCCCCTGATGCTCATATATTGAAACGCTCGGTTTCCTTTTATGGCAAGCCTTTTAGCGATAGTTTTGATACCTTGCTTAATATGCTCTTACGCTGTGGGATTTACATCGCCCCACAAGCGACATGGCTCGCACAATCCAGCCGCCAGCTTTACGATGTCCCATCCCAGCCAGCAACCTCTATAGTGGCAACCTCTTCAACAGACGATACGATGCAACGCCTCGCTATCCTGGTACTTGGTGGCGTCGCTTTATGTATTACCGTACTTATCCTCATGCAGAGTTACGCTATGTGAGCTTTTGCCATCATTTTTACCAGAAATATACTGAATTGAGTTGCGTCTCTGGAATTGCGGTTTATGCTTATAATCAGATTTATATTTAACAATAGGAGTTTGTTCATGCGCTTACGTGTTCTCCTCGTGACTTTTGTGTTGTTGCTATTTGCTGTGCCTGCCTTCGCGCAGGATACCGATGTCGATGACATTATTTTCGCCCGTGATATTCAACTGAATACCGTTGAGCCGATTCAAGCTGCGGATGTCTTTCCGACGACAGAAACCCGTGTGTATGCCATCATTGATATGGAAGACTTTGAAATAGGGGATGAAGTTGAAATCGTTTGGTATCTTGACGATGAACGTCTGGATAGCGTTTTCCTCACGAATAATATGGATTCAGAAGACCCGCGCATCTGGTCTAGCTGGGGCGCTCCAGATGGTATAGAAGAGGGCGATTGGATGATAGAGGTCATCTATGATGATGACGTGATTGGTGATGCTGAATTTGAAGTGACAGACGACGATTATGTGTATCCGATTATTTTTGCTGAAGGCTGTGGACGCTCGACAGGTATTCTCTATGGACAAGGTTCAGAGTTTGAAGATATTGAGTATCTCTATGCTTATGTCGAATTTGCGAATTTCAGCAGTGATGATATTGAAGTCGTATGGCAGTATAATGGTGATGATATTGATATGAACGAAATTGTTGTCGAATTTGATGATTCTGATTGGTATTGCTTCTGGATACAAAATCCTGACGGACTTGTTGAAGGCGATTACAGCATGCGTTTACTTGAAGACGGCGATGAAATCTTCCAAAGTGATGAAGTCGAAGTTGAAAATTAAGCTCTGATATATGTCATTGAGAAGCCTATCTCATTTTCTGAGATAGGCTTTTTTTTGTTAGTTAAGTTGTCAGCTTGGATTCAGAGGCAGGTTGCAATACCGCTCCCCGTTCCCACCATTCATGCCGTGTGAACCATAAGCTAACGAGTACGAGTATAGGTTCGGGATATGCCATAATCCAGCTTTCAAGGGTTGTCTCTCTATCAACTGTCGTCGCAAATAGCACCCAACTCCCGATGAAGATAATCGCTAGAAGCGCCAATGACCACCGCCGATGAGCCGGACGCCGTGATAGTAATTTCATATAGAATATAAGCGGTATCATGAACACAGCAAAATGGGGCGTAGCAATGACAGGCGAGGCGATATTTGTCACGGCTAAGGTGATTACAGCGACCCACATAGCACGGTCAAGTTGCTTATCAACGAGGACTTGATACCAGCCAAACAACATCAATCCCCATAAACCAGCGAACATAATGTATTTGGCATTCGCGGGTAAACCGAGTATATCTTCAAATAGCACATCACTCGGAATGGGTGGCGCATACTCCGTGTAAGCTGTTACTTGTCCCCACATATCGAAGAGCCACGTCGGCACCAGCACAAAAGACACGCCTACCAAAACGAGCATGCTCACAATAAATGCGCCTACAAATTGCCATCGTTGCGCACGCAATCCCCATAGCAACAAAAAGGGAACAATCAAAAAGCCTAATTGTGGTTTGATAGTTGCTATCGCAAGGGCAACGGCTGCTAGTGTATCGCGTTCTTTGTGTAAGCCCCAAAACGTGATGACGTACATAACATAAGAGATAAATCCTAATTGCCCTAAGATAAAGCCCCGACTAATCGTGTAATGCAATAAGGCAAACACACCCAGAAAAACCATTTGTATCAAGTTCGGGCGGAACTTGAAGAGGTCAAAGAGCATGAACAGCGCCATTATCGACAGTGCCATCATCGTGACCATGATAATCGCGGCTGCCCATGCAAAATCGACAAGTACGAGGGGCGCAATCAAGATGGCAGTGTACATCGGATACGCAAATAGCACTTGGTCTTCTTCTGGCAGGGCGGGGCGTCCATAAAATCCCATGTGAATATTTAAACTTGCCTCTGCGCCGTAGGGATTCAATCCATCAATCCAGAAAGAGCGTGCGCCCTCCCACCGTGAGTAAAAATCAGCATGTCCTGGGAAGGGTTCTGTTAAATAATCATGTACTGTGATAACCATCAGGACAAAAATAATAGTCCCTATGCCACCGAGAACAATCCACTTCATCCATGATGTACGCCCTGTTTTCATAACCAGACAAAATCCTATCACGTTAATTATGTATGTTGGTATGTTACTGAATCACGTTTTAGATAAGCTCACATCAAATTTTAGCATTGATTGCAGTTACTTAACGTAAACCTTTGTATTGACGGAAAATGTCTCAAAATCCATAAGTATTCACTTATGTCTGATACATAGAAAACCTTTGTGATAGTTTATGACACTATTTGTTTTGAAAACATCTGTACACCATCTGTATGGATGGTGACAGGATGATAATTTTGTAGTATCTTGTAAATAAGCTGATGACCATCTGTATGGATGGCGATAGCAATATTTATGAACAATAGTGAGTGTATACATGGCAGAAACTGAAAAAATTACAATCAATCTCAGTGTAGTTGACTTAGGCAAGATAGATTTGCTGGTGGAAGAAGGCTTTTATACTAACCGCACAGATTGTATCCGTAGCGCGATTCGGCGCGAACTTTACACACAGAAAGAACATATCGACGCGACGATTACCCGTCAGCATCGCTACTTGGGCGTGATTCGTTTGAGTGCGACTGACTTAGAAAAATATCATGAGCGTGGCGAAATGCTTGAATTGAGTGTCGTAGGCTTTTTGCACTTAGCAGATGATATTTCCGCAGATTTAGCCGAAGCGACGATTAAGAGTGTCAAGGTAACGGGTGTTTTCTCGCATTCTAAAGAGGTAATGATGCGTCTGAATGATTTGGGGCGCTTGCACAACAAATAAGCGGAGTAATGTAATCAAGAGGAGCGTATCACATGGCACTGGCACATTTTCTGTACTTTTTCGGGGAACTCATTGTTGGGATTATCTGCGCAGGTGGCGTATTTGCCTACCATAGCTACCAAGAAAAACGCAAATCTAAACGAGGAGATGAGCAATTATGTGGGTGATAGGAACGCTGATTAGTATTGTCGTCGCTCTACCGATAGTCATCATTTTGGGTATTAATCTGCATTTCTGGCGGACGTTCAATAAAGAAGAAAAATTCGCTACCGAGCGTGCAGATTATCAAGATGATCCTTTGCTGGCGAATGTAGAAGCTGGCAAACCGACTTTGCTCTATTTCACAGCGGATTGGTGTGGCAGTTGCAAGACCATGCAGACACCGGCTATTGAACGCTTGCAAGCCCAGCAACCAAACCTGCAAGTATTGACGATTGATGTCAACGAACAACCAGCCGATGCAGAACGCTGGGGTGTGCTGAGTTTGCCCCGTACTTTTGTGCTGAGTGCGGATAAACACTTGGTCGCTACCAATATCGACACTGCAAGCACGGAAACACTCGTTGACCAACTCGCCCGTGCCACACAAAATACCAGCGATGCGTTACAGGTGAATCGTCCGACATTCTCGCTCAATTTGCCGAGCTTCAAACGCATTGACCCTCAAGAAAGCGCAACAGCCTAAATAGATACATAAATGCTCACGAATTTCTATGATTTTGTGAGCATAAATTTATACCCATCTAACGCATGTGTGGCATACTCGCGTGCGAAAACTCAAACATATCTAAAATCACATACACATGAGATTGGGAGGTCTTTATGAGTAATACCTATACCTTTCAAGCAGAGACGCAACAACTCCTTGATATTCTGATTCACTCGCTCTATACCGAGCAAGAAATTTTCTTACGCGAACTCATCAGTAACGCATCCGACGCGCTGAATCGTATGCAATTTCAGCAACTCACGGATGACACCGTGCTAGACCCCGATGCTGAACTAGAGATTCGCATCACGATGGATGAAGACGCCAAAACACTGACCATCACTGATACAGGCATTGGGATGACAGCTGATGAGATGGTCGAGAATTTGGGTACGATTGCGCGTAGTGGGGCGAAAAATTTCTTACAGGCATTGCAAGATGCGCCGAATAAAGAAGCTGCTCAGAATATCATCGGGCAATTTGGTGTGGGTTTTTACAGTGCCTTCATGATTGCGGACAAAGTGCGCGTGGTCAGCCGGAGTTATCAGCCGGATGCAGAAGCCGCCGCATGGGAAGCGACAGGTGGCACTGAATACACCATCGAATCCGCAGAGCGCGATACACGCGGGACAGAGGTCACGCTGTATTTGAACGAAGAAGCCGCCGATGAATTTTTGAAAGCATGGAAAATCAAGAATGTCATCACGCGCCATAGCGATTATGTCGCGTTCCCGATTTATGTCGGTGAAGACGAAGAACCCGCGAACAAGCAACAAGCTATTTGGCGTCAATCGCCGCGTGAAACAGAAGATGAGCAATATCAGAATTTTTATCAAATGATGACGCTCGATTTCCAAGCGCCGTTGCACACGATTCATATGCGTGCGGATGTGCCGATGCAGTTTTATACTTTGCTGTATGTGCCATCTAGCGCAGAAGCGAGTCCGTTCAGTCCACGTAAAGAACCTGGTTTGAAGCTCTATGCGCGTAAGGTGCTGATTGACGAGTACAACACCGATTTACTGCCAGAATATTTGGGTTTCATTCAGGGTGTGGTCGATAGTGAAGACTTGCCGTTGAACGTTAGTCGTGAGAGTGTACGGGCTGACCGCATCATGGCGAATCTCAAGAAGACCGTCACGGATAAAGTGTTGCGCGAACTCAAAGGCATGGCAGAGCGCGAAACGGATAAGTATCTCGACATTCATGCGGAGTTCGGGCGTTTTATCAAGCAGGGTGTGGTGATGGATGCACAGGCGAAAGACAGTTTGTTGCCTTTGTTATTCTTCAATAGTAGCCACGACGATGACCTGACCAATTGGTATTCGCTGAAAGACTATACCGAGCGCATGGTCGATGGTCAGGATGAGATTTACTATGTCATTGCAGATGATTTCCAGAGCGCCCGTCGTAGTCCGCATTTGGACGCTTTCCGTCAGCGCGGGATTGAAGTGCTGTATTTCGCAGACCCCGTAGATAGCATGTTGCCAATGGGCTTGACCGAATTTGCAGGTTTCAAATTACGTGCTGTCGATGAGAGTGATATTGACCTCAAAGATGTAGGCGAGGTTGAAGAAGAAGAGCAACTCGAAAGCATCGAAGAAGAGACATTCGAGACACTGGTGGAGCGTGTGCAAGCTGTCTTGGGTGAGCGGGTGAGTGGCGTGCGGGAGAGTAAATCGCTGGTGGGCAGTCCGGCGCGTTTGGTTGCGGACGATGCCAGCGGACAACGCCACATGTACCGCATCAATCGTTTGCTGGATAAAGATTACCAACTGCCAGTGAAAACGCTGGAACTCAATCCGCGTCATCCCTTGTTGCATAATGTGACCAACTTGCTACAGGGTGACGGTGACAATCCGCTGATTGATGTGGTCATTGAGCAGGTTTTCGAGACGGCACTGTTGCAAGATGGCATTCATCCCGACCCCGCCGCGATGGCAGACCGCCTGACTGCGTTGATGCAAGCCGCAACAGGGTCGGCTGGTAGTGTCGATTTCTCGCGGGTTGCGCCTGTACGCAAAGACCCTGCGCCTGTTGCAGAAGCTGAAGAATCAGCAGACGAATCGACAGAGTAAAGCCAGTACATTCAGCAGAATTTGTGAAAGAGCATCCACTGTAGATGCTCTTTTGATTTGTATACCGTACAATGATAGGTGACTGATAGATATAAGATATACGACTGGTAGTACATTCATGGCAGATACACTCATTGACCGTGGGCAAGTATGGTCTATACCACATATGGATGACTTACGTTTCATGAAAGCGCATTTCATCAAGCACGCGTTTAAGCCACATGCTCATGATTATTTTGTGTTGGGCATCATCGAACAGGGCTTGCAATCTTACACGCACAATCGTGACCAGCATTACACATCACCGGGAGAAATCATCATCATCAATCCTGGCGAAGTGCATACGGGGGAATCGGCAGTTGCGCATGGTTTTAGCTATCGGGCGTTGTATCCTTCGGCGCAATGGATGGCGTCACTGACAAGTATTTTTGCAACGCGAACCAACACTTTACCTTATTTTGGGAATACCTTAATTGTCGATAATGCGATGTATCGACAAATACGGACGATACATCGCCTCAGTGAAATGCCGTCTTCTGCTATGGCAGTCGAGACAATGTTACTGTATTTCTTTGTCTCATTCGTTAAACGTTATGCAAAAGGTGATTTTGTATTACCGATGTATCAAACAGCGCAACAAGCCATTCGTATTGTTTGCGATTACATCAACACATATTATGCGCGTCCGATTACGCTCGATGATTTATCTGCCCATGTACACATTAGCCCTTTTCATCTGGCACGGCTCTTCACGCAGGAGATGGGCATCACACCACATAAATATTTAGAGAGTGTGCGTATCAAACGAGCAGAAGCACTTATCTGTGCAGGTATGCCTCTAGCTGACGTTGCGCTTGCTGTAGGGTTTTCTAGCCAAAGCCATCTGAATCGTAGCTTCAAGCATTTTTTGGGCATCACACCGAATACACTGCGTAAACACCGCAAGATTTTATAAGACATCTCGTGCTAAATGAGTGATGCTATCTGTGAATCTAAGATAGCTGAGGATGTATCTATGCAATTTGATACCAAGATTGCCATTATACTACGTGATGATTTAGCAACATGGCAAAAACTCAATGTGACCGCATTTATATCCGGCGCATTGGTAGGGCAAAGTCCTGATTTGATTGGCGACACTTACATAGATGGAAGTGGTCAGCAGTATCTTCCCATGATAAGACAACCTATAATGATTTTTATCGCTGATGCAGAGAAAATACGCAAGACTTACGAGCGTGCCATTCGGCGTGAGGTTAGATTTGCACTATTCACAAACGAGCTATTTGCCACAGGTAACGATGTTGATAATCGACAAGCTGTTTTGGCAGTGAAATCAGAAGATTTAGATGTAGTCGGCATGGCGTTGCGTGATGATAAAAAGACAGTAGACAAAATTGTGAAAGGGCTGAAATTACACGGATAATATTTCGGTAGTGCAAATTAGCAGGTGGATTATAACCATCTGCTATACCTGTAAAAGACCTGCAAAAAATACCCCGCTTTACAGCCACTTTACAAATAGATTGCACTTCGGCAAAACCCCGTGCCTATGATGCAAGTAACGTAATCAACACAGCAAACGGGGAAACAACATCATGAATTACCAAAATGACGCACTCACAAACGCCATCATCTGCACCGTCGGTATCGTTGACGCAACGGCACGCCAAAATGACGACCCACGCAAAATTAGACGCTTACATGTCACACAGGCAATCGCTAACGCTGTCCAGAAAATGGAACATGTGCCAACACTCTCAGTCAGCTTGCAAGATGGTTACATGCTGGTCTACGGTGAAGTGCTTGATACTGTTGGCGAAGAATATTTGGTAACGCTCAAGCTGAACGTACCTGACGCTGGAACAATCAGCGATACATTTTGCATAACCGGCGCGACAGTCAACGGGCATTTCTTATGCCGTACCCAGCTTATCAAGCTCAATCAACTCATGAACAACAATTGCGCAGAAAAACAGACTACCGCCGCTGGACATGACGGCTGGGAAGGCTCATTTGCAGAATTGGACGATACAGAAATCGACCCGCCATACTATGGTTAACCGTCACGCCAACGAAAATGATTGGGTATCCGTATCTTGTTGGACGATGCCCCGCACGCGCAAAAGTTCCAGATGCGAGAGCGTTTCTGCAATCGCAAAGCGCCACTCATGCGGGGTAAAGCGTTCTACCTCAAAGATATGTTGTGCGACTTCGTAGGGCGTATGGGCGTCTTTTTCCATCGCATTCACAACAACCTCTAGGCGATGGTCATGGTGCGAGAGTAATTCTGCAATGCGTCCCGACCAATCTTCTATCAATCTGCGGTGTCCGGGTAGGGCAAGCCGAACCTCACGCGATTGTAAACCAGATAATGATTCTATATACGCCCCTAGTGGGTTGGGGTCGCTATCTTCCCATAAGCCGATGTTGGGTGTGATGCGCATCAGTACATGGTCGCCAGACAACAATAACTTATCTTCGGGGTCATAAAAAATGAGTTGTCCGTCACTGTGTCCGGGTGCGAGTGTCGTCTGAAAAGTACGATTGCCTAATTGTACATCGCTGTCGGGCTGAATATGTGCAAAGCCTGTTGGGTGCGGATAGGTCATTTCGAGCGTGCTACCGAGACTGTTATTGACTTGATTAGCAAAATCATCTGGCAGACCATTGTATTTGAGCCACGCGCCGAAATTCTTATCACGGTCAGATTGCCATACATCCAGCACTTGCTGATTTTCACGCGGGGAGAGATAAATCGTAATGTCCTTACCTGCTTCCGACGCCCCTTTTTGTAACCAGCCGGCTAACCCAAAATGGTCAGGATGCACATGTGTCAGCACAATTTTGTCGATGTCTGCGAACCCGAAATTGAGTTCTGTGAAGGCATCTTGCCACACTTTACGCGCAGGTTCGTAATTGATACCACAATCCACAATCGTCCAGCCATTGCTACCCCGCAATAGATACACCTGTATATGATTGAGCGCAAAGGGCAGGGGTAAGCGCAACTGATAAGTATCATCGGCAATTTGGGTCAGCGCAGGACGTGTAATCATAATTAAATCCTAATTCGATTAGTAGTCCTTCGATTGTATCCCCTCTGGCTATGGACTGCCATTATCAGGTAATCAAAAACGGCGCATTCCACACGATGCGCCGTTTCTATTTTATTGAGTTGCGTACTGCACAATTAGTTTTTAGCCAGCTTGCTCAATTTCGTAGCTACTGACGAAATCGAATGTCTCAGCGTCCAATAGCATGATGTAGGTTTTGCCATTGTCCATCAACCCAGCGACGCGAATATTACCATCAGCCAAGCGCGAGACACGAACAGCTTCCGCAAGATTGCCAGCGATATAGGTATTTCTCGTTGCTTCCCAATCAGCCTCGTCAATCATAGTACGGGTGATGAGTAAGATGGAGACACCTTGCTCATCATAAATCTCAAAACCATTGCCGAAAGTATCACTGCTGTGCGGGTGAACGCTGATAGGGGCTTGCAGGTCGTAATTATTGATGCGCCCATCGTTAATAGGTGATAGATAAGTGCGTTCTGTTGGAACGGTTTTGGTTACAGATGTTGCTGATAGTGGCACACAAGCGAATACCCAATTAGCCCCTATATAATCAGAATCTGGGTTGCCTTGTGCAAATTCTATATCGAACGACCCTGTTGCTGGAATCGTGTAACTTGCCGTTGTGCCATTACCATTTAAGATAAAGTCTGGTCCAATGCGGTCTGCAAATAGCACGTTGTTGCTACGACCATCGTGAAACATATTGATAATTTCACCAGCCATAAAGTCATCTGCTATAGCAGGGCTGGTATCATTGCCATCGAAATAACCTGCATTCATCGCTGCGCACCCTGAACTTTCGAGTTGGGCGCTGGCAGGCAGAATAGCGAAAACAGTGAATGCGAAAACGGAAGCCAATGTTGCGAGTGCAGTACGCGGATGTTTGAACATGTGATCAAGTCTCTCTAGGAACAATTAATTAAAAGTATTGTATATCAATAAATTGAGAATAATAATTAATTCTTTTTCAATTTAACAAACCCTTAACAAAAGTTGGATAATGCAAACCATACAGAGGTTTGAATGATTATTTTTACGGTATTTTTATTACTTTCTTGATTACAATGCGCTAGAATAGATGCGTATACCTGCGCACGATACCGGACAATATCTGTGTTCTTGGGCTATACAGGGGAACTTGATGACGGCAGGGCTATTTGGCTCTGTCTTTTTTTGTACCATGCCTTAACAGAGACACGCTACAATAGTGAGCATGACTGCTATCTCATATAGGAGACCAAACCATGCCCACAGCAACAGACCCTCTACGTTTTTTGCATATCAGCGATACACATATCAACCCAGACCGCACTTACAACAAAGATTATGCTCGATACACACCTATGTTGGGGGTAGAGGCAATGGTGCGCGAGATAAACGCCTTACCCTTTACGCCGGATTTTATTTTACACACTGGCGATGTCGCATTTGACCCTTCGCCTGATGTGTATCTTGCTGTTAAAGAGGTACTCGCGGATTTGGGTGCGCCAATTCATTATCTAGTGGGTAATCATGACGATAGCCCAGCTTTTCAGCGTGACCTCATCGGGCGGGCAGATGAGGCTATCAGCGATTATTACTATTACGAGCTAGAGGCGAAAGGCGTGCAGATTGTCTGTTTGGATAGCAATGGTCCGCATGACCCAGAGAAGCCAACTGGCAACATCCCTGATGAACAGTTGGATTGGTTGCGTGGAATTTGTGAAAGCGACGACCCGCGTCCATTGGTAATAGCAACGCATCATAGTGTCTTGCCTGTATATGTTCCTTGGTTGGATGTATGGATGCGTACCGAAAATGGTGAGGCATTGCACGCTGTTATCAAGCAAGCGAGCCATCGGCTGTGTGGTGTCTTTCATGGGCATATTCATCAGAATATACAGGTTATGCGTGATAATGTGACTTATATCTCAGTGGGTTCAACGTGGTGTCAGTTCAAGAGTTATCCCGACCCCAGTAACGAACGCATAGTCAATGATATGCACACACTACCGAGTTTTAATATGGTGACGATTACGGATACGACGACATCTGTTATTCGCCATAGTTTCACGGTAGAAGACAATTAAATAGCTTGTATATGCGTACTATGGTGCGCCCGAGCCAAGTTCATTTTGCAGATGAATACATGACTCAATCGGCGAATCCCTGCAAAACGTGGCGACGAAATAGCAGGGCAGGGTGCAGATTAGAACTCATCTAGCAGCGGTTCATCAACTGGGGCGTGGGCGGCTTCCCACAAGTCAGCGAACAAGTCAGCTTCGGGGTCAGGCGCAAATTCGCCCAAACGAACAGAACGCGGAATATTGAACTCGCGCACAATCCAGCCGTGCGCTTCGAGACGAACGAGATGTGTGAGCAGGGTCGTCGGCGAAATGAAAGCCCCACGAGCCATCTCCTTATGCGAAGGTGAGAATCCTTTTTTCTGGGTGTACTCGTAGATGAAACGGTAGACGGTGAGCGTTGTCACGTCTGCTAAGTCGTTATTCACAGGAGAAACTCCTTGATACTATGGAAGGTTAGTTTTGGTAAGTACCTGTTGTAGAGCCTAGAAGTTTTTTAAATTGTAGGGATAGGCTTGTGCCCCTGTCCGAGCAGACGCAACAATGCCCCTACGAAATTTCGTTTATCTTCCAGACTCTACATGTATACAGTATAGAATAGTTTATGCAATTTAGAACATACGGTCTATTATAAGCCCGTCCGATGTTGGTTAGAAAAAGGTTGCTAACCCTCACAAAAAATAAACCAGAGCGTTATACTGAGCGCATAACGACCATAAGTTAGCAGGTGCAACATGAACTTTCTGAAAAATCTATTTGGTGGTAGTGGGTCATCCAGTGGCGATAAAAATACGCATTATGTCTACGTCCAGCCGAAGATGTGCCAAGAAATTATCAAAGTGCGCATTGATACCGCACGAGAACTTTCCCGTACAGATGATTACAGTGGGTATTGGGTGCGCAAGATGGTCAGCGCAACCCGTTGTCCGTTCCAAGCAGAGGTAACGCTCTACTTCGATGAAAAACGGCACTTGCAAAGCGAAGACATCACCAACGGGTCATTTAAGACACAAGCTGAGTACGAAATGTATGTAGGCGATGACAATGTGACAAGCTCGTAACAACTGTAAACATTTATAACTTCTAACACACTAGAAGCCAAAACTGTGGCATACTGTTGTTTAGCATATGTAATATTTCGCAAGATATAAACTAAAAAACAGTGGGATAATGTATGACACATCGACCAGCCACACTCAAAATATCACGCGCCGAGATTCAAATACTTGTTGCACGCTCGTCTGCTAAAGATGAATATGAAACGACGATGCTCACCGAAGTGAAGAAAATTGTGGTGCGTATTGGTGATGCAGGGGTGCAGATTCCCATTCAGGATGGGCAGCATATAGAATTTGGGCGCTTTGAAAAATTGGATAGCTATCAATTTGATTTAACGCCTTATGATGCTTTCCAAAATGGTATTTCGCGCCGTCATGCACAAATTCATATACGGGCGAATCGGTTATTTTTAGTTGATATGGGCAGTAGTAACGGCACATTCATTGGTGATGCTCGTTTGATGCCGGCTGAACCTCAACTACTGCAAAATGGACAAGAGATTACGCTAGGTCGCTTGCAGATGACAGTCTACTTCTAAGCGTTTGATCTCAAAACTGACTATGCAATGAAAATGCTGTGTGCAAACGACACGGCGTTTTGTGTTTTCACAAACCTAACTATAACTGGCAAAAACTTGCAGATTCATAAAAGTGAATTATATTACGTTAAACTATAGTCTCGCAGAAACCCCGTAATAATTTGAGAGGAAGTTGCCCCGTGGATGATGATAATCGCGAAACGATGCACATCAGACAAAGTGATATTCAGCGTGCTATCAAGCAACAAAAGCGGGATACACACGGTCAAGATACGCTAAATGATGATAACCGTATCGTACTTCATATTATGGGGCATAAAGAAACTGTGCAACTAGATGATGGGGAGCGCGTGATATTAGGGCGTTTTGACCCACCAGAAGGTCATCAACTCGATTTATCACCTTATAATGCTTTACTGCAGGGTATCTCGCGTGAACATGCTGAAATTCATGTCGCTGCTAGACATGTGTATTTGGTAGACCTTGGCAGTACCAATGGCACGTATGTCGCTGGCGAACGTTTACAACCGGGTGAACCGCGCTTACTACAGAAAAGTGATGAAATTTTGCTCGGACGTTTGAACTTGCAAGTATTTTTTTGAGCGATGAAAAATACCCTGAACGCACACGACACCTGCACACGCAGGTGTTTTTGTTTTTATTGAGATTCCATAAAGATTTTATTACTTGACGGAATCAAGTTAACTAATAAAATGAAATTAAGGCTTTATACACCGTTATAATTATCATTTATTATATCAACGGTGTTGCAAATCTCATTATCTTGACGAAACCCATAATTATTGTGGAGTGCAAGCTATGACACGCGACAAAACCCGCAACTTTGATGCCAATGACCCCTCTTTGGCACGCTTACTTGAAAGTCAATCATTTCAAGCATTTGGTACGGCATCACTTGGCAATCAATGTGTGATTGCGCTGAATATTCAGGGCTATAAAGAATTTATACGCCTTTCGGAAGGGCAACATATCGAGCTTGGGCGCTTTGAATTTCCTGAACAG
The DNA here is from genome assembly GCA_038522085.1 of Chloroflexota bacterium. Lineage (GTDB taxonomy): Bacteria > Chloroflexota > Anaerolineae > Aggregatilineales > Phototrophicaceae > JAUZRW01. The sequence goes on from JBCBKJ010000099.1 coordinate 20,107, forward strand.
CATCAACTGAATTTATCGCCTTATGGGGCGCTGGAAAACGGTATCTCGCGTGTTCATGCACAACTGCACCTGCTACAAGGGCGCTTGTTCATTGCTGATATGGATAGTAGCAATGGGACATACGTGCATGGCAAGCGTCTTGATCCAGCCGACCCAACACTTTTGCGCAATGGGGATGATATTTTACTCGGGCGAATGGCTATCAATATTACCTTCTAACAAACTGGCATGATGCGTAATCATGCCGTTTTGTAAAAAATATCGCCCTACAGAGGGCTTTTTTGGCTTGCATTTTATAGCTTGTGCATACAAACACAAGAAATTTGTTACAAGATACGTTATTATGCGCAGTAACAGAGACCAATATGAGGAAGTAGATAATGGGAGTTTTCATCTCATGCTAGATGATAATCAACAAACCCAGTCAATACCAGTCAATGACCCACGCTTGCAACAGATGCTTGATGCGCTAGATGATTCCGAAGGGACAGCATCACTCACATCATTTAACGAGGTGTTGTTATTGATACAAAACGCGATTTTGCGTTTGGTTGTCCGCGATGAACAGACCTATTTTTTGGGGCGGTTCTCCGGTAGTGAAGAGGAATCACATATTGACCTCACACACTACAATGCCTTGCAACATGGTATCTCGCGTGTCCATGCGAAGCTCATCATGCGCGATCACAAGCTGTACATCGTTGATATGGGTAGTACGAATGGTACGTATGTGGGGAAAAAGCGCCTAAAACCAGATGAGCCAGCTTTACTCCATCGCGGAGATGAATTATTGCTGGCACGCATGCGGATTCAGATTATGTTCCGCTGACTGTGGTTGGCTCATAAGCACTTTCTTCATTATTTTGTGATGCTACAGTGACATACTCCCCGCAGCAAGCTACGGGGCATCTGAGGTCAGCAGGTCAGCCTCACACCGAAGCGGAGGACTTAC
>JBCBKJ010000100.1:0-20877 GCA_038522085.1 Chloroflexota bacterium
CGACGGGTGTCATCTGCTAGTGCTTTGAAAACTGCATCTTGCATCATAATGACTACGGCTCTAAATATGAGTAGATAGTAAACAACTGTTTACGTAACCAAAAAGTCACGTATAATAAAGGTGACTAAAAGGTTACATATAAGAGCCGTAGTCATTATGATGCAAGATGCAGTTTTCAAAGCACTAGCAGATGACACCCGTCGCACTTTGCTGGATATGCTGTTCAAAAAAGATGGACAGACACTCAGTGAATTATGCGATGCCTTTGAAATGACACGCCATGGGGTGATGAAACATCTGCGCATATTGGAGGATGCGGAACTGATAAGCACGCAAAAGGTCGGGCGTGAGAAGCACCACTATATCAACCCAGTTCCTATCCAAATCATTTACGACCGATGGGTGAGTAAGTATGCCCAACCTTGGGCAATGAGTTTGTCTGGTTTGAAGACCACATTGGAGACGAGCATGAGCGATAAACCAAGCCATCAGCAACAAATTTACATCTCTACCACGCCGGAAAAATTATGGAAGGCATTGACGGACGGTACATTTACCCGCCAATACTATATGGGTAGCACTGTCCAATCAACGTGGGAGGTGAACGCACCGTATCGCTATGTACATCCAGAAGGGCATACGCTGGTGGAAGGAATTGTGCTGGAAGTCGAGCCGCCAAACAAATTGGTGACCTCTTTCAATGCGATGTGGATTCCTGACGATGAGCGAGGTGGAGCAACCATTGTCACCTTCTTGATTGAGCCAGTGGGAGACACATGTAAACTTACCGTGCTTCATAAAGACTTAGACCCCACAAACGCACTCACACCGACAGTTGAAACGGGGTGGTCGCAAATACTTTCTGGTTTGAAAACGCTGTTGGAAACTGGAAAACCATTGTCACTACCAGAGGAAGCTCCGCCGGATACATCTGATGGAGCGTAGTATCAGGAGGCGCAGTGTGCTTTGCCTAGGAAACGAACACATCGCACCCCTGAATTAGCTGTTACACAGTATACAACACAATACATCACGATTCATATATTCATGCTGGGGCGGATTCGCCCTACAAAAGGAGAAAAACAACCGTGAACACACTCAACAACAAGAACGTTTTAGTCTTTGCTGCAACGGGCGCAATTGCGAGCAGTGCCGCGCGTAAATTTGCCTCCGAAGGTGCAACAGTATATCTGAGCGGGCTAGATAAAACGCGCTTGCAAGCACTCGCAGATGATATTCACGCGATGGGCGGAAAAGTACACATCAGCGAAGTTGATGCGACAGATCCGGTTGCTGTTGCTGATTATGTGGCAGACGTTGCAGAAGAAGCTGGGACGATTCACGGGGTTTTCAATGGTATTGGTGGACGTCCAAGCGCATTGGGCTACCCAGAAGTATCTGCGACCACCAGCCTCGACCATTTCATGCTCCCATTCGAGCAAATTGTCGCCTCGCAATTTTTAACGGCACGCGAAACTGCGAAATATATGACAGCCGGTGGTGGCATCGTCTTCTTGTCCGCATCACTGAGCCGTATGACAGCGCCGTTTATGGCAGGCATTAGTGCCGCACAAGGCGCTATCGAAGCCCTGACCCGTTCACTGGCAGGGGAGTATGGCATGCAGGGGATACGTGTGAACTGTGTTCGGGGGTCTGGTATGCCTGAAACGCGTACCATCCAAGAAACAGGGGTGGGCATTGTTGCGCTGGGTGGCGAACCCAAAATGGATTTGCCACCACTTGGGCGTCCAATCACCATAGCAGATACCGTCAATGCAGTGTCCTTCTTGGTATCAGAGGAATCGGGGGGGATGACAGGGCAGGTCGTGACCGTTTGTGCAGGCGCGTTCGTCTGATAATACATCTGGCATAAAGCTGAAGAATAAAAATGGCAGGGTCGCATGGATGATGTGTCCTGCCATTTTTCGTTTATTTCCTTATTAGGTTGTGTATCGAAAATAGTGCTTCGCAATGCCGCACGAATTACATAAATACTGTAATGTATAATGACATACTCAAGTCAGTTTATGGAATATTGCTATGCCAAAGACGAATTTCCCAATTCCAGAGTGTGAAGCTATCACTAGCAAGAATGTGCATCGTTTACAACATATTCAAACGCTAAGTTATGGCATGCTTAATAAAATAGCGATGCCTCCAGATGAAAAATACATAGCTGTAGCGACAACACGTAATGTTTGGATACATCATACTGTGACACTGGATGACCTGCCTACGCAACTTTCAGAGGCAATGGGCAATACATTAGACGTCCTATTTACAACAGATAGTGCCTACATCATTACGATTGCTGACAACAGGGTGCGTATTAGAACTACAGGCACATTTGATTTACAACATGAATTGGCGACAGGAGATGTAAAACCAACAGCACTTGCTATTCATAAATCTACACTATTTGTTGGATTTGATGATGGTCATGTTCAAGAGTGGTCGTGTGATACGTGGCAGAAAGTGCGAGAGATGCCATTCCCTCAATCTGCTATACATAAGCAACAGCGTGAAAATGTGTACATAGGCATGCCTCTTCAAGTTAAGAGTTTAGCTATTTCTGATGATGGTGTCTATCTTGCTGTGATGACAACAGCATCATTAGTGGTATTTGACCTTTCAACGCTTGAAGTAAAAGCTAATCCATCCAAACCACTTACACTCCAGTTACGCTATGTTGCCTTCGCAAGTGACCATCGGACGCTGGTGATACATGGTCAGAATCCGAGTATCTGGTGGTATTTCTATGATGCTGACACGGGAGAACACATTGACTTTGTTACTGCAACCACATGGAACGGTGGCACTTCTGATGGAACGCCTTCAAGTCGTAATAACATCTGGAACTTGAAAATGGATTCACCAAAATATACACATGTTTTAGAAAACAGCGATGGTACACGTTTCATTTGCTCAAGCAGTATAGAACAACCAGATACTTTCTATATACATGACAAAAACGTTCAAGTGATACTGGTTGATGGACAATTAGCGAAATGGCATCTTGGCTCTGCATCAATATCACAACGTAGTGCGCCTTGCTACGGATTCACACAACATTTTTTAGCTTTTAGTCCAGATGGTAAGCGTTTATCTGGGTGGGATATTCGTCACTGCATACCACTCGAAGTTCCCCCGAAGATGCGCTATCACCTGCAAGAAATGTATCGAGAGCAAGTTGTATATGACGTAAATGGGCGCTTGGTAAATTATGGTGGTGGTTATCATAACTTTGTGATGGTTGATATGTATTCAGGCAAACCCGTTTTTGAGATGCCTCTGTCCGTTGACAATAAGCCACATAAAACATTCGTGATGTCCGATAACTGCAAAAAAGTCATCAGTGGGGGTTCGCTTGACCAAGGGTTGTATCTTTGGGATTTAGAATCGGGTGACAAAAAAAGATTATGGTATCGAGAAGGTCAGGCAGCTATTCCCTTTTCAATGACTAATGACAATCGGTATGTTGCAGCCGTCACCAATGATAGGAATGATCCCACCATCAATAAGACGCTACGAATATTTGAACTCAAAACACATGAAGAAATTTTTTCGCTCAGACCTGTGCATAATGCGACATTCACGCCAAAATCGAACACCATACTCGTTTCGCGGAGCGGTAAACAAGGAAGACGAGCGGAAATATGGAACTTCCGCACACAGAAATTGCTTGGAACTTTTCATGAACCGAGTGTGTATCTACAGGATGTGACATTTTCGGCAGATGGTTTTTTGTTATTTTTACCTGTTTATCAAACTGAACATCTTGAGGTGTGGGATTGGCAAAGCAGTCAACAATTGTCTAATATTCCAATCCCTCAATACGGCATGAGTGGTGGCATATTTGCGTCGGCGCTAAGTCCTGATGAGACAGTCTATGCTATCGCATATGGTAGTGAAAACCGAATATACTTGTTTGGTGTTTCAAAATCACCGCATGAATAACTGCTCAATATCCCTTTACGCTACCCCACATTAAAGTCTACACTACAACAATATGTAGATGCACGCACAACGCATCGCAACATCTCAAGGAGAAAATCTCATTTATATCATTATTATAGGCTGTGGTCGGCTGGGGAGCTTACTCGCTACTGAGTTAAGCAGTGCTGGCGATGAAGTCGTCGTCATTGACCGCGATGCCTCTGAATTTGACAAGCTATCAGTCGATTTTTCCGGCTATACAATTGCTGGGGATGCCGTTGAAAAAGCCGTTTTGCGCGAAGCAGGTATCGCTGAAGCCGATGCGCTATTTGCTGTGACGAGCCAAGACAATATCAATTTGATGGTCGCACAAATCGCCAGCCGTATCTTTGACGTGGAGACAGTTATCGCCCGCATTGATGACCCAGACCGCGAAGCGATTTACCGTGAATTTGGTATTCGCACGGTTAGCCAAACGCATCTTGCCGCCCAAGCCTTCATTCAGACGATAAAGAAAGCAGACGACGCATGAAACAGCGCATTATCTTAATTGGTGGGGGCGAAACGGTTTACTTTTTAGCGCGTCAGCTCAAACAACGTGACCATCACATAACGATTATCAATCGTAATAAAGCGCATTGCCAAAAATTATTCGACCAGACCGCGAGTATTGTCGTGCATGGTGAAGGCAGTGAGCGCAAAATATTAGAAGAAGCAGGCGCACGTCAAGCAGATGTCGTGCTGGCAATGACGCCCCACGACCATGATAATTTGATTACTTGCCAAATTGCGATGAAAATCTTCGGTGTGCCACGCACAATCGCGCTGGTCAATGACCCCAATAACGAAGATGTATTCACCAAATTAGGCGTCACAACTGCCTTTTCATCTACGCGCATCATCGCAAAAATGATTGAACGCCATGCCCACTTTGACGACATCAAACGTCTAATGCACGTCGGCAATGGTAAAGTACAAGTCACTGATGTAGAGCTACATCGAGACGCGCCGGCTGTTGGCAAAACATTAGCCGAATTAGGCATCAGTGAAAATACACTTGTCGCCAGTATTGTCCGCGATGAGGAAGTAATTATCCCACGCGGGAACAATCAATTACAGGTTGGCGACCATCTGCTGATTATCAGCAAGCAAGGCGAAGACGAAGCTGATTTACGCTTAATCATTGGCGAAATCGGTGAACTGAGCGAACTTGACGAAATGGAAACCAAGACATGAGTCGTAGTCGGCGTTATCAAGCGTATATTCGAGAACGCTATCGCTTGCTACTGTGGTATATGGGGGGCATCTGGGCAATTACAGGTGTGACGATTTTATCACCCTTGTTGGCATTGCCTTTTTTCCCGTCAGATGCGCAATATGCGTGGGTCTTTTTGCTAGCGGGTTTGCCACTCATTGCGCTTGGGTTGATGTCACGGCATTTCAACAAAGATATTGAAAAGCACTCGCCTAATTTGCAAGAGGGCATGGTGTCGATTGTGCTATCGTGGGTTGTTGCGATTCTCTTTGGCACAGTGCCTTTTCTGCTAATTAGCAACCTGACATTTTCGCAAGCGATTTTTGAATCCACGAGTGGTTGGACGACAACAGGCTTATCGGTTGTGGATGTGACCATTGCGCCACCGATTATTTTGCTCTACCGAAGCATCATCCAATTGGTTGGTGGGGCAGGGTTTGCGATTATCGTACTCAGTTCCATTACAGGTCCGGTAGGCTCTGGCTTGAGCGAAGCAGAAGGGCGCGATGATAAACTCGCGCCGAACGTGCGTCATAGTGCAGGGCTGGTGTTGCGCATTTACATCAGCTATGTGATTTTTGGGATTGTGGCATATGTGCTGGCAGGTATGCCTGTCTTTGATGCCGTCAATCATGCTTTTGCGGCGGTGTCTACAGGGGGCTTTTCTACACGCCCAGAATCTATTGGCTATTACGATAGCATTGCCATAGAAGCCGTGACATTGGTATTGATGATATTAGGGACGCTCAACTTCTTGACGGCATGGCTCGTGGTACGTGGCAAATGGCGTGATGTGTTGCGCAACGGCGAAATTCGCTTATTGACTGTGCTGCTCCCAATTGCAGCCACGCTGATTTTTGCCAGTCTATTCGGTCAGGTGTATACCAGCGTCGGCGAGACGGCACAGGTAGCCCTTTTTGAATCTCTCTCAGCACTCTCAACAACAGGTTTTTCTACCACCAGTTACACAGCATGGATGCCCTCTGCTATCATGGTGATGATTATTATCATGACAATCGGTGGGGGCAGTGGTAGTACCTCCGGCGGTATCAAGCAATTTCGTATCTATATTTTACTGAATGCACTCTACTGGGAAATCCGCAAGGCATTTCTACCTGAAAACGCAGTCAATAGAGCCTCTATCTGGCGGGGGAGCGAACGAGTCCCACTCACCGATAAACAAGTGCGTCGGACAGCCCTGTATCTCTTCTTCTATGTGAGCCTCTTCTTTGTACTCACGCTAGGGATTCTCTTTCATGGGAATTACACCGTCGCCCAAGCACTTTTTGAAAGTGCGAGTACCATTAGTACGGTTGGCTTATCCGCTGGCGTCACGTCGCCGGATGCACCTGCCAGCCTGCTATGGATGCAATCAGTGGCTATGTTGTTAGGTCGCCTAGAATTTTATGCCTTGTTCATTGGCATCATCAAAATCAGTAGCGATTTGGTGACATTAGCGAAACCATCAGGAGATAGATAAGCGCATATCTGATTGTAAGTATATAATGAATTATCGTATAATAATTTCGGGATAAATATACCACTATGGGGCATTGTCACAATGTCCCGTTTTTATACATAGAGGAGAGTAACAAGAATGAGACGATTATTTGTAATCCTTTGTATATTGCTGATAGTAAATGGACTAACATTAGCTCAAGAGCCTACTAGTATTGAATGTGGAGATATTATTGAAGATGAATTTACCGAAGATAGGCAACCTAAACGTTTTACACTTGAATTACAAGCAGGAACACAAATAGAAGTTGCTGGTAGTCCATTTGGGGATACACTAGAGTTTGCAATTGGTATCTACGCTCCGAACGATGATTTGATTGGTAATAATCCTGGAGGCACCGTCGATACCGAGCCTTTCGCTACTACTGGTAGTGTGTCAGCTAACGGAACATATACCGTAATAGCATATAATGGCAGAATCTACAGTAATAGCCTTGGGGGTGCAACATCTGGAACAGGTGGTGTTGGCGTCTTCACTATTTTCGTTGGATGTACTCTAAGAGATGGTACTGTCATAGAACCTGGCGATGATCCGTCTAGTGCAGATGATGGAACATCTACCTCCGATACAGTCTCGGCACCCCAGATAGTTGCTCCCGATTTTGGATTTCCGGGTGTACCTCCTGTTGATTTTGATAATGGGATTGCGATCCCACTTATATTTGATACACCAAATAGTGGTGCGATAAATCCTGGCTTTGATAGTGTTTTTGGCTTCACTTTTGAAGGTGTTCAAGATCAAACAATTTCACTGTCGTTTGATAGGCTTTCAGGTAATCTTAGCTTAGGCTTAGCGGTCATTTCAGAATCTAATGAGATTGCTTATATGTCAGCCTTAATTTCTTCCTCAACGATGAATTCGACTTTCACGCTACCATCAACCAGCCAATACACTATTGGCGTTTTTCAAATTGATATTGCATCACCGACTTCACCAGAGGCAACATCATTTACAGTTGAGGTTGTGATAGAAGAATAGAATTTCTTTGAACAACTTCGTGCCGAGACAGATGAAGAATACCTCTTCTGCTTGGAATCTTAAAACGATACAAAAAACGGGACGGGTCTATTATGCTGACCTATCCCGCTTTTTATGTAACTATGTTTGACTGCTGAGAGTCTTACTTATTCTTCTTCAACGCCCATGTGGAACGCGACCACATACTCGCCTTCAGTGCTACCAAACCTGGTCATGATGAAGTTGAGATTGATGCCTAAGAAACTTTCATCAATAGGAATCGTCAGCATGGCGTCTAGGTTTTCACCTTCGACTTCGCGCCCATCTGACCGTGATACAAATGAGCGCGAGAGATTTTCGCTGTCGCCCCAACAAATGCTACCCGCATCATCACAGCTAACCTCATCACCATTACCATCAATAATCGGGTCTAGGTTGCCATCAGATAAGAATATGAAGGGGTCAAACCCATTTGGTACTGAGAACATATAAGCCGTTGGGTCTACACCTGCTTGCTGTAGCGATGGCGTTACCCACAATGACATTGGGTCGCCAGCGCCATCAGCCGAACTGGCAAACATGCCTTCAACAATCAGCACAAATTCGCCACTGTCACCATCTGCGCCACCAACAACAACAGACACATTTTCAAAAGCATTCGAGCTATTCAAGTTGAAGATAACCTGTGCGCTGTCGTTTGAATCATCAACATCGCCTGTGGTAGGGAGGTCGGCGCTGTAATCTTCGGCTTCATCATCATCGTCGTTGCAGAGGGCATCGTCATAATTGCCCGTGAGAGTCACAGCAACAATCGGGTCGAAGCCATCAATACCTATCGCAGTCACACGATATTGGTTGCCACTGCGTTGCTGTACAATCGTCAGTTCGACGCCACCTTCGATTTCATCACCATCTTCACACTCAACATCGCGTCCCCAATCACCATCGTAATTGAGCTCCGCGTCATCGTCATCATCACGATCATCGTCGTCATCATCTTTGTCTCCGCTACTGGAATTGCCAACTTCTTCGACACTCAGTTCAAAGTCCCCATCGGCATCTGCGCCATTCGGGAATGCGCCGACTTCAATAGTATACGTACCATCGTCTTCGACTTCATAGATGATGAGCGAGTTCAAATCATCACCACCATCATCGTCACTAGCAACTTCGTCGCCGTCCTCATCTAGGAGCGTCAAATAAGTATCGAAATCATCAGATTCAACGCTGATTTCGATTTCTTGCCCTTCTTCTAACTCAATTTCATATTCGACCACTTCATCGTCGGCTTCGCCATCTACGCTATCGCCAACTTCGATTTCTTCTTGCGCCAATGCCGGAATAACGAGGCTCAACGAAAGAAGCAACAAAAAGAACAGTGTTAAAGACTTTTTCATAAGGGTTGCCTTCCCAAAAAATTGAACACCATTTGACTATATCACAATCCTTACTACAAACTCATAAAATAACTATACAAATATTGTGCCTCTAGCGTCTGGAGAATAAATAAAATTTCGTAAGGCGTTGCTGCATCTGCGCTCCCTCAGACGGAGACACTCCTATCCCTACAATTGAAAAAATTCTAGGACTCTACATTATTATGTAGATATAATAAATAGTATAGCTTTTTGAGTGTGGCATGAGTATGGCACAGTAGCAACTTTCAAAAATAAACACTTACACTACGCTCGAACTATGTTAACACTAAGCATGAAAAGGGAAACGTTTCCATCAAAAGTATAAGAATTTCGCTAGAACCTTGTACAAGTTGCACGAATTGTTGTCATTTTGTCTATAGTTTGTAATACTATATATGTTGCATCGTTAGATGTACACATTTGTAAATACTTAGACGTATATAATATAGGAGTTTGTGAATGTCCAAAAAAGCAATTCGTTTGCTGGTATTGGCAGTGGCTTTCGCCGCACTCGCTTTTCCAACCTTCGCACAAGATATGGAATTTGTCTTCCCAATCGGTGAAGGTGATTTCAACTGGGAAAGCTACGAAACGTTCGCTTCAGAAAATGACCTCACAGGTCAAGAACTGACGATTTTCGGTCCATGGTTGGGTCGTGACCAAGAATTGGTCGAAAGTGTTATTGCATACTTTGAAGAAGCTACCGGTGCAGACGTAACCTACACGGGTTCCGACAGCTTCGAGCAACAAATCGTTATTGATATCGAAGGTGGTAGCCCACCAAATGTTGCTGTATTCCCGCAACCAGGGTTGACCGCTGACCTCGCGGCACAGGGCGACATCGTACCCCTCTCTGATGATGATGCTTCATGGGTAGCAGAAAATTATGCTGCTGGTGAATCATGGGTAAATCTCGGTACATATGCTGATGAAAATGGTGAAGACCAATTCTATGGTTTCTTCTACAAAGTTGATGTGAAGAGCCTCGTATGGTACGTGCCAGATGAATTTGAAGATGCTGGTTACGAAATTCCAGAAACAATGGAAGACCTTCTCGCACTCAGCGAACAGATGGTTGCAGATGGTAACACCCCGTGGTGCATCGGCTTAGGTAGCGGCGACGCAACCGGCTGGCCAGCAACTGACTGGATTGAAGACATCATGCTGCGTACAGCAAGCCCAGAAACCTATGATGCTTGGGTTGCTAACGAAATTCCATTCAACGACGAAGCAGTCGTCAACGCAATCAATACCTTCGGTCAATTCGTATTCACCGATGGTTGGGTAAATGGTGGTCCAGGCGCTGTTGCATCCACCGACTTCCGTCAGTCCCCATTGGGTCTGTTTGAAGTACCACCAGAATGCTTCATGCACCACCAAGCAAGTTTCATCCCTAGCTTCTTCCCAGAAGAAGGTGCGGAACTCGAAAATGGTGATGCTGACTTCTTCTACTTCCCACCATTCGCTGGCGAAGACCTCGGCAACCCAGTATTGGGTGCTGGTACACTGTTCGCTATCACAGCAGACAGCCCAGCCGCACGCGCATGGATTGACTTCATGAAAACCCCAATCGCTCACGAAGTATGGATGGCACAACAGGGCTTCCTGACCCCATTCACCGGCGTGAATACCGACCTCTACAGCAGCGACACCCTGCGTCGTCAAGGTGACATTCTGCTGAACGCAACCACCTTCCGTTTCGATGGTTCTGACTTGATGCCAGGTGCTATCGGTGCAGGTGCGTTCTGGACAGGTATGGTTGATTACGTCAACAGTGACGGTAGCCCAGAAGCAGCACAAGAAGTTGCGGATGCTATCGAAGAAACATGGGCAAACCTCGACAACTAAGTCAGGTACGCTTTTAACACAATGATGACGTGCGAGTGATAGCACGTCATTACTTCAGGGTGACTTCTTTGTCACCCTGATTGCTATATGAAGAAAACAAAAACTAAACTGTTTTGATTTTGGAGACTTAATACGATGGATCAAGAGATTTTAAATCAGCTATTAGGAGCTGTTCTCGCCATCGTGCTGGGTGTAGGTGTGATGGTCTTGTACTTTTGGGGTACAAACACATTGCTCTCTTGGTTGCTACCAGATGAATCAAGTGAAGGTGGCACACGCGCAAACAGCACAGATGAAGATGGCTATGCCTTCTCACCAGCCGATGCACTCGTGATTGTATTCGGTGCAGTCATGCTGGTCGCATTTTATTTTATGCCTTGGATACAATTCGATGACCGCAACGATGATGTCATTTCTCTAACAGGGAGTGAACTAGCCTCAGTTGTACTCGAAGTTGGCGACTCTGAAAATGTCACTGAAGGCGATGCGACCATTAATGTGGTTGAAACCCGTCTTATTTTAGATGGCGAAGTATCGACCTATGCCTTTGACCGCCAACGCTTGAACGAAGTTGATGCTACAATTGACCGTACAGATGGCGTAACGTCTTTATGGCCTTTCATAGCTATGGCTGCAATTCTGAGTGGTATCTGGGGTGTTATTGACCGCCGTCGTCAACGGGCTGTTGCGATGTTGCATTTGCACGTTGGTATTTTTGGTGCAATTTATTTCCTCATTTTCTGGTTCCAAATGGGACGCATCGACCTCAATATGTTCTCGATTGTGCAATTAGGCTGGTATCTTGGCTTAATTGGCGTGATTGGGTTGTGTGTACAAGCAGCCATTCCACGTCCAGGTATCATGGATTTTACACGGGCAACCGACTTGCGCGAAGCAGTACGTCCTTGGTTATTTGTAGGACCTGCCTTGCTCATTTTGTTCTTGTACCTCGTATATCCAGCGATTCAAACCGTTTACCTCAGTTTTGGTGATGGCGATGGTAACGTTGAAGTGACGCGCCCTGTCTATCCAGAAGCGACAGACGAATTAGCGTTGACACTAACAGCACCGATTACGCCCGAACGCTTGGCTGTGGTGCAAGAAGCACTCGCTATGTCCTACCCGAGCCTAGCAGATATTGATCTCGCAACAGTGCCAGATAATATGGAAACTGTGCGCGATGCCGTTGAATACTTCCTCGGACAAGTTGAGCAAGTGCCAACGGTAGATGCCCTCAATGTCGATACAGCCGCCGCGTATACCGAAGAAGCCTATACAGCCTTGCGCGACCAACTGGCAGAAGACTATCCACTGCTCAGTGGGTATAACGTACCAACAGATGTCGAAGAGGGCTTCACCAACATGGGTGATGCAGCAACGCATCTACTCTCAGTAGTTGACCCCACAATCGACGAAGAATTTGTTCTGTTCCGCAACTATAATTGGGCATTCTCCAATGATAATTTCTGGATTGCCGTTCGTAACAACATCCTTTGGTTGCTTGTACCTGTCTTGAGTACCATTTTTGGCTTACTCGTAGCAGTGCTGGCAGATGGGGTACGCTGGGGAACCGTTGCAAAATCGCTTATCTTCATGCCGATGGCAATTTCGATGGTCGGCGCGAGTGTGATTTGGCAATTTGTGTACGACCAACGACCTGAAATCGGCTTGCTCAATGCTATGGTGACTTTCTTCGGCTTCGAGGCGCAAAACTGGCTCGTTATCAAGCCGTGGAATAACTTCTTCTTGCTCATCATCCTCGTCTGGATTCAGACAGGGTTTGCGATGGTGTTGCTATCGGCAGCATTACGTGGTGTGCCGGAAGAAACACTAGAAGCCGCACGTATCGACGGTGCGAACGAAATCCAAATTTTCTTCAGCATTATGATACCGCAAATCATGGGTACGATTCTCGTGGTGCTGACGACGATTACGATTGTCGCGCTGAAAGTATTTGATATTGTGTTGGCGATGACCAACGGACAAAACGAAACAGACGTGCTGGCGAACTTGATGTATGACCAAGCCTTCGTAGGCTTCCATAGTGGGCGCGGTAGTGTTGTCGCGTTGATGATTATGGTGGCTGTTGTGCCAGTCATGATCTGGAATATCCGTCAGTTCCAACAAGAGGAGTCTTTCCGATGAGTGGATTTCTTAACGCGAACATTCCTGTACTGAACATGACAGTGGGGGCGTTTTTAGCGCGTGCCTTGCTGGTACTGATTGTGGTGATTTGGACAGTGCCAACCTTTGGCTTGCTTGTCAGTTCACTGCGTAACAAAAACGTCTTACTCACCTCCGGCTGGTGGGAAGCATTGGTGACGACGCAACAATCAGCGCGGAGTGCAACGCCGGAAATAGGCGATATTTTGGAAGACGATAGTGATTTTGCGTTTATCCAACTTGCAGATGGCGTCTATACTTTTGAAACAAGTGCTTTGCGCGGTAGCAATGACCGTACCGTTATCAGCTATGGTGGGCTAGATTTCTCGCCTAATGCAGATGATGAAGCGGTAGACGATTATAGCGCAGGCGAGACCGTGCCATTGCCGGACGGTAGTAATGTGACGATTGCTGAAGATGGTACGCTCACATGGACATCAACCAATGATGACTTTGAGGCATGGCGCAATGTAGCGGGTCTGCGTTTTAACGTGCTGTATGCTTTACCGGACGGTAGCGAGGCAGAAACAGACCAACGTAGCTTGCAAATCTATCCGCCCGGCGTGGTGTATGAAATTCGTGGCGAATCGCATGTGCTAACAAGCAATGTGTTCTATAACGAAAATGGTTTCGTCGATAATAGTCGCTCTGTCGTTAGCTTCGGCGGGTCTGTCTTGCCAGAGAACGCAGATGTGACCTATGACGAAGGCTCGGATTTTGCACGGTCTCGGGTGCAAGATTATGAAGTAGGGGAGTCGGTAACGCTTGAAGATGGCTCTACCTTCACATTAGGCGAAGATGGTATCTATGAATGGGTATCGGCAGATGCTTTCACTCTAGAAGACGAAGTGGACGAAGTGCGTTTTAACTATCGTGCGGCAATTCCACCAAGTTTCTCGCTGGCAAATTACGATGAAGTATTGACTTCTGAAGGGGTTGGTTCATCATTCATCAACACGTTCACGGTGACGATTCCAGCGACCATCATCCCAATTGCGATTGCGGCATTCGCATCGTATGCCTTCTCGTGGATGCAATTCCCAGGACGACAGATACTATTTGCGGTTGTGGTCGGCTTACTGGTTGTACCATTGCAACTATCGCTTATTCCGCTGTTGCGTATCTACAACTTTGTTGGCGTCTCCCAGACCTTCCCAGGTATGTGGCTCGCACATACAGGGTTTGGTCTGCCATTGGCAATTTACCTTCTGCGTAACTATATCGGTGGCTTACCGCGTGAAATCATCGAATCGGCAAAAATTGATGGGGCATCACACTTTATGATTTTTGTCCGGCTGGTATTGCCATTGTCTGTGCCAGCACTCGCGTCCTTCGCAATCTTCCAATTCCTATGGGTATGGAATGACTTGCTCGTGGCGCTGGTATTCTTGGGCAAAGAACAAGATGTTCTGACCTCACAAATTCGTGAGCTACTTGGGTCACGCGGCGATAACTGGGAAATTTTGACCAGTGCGGCGTTTATCTCGATGTCTGTCCCATTGATTGTATTCTTCAGCTTGCAACGGTACTTCGTGCGTGGCTTGCTTGCTGGCTCAGTCAAAGGTGGCTAGACCACACAGCGTTTGCTTTGCCTAGCAAGGTAAAAATAGAGGGATGTGCCTGTTGGGCATGTCCCTTTTTGTTTGTACCCGCGATGGTGATAATTATCACGGTTGTGTGGTGATATTCTGCTGATAATAATGCCCTACTTCTTGCTACACTTAAAGAAAACACAGAATTTAGGGGGCATAATGTCGGACAAACGAAATACACCACCTGCATTATTTCGCTGGTTGATTAAGGCACAAAATCCCTTCATGAAATGGTTGCTACAATCACCGTTTCATCTCTTTGTGAGTAATTTTTATATGCTCTTGACCGTGACAGGACGAAAATCGGGGACACAGTACAAAATACCGGTGCAATATGCAGAGGGTGATAACACACTCTACGTCATCACAAGTGAAGGTTATACATGGTGGAAGAACTTACGCGGTGGGGCAGAGGTAGCTGTGCTGATGCGTGGCAACAAGCATACCGGCTGGGCGACGACCCACAAGGATATAGCTACTATCCGTGAGGCATTCACTATGCTATACCCCAAAATGACCGACCAACAGCAAGCTGATTTTGTGGCGGGTAAGGTAGCTATTCACATTGCACTTTAAGTCATATTTTTTGCAAGGGGCAAACGAACTGTAAAAGTCGTACCTTTATCTGGCACACTATCCACAGCGATTGTACCCTTATGGGATTCAGCGACAAACTTGGCAATCGTTAAGCCAATACCTGTGCCAACATTCGTTTCTATAGTACGCGCAGCATTCACACGGAAGAAACGCTCGAATATCTGTTCATGGTATTGTGATGAGATGCCAATACCTGTATCTTCGATAGTGAATATCGCTTTGTTTTGCTCAGTGGTTAACTCAATAGTGACTGTGCCGTTGTCTTTGTTGTAAATGATGGCATTTTCTAGGAGCGTTTTGAATAATTCACGCAATAGCTTTTCGCTACCTTCAACGTTTACCGGCGTATCTGGTAACTGTGCCAAAAGCACAATCTGCCTTGCTGTGGCAAAACTACGTTGTGTCTCGATGGTTTTTGTGATGAGTGGTACGATATTTATCTGTTTTTTGCTCACCTCAATATTATTGGTACTATCGAGTTGATTCAAATTATCGAGGTCTTTCATCATAGATTGCATCTGATTGATTTGTTCATCCAGTGCGATAAGGCGTTCTGTGATGTCTTCGCCCCGTTCATATAATTTACGGACGAGATAGGCTTTCGTCTTGATATTTGTAATCGGGGTACGGAAATCGTGCGCCATATTCGCCGTCAACCGCCGCTGTAACGCGAGTGTATAGGCTCTTTTCTGTAATTCCAAATTGTGTTGTTCTGATTTTTGCATCAGGTATAGATGATAAGCAAACAATACTGTCAGTAAGCTATAAGTGATGATGACGACGAAGATACGAAAAGCAATAACTTCATCTTCTGACAAGGGACGTAAATCAGGAAAAGAAAAAAATGATATACCCACTAAGTAAATAACAGTCACAATAGCAAACAAGACCATCGTTCTTATATTAATGAGCATACCTGTAAGTAGAAGAGGTATCATAAGAATCATCATCACATCTGGGCGGTATATGTAGCCGAAAAACAAGGCTACATACATTGGTAAGATGACGACTAGACTGGCTATTGTAATATGATTACGCTTGGCAAGTTCAATGACAAGGAATTGTAAGCCTAAAATAGTGAGTATAAATGTGTTGTAGACAATAGGAAGGCGAGCAGGCACGAACAATCCATAAATGAGCATGTAAAGTCCTGCAAGAAAGACAAACCCAATAACGCCACGTAGCATGTTGTGACGGTAGTAGGTATTATCAGATAATTGTCCAAAAATTTGACGCCAATTCATAGTGAATTTACTGCTTCCAAAGTGAGGTCTCGCTAGGTTCGCACAATAATTTTACATATAAAATGATATGGCAATAGCATAAGACATGGTGATTCTGTAGGGACAGCATCTATGCTGTCCACACCCCAAAAATAGTCACCAAGCTATCTTGTAATAATACTGATGTAGCAACTCTACATTGAAAAGGCACAATATACCATTAAGTGGCAATAAGTTAATAAAATCTAATATTCAATAGTACATAGGAGTTTCATTATATATGAGCGATTACAAATGGTGGCAACGCGGGGTCGTGTATCAGATTTATCCGCGTAGCTTCAACGATAGTAATGGCGATGGTGTCGGGGATTTACAGGGCATCATTGATAAACTGGATTACCTGAACGATGGTACAGAGCAGTCACTCGGCATTGATGCCATTTGGATTAGCCCCTTTTATCCTTCGCCAATGGTCGATTTTGGCTATGATGTCGCAGATTATACCGATGTTGACTCCCTATTTGGTGATCTAGAAACATTCGATAAGCTGGTAGAAGCCGCACATGCGCACAATATCAAAGTCATCATCGACTTTGTGCCGAACCACACCAGCGACCAGCACGCATGGTTCAAAGAATCCCGCACTAGCAAAGATAATCCCAAGCGTGATTGGTATATCTGGCGCGACCCCCAGGCGGATGGGAGTCCGCCCAATAATTGGGGCAGTATGTTCGGTGGACGCGCATGGACATTTGACGAAACCACAGAGCAATATTATTTTCATCAGTTCGCACCAGAACAACCCGATTTGAATTGGCGTAACCCAGAAGTACGAGTGGCAATGCACGATGTATTGCGCTTCTGGATGGATAGAGGCGTCGATGGCTTCCGTATGGATGTGGTTTATGTCATCTGGAAACACCCCGATATGCCCGACCAACCCCTTATTGAAGGTGCAAAAGGGCGCGGGGACGATGACCGTTTTGTACAACAACAGCAAATTTACGCGCTCAATTACGAAGGCATCCAAGACATCATGGCAGAAATTCGCGCTGTGTTGGATGAACAAGGTGCTATAGGCATCGCCGAATTATGGATGTCTGTAGCAGAGCGCATGGAATATTATCAAAATTTTGAGTTGCCCTTCAATTTTGACTTCATTGGCGAATGGGAACGGTACCAATGGGATGCAGAATTTTTCCGTTCGCGTATTGATACGATGGAAGAGGCACTCCCTCAAGGCGCATGGGGCAATTATGTCTTGGGCAACCACGATATTCAGCGTATGGCATCGCGTTATGGGGCAGAACGGGCGCGAGTAGCGGCGATGTTGTTACTTACCTTGCGCGGAACACCAACGCTCTACAATGGCGATGAACTTGGTATGCAAAACGGCGATATTTCACCAGAACAAATTGTTGACCCACAAGGCAAGATTCTGGGTGTGGCGCATACCCGCGATGTGACCCGTACCCCGCTCCAATGGGATAGCAGTGCTTATGCTGATTTCAGTGAAGTAGAACCTTGGTTGCCCGTGAGCGAAGATTACAAAACCCGCAATGTAGCAACGATGCGCGAGATACCAACCTCTATTCTGACACTCTATCGTCGGCTCATCTGGTATCGCAAAAATCATGATTCACTGGCTGTCGGTGATTATCAGTCCTTGCCTGCGCCGGATGATGTTTATCTCTATTTGCGCACGCATGGCGACGAACGTCATCTCATTGCGCTCAATTTTGGGACGGATACACACGAGCTTACCATGCCAACCGACGCGACCATCATCATGAATACCAGCCTCACCCGTGATGGGGAAGTTGTTGCAGAGCATGACAAAGTGACACTGTATGGTGATGAAGGCTTGCTCATTCGCTTGGCAGAGTAGGGCGGGTTTAGGGCAGTTACCTTACTGCCCTTTAGGTGCTTTGTTTGCGCCACTTTGCCCAATAATCTTCCTTAGCTACTAATCACCTCTATATTGAAATGTAAGGGACTAGCTAAGTAGCGAGCTTTTGATTTACCAGTATAGTTAAATCATGATTATTATCTGATGATAATATTGTATGTTATGGGAGTTTCTAAATGACTTCACAAGATTGGCAGTTGGCGAATGATGCCGCTATGAATTATCAGACTGTTCTTGTGCCTGCGATATTGGGTCCTTTTGCCGAAGCACTCGTTGAATGGGCAGATATTGATGCAGGTACGATAGTTGTCGATGTAGGGTGTGGGACAGGAGCAGCGACGCGCTTTGCGGCGAAAAAAGCGGGTAAAGATGGCACGGTTATAGGTACAGACGTTAACAGGGCAATGATTGCGGTTGCAGAGTCGTTGCCACAGGTCGATGGGGCGCAGATTGTGTATCGGCAAGAATCTGCGGATGCTTTATCGGCAGATAGCAATAGTGTAGATGCTGTATTTTGTGCGCAAGCATTGCAGTTCATGAAAGCTAAACAGGTCGCACTTGCAGAGATGCATCGGGTACTGAAAACCGATAGTAAAGTATACGTCAGTTTATGGTGTGCCATTGATGAAAGCCCGTATTTTGATGCACTCGTCAATACCATTGCCAAACACATCAGCGATGACACGGCTGCTGGTTTACGCTCGGCTTTTCAGTGGTCGGATTTAGAGGAAATTACAAAGACTATCGAAGACGCAGGGTTTACACAGGTCGATAGCACAATTTCCACACTTAATTTGAGATTCACAGGTTTTAGAGCGTTTGTGCCACATCACATTCGAGCAACCCCGATGAGTAAGGGATTCGATGCAGTGAATGAAGTAATACAGTCTACAATTGTTGAGGAGATGGTGTCGCTGTTAGATGCTTACATTGTAGATGATGTTTGTACTGTGCCGTTCAGGTCGTACTTGATAAGTGGTACAAAATGAGGGCATCGTATTGTCGAGATTATTGCTTCATATTGATCCTCTTTCTTCTATTAATAGGTGGTGAGCTTAAAATACTCAAAAATGAAAGTGAGAGCATTTGCTCTCACCAATAGATATAGATGATGTGCCAGTTGCGCTACAAAAGCACCGACGGACTCGTATCCTCGAAGTAAATCATGAGGTCGAATGTGCCGTATAACACTGTCGGATAGGTAAATTCCTCAGTTTCGGCGCTTGGGTTATAGAGTGCGCCGATATAGCGGAAATAGTACGATTCCGATAGCCAAGCGTGCGCGAGTGTGCCTTCCTCAACCCGTAAATCAAGGATATAGCGCGGGATGTCTGCGGAAGCGAAAATCGTTTCGTGACTACCCTCTATTAATGGCAAAACAGTCATTGACCTTAACGCCCCATACTCACCATCTATGAAACTAATCGCATTGAAATCCCCATTTTTGAACGCAAATCCCACGCTCAGGTAATCATCGCCAAAGTGATTGTGTAAATTATGCCCCATTGGTGTAACGTCATCTGCCGATTCCGCCACATGCCCATTATGCGCCCACAGGACAAAACGTTCTTCTGGGAATAACTCTTCTGCAAAAGCAATCACATGGTCTGCCATCGCACGGTCACGGATATTAAAATAATCTGTATCATCTGTACCAACGAGGTTAGTCACTGTGATGAGCGTGATTAGAATCTGCCGATGCAGAATATAGTCAAAGGTAGAACTTGCTTCTATATAAGCAGATTCTTCCTCACTGTACGCTTGCGCGATGCTCATGAGGATGTCTTGGCAATCATCGGTCACGGTAACAGGCGTATACTCGGCACCACTAAAGCACTGAATATCTTCGCGGATGCTATCCGCATAAGCGAGGTCAACTGTATCAAGATAACCTAAAAAACGCTCAAGACCATCATGGTAACGGGTTTGACTATCAAAGCCATGAAAGTAAACGGGGTCATCAGGATTACTGATATTCCATTCGCGCATCCACTCAATCATGTTGAGAATTTCTTGCGTGCGCCAAGTCCAAAAGCCCATACTATCAATGCCATCTCTAGCTGAACCTTCACCCTCTAAAACATATTCATTGACAGCGATTGTCTCCGGCATGTTTGCCTCTATCAAGAAGACACGGAAACCTTCTTCTTCGACTAAATAGCGCAGGATACGATGCTTCATACGGAAAAACTCCGCTGTGCCATGTGTGCCTTCCCCTAAGCTGACAATCCGTGCATCACCTACCATATCAGATAGGGATGCAAGGTCGCTCAGGTCGCCTGTGGGGTCATCGGTAGTAAAAGGCATGGCATTGCTTTGTAACCAATCTTGTAAATCATTTTCGTTAGCACGGCTGGTTGATGTTGATAGCAAAACAAACACAAGCGTCAGGCTACAGAGTAGGGCAAAGGTATTCAGTCGTCGCATAAATAGTATCCATTAGTTTGTCTACATGTCTTA
>JBCBKJ010000101.1:0-20623 GCA_038522085.1 Chloroflexota bacterium
GATGCTTTTTATTTGATTTTTGTAACTTGTTTTTTAAAAGTAAATAGAATAAATTTAAAACAGATACAACTTACATATTGTGATAATGCCTAGAGGGAGGCACGCATCATGAAAGCTATACAGATTCAAGAATTTGGCACACTAGACGTTCTGCAATTTGTAGAAACCGACACACCTACGCCTAAAGCTGATGAAGTACTCATCAAGGTGGAAGCTGTATCTGTGAATTATTCGGATATTATTCGGCGCCGTAACGAAACGTATCCTTTCCCAACACAGCTACCTTATATCCCAGGCGGAGAGGTTGCAGGCACAATAGAGGCAGTTGGTGACGATGTGACGCATTTATCGGCAGGTATGCGCGTATTTGGCATTGTGGGACACGGTCAAGATGGCTACGCACAATATGCTACCACGCCAGCCGTACAAGTCGCACCCATTCCAGATGGCATGTCATTTGAGATTGCATCCACCCTACCAATTGCAGGTACAACAGCGATGTTAGTTTTGAGCCAAATGGCAGATTTACAAGTGGGCGAAACGGTCTTTATTCAAGGCGCGGCAGGTGGTGTAGGCAGTTACGCTATCCAAATCGCCAGAGCAATGGGTGCGCGTAAAATCATCGGTGGCACAAGTTCATCCGGCAAATTAGATAAGATAATGAGCTTAGGCGCAGATGTAGCTGTTGATTATAGCGCAGATGGTTGGGTTGATCGTGTGCGAGAAGCAACAAATGGGCAAGGCGTCAATGTCATTCTAGAAATGCACGGGGGTCAGGTTTTTGCACAAGGTCTGGATTGTTTAGCACCTTTTGGGCGCGTGGTCGTCTATGGAATGTCTAGTCGTGAGCCTTTGACTTTAGATACAGACACTACTGAACGCTTTTTCTATAATCCAGCACTCAACCAGTCACTACATGTATTCAATCTTGGCTTGTGGCTAGGTATGCACCCAGAAAAAGTTGGACAAGCATTGCAAACACTGATTGCTCACACAGCAGAGGGTGACATTCAGGTGAACATTGATACCGTCTTACCGTTATCCTGTGCCAAAGATGCCCACCACATGATAGAAACAGGGACATCTAGCGGAAAGATCATTTTGCATCCTTGGGAAAATGAGTAAGCGAGTATTGCCTTAAATACAACAACGCACAGACAAGTTGCCTGTGCGTTGTATAATTCCCCTTCGCCCTTTGGATTCAGCGTGCTTGTATACCCTTATACAAATGATGCGCGCTGATAGCGAATTTTTTCATCTGATTTGATGTAAGCTGTGAAAACCAAGTGACCCAGCTCAATTACATCACCATCAGAAATAATCATTTCTTGATGTGCTGACAAGCGTATGTCGTTGACAAACGTGCCATTGGTACTGCTATTATCTTCGATTACGAGGCAACGTTGCGCTCTATCGAAGCGGATGATGGCATGTTGCCGAGAGACACCAAATTTTATTGCGCCAACAGGTTCAAGGTCAACATCAGGACGCGACTTTCTTGATGCACGTCCCAGCCGTAAGCCACGCGGCGTAATCTGTGGTTGCAAGCGTAACACGCTGTTTGTGTCGTGTAAGACTAAAACGAGGTATGAGTTAAATTCATAATGTGTCCCAACACGATTTTTTAATGTGTTGATAGACACGCTGGAATCATATTTTACACCCAGCACCGTATCGCACACATGGCAATGTGGCGAACCAACCGCGTTGGGGGTGCCACAAACCTCACATTCGACGACTTCCATGCGGATATTGCTGATGGCGGAACGTTTGACAGCGACCCGCTGTTCAGGAGACAGGTCATCCAGTGTACGTTCAAATTCCCATTGTTCGCATTCAAGATACAAAAAATGACGCTCCGTGCGGTCAAGGAAGCGTTTTACTTCGTCATGAATCGCTTCACGCGCTTCAATCACACTATAGTCGTCGCCACGTAGCGCAACATATTTGTTGAAGAGGATTGTTTTTGAACGCATGGTTTCCCTGTCCCGATACTTTGCACTCTTATAATAATACGTAATAAACGTTATGTGAATGAAAGTTTACATTAGGTTTATGTGCGTTAATTGTTCGTCACAATAATGCGTTAAGGTTTATTACAAGAGAAGGTAGCACATCTTCAGGTGACAGCAAAATTTTGTGCCTATTTGACGATAGGCACGACTATCACGACTATGTTGAACAATGCGGTTTCTAGTGATTATTTGGAGTGAGTAATTTTGCATGCCGTCTAAGCAAGTAAAATTACCCACATAGTGTGCGAGGTATCTATTTTAATGCTCGAAGTGAATATTTAGGCGCAAGCGTCCGAAGCGAACAGCATCCCCTGAGCGCAGACTACGGCGTTCATTTTCTTTCAAGCGTCTACCATTGACGAACGTACCATTGGTACTACCCATATCAATGAGGAAGAGCGTTTCCGTGTGTTTATCGTAAGCAATAGTGGCATGAATACGCGAAACACCTTTGGTCGCCGCACCGAATGTGTCGAGGTCAACATCGGGATTTGCGGTTGGTGCATCGTGATTACGTCCTATTGTCAATTGAGACGTACCTAGCTGAGGTTGCAAGCGCATTGGCTCACTATCACCAGCAGTAGGCATGAAAACAAGTACACTATCCGCCAAGAAATCAGTAGATTCCAGTTCATCCGTTCCGCTAGCAAGTACATCTGTCGATTGACGTAGTTTACCCACATCTAGCATTTTACCGCAGGAATAACAGGTTAACGCAGTGGGGGCGTTGAGCTTACCACAGGTTGGGCAGGTAATTTCTTGTGTATTCGCCTGTGCATGTGCCGCCGATTGCAGACGCTCACGATTAATCGTGGTGATAGCTTCCGTGCGTTGCCCTTCCCATGCCCGTAGATTACGAGCAAGTTGTGTGCGGTTGGATTCATCCAACTCGTTGATATGTGGACGCAGGGCATTAACAGCTTCTGTTGCTTGTAAGCCATTGAGCCGTAAGCGCGTATATTCATTAAAGATTTGTGCGAGTTGGTCGTCCATGTAAGTCCATTATCCCCATGTAACAAGCATCCTATATCAGGATACGACAGTGTTTTGTTTAGCAAATTGCGTTTAGGTTTAAATCAACAAATAATCATTATGGGAAATGTTTATCTAGCTCAAATCTAGCGCCACCCAATCTGCATAATTCTATGTTACAGTATAAAAGCAACAATTGACCCTTAATTTTTTCATAGTTGGAGATTTGTATGACTACAGATTTGCTCTCGATTACGCTCGAATATTGCGCGGTTTGAAGCTATACGCCTAGAGCCATCCGTGTGATGGACGAAATTCTCTCGAACCGTAAAATCGAATACTTTGTTACAGACTTTAAACTCATCCCCGCTGCTGGCGGTAAATTTGAGGTGACTGTAAACGGAGACTTGTTGTACTCGAAAAAACAGCTTGGGCGTCATGCAGAACCGAATGAGGTGCATGATATTGTCTGGGAACATCTACAAGGGCTTCTGCCTGAAGACTTTGAATTTCCCGAAGATGACGATTAAGTAGCCCACTTGCCGGTATGACAAAATAAAAGGCGTGTCCATTTGCGGACACGCCTTTTTGTTTACCTATTGGTCACGCACTATTCGCGTTCGATGCTCACTTCGAGTTCAGCATTCACTTGTCCGTTGTCACGGAAGCTGATAATGACTGTACCATCAGCTGGTACTTCAAAACCGAGCGTGATAGTCGAGGGCAAGCCAAACGTGGTGTAATTCATCAGTTGGAAACCGTTCTGGCTGGCGATAATCGCAAGGTCAGCAATGCTACCATTTACCAAATCAATCTCTAGGCTGATAATGTCGCCTGCTTCCCCTTCTAGCGTGAGGACATCAGCATTCATCTTATTATTCAAGCGCACAGTGCGCACTTCGTCATTATCCAATGTACGGACATCATCCAAATTAATGGTGACATCTACTTCACCTTCGTCGCCTGTATTGAAGGTACTGATAGCGAGCGTGTATGAGCCTGTCAGTTCGATGACCACCCGTTCGATTTCAGGGTCGAAGCCTGAGCCACCATCATCATCAGACGCTATCACACGTCCAAATTCGTCGGTCAGCGTTGCAACTGTATCGAAGTCACCACCACTATCCGCTGTGATAGAGATAACATCACCAGCGTCAGCATCGAAGGTGATACTTTGCGTAGATGCACTACCATCGAAGACAAGTTCTATTGTTTCGTCGTATTCGCCACGCAAGAACACAACCGACTCTAACGTGAGTGTAAATTCACCAACGACAGTATCACCAAAGACGCGGTTGCCGTAGCTGGTGACAACAATCGTGTATTCACCTGTGTATGGCAACTCGAAAGATGCAATCTGCGAATTGAGTGACCCGCGACTGTCATCATTGAAGGTAATTTCACTACCATTTTCATCAAGCAAGACGAGGTAAGTATCAAACTGATCTGAATCAAGCGTGATAGTCACGGCTGAACCTGCTTCACCCGCAAATACATACTCGCGTGTCTGATTATCAACATCAAGTTCATCGACAATCGCATCACCACCCGCAACGATGTCAACATCGCCAGTATCGACGGTGTCGTCATCATCATTGCTTGCTTCTGTCGCTTCGATTATTAGGTCAAAGTCACCTGTTTCTGCTTGCTCTGCGACAACGAATGAGAAGCTCGATACGAGGATGCTATATTCACCTGTGTATGGCAACTCGAAATCAACAATTTGTGAGTTGAGCGTACCACGACTATCATCGTTGGATATTAGCTCATTACCATCTTCATCGACCAGGAACAAGTACGTATCGAAGTCTTCAGAATCAAGCGTAATCGTCACTTCTTGTCCCTCTGTGCCGACAAATAGGTATTCGGCAAAAGGTTCATCGTCGGTAAGTTCACCTGTCAGTTCATATTCAAGCTCTGCATTGAGTTCAATTGAACCAACATCAACGGTATCATCATCTTGCTGTTCGTCGTCGTCTTGCTCGTCATCATCGTCATTGTCATCAGTGATAGCATTCGTAATATCACTAGCAAGTGTGAACACACCCGTAGCAATTTCATCATTATCACGGGTCACGATAACATCATACTCACCAAGTGTATCCGTATCATCCGAGACAAGGGCTAGTTCGGCAACACCGTTTTCATCAGCCGTTTCATCGGTGATAAAAATCGAATCGCCATCAAGTTGCACATCGACTGTGACGGTTTCTTCGGCTTCCAAACCAGAGATGATGACGACAAATTCCTCACCAAGCTCTGTTGTTTCTGGTTCGACAACGACAGTTACACCATCACTTGCGGATGCTGTATCGTCATCGTCACCGGATACAGTGAAAATCGCTACTGTCTCAGCATCACCATCGCGGATGACCACAAATTCGTAGTCGCCAAGCTCATCGTCATCACTGCTAACGAGCGTGATAGTGAAAGAACCATCTTGATTAGCTGTACGGGTCGTTTCAAAAACTGTTTCGCCTTCAAAGCGCACTTCGATAGCGACTTCTTCACTTGGATCTAGGTCGGATACCTCAAAGATATATTCTGTGCCACGCGGACCTGCATCAGGGGCAACATCAATGGTCGCATCTGCTTGTGCGGTTGCGACACTTGCACTACCAATGACGAGCGTTTGCGTGTAAACCTCACCATCAACAATTGCATTGACAGTGTATTCACCTTCAGGGTCAGTTGATTCAGATGTCAGTTGGAGAATGATTTCGCCATCTGCATTTGCATCATCATCTGTGGTGAATACGATCTCGCCATCAAACAGAATCTCTATGGTGGCTGTTTGGTCTTCTGCCAACCCACTAAGCGTAATTGTCAGGTCATCTTCTTGCTCGATTTGTACAGGTTCGACAGTCAGTTCGATAACGTCTGCCACATCGTCACCTATAGTCAGAATAGCAGTCACATCATCGGTATCTTCGCGGTCAACGATGACGATATATTCGCCTTCGGGGTCGCCTTCAGCAGTGGCAAGCGTCGTGACAAATGTGCCGTTTTCGTCGGCTGTGCGTTCGACGGAGTAGACTTCCTCACCATCAAATTCAATCGCAAAGGTGAAGGTTTCGTCTGGGTTAAGCCCTGTTACAGTGACTTCATGCTCGGTGAGCAATTCACCGGCTGGGGGGTCAATTGCGATTTGTGCCGGCTGTGCCTCGCCTTCGGTGATAGCAAAACTACCTGTGAGCGAGCTATCATCGCGCACAATTTCTACGCTATAGGTATCTGGTGCATCGTCTGTGCTTGAATTTAGCACAATGACAATTTGACCATCATCATTAGCTGTACGGGTCGTTTCAAAGACAACATCATCGCCTTGTGTGACACGCACATCAACATCTTCTTCGGCATTGAGTCCGGTGATTTCTAAGACGTATTCTGTGCCTTGTGTGCCTGTTTCTGGCGAGATAGAGAGGCTTGCAGTATCAATCTCAGCATCTTCTGCAACCAGTTGGAAGGTCGCTGTGGTGACGACATTTTCGCCATCAAGTACAGCTACGTTATAAATGCCCGTTGTGTTATCACTTGATGAGCTAACAGCGACACCGATTGCGCCATTGGCATCTGCGGTTTCATCAGAGGTGAAGATGACCTCGTCGCCCTGTGAAATTTCAACTGTATATTGTGTATCCGGTATCAGGTCAGCGACGATAATTTCGACCCGTTCACCTTGACGCGCAATCGCTGGGTCAATGCTGATATTTATATCCGCGACAACTTCGCCCAACACAACTGAGAAATCAGCGACACTGAGCAATTCATCTCCTGCGGAGACAGCTACCGTGTAATCACCCGCTACGGCATCCGCTGGCAACTCATAAGCAAGCACCAGCAAACCACTAACATTTGCTGTTTCTTCTAGGGTGTCGATTGTTTCTTCGCCTAAGAGAACATCAATCGTCACGCTGGCATCCGCTTCTAACCCACTCACGGTGATGAAAATCGTATCACCTGCATCAGCGTCGGCGGGGTCAACTTGTGCCACGATGCCTGTATTGGTTGCCACTTCGTCTGTTGTATCGTCGGTATCATCTGCTTGCACGGTTTCGGCATCTTCGGCTGGCAACACATTCAGCGTTGCGATACCGACAATACCGTCTTCCTGCAAGACATCCAATTCATAATCACCCGCTGGATATTCAGCTAAGAGTGGCAATTCAAAGATAGCAATCCCATTGATGTTACTCGTTTCGGTAATGAGTGCGACTGTCAATTCATCGAGAACCAACGCGAGTGTTGCGTCTGCTTCGGGTGTCAAGCCACTAACGGTCACGAAC
This sequence comes from Chloroflexota bacterium, assembly GCA_038522085.1. Lineage (GTDB taxonomy): Bacteria > Chloroflexota > Anaerolineae > Aggregatilineales > Phototrophicaceae > JAUZRW01. The sequence continues at coordinate 7,274 of JBCBKJ010000101.1, forward strand.
ACAGTATCACCAATGCTTGCTTCGCTCACATCTGGTACGACAGTCGCAGGAAAATCTTGCCCAATAACTGTGAGTGTGCCGGAAGCAATCTCAGTCGCGTCATCTTGTATAACTTGTGTAACGGTAACAGTCAGTTCGCCGTTAGTCGTCAAAGCACTGTCATATTCAATGACCGCATCGCCATCAACGGTTGCCCGTAAGCGTGTAGAGAAAACCTCTTCACCATCTTCATCGTCAATACTTACTTCGAGAATGACAAAAGGTTCAACATCTACCAGCGTGAGCGTAAATGTTTCACCTGCTTCAGCTTCGGCAGGTTCGATTGTGAGTTCAACTTCGAGGGGTTCGGGTTCAAGAATCGTCAGCGAGGCACTACCAATGACATCATCACTGGCATTGAGGACTTCGACTGTGTAATCACCTGGGTTATCGCCCGTTTCGGTGAAAATATCCACTTCGACAGTACCACGACTATTCGCTGTTTGCTCTGTGGAATAGACGACATTTTCTGTGTCATCAAAGATGATGCGCACGGTCACTGTTTCGTTGTCTTCTAAGCCTGTAACGAGAATCACATGCGAATCGCCAATATCCCCTTCATTCGGGATAACACGCACGGCGGCGCTATCAGATTCATCTTGTTGCATGACATCATCACCGGACGCCGCAACAGGCAATGTCCATAGCAATAATAGCACGATGATGGCTAAACTCGTTCGTCCCCAAATATTACGCATCAATGTTCCCTTTAATGGTTGGTGGGTAATAAATTTCATCAATCGAACAACATAATCTCTATTCTAACGGAGAAACGCAGATATGACAGGTTATCATCCTATGAAAATATAGAGCGTCTGTTTAAAAAAGACGCGCAATAGCTGAGGGCGATGATTGCTGTATAATGGGCATAGCATCTATCCATAAATTTGTATTTGTAGGGGCGTTGCTGTGTCTGCGCCCGTGCAGGTGTTATCCGCTACAATTATTTCTTGGATAGATATTATGGTACGTTTGCAAGTCGAGAGTAAATCCTCATGGCTATAGTTGAAGGTATCGCACGGGTTTTGCGTCCGGTGCTGGAATTACCCTTAGTGAAGCGTGTGCGACAAAATCATGGTTTAGAACATGCCACGATTCACATGCTCAATCGGCAAAATTATGTTCTCAGCGGACGCGCTTCGCTAGGTGGCTTTGTCATCATGGGCGATGTCCCTACTGAAAAAATTGAAAAAGCGGCAACTGACGCGCTTTCACGGCTGAGAAAAGGGCAACGTCAGTTAGCGATTCATCCCAATTGTGGCACAAATTTGGTCACGGCGGGTTTGATGTCTACGAGTATTGCGGCAGTCGGATTCATGGGTACAGACCGTCGGCGGGCGTGGGAACGCTTTCCCTTTGTGATGGTCTTCATGATGCTGGCATCGCTCTATGCAACGCCTGTAGGGATGGTTGTGCAGGAACATATCACCACCGATGGCAATCCCGGCGATATGCAAATTGTGCGCGTCAAAAAAGGCGAAATGCGTTTGCCGTTCCGTAGTAAACCGATTGTTGTTCATACCATCACGACGAAATAACGCGACTTATGGCTGATACTCCTACGTTTTATCTCTTTCATGGCGACGATGACATGGCTATCGCGGAAGCGGTACAGAAATTGCGCGATGGCATGGGCGATAGTCCCAACGCCGAAATGAATATCAACGAATACGATGGCGAAAATATCGCGGTTGCCAAAATCATCAACGATGTGAAGTCGTTTCCGTTTTTGGCAGATAGGCGCGTGGTGATTGTGCGCGGACTTGTGACAGCCCTCATGAAAACAGCGCGGGGCAAAAAAGAACTCGATACGCTCATGGATGCGATTCCGACGCTTCCGGCACATTCACGGCTGGTACTGATTGAGCGCGAAACCTTGCGTAGTAACCTTAAAATAGTCAAACTAGCTGATAAAAGCGGTTATCTCGCAGAATACAGTGCGCCTAAAGATACAACGCAATGGATATTGAACCGTGCTGAGAAAGTCTACGAATCACAGATTGACCATCGGGCGGCGGCGGCACTCGCCAGCGTGACAGGCAGTGATTTACGCCGTGCCGATAATGAACTGGTCAAGTTAGTTTGCTATGTCGATGGCGAACGCCCTATAAATGAAGATGATGTTGCATTGCTAACGCCTTATGTCGCTGAGGCGAATGTTTTCGATATGGTCGATGCACTGGCGACTGGACGTGGCGAGATTGCCCTCTCGCTGATGAATCAGGTACTGGATGCTGACCCCTCTGACCCTGGCTTTCGCTTGTTCAGTTTAATTGCACGGCAGTTTCGCTTACTGTTGCTGACCCGTGAGCATCTCGATACAGGTGGCGCACCGGACAGAAACACGCTGGCAAAGGTGCTGGGCATTCATCCGTATCCGGCGAGTAAGCTGGCAACCCAATCGCGACGTTTTAATGTACCACAACTAGAAACGATTTATCGGCGCGTGCAACAATACGATGTCGATATGAAAACAGGCAGAATCAAACCCCGCTTGGCACTCGAATTGCTGGTCGCCAGCCTAACCGGATAATCTATCTAAAACTGACGATATGATGACGTTCTAATGTAATTTAGAACAACGGGCGTCTTTTTCGCGTATACTTGAGTATAGAGATAAATTTTAGGAGATAACTACACTATGGAATCCGCATTGTTATTCTTCGCATTTTTAGCAGCACTGATTTTCGGCTGGGGTGTTTTCGGTGGTGTCATAGAATTGATACTAGCTGTCATTTTGTGGATGTTCATCGGAAATATCGCCGGACACATGATTCGCGGTGAGGATTACGGTGTTGCTGGCAATATCGCGCTCGGTCTAGTTGGTGGCTTATTCGGTAGCTTCTTGTTGAACTTGTTCCAACTAGGGTTCATACTCGACATTTGGATTCTAGGGCAGATTTTCAGTGGCGTAATCGGTGCTGTCATTCTCGTGTATCTCACACGCTGGACGATTGATTCTCAGGCTGGCAAGTGACCTCTGAGCCATACCCCAAAATAAAGCGAAAAGGCATTCCCAAACGGGGAATACGTCATTACCTGACCCTTGCTGTGTTGTTTATAGTGATGGTCGGGTTTAGTTTACCCTTTTTAGGTTTGGGCTATGCCGCCCTCTGGGAACGATTTCCTGCCATATATCCTTACGAATCGCTTGCCAACATTATTTTCATGTTGCTATGGATAACTGTAGCCACACTATTAACCGTTACCATAATGCGATTTGTGCGCTGGCTTTACGCTGATAATTCTCGCAAACAAAAACCCACACTATAAAAACACCATAAAAAGCCCGACTAATCTCCCCACACAGTAGCCATTTTGCATAACCCTATGTGCATCACCGTATTAGCACAGAGGAGCAAAGTACATGGCACATATGAGTGTTAGCAAGAAACGCACAAACCGTCATCTCCAAGAGATGATGCTCATTTTTGATTTTACAGCCGAAGACCTCGCAGAAAACCGAGATGGTTTCATGACGGAACGCCAATCGGCACATATGCAACGAGAGGGTGTAAAGGGGATGGCTATTTTGTGGGGACTGGCGGCGTTCATTGGTATCCCTACTGTGGGCGCATTTTTTGCTTTTATTCTGCCCCCATTGAGCGATGCGGACGTTGGCTTCTTCATTCACTTAATGCTTTGGGCAGCGATGGTTGGTTTGCCACTTGCTTTTGCTGGATGGGCTGGATGGGCGACTTACAAGCACTTCACAACACGCAAACACAATGTCTTATCTTCCCTCGAAGGCACAGTCAAAACACACATTAGCCGTGTACGGCGAGATGAATTTTACGATATGACCATTCGCGGTGAGCAATTTAATTTGACTGCGGATATGTATTCACTCATTCGTAGTGGACAAGCCTATCGCGTTTATTACGTGCCAAGCAATAAGCATATCGCTTCAATGGAGCCTGTTATCAATGAGTAGCCAACTACAAAGTGACACACAGTTACAAGCATTATTATCCGCATTTGGGGTCACAAAAAACGACTTATTGCTGTTTCGTGACCGACGTATAGCTGGGGAACGACGCGAAGCGATATTACAAGAACGACGTAAAAAGACATTTTTCTATATTGGGCGGGCAGTTATCTTCACACTCCTACTGATGGGATTAGGCGTGCTATGGATGTGGGCGGATAGTGATGGCATCTTGTCGCTGATTGGATTAGGTCTAGTAATTATCATGCCAGCCGTCGCTTATTTCACACAACGTAAAGTGTGGCGGGCGTATAAGGTCGTGGCACGTCAGACGACGGTGGTATCACTCGAAGGGACTGCTCAACTTGTACAACAGCGCAGTCGCTATCATCGTTTTTATGGTGTGCGGGTGCGGGGGCATCTCTTTCATCTGACCAAAGCGCAACATGCCTTGTTACAAAATAATCGCGATTACTGCGTGTACTATTTGCAAGGACAGAGTGAGTTTCCGATAGCGATTGAACCTGTAGATTAAATAAGAGAGCCAGCACTACAGTACCGCTCCCCTCCCTATGACTTGATTTTCCCCATGTGGTTGCGTGTTGGCTCATTCTTATGCTATCCCTCAAAAAAATACGCTCCAAATGCCTCCTATCTATCTGAACAAGATTAGAACCATGCGATTTCGTCCCCTTATGTCAGAGTGAGGTTTGAAATCATGCTTATCTCTCGTTAAACTAAGGGTAATATGTAGACATCTATATCGACATAGTAATCTGAGCGATTTATTCTTATGTGTAACAGGAGATTTTGAATGGCAAAGCCGAATAAGGATACCCTCTTAGAGTGGTATCGTCAGATGACGTTGATTCGGGAATTTGAAGAGCGTTGCTATCAATTGTACGAAGAGAAGCGCATCACAGGCGTATATTTGCACCTGTATAGCGGTCACGAAGCAGTAGCTGTGGGCGCAATGGCACACCTCACTGAAAAAGACCATACCATCACAGCCTATCGTGACCATGCACAAGCCTTGATTCTGGGCGTTGACCCCCGCTTGCTGATGGCAGAGATGATGGGACGTAAAACAGGCGTCAGTGGTGGTAAAGGTGGTAGTATGCACTTGGCGTCACCAGAGCATAATTTCTGGGGTGGCTATGCAATTGTGGGCGGACACTTACCGTTGGCTAGCGGTATCGCGTTCGAGGCACAATACAACGATACAGGCGCAGTCGTCCTTTCCTACGTAGGTGACGGTGCGACCAATAACGGCTATTTCCACGAAGCATTGAACTTTGCGGGTCTATGGGATTTGCCTGTTCTGTGGCTGATTGAAAATAACGGTTACGGCATGGGTACAGAAACAGAACGTGCGGCTGGTAATCCACGTTTGCATGACCGCGCCGATAGCTACGGTGTGAAGGATTTTGAGCGTGTGGATGGTCAGAATGTGCTGGAAGTTTACGACAAACTTGGCAAAGCATACGACCACATCCGCGCTGGTAAGGGGTCTGCACTCGTTGAGGTGATTACTTATCGTTATCGTGGGCATGGCGTCTCTGATAAACAATACGACACGCTCAAGCAAAAAGAACTCGCGGAATGGAAAGCGAATCAAGACCCGATTACTATTTTGGGCGTTCACCTCTTGAGCGAGTACAAAACCGTCAATGAAGAAGATTTAGCTGGCATCCGCGAAATGAATGTGAAAGTTGTGGATGAAGCTGTCGAATTTGCGGAGAACAGTCCGTTCCCGAACACACTGGAAGAACTTTACGCCAACGTTTACGTTGATTAGGAGGGGCATACACTATGGCAGATAAAAATTTACCAATGCGCGAGGCACTCCGCCTTGCATTGCAAGAAGAAATGCGCCGTGATGAACGTGTGTTCATCATGGGTGAAGAAGTCGGACAATGGCAGGGTACACACAAAGTAACTCGTGGCTTTTTGGAAGAATTTGGCGAAAAACGTGTGCGCGATACCCCGATTGCTGAAATGGGCATCGGTGGTTTAGCGGTTGGCGCGGCGATGGCTGGCTTGCGTCCGGTAGCGGAATTTATGACCATCAACTTCGCGTTTTTGGCACTGGATGCGATTGTGAACCACGCAGCGAAAGTGCGTTACTTCTTTGATGGCAAGTTCAAAGCACCTGTCGTTTTCCGTGCGGCAACCGGTTGGGGCGACCAAGCAACCGCTAGTCACAGTCATACACCAGAAGTAATTTTTGCACACTTCCCGGGTTTGTATGTCTGTAGCCCATCCAACAGTGCGGATGCGTATGGCTTGCTTAAGACATCTATCCGCGATGATAATCCGGTACTCTTCACAGAGAGCATTGGCTTATATCGCTTTCCGGGTCCTGTGCCAGATGAACCCGATTATACTTTGCCTATTGGCAAGGGTGACATCAAGCACGAAGGTAGCGATGTGACACTAGTCAGTTACGGGCGTGCAGTATCATGGTGCTTGAAAGCGGCGAAAGAACTGGCAAAAGAAGGCATCTCAGCAGAAGTTGTTGATGTGCGCTGGTTGCGTCCATTAGATACCGAGTTGATTTTCGAGAGCTTCCGTAAGACCAATCGCGCTGTGATTGTCGAAGAATCGCATCAGTTCTACAGTTTCGGCAGTGAAGTAGCAGCACAAATTCAGGAAAATTGCTTCGATTATATGGATGCACCGATTAAGCGTGTGACCCAGCACGATGTCCCTGTGCCATTCAGTAAACCACTCGAAGACTTGACCTATCCTGACCACACCGACGTTATCAAAGCGGTAAAGGAGATTCTCTAATATGGCAGAAGACATTACGCTGACGATGGACGGTCTGTTGCTGAACTGGCTCAAAGATGTGGGCGAGAACATCAGCGCAGGCGAGGTCATCGCAGAATTTGAAGCAGATAAAGCTACCGTCGAGGTCGAATCTCCAGCTGATGGGGTGCTGATTGAGACACTGATTGATATTGGCGAAGAAGTCGATGAAGGCACAGTCATTGCACGGGTTGGCGCGGCGGGTGAATCCGCTGGCAGTAGCAATGGCAACGGTGCATCAGCACAAGCCGCAAGCGCCCCTGAACCTGTCGCAGAGAGCGTCCCAGCCGAACCTAGCACCAATGGCACGGGTGGCGCGACAACGATGACAGCGGATGGTCGCATCAAAGTATCGCCTTTGGCACGGCGCATCGCAGAAGATAAAGGCATCAATCTCGCACAAGTGAGTGGCACAGGTCCCGGTGGACGCATCGTGAAAGCCGATGTAGAAAACTTCGACCCATCCAAAGCTACTCCGGCGAAAGCAAGCGCCCCTGCGCCTGCACCAGCAAGCAGTGGCGGGGCAACAGCGACGATGTCTTTCCAAAGCTACGGCAAATTGCCAGAGGGCGACGACGTCGAAATCGAAGACACCAGCCGGATGCGCAAAGCTATCACCAAAGGCACGGTCACAAGCTGGAACACAACGCCTCATTTCTATATGACGGTTGAAGTAGCGATGGAGCCTTTACTCGCATTGCGTAAACAACTGAACACGCAACTCGAAGCTGAGGGCATCAAAATCAGCGTCAACGATATGATTGTGAAAGCAACGGCGCTGGCACTAAAACAGTATCCGAATCTGAACAGCCATCACTATGGCGATAAAATTGTGCGCAACAAGCGTATCAACGTGGCGATTGCAGTTGCTCTGCCGGATAATGGCTTGGTCAATGTGGTATCGCCGGATGCCGATAAAACGAGCTTGAGCGCGATGGCACAATATCACAAGCAGATGTTCGCCGATTCGCGGGATGGCAAAATCAAGCGTGAGTACATCGAAAATGGCACATTCTTGGTGAGCAATCTCGGCGCATACGGCGTAGAGTCGTTTAGCTCGATTATCGACCCCCCACAAGCGGGCGCGATTGCTGTCGGGGCATCCCGTCAGACACCTGTCGTCAAAGAGGATGGTACACTCGGCATTGGTACCCGTATGAAGGTAACACTCAGCATCGACCATCGGGTAAGTGACGGCGCGGAAGGCGCACAGTTCATGAACACGTTCAAGGAACTGATAGAAAATCCGATGCGCTTGCTGGTGTAAATTAGCGTGTTAGCTATTAGCGGTCAGTGAATTGGTATAGCTGAGGTACATAGCACACTGAAAATGCCTGTTCTTGTTTTTGAGGATGGGCATTTTGTTTTCACAAACCCCTCCCTTTCATCCCTCCCCTTGCACTCGCAAGCTCGCTGAAGAGAGGGACAACCCGTTATACTCTCACAATTTTGACCTATTTCACGGCTTGGTATCATCAATGCTATTGTTGACCTAAGCACAGCATGATTATTCCTCAGCAAAATACCTATCATCCACTATAATAACGGCGTGATTATTCAGGTAGAGACGGAGTGTAGTTTATGAGTGAGACACAAAAAGTAGATTTATCGGATGGGCGGATTATTTTATACAACGCGGGTGGCTTGGGTGTCGCATATTTGCTGACGGCGATAGGCTTTGTGATTTATTCGTATATCGAAATCACTAGCGCAGGTGCAAATATCCCTCAAGACCAACTGACACTTGTACTCATACAATCCTTGTTCGGATGCTTGGGCATCGGCGTTGTCGGCATGATTTATGGCGCAGTCATCGGGCGTTTTGGGGAGCAATTGTTTCAGTCCGATATGGCGACACCGCTCAAATGGGGTGTGTTTGCGCTGGTGATTGCGGGCTTTACAGCGGCGATTGTGGTGGCGTTTGTCAGTACACCGCTATTCTTGATAGGGATTCCGGTTGGCACGGCATTGGTCGCTATCGTGATGAGTGTGTTGGCGATGCGTCCGCGCAAAGCAAAAGCGCCTAAGCCTCCGAAAGCGCCCTCACCCGATGAACCTGCGAAAGCAAAGTTGCCGACAGTCGATTTTAAGAAGTGATCTGGCTATGAATCAACACAGGCAGTCAATTCGACAAACGGTAGCCGAAGATATTGTTCTCTACAACATCTTGGCGTACTTATTGGTTTCAATAGTTGCTTGTATCGTTTTTGCTTTGACTGTGGAAGCTGAGGGTGTAGGCGGACTGGTTTTGGCAGTAATTCTGCGTTTCTCTGCCTTGATTATCTTCAGTAGTTGCATTTATGGTTTTGCTGTTGGCATGAGTGCAAGGCATTGGATGAAATCAGAACAGCTATCTTATCGAGCAAGTTGGACTCGCCATATTCTGCTCGTTAGTCTGTTAAATGTCGCCATATCGTTCGTTATAGGCGTCGTTTTGGGTCCGCTAGACAATTATCCCTTACTAGCGACTGGGACCGTTATTTTGTCAGCATTGGTAACGACAAGCGCAACAGCTCTTGCTATGCGACAACAAAATAATAATCCGTCAGCAAATGAACCCACCAAAGCAAAGTTGCCGACAGTCGATTTTAAGAAATGAGCGATGACAGAGCAAAAAGAAAAAACGAAACAGAGAATTTCATCAGAAGACATTATCGTCTACAACATTGTCGCTTATGTCTGGGGATTCATAGGCATTGTCTTTATTAGTGTTTTCTCTGACTTGCAGGCACTGATTGTATCGCGTTGGTTACTCGTGCTTGTTCCTTACCTGTGTGTTATTGTGCTGGGTGGGATTTTCTATGGCTTAATCGTAGGCATTGTTGCGAAGCAGTGGATGATGTTTACACGCCTTCCGTTTCAAGGGCGCTGGATTGGGCATGTGACAACGACCATGCTACTCAATATTGTGATAGCTTTTGTGATTGCTACCACTGCCTCCATAATAGAAAATTACATCCTACTAGCGACTGGGGTAGTTCTTTTTTCAGCATTGGTAACAGTAGTGGCAACAGCCCTTGCTATGCGACAGCGAGAAAGCGACACTACAGCCAACCACCTCACAAATGCAAAATTGCCAACTGTAGATTTCAAGAAGTGACACCGCATTAATACAGCGCTTTGGTAGTACTTGCAAAGTATAGATAAGATGCTCAGATGGCACTCAGGTAAGTCCCCTATGGTTTGTGTAGAAGGTAACTACACACATCATAGGAGACAACCATGGCAGTGAAAGTCATTGCACTAGGTTCAATTGGAACAGTCATTGAATCATCGGATATGCAACGTCGGGCGTACAATAAAGCCATTGCCGAAGCCGGATTTGATTGGGATTGGCATCCTGAATTGTACTCAGAATTATTAGAAGTGCCGGGTGGCAAACGTCGTGTGCGCGATTATGCCGCAGAAGTCGGCAATGAAATAACAGAGGAACAAGTCGAAGCAATTCACAGTGGTAAATCGCGGATTTATCAGGAGATGCTACGTGAAGAAGGCATCGCATTAAGAGATGGCATCGCTGAGGTCATTCAGAAAGCACAGGAAAACGGTATTCAGCTTGTATGGACGGCTGGTACAAGCCTAGAAAATCTACAAGCAATTGTCGATGCGACAGACGATATTTTCACATTTGATACCTTCGTCTATTACACACATCATGGCTTACTGACGAATCGTAAACCACACCCAGAAACCTATCATATGGTGATGGAAAAATTGAATCTCAAACCAGATGAGATTTTGGCAATAGAAGATACTGAATCGAGTTTGCTATCGCCAGTGAATGCAGGCGTACGGGTGGTCGCAACGCCAGGCGCATTGACCAGTGACCAAGATTTTTCTCAGGCAACGGAAGTCGCACGCGATGGTGAAATCGCTGACCTTGACTGGCTAAAGTCGCTGATGGAAGAACCCGCCCCTGCACCAATCGCATAATTTTTACAAGCGATGCGACCAATTCGCTAAATACCGTTCACTGCGCCCATGTTCACCATCGGGACCCTGTGAACGGCGCAATGCTTTAATGAGTTCATGGCGCGTGGCGTCTGGTTCGATGACCTTATCGACCAAATTGCGTCCAGCGGCTTCCCAGATAGCATCCCCGCGTCGCATCTGCTGAATGTACTGTTCACGGGCGATGTCAGCTTCTTCAGTAGGCATCTCTGCGAGTTTGCGTCCATACATCACATTGACTGCCACTCGCGGATCCATGAACGATACTTCCGCAATTGACCATGCGAGCAAGGTATCTGCGCCCATGTTACCCCCGACCATGTTGCAATGTGCCATACCGTAGCTTTTGCGCACGATGCAAGAAATCTTCGGCACACTACTCTGTTGAATCGCTTGAATATACGCCATGATTTTGCGGGGCATCTGTTTTTCTTCTGCAAATTTCCCCACGTAAAAACCAGGCGTATCATGCAAGAAAATCAATGGGATATGGAAGCTATCACACAGCGCAATGAACGAGGTCGCTTTGTCACACGCACCAGGACCCATCGCACCGACATTGACCAGTGGATTATTCGCCAATACCCCGACTACGTAGCCATCTAAACGGGCAAAAGCGGTTATCAGGCTACCGTCATAATAAGGCTTGAGTTCTAGTAAGCTATTGTGGTCAAAAATTACCTCTAGCAAATGGTGCATATCGTAGCCTGTTTTGTGGTCAGCAGGAACAATTTTGGTTGCATGAATGGGCTTGTCGGGTGTATCTATGGGGTCGATACGCGGAGGCAATTGGGTTGCGTTCGACGGCAGATAGCTAAGGGTATCGCGCACGAGACGCAAGCAATCGGCGTCATCTTCGGCAAATAAATCGACCTGACCTGTGACTTCAGCGTGGAGTTGCCAGCTACCGAGTTCTTCCGGCGTAGCCGTTTCGCCGGTAGCAATTTCTAAAATTGACGGTCCCGCAACTGCCATGATGCTCCCTTTGACCTGTATCACGATGTCGCTAACAGCGGCTGTCCAAGAGGGTCCGCCATAGCAGACACCCATAATCGTCGTGATTTGTGGCACGTAACGGTTGCGAGGTGCGCCTTTCACCGGATAGACCATACTCATCATGCCGACTGACCCCATAATATCGGGGATGCGTGCGCCACCCCCATCGCCCAAATGTACGAGGGGATAGCCTCGTTTAGTCGCTAATTTTGCGCCTGAAAATTGCTTTTCGACACCGACACGTCCCCCTGCACCTGCCATCACCGTTGCATCATCCGCAGAGACATACACGGTACGTCCGTCGATTTCGCCATAACCACAGATTTTGCCATCGGCGGGGGTTTTATCAGCTACATCCGGCAAATCACTATGCGCGAGTTGACCGTATTCATCGAAGGTATCAGGGTCTAATAACTGTGTGATGCGTTCGCGTGCTGTGAGTGCGCCTTTGGCATGTTGCCGTGCGATGCGCCGTTCGCCTCCCATTTGTAAGGCGTGTTCTTGTCGGGCATGCAGGTCATTGCGCTTGTAGGGGTCGGACATGAGGCTAGGCTCTCTGTGTGGACGATAGGCTTGTATTGTATCGACAGGGAAGATAATCGGCTATTTATTTGACACTTGATGAATTATTGCTGGTGGGGGTATTGTAATGATGACAACTTAGAGGATTAGCACCACTTAGTGTGCTTCCAAATTGAATACACCTACAAAGCAATTTGCATGGAAAGACCGCGACATAGCAGGACAAGACCTGCTACAACTCGTTTACCACGCACCGCCATCCATAAGCCGTTTGTCTGCTAGATTACTAATCGCCATTCGATCTAACGAAATACTCCCTCAACTACATAACATCATTTTAGATGAGAACGTTGACCGATGGATCAGAATCTATGCTCTGCATGCATTTTCAATGGCATCAGACGACATTTACATGCCAGAGTTTAAGCCACTTGTACAAGCCTCTATTGCGGAATACGAGCGACAGCACACAGGTAAAAATCGTTTTCTCAGTGAGGTCATGGATTTTCATGATTTCGCCTTATTTGCAGATAATCATTCACAGAATCGTGATTGGTTCTTTGATTTATTGTCTAGATTGGATTTAGCGATACAAGTGGGTTTTATCACTTCTATCTTATTGTATAAACATTCTCCTGAGTTTAAGGCGATATTGCTCTCAAGGTTAAAGGCAATAGTAAACACACATCACGAAATACTTAATTCTAAAACGCTAATACGGATTGCAAGCCAACATTTTGATTTACTTGAGCCTTGGCTAGATAATCAATTCGCAGACATTTTAGAAATATCCCTGAAAAACCCTGAGAGTACATCGGTTATCACGCTTGCTAGACAGTGGAAGCGATTACGCTACGCCATCGAAGAACAGTTTGATGATTGGCATGTTGTCCCACCAATACCAAGACACAAACGCTCACCTGTTAGAGATTACGAGTCTTCGCCTGCGTATCAATATCTATTGGAGTTGTACAAACAGGCGCAGGCGTCTGATACGAAAGCCTACAGAGGACTTGTGAGAATAGCACGGAAGCAACAGGGAAATATCCCAGCGAGAGCCGTTGCCACACACTTAATTGGTAAATTGAGTGATGTTCATGATG
>JBCBKJ010000102.1:0-19367 GCA_038522085.1 Chloroflexota bacterium
ATAAAAGCCACCTATGTACAGAAGGTATCTGTAATTACCTGCCAGCGACATAAGCACTGCCGCCAATGCAACAGATAGGTAAATGTAAAGACTAGCCCCAAAGCTATACATCAGGATATTTACCATGAGCAATAGGAGCAATTTTGTTCTGGGGTCTAATACGAGACCCTCTGATGATTGCCTAGTCAGCCTCTCCACTAGGCAATCCCAGCACGTACAAAGTGCTTTTTGAGCATTCTGTTTGCCACAATAGCGCTGATAATTGCACAGACAACTGTACTAACAATGATCAAGGTTAAATTCACAGGGGTAGCAAGTGCCAGTACACCATCAGCATATTCTGCTGGATAGCCTGATGAGATAGTTAAATTGCGAATCCAATCTTGTGCGACCCAGAAACCGAGTTGTTGACCTAAAGCCCACATAGACATAACGCAATAGCTAACCGTGTTCCATTTAAAACTCTTGTATTTCCCTACGTAGGCAAATAGTTCTGCCAACACACCAATCCCTAAATTGAAAAGCGCAATCAAAATATTGCCATACACCAACAAACCTGCTACCAGCGCAGTGAGTATACCTGTGATTGTGAGAGCACCTAGTTTTTGCGTTCGGGCAATGTATAACATATATACAGGACCCAAAAGCAGTGCCCCGATTGGGAGCATCAATATGAAGAGGGATGGCGTAAATAACACGCTCGATAGAACAATATATGCGACAAGATAGATAGCTGAGAAAATACCAATTGTTATCAGGTCTTTTGTAGTGAGATCATTGAACATTGTTGATTCCTCAAATCTAACACAGCAGAGACGTCTTTTAGCCTGTCTATGTTATTTCCATGATGATTTTCTGGTGCAGTGGTACTTTAGCCACCATTCAGTGTAACCCACTTTGTCCAATCCGCCACTATCCCACGTTTATCACGCAGGCTACCTGCGAGATTCTTATCAAAGGTCTGGTCAGGGTGTGTGAGGAAGATCGACCCCAGTAATTCTTGATTATGGGGGATACCTAGTAAATTGTAGGTATCAGCATGGCGCATGAGCGCACCCCCACTCGACCAGTAATTGTGCAGACCGCGAGCTTGTGCTGCCAACAGTAGATTCTGTACCGCTGAGGATGCCGCTGCGACGTGTTCAATATTTCCTTGGTCAAATGTGATTTCATCACCCTTGTCAGATGGGTTGGGCAACCATGTGACTTGTATCAGCGCACCACAAGCCGCCAGCATCTTTGGCACGCTACTTCCTAATTTCTTCGCCCAAATACTATCGGGTTCGTCGTTGGCTTTACTCTTGATAAAATCCAGTAAAGCGCAACAAGCGGACTTTTCCAGAACGTAAAATCGCCATGGCACAATAGATGTTGAATCACCATCGAGATGAGTAGCTTTATGAGCGGGTTTGTGAAAAGGTGCCCACCCTGCAATTTCAGTGATTTCTTCCAGTGCTGTTTTAATTTCAGATGCAATTACAGTTGATAAGGGCTGGCAATTCAATTCGTTATTCAGGATTTTGGCTGTCTTACGTTCGCGTATCACATTATCGATTTCGCGTGGCATTGTGAGTCCTTTCTGTAAGCTAGTCTTTACGTAATATGAGTTGATCGAATTTATCACCCTGTAACGTATATGCTTGTCCGAAGCCGACAACAAGCGTTCCAGATTCTGGTATTAGCTTGAACATTTTGAAATCCCCAAGCGTGCGCAATAAGCTGAACATTTTGCTGAAGCGTTCTTCATAGTGACCAGCCGCCGTTTGCCATGCCTCAGTATCGCGTGCCAGTTCTTCCACACGGCATGTAAATGTCAGCCGTGACCGTGCGAATATTTGCGATGTCTCGGCTTCGTCAGCGATGAGCATCACACTCGCCTGCTCTGCTTGTAACAGATTCACCGTATGGTGAGACAACATGCTCACAAAAATATAGAAAGTCTTGTCAGGGTCAACGACAAAAGGTGTGTAGCTTGCTAAGGGCGATCCATCCGTGTTGACAGTTGCTAACACCAAGCTCTCTTGCTGGCTCAATAAGGATTGCAGTGTATGTTGTGCCATTACAATGGCGTCAGTGTTGTCGGCGGTGTTGGTATCACTCATTTCTAGTCCTGTCTGCTAGTAGTCAAAGCATCTGCCAATAGCTAAATGGTGTAGGTCTACAAGTTGTATGCAGACCTACACCCATAGTTTATCAGATGTCTTGCCACTCAATTATCAATGCGTCTTCGCCAGAAAACCGTTCTAAGTGATCACCGACAACATATTTGACACGTCCGAAATGATCCTCGTTATCGGCTTCTACAGTGATACTAAGGCTATCATCTGTTGCTGTCATTTCGCAATCACCAAAGCCAAATTGTACTGTACCGTGATTGTTGTCATGCTCAGCCGTCACCTTACGATCAAAGTGATTACACAATGCCTTCATATAACGGGTAGCCTTGCTTGTCTTTACAACTCCGTGTGCTTTGTGCATCATTTACTCCATCCCTAAATTTGCTTCTACCACATCAAGAACGAGATTTGCAGCGAAAGGTCCGCCACTACTTGTCCATATTGAACCATCAACCACAACGACTTGCTCGTTTTGAACAACCGTCAACTGCTGGAAGAGTGGATTATCAAAAACGGCTTCAAGTGCATCAGCAGCATCACCTTCAGCTTGGAGCGTTCCCACGAAAAGCCAATCTGCATCCAAAATATCGAGCGTCTCTAGGCTCAGTGGTGCAGAATGCGCATGACCTTCTTGCAGGTCTGGAATTTCTTCTGGCATAACCATTCCTAGTTCTTGCAAGATGGCTGGCGCAAAGATATAGGGTGCCATGACTTGTGGACCTTCTGCTGCCCATCGTGCAATGATGAATTGCGTATCTGCATCTACGGTTGTACTAATCTCATTGATACGTGTGTTGTAGGTCGTGTAAAAGGCATCTACCTCTGCCTGCATATTCATGGCATCACCGACATTAGCAAATAAGTCTTGCCATGTACCATTCCCTGCAACAGGCACAAACACTGGTGCAATCTGATTGAGTTGACTGAGCAATTCTGGCTCTGCAAAGTCACCATAAGAGAATAAGATCAAGTCTGGTTCGAGTTCGAGCAATACCTCAAGATTAGGTTGAAAGAAGCCCCCCACAGAAACATAGTCTTCTGGCAGAAAATCGAGCAGATAGCGTGGTGGGGTTTGTGAACCGCGACCATTCGCCACGCCCACAGGATCAACACCTAATGCGACTAAGGCATCTGTATCACCATCTGTCAATGAAACAACGCGGGATGGTGATTCTGGGACACACACCACTACCCCACGCGCATCCTCAATAGCGCGTGTTTCGACATCACATTCTGCACTAGCTTCTTCAGTTGCTTCCATATCATCTTCAGGTGGGAAGATTTCAGCGAGTTCTGGCACTAAACCATCCAACAAGAAATCAATGCTGAGAATGGTGC
Organism: Chloroflexota bacterium; assembly: GCA_038522085.1. Taxonomy (GTDB): domain Bacteria; phylum Chloroflexota; class Anaerolineae; order Aggregatilineales; family Phototrophicaceae; genus JAUZRW01. The sequence continues at coordinate 3,456 of JBCBKJ010000102.1, forward strand.
TAAATTGCAATGCGTTGTCAAATTCATCCGAAACATAAAGCACGCGCTCGTCCTGTACCACAGACAATTGTCCGAGCAAGGTATCGGATTCAATTGTATCTCGGGCAGCTTCACTACCACCTTCAAAGAATTGCAATGCTAAGAAGACAAGCAAATCTTGGTCAAGCAAGTCTAGGCGTTCTTCGCTGACAGTAGCAAAGAAGCTATCACCAGCAATGTCATTCAGTTCGTCTGGCACAACAAAACCCAAATCGGTGAAAAAGCGTCCTCGACTGTCTTGCCCTGTGTAGTAGCCATAGCCACCAACGTTATAGGCAACTGCTACCGTCTTATCCACAAATTGTGGATTTTCGTCACGAATAGTTTCAATGCGCGTTTCTAGGTCATTGACGAGTGCTTCTGCTTCGTCCGCTTTGCCTAAAGCCATGCCGATTAACTGTGTCGTTTCTTGCCATGGCATCCCGAAATCTACATAGGTATCGTACTGTGCTAATGTAGGTGCAATGAGTGATAGTTGTTCATATTCATCTTCAGTGATACCTGCGTCCACAGCACTGATGAGGTCGGGTTCGAGCGCGAGAATAGCTTCATAGTTCAACGCGCCGAAAGACATATTCAGAATTTCGGGTTCAGCATCGCCAGCTTCATCATCCGCCCATGGGAAAATAGCGTCTGTTTCATCGCCGTACCAGTAACGAATCGCTATTGGCTCGACACCCAGCGCATAATATGGATCTTGTTCTGTGTAGCCTAATACGACAATGCGTTGGGGTTCTTCGGTGATTATTGTGGTGCCGAATTTATGCTCAATCTCAATCGGAAAGGTATTCATGTCGTCGTCTTGAGCGGCAAATGGCGCTACTGAAAGCATCAAAGCTATCAGTAGCACAAAAAAGGATACAATGTATCTTGTCATTAGAAACTTCCCCCTAAGGAAATCAGTAGATTTAAAAATGAGCCAATCATTAGCGTCAAAGCTCACGGCGATGCTACTAAACCTATCCCACAATTTCTACGCGATGGGTTAAGTGCCAATCTACCAACCAGAGATATTTTGATTAAAGTACATCTAGGCTTTATTTGCTATGGATTAAGTACAAAATCCTGCTCCGATAATTTAGAATTTACCGACGTAAATTCAAAAAAGGTGACTGCTAACATGATGGACAGTCACCTGTTCATAACAGTGGTACTATTGTCAGTTAGATAGCGTGACCAAAATATCATCAAACACACGGTTAGCACCCAAGAAACCAATGCCCAAAAACCAGTGGTCATCACTAATGCGGTACACATCATCATTTTGTACCGCTGACAGCGTTTGCCACAATACATCTTCAGTAAAATCAGCCAGTGATGTATCGGCTGGGTCGCCGAAAACACTGATGAATATTACATCACCATCCATGAGGTTAATTTCTTCTTCGCTCACGGTAATCATAAAGTCATCACTTTGTTGTGGCTCAGGACGGGCAAAGCCAATGTCATCAATGACTGTGCCAATGAAACTTCCGCGTTGCATTACACGGTTTTGTCCCGGTACAAAGCGCACAATAGATACTTCAGTCGCTCCAACATCAATCACATCTCGAATAGCATTGATACGCGATTGGTATTCTGCAAAGCGAATATTCAGCGTATCTTGCCGATTAAGTGCCTCTGCGTAGACCTCTAAATTCTCTTTCCACACAACCCCGACAGTCTCCGTGAATACTGTGGGTGCGATGGCAGATAGTTGATCGTAGATAGCTTCGTGGCGTAGGGCATTGCTCAATATGAGGTCAGGTTCGAGTAAGAGAATAGCTTCCAAATTTGGCTCGCCAATACTGCCAACAAGTTCAATGTCTTCCGTCATCAAGTCGAGATAAGCTGGTAATCCTAAGCCCGGAATAGCTTCCACAGCACCGATGGGCGTTATACCAAGAGAGAGAACCCCATCTAACTCGCCCGTATCCAGCACAACAACCCGTTGAGGTGCATCAGGGACGCATGTTTCACCCATGAAATGCGCCATTTGACGGAAATTCTCTTCACACTCAGCCTGAGCATATAGTGGCACGACACTCACCAACAATAGTACAAGTAGCATCAGCACAGTAAATTTACGATAGGTCATTGTATTTCCTTATGATTGCTTGTTTTGTTGTTAAGATTAGGTGCGCAATCCATCCCTATGGATAGACTGCACACGAGTTTGCGATTAGTCAGATGCTTCCTCGGTAGCTTCTATGTCAGTCTCATAATTACGGAATGGATTCGGCGAGACTTCTTGAGGGTCTACACCTGCAATATACGTAAATAGATCATCTAATGCCGAGTGCGCTCCATAGATTGTGCTTTGGACATACCAATACGGTCCACCTTGATAAACTTGGTCATTTTGTGCCGCATTCAGCGTATTAAACAAAGGATCAGCACGAAGTATATCTAAGTTTTCCTGTAGTTCGATATAGGCTTCGGGGTCTGGCGAAGCATTGAATAACAAAATAACGTCTCCATCCAACAAATCGAGCCGTTCCATTCCAATTGCGATGCCACCACTATCACTGAATTCATATTGTGCTTCAGGAATTTGTAAACCAACATCTGTTAGAATATCATGTGCAAAAGATCCTGGCAGTTGAATGAAATAAGGGGCGCCTTCTTGGGCTGAGACTAAAACAATTGAAACTTCAAGATTTTCTTGACCCTCCAGAAGCTCCTGCAATGTTTCTACACGCATTTCATAATCTGCGATCAAAGCCTCTGCGATTGCAGTTTTATTGAGAATATCTCCTACAAATAGTAGATTTTCTTGCCAAGATAAAGATGAGTCGATTACCACGACTGGTGCAATATCGTTGATGTTTTCAGGTTGGAAGCTACCGCCAAAACCCCAGATAATCAGGTCTGGCTCAATCTCTAGTAGGACTTCTTGATTTACTGGGAAGCCAATGTCAGGTAAATCTTCTGTCAGGTTGGTTAAGCTATCAGCAACATCAACGTAGGTCGAAACGAAGAATGCTTCCAAGAGGGCAGTACTGCCCACAGGTGCGAATTCAAATGCAGCAAACATTTCGATGACACCTGGATCGAATGCAACAACTCGTTCTGGATTTTCTGGAATACAAGTTGTGCCTGTGAAATGTTCAACTGAGCGGAAGCCGTCTTCACACTCGGTATCATCCTGTGCAGAGAGTGGTGTGACACTTACCAGCAAAAGTGCCAGTAGCATCAGTAAAGTAAATTTACGATAGTGTTTCATTTTCTTCTCTCAAATATAGATTAGCATCAATTCTGTGCAACATCGCACATGAGTGTAAGATTAGCGAAATTTATCACGTAAATCTACGCGGTGTGTTACACACAGTATTTTAGACGTGAGTAAATGGGGTTTACGTGGGTTAATAACGACGCAGAAGCTACGTATTTTCTTTGAACAGCAATGTAAGGAAATGATGATGCGTCGTTTGTGTGGTGGGATTATGTTGTGATAATAGATTTAAATTTCTGTCCAATATAGATACCAGTCCATACGATGCCGACGCCAGAGATAAGCGTGACTATCAGCAATCCAAGCCACATCATAGGCGCGAGTTCAAGATCATGTCCGATGATATTGATAGCAAATTGCAATACCCCTAACATCACACCAATGAGTGTATACCGTCGATTCCATACTGTGCTATCATCATTTAACAACAGAACACTTTCAGCCAAAATACCTATGAGCGAGAATGACAGTATGCTATCCCATGTGTAAGGGGTCAGCACACCGACGATAATTCCAATTGAGAGTCCAGTAATCGTGGCAGTTCCACGCTGAGGGCGTATGGCGAACGCAATGAACGTAGGAAGAAATAAGAGACTTGCAAATAGCGACAGCGCAAAAAGAGTTATGGTATCGATTTCCTCACGCATTAAGCCAACAGCATAAATGAGTGTAGGTGCGAAAATAAGCCCACAACTTACAATAAGCGCGAGTAATCCATTTTGATTAAGCATGACAATTCCTCAACAAGAATACACGCTAAGAGTTGTACAGCCTACCCTATCAGACGGACTGCACGAAGGTTTATAATTAGTCGGATGTTCTTTCGATAGCTTTTATTGCTGTCCCATTCAGTTATCGTCAGCTTTATACTTTTCTTTCATGTATGCCAATAAGCGCGCATCACGGTCTTCGGGCTTACGCAAAACACAGGTCGAGCAGTAGTCTTTGCCTGTTTCCGAAACAGTGTAGTAACGGCAACATCCACCCCGCGCACGAAACGTCTCAACGTGGTCAAGGTATTGCAAGCTGACGTAACTAGTCTTGGGATTGTTCATCGGCGACTGCTCTGATTTGATAAAATCTAATCCCTGTGACCGACCCCATCGCTCATCGCCCATTTGCTTGCCAAGATGCAAAAATTGTGCCGCACATGAATCCGCTACGAGGCACCATTGTGCATGACGGCTTAAGCGTGTTTGCTCAAAGATACGCTCAATAATTGGAAGAAGATGTGCCTCCAATGTAGAGCGTAACCAACCCAGCAACCCTGCTTCACCGTACATCACCAACGCTAAAGGATGGTCAGCATCGGGGTCATCGGGCAGGCAAGCGAAATGACCATGTAGCAAACGTACCTCCATACGCTCTGCTTCACCACTCTCACCATTGTAATGCCATGTGTAAGGGCTATACCGCACGCATACGTTGTCAGGTGATATGTTAGGTACACGACGCTCAGTAAGATAAGCACCAATCGCTACCATTGGTAGATACCAGCTATAGTCACCAATAAAATACGAACCACGGGTGCGAGCATCCATTTCTGGATGTTGTGTGGCTTGCTTGGCAAGGAATTGTGTTAAAGTCTCATCATCAGCACGCATCAAGTCCATCGGTGAAAACCAGCCAGAGCTTTCTACTTTACCGATGCTAACAGGCTGGTCAATTAGCGCATCAAGGCGCTTCAAAGTTTGCTCTAGGGGTGTCTGTTGCTGGGTCATCGTTTTCTATCCTCACTTGCTATCAGGTGTTGCGGTTACCTTTCATATGCGATTCGGTTCATAGAATCATGTTTGTCAGGCTACAGTCTGTGCAGATAATTTGCGCTTATCGACAATAGCGCGTTCACGCCGCCCGATGGGTATACACATAGGGGTATTTGTGATCGGGTCAGCAATGATATGACTTTGCAACCCGAAAACATCATGGATATGCTCAGGTGTCATCACATGATGAGGATTCCCCTGTACAACAATCTGTCCATCACGCAAAGCAACAATATGATCGGCATAGCGTGCCGCATGATTGAGGTCGTGTAAGACCATCACAATGGTACGCCCCTGCTCGTTCAGGTCATCTAACAGGTCAAGTACATCCATCTGATAAGCCAAATCAAGATAGGTTGTCGGTTCGTCCAACAACAAGACCTCTGTTTGCTGTGCCAGTGCCATCGCAATCCAAGCCCGTTGGCGTTGTCCCCCACTGAGTGTATCCACTGGACGGTCTGCAAAATCAGTCAGGGTCGTGGTTTCGAGTGCGTCTTGGACAATGCGTTCATCCTCTTTGCTCCACTGCTGAAACCAGTTTTGATGCGGATACCGCCCTTGTGCGACTAACTCATGGACGGTCAATCCTTCGGGGGCATTGGGGGATTGTGGCAGAATACCCATCTGCTTTGCGAGGTCTTTAGCATTCATGCTATGGACTTTCTGCCCATCCAAATGCACACTACCTGTCATCGGTTTGAGTAAGCGCGAAATACCCCGCAGTAAGGTAGATTTCCCACATCCGTTGGGACCCACAAGCGTAGTCACCGAGCCTTGCGCGATTTGTAAGTCTAATTCTTTGACGATAGCGGTATTACCATCGTAGCTGAGTGATAAATTATTGACATCAATCATGATTTCACTGTCTCCTTTAGATTGAATGATGGTGACGCGCACGCCACAGCAGATAGAGGAAATAAGGCGCACCAATCACAGACACCACAATGCCTACAGGCAGTTCAGAGGGTGCGATGATCCAGCGTCCAATGAGGTCAGAGAGCATGAGCAGGACACCACCAAGCAATGCGGCGGCAGGAATCAAAGCCTCATGGGAAGGACCAACCAAGCGCCGCGTGATATGCGGACCCAGCAAGCCGACAAAGCCAATCACACCCGATACTGAAACAGATACGGCGGCGAGTCCAACACTCAGGACGATGAGGAAACCACGCTGAAATTCCACCCGCAACCCTAAGCCTTTTGCCAAGTCATCCCCTAAACCCAGTGTGTTGACCTGTCGTGCCATCAGGATAGTGATTGGCAATAACACCGCCAACCAGAGCGCAACAGTCTGAACATGCTCCCAATCGCGCCCGTAGACACTACCCGCTAACCAGATGGTCGCCTGTTGTACTGCGTTAATCTCACCAAAGACAATCATGAAGTTAGTCAATGCAGTCGAGATGGCGCTCAATGCCACACCAACGAGAATAAGACGAACAGGCGATGTTCCGTTGTTCCATGCCAGCGTAAAAATGAGTACTGCCATCGTAATTGCCCCGCCGAAAGCCGCAAAAGGCAACCAGCTAATCGGCACATCAAACCAGACAATCACCGCAACGGCTGCCAGCGATGCTCCTGACGTGATGCCAATGATACCGGGGTCAGCCAAGGGATTGCGGGTGATGCCTTGTAAAATTGTACCAGAGACAGACAACGCCGCCCCCACCATGAAAGCCACCAAGATACGGGGCATACGAAATGTCCACACCACCAATTCATGGCGGGTATCATCTGTCTCCATACCCAGAATGGTTCGCAACACCTCAAGCGGTGTGATGTCAAACTCGCCATAGCTGATACTTGTCACCAGAACACCAAGCCCTACGAGGGTCAAAGCGATGAAGACCGGGAGCGCACGACGGTCTACTTTGAACGAAAAACTGCCCAACCGAAACGTATGCCACGGCGGACGCGAAATTTGTTTATTTGCCGATTGGGTTGCCATCAGTTTTTCACCTTCCAACGCGCTAGATACAAGAAGAAGGGAGCGCCCAGCATACCCATCACGATGCCAACAGGCAGTTCTTGCGGACGAATAATCACCCGCGCGACCATATCGCCGCCGATGACGAGCAATGCCCCAACCAGCGCACTATAAGGAATAATCCAGCGGTAATCCGTGCCCACAAAGAAACGAACAATATGAGGGGCGATGAGTCCGACAAAGCCAATCGGTCCCGCGAGAGCAACGGCACCGCCAGCCGCTAGAACCGTTGCGATGGCCGCCAGCAATTTAACACGGGCAGTATTCTGTCCTAACCCGGCGGCAATATCTTCCCCAAGACTAATCGTCGTAATCTGGCGTCCCATGAGGAGCGCACCAACCATCCCCACAATCATATAGGGCGCCGTCACACGAATGAGTTCCCACTCGCGCCCCGCTAAAGAGCCAACCGTCCAGAAGCGAATCTGGTCAAGGGTATCCTGATCCATGATGAGCAAAGCGGTGGTGAATGAGCCTAGAAAAGCACTCAGAATAACCCCTGCCAATACTAAACGTAGAGGCGATACACCCCGTCCCGGTCCCATTGAGCCGATTCCATAGACGATAGCCGCCGCACTTGCGGCACCAATCATGGCAAAGAAGGCATAGATCGTCAGCGGCGGGCTACCAAGTATGAACACAGCCAGCACAACAGCAAAGGAAGCCCCGACTGTGATGCCCAAAATACCAGGAGAAGCGAGTGGATTACGGGTCAGCCCCTGCATGATGGCACCCGCTACTGCTAGCGATGCGCCCACAAAAGCTCCCGCAATCACACGCGGTAAGCGCACGGTCTGGATAACAAGGTGGTCAAATGAAGTTTCGTCAAAATTGATGAGCGATTCGATAACGACGGCTGGCGTGATGTCAGCAGCGCCCAGCATCACACTGAATACCAGTGACACTGCTAACACCCCTATTCCCACAAACAGCCCCGGTAATAGCCACAGACGCTTGCTTCGGTGTCCTTTTTGCTTGGGCGGATTGATTGCACTTTCCATGTATATATCTCTTCCACAATGGGTCTGTTTTTCATGTTATATGTATGACTCCGACTCGCATTTATCGCTTGACCACGAGTGTCAGTCCATCACCAATACTGAGCATACTTAAATCAACACGCTCATCAGTATGCAACTTAATATTGAGTTCGCGTAATGCTCTTGTATCATCATCCTGATAGGTATCATCTGCTACACGCCCACTCCATAGCACATTATCAATAGCAATCAGACCCCCCGGACGTAGCAACTGTAAGCATTGCTCGTAGTAGGTATCATAGTTATTTTTGTCAGCGTCAATGAAAGCAAAATCAAACTGCCCAGCCTGACCATCATCCAGTAAAGTTTGCAAAGTCTCGGTAGCAGGTGCTATACGCAGATCAATCTTGTCTGCAACATCGGCTGCTTCCCAATACGGACGTCCCATATTTGTCCATTCTTCGCTCACATCACAGGCAATCACTTGTCCATCTTCTGGTAGTGTTAGTGCTGTCCATAAGGTTGAGTAACCCATCAAAACACCGACTTCAATCGTGCGACGTGCATTGATGAGGCGTAACAACAGCGAAAGAAATTGACCCTGCTCGGGATCAATCTGCATATCCATTTGTGGTTCGCGGGCAACTGCCTCACGTAGATTACGCGCAATCTCGGGTTCGCGCACAGACACAGCACGCAAATAATCCAACAAGTCACTAGAGAGTGATAGGCTTCGTTCAGGTGGTACAGCATCACCAAGCATGGCATCTGCTTCTTTAATGAGTTGCATCATTGCACGCCTCACATGGTTTACTTTAACCAGTGGCGGTTTAAATGCAACGTCAACGGTTTCTTCCCGCTCCTCACTGAGCGCACGTAGGGTCATCTGCTCTGGGGTAATAGCGATTAATTCTGCGTCTGATGCCCATGTCTGCTCACCAAAGGCATGCACGAGCTTGAGCATCGCATCTCTATGGTCATCGTTTACGTGGGCAATGATGCCATGTGAGGCTTCTTGAAATTCGTCATGCATCGTTGTCATTTTGTGTTTTCATTTCTACTTACTTCAATAGACTGTCGTTATACAGGTGTAGTCTGCTCAAGTGAACTGAACAGACTACACACAGCATTCGTCAAATGAATCTATGCAGGCGTGAGTTCAAACTCGCGGACTAACTGCTTGACCCATGCTTCGATGCGCTCGCTAGTTAGATCAGATTGGTTAACTTCGTCAATCGCTAGCCCCATGAACATATCATTTTCAACCCCTACTGATTCGTCGTAGTCGTATCCTTCTGTGGGTGTGAAGCCAACAAGGGTCGCGCCACGTTCACGTAATTTACGCCCCAAGATACCAAGTGCATCCTGAAAATTATCGCTATAATGCGCTTGGTCGCCTACACCGAACAATGCCACGCGCTTACCTGAGAAATCAACATCTTCTAAGTTTGGCAGCTCAAGCTCCCAATCATCTTGAAGTTCGCCAACATTCCAAGTTGGGCAACCCAGAATGAGGTAGTCAAACTCTTTTAGGTTGCTGATGTCGTCCAAATAACTGATGTTGACAGCTTCCAACGCATCTAAGCCTGTTTCAGACCATACGTTTGCAATTTGGTCTGCAATTTCTTCCGTGACACCTGTTGTACTGCCATAAAATAAACCAACCCGACCACCACCAGCCGTAGGCGCTTGTGGGTCATCAGCGAGCGAGATAGGTGGCTGAGAGGCTTGCTCTTTAATCCATGCTTTCGCTTTTTCTATACCGGTGAAGTTACGTCCACGAATACCAAACATATAATTAGAGCGCATCATGGCTTTGGTCTGCATATCTTCCCAACCGTCTTCACCAAGGTCTTGAATCCACTCGGCATCAGCAGGATAGACATTTGCCATCCCGATTGTTTTTTGATTAGAACGCTGGCGATAATCACGGCGGAAGTCATTGATGATTCTGATTAGACGTGCGCCTCGTTCTTCACGTATTTTCTGGAGTTCTTCCTCAGATAATTCTTCATCTCCTTCTTCATCGTGTGTATGAGGTTCATTGACTAGCACGATGCCGAAGCGTTCCTCACCCTCAAAGCGAGATGCCCAATATTTCAGAAAATCTTCGTAATCTTCTGGACCAATATGATCACCTGTATGCACAATCATCACCTGTGGGTCAGTTTCATCTATTCGGAATGGCATTGTGTTTTCTCCTCAACAGTTACAATTTGACAATGTAATCATGAATAAAATCCGCTCATAAGAACGGGTCACTTCGCTTGCTCAGTCGGAGGCTTCTTCTGTGGATTCGATTTCAGGTGACACATCACTTAGCGTCTCCGCCGTGTAGGGATTAGCAATCAGTGGCTCAGCCTCAGCAACGATGACGAATAGATCATCAAGAACGGCATGAGCAGCAAAAATACCGAATCCATGCCAGTGTGTGGAGACAGGATAAATACGCCCCTCTTGCACAGGTTCGAGAACATTCCAGATGGGTATATCTGCAAAATCATCAAGGAATGCACCTACCTCAGCAACTTCGCCAAGGCTTGCACCAAATTGATACATGAATACATAGTCAGCGTCTATTTCTGTCCATCGCTCTTGACTGATGTTATTAACAATTGATGCCCCATCTTCACCAATGAAGGCTTGCTGAGATTCTGGTTGCATGAGACCAATGTCATTAATCAGAATACCACTAAATGACCCAGCAAGGCGCAACCGTAAGATGTCTTGTGAGACTACATTCACCACAGAGATAGTTGTATTCTCATATCCTTCACCGAGCGTTTCTTGTAAGCTAGCCACCCGTTCATCATAAGTAGTCAGCACAGCATCCGCTTCTTCAGTCATGTTTAGAGCCTGACCAATGAAATCAACACTGGGACGCCAATCTTGCCCAAATTCTTCAAAGGGCGCATTGAATAAAGCCACAGGGGCAATCTGCGACATCTCATCATATATTTCGGGGTCAAATATCAAGGTGCTAGCAATAATCAAATCAGGTTCTGCACTTAATATTGCTTCGGGGTCAATTGGAAAGCCCATATCCGGCAATCCGGCTGTAAAGTCTTGGAGCAGTGGCAACAAATCAGGATGTGAACTGGCAAACAAACCTTGTATGGCAAAGCTACTTACCACGGGTTGAATATCATGAATGAGCATGAACTCAAGTCCAATGAGGTCAATTGGCACGATACGTTCAGGATTTTCAGGGATACAAACGGGGTCAGTTGCTAAAAATTCGTGGTCAAATAGACGGAATCCATCTTCACATTCGCTTGTCTCATCTTGCGCGAAAGTCGGTGTAATGCTCACAACCAGCAAGGCAAATAACATTAACAAGGTTAATTTACGGTAGTGCATAGAAGATCTCCAATGGCATCTGTATCGTTTTGTGTAGTGCATCATCAAACATGAGTCACAGATTAGCGAACATTCTCACGTATATCTACGCATCAGGTTATAAATCATATTTTCATGTAACTTAAATGAGTTTACACACGTTAATTTCTGTTTGTGAGGTGTGTAGCCTAATCCACAACGATAGACTACACACGATAAGGCTTAATCGGAGGCTTCTTCAGTAGCTTCCATTTCTTCATTCATACCCATAGCATCAAGTTCTGGAATCGGGGCTTTGATGTCGTAGGGATTGGGGCTTAATTCTTCCAGAACACCAAAAGCAGTCGCAAAATCATCTAGCATGGTATGGGCAGCCGCGATTTCTCCATTACCAAAGTTAATACTTGCAACGTAGACATTATCATTTTGTACAGCATTCAAGGTTTGCCAGAGAGGATTAGCCAGTAAATCGTCTAAGGCACTTTGATTATCAGGATTATTCTCGAACACACCCCCTGAGATAAAGATTGCATCAGCGTCAACAACATCAAGGTTTTCCATACTTACATTCAAATATCCTTCATTGATATATCCCGGATAGTCATCGCGGTTAGCCAAGAAATCTTCGCGTGATACAGGCAATAAATGTGACTCAGGACGTCCAAAGCCAACTAACGCGGCAACATCTGCCCCAGGTGTATATTGTGTGTGCAAGTTGAAGAAGTTAGCACCAAAATTAATCATGGCTACTTCAATATCTTCAACATCACCAATGAGGGTCGCCAGTTCTTGAGCGCGTGCCTCAAATTCAGCAGTGATAGCATCTGACGCATCTGCCTTCCCTACAGCATCCATAATGAGGTCTTGTGTTTCGCGCCATGTTGTTTGATTCCAATCGAAAACAACCGTAGGAGCGATATTTGTCCAAGTCTCGTCGGCCTCAACAAATTCAGGATAGTTCGAGGTATCTTCATCTTGAATTAGATAATAGGCACCGATGATAAGGTCTGGTTCTAAAGCCAATACCGCTTCTGGATTCGCAGGCGTACCAATATCAGCGAGCGTATCGAGTTCTTCTACCCAATTTGGATGTTGCCCTTTCAAAAACTCTATAGCAAATGACCCGACAATAGGTGCTTCTGCGCGTAGATAAGATGGCAGACCCAGTGGCCACACCAACACTACACGCTCAGGCGTTTCGGGGATGCACACAGGGTCAGTCGCCAGCATCTCATGATCGAAAAGACGGAATCCTTCCTCACATTCAGTCGTATCATCCTGTGCCGTCAGCGGTACAACACTCACTAGCAATATCGCCAGTAACATCAAAATGGATAGTTGACGAAAATTCATCATATTTTCCTTTGTATGCTTATTTGTCATTAAAATGTTTATGTGCAGCCCATACACTCAGACGGACTGCACATTGACCATTACTCTTCATTGGGATCGACAACACCAGGACGTCCTGCAACATGGCTGACGACATAGTGGATGTTCATCTCTAATGTTCGGAAAGATGTTGGGAAGGCAAACTCACGAGGCAGGAGAATCAGACGTCCCTCTCTACAAGCTGACAGAGCATCGCAGTAAGCAGGGAATACCTCCTGTGCATCCTCAGCCCAGACTTGCGGTCCTCCATTTTGCCCTAGGTCAATGCGATAGGTATCGAAAACGAAATCAGCATCCTGCTCCGGCAAAACTTCGGGGCTGACCTGTTGAGAAAATAGCTCACCTCGCTCACGCATGGCTGCGCCTTCGCCAACAATAGTGAAGCCTAGGTCATCAAGCACAAATGAGAGTGCACCATATGTGCTGTTGATGAAGAACTGCCCCCCAGCAGCTTGCGGCATAGAGTAGGTATAATTATGGTCGCCAATCCAACCATTGGCATCCTCAATCAAAGCCTCGTAACCTGCCAACCGTGCCTCATAGACATCAAGATAGCCAGAGACATCAGCTACCTCTCGATAGAATTCAAGCGCGGGTGCGACAGTATCCAGAACCAGTACAGGCGCAATCGCTTCAAGTTCAGGTAAAATCTCTTCAGCAGAGAATGGATCAGAAATTATCAGATCGGGTTCAGCCGCTAGAATCAGTTCAAGGTTAGGTTCACCCCGTGCGCCGGTGTACTGAATATCAGAATTGTCGAAGTCTACGTTGTAGACTTGATTGACTGAGCGCAGGAAAGGCGTCCCATCTGCGGCTAAGCGTCCCATTGAACTCGTCACAGGCGCTCCCAATTCGACCAACATGAGTGTAATCGTATTGTCTTGCATGGAATGAATACGCTGAGGTTGCACAGGAATTTCTACGGTTCTACCAAGAGAATCTATATACTCGCGTGTTGCATCTTGGGCTAGGAGCGGTACAACACTCACTAACAGGAGTGCTAGGAATGCTAAAATTATGAATTTGCGAACTTGCATTTTGTTTCTCCAATAATTGCTTAGTTTGTTAGAAGATGTGTGTAACCCGTTCACAAGAACGAACTACACGTCAACTCATACTTAGTCAGAAGTTTCCATTTCACCAACAGCATCCAGTATCGCTTCAAGCAGTAATTGTGCTGCTGCATAGTTACCGCCATTGTAGACGGGTCCTGGCACAACCAACACATTGCCTGCCTGCACGGCAGGAAGCAAATCCCATCCAACAAACCGTTCAAGCCCAGCTAGATCTGGCTCCTCGCTAAAGCCAGCTTCACGCCAATCTGGTGTAATAATGAGATCAGCTTCTTGCAAAATATCTAGCCGTTCCTCGCTAATACTGTCAACAAGTCCTGTGAACTGTGTATCTCCTACACCTTCAGGTGCAGTGAGTAAGTTGAGACCAGCATCTTCCATAACGGAGCCCGGAAAAGAACCGACCACATCCATGCGAAATGTGCCATTATTCGGACGACGAACAAATGCAATTGTGAGGTCAGTGAAATCACTTAGATCCTCTAAAGCGGCTTCGTAGCGAGCGATCACCGCGGCTGCTTCTGCTTCACGGTTAAGTGCGGCTGCTTCACGGTCAAATCGCTCACGCCAATCTCCATTAGCGCCACGTTCAATAAGTACTGTTGGAGCAACCGTAGATAGCTCATCGTAGATTTCCTCACCAGCATAGGGATAAGTGAGAATCATATCTGGCTCAGTGAGTAGTAAAGATTCAAAATTAGTTGCCTCAGTAACGCCAATATCAGCAATGTCATTAATGTCAACATTATCAGGCAAGAGAGACGCATAAGGGGCATTCCAACCTGCTTGATCTTCAGGTCCAGCTACTGGCTGGATGCCTAGAAGCAAAAGAGCAGTCACAACAGTTTCAACATTGGTTGCTACCCGTACTGGCTGTTCTGGTACGCACGTTGTACCAGCAGTATGTTCAACCGAACGAAAGCCAGCATCACATGTATCTACCGATGCTTCGTCCATTTCTTCCATATCATCTGTCAGAAAGGGGTTTGGTGATACTTCCGCTGGGTCTACACCTGCTATATGAATAAAGAGGTCATCCAATACAGCGTGTGCCGCAGGGAAACCCCAACCAACCCAGTGTCCGCCAACTTGGAAAGTTTGTTCATTTTGTATAGCTTCCAACGTTCCCCAGAGTGGGTCATCGCTGAGAACGCCAAAGGCTTCTTCGTTTGCTGCATCGCCTTCTGCATCGGGGGCTTGGCTCCATGCAAAGAGATATTCGCCATCAACTAGAGGTAACTCTTCCAAAGAAAGTGTTACCGCCACTGCCCCACCAAATTCTGCTTCGGCTTCTTCGGCTGTTAACGCTTGTGGCTCAGGACGTGCGAAACCAACATCTGACAGCATGTCAGTGGAAAAGGCATTTGCTAGTTGCATCTGCAAGCCAACGCCGACTTCACCACCACCATCAAAGTAACGAACCACCGAAATCTCGATTTCAGAGGGATCACCGATGAGTTCAATCATATCTTCCACACGAGCATCGTATTCTGCTAACAAAACCTCGACCTCTTCACTCAAATTAAGCATTTCACCCATAAAGCGCATACTGGTTTCCCATTGAACGTTGGGAAGTGCTTCTGGAATTACAGTAGGAGCAATGGCGCTCAATTGGTCATAGGTTTCTAAATCTGCGAACGCACTCCCAATGATGAGATCTGGTTCTAATTCGAGGACTAACTCAATATTGGTGGGAAAACCGACATACGTGACCTCGGTATCTTCAACTATATATGGAAAGTTACGAGCGTAAATGGGTTCAAGATACCCGACAGCACCTATAGGTTCCATTCCTACAGCAATGAGCAGATCAAAAGATTGTGGGCTAAGTGCTACAATCCGTTCAGGGATCTCGGGAATGCAGAGTGGATCATGCGCCAGTAACTCATTCTCAAAGAAGCGGAAACCATCTTCGCATTCTGTATCTTGCGCGGCGAGGGGTGCGACGCTCACTAGCAAAAATGCCAGTAGCATCAAAATAGATATTCGACGGTAAGTCATTGTGTGCTCTCCTATTGTTGTGCATACAAAAATTATTACGATTAAGATTTACAACAACTAGAAGGTACTCATGAATCCATCGCATTTCTATGTGATGCATTACGAATCTGAGTTAACCAAT
>JBCBKJ010000103.1:0-19288 GCA_038522085.1 Chloroflexota bacterium
ACGAAAATCCCAACTCAGATAAGCAAAATCGTCATCGACGACGTTCGTCACACTCACCGTTGCTGACCCATCTGCATTAAGCGTATGAACTTTATTGCCAATTAAGGGCGCCGCCCAGTCGCCAATTGGCAAATCTGTCCCTGCACTAAAACAGGGCTTATAGGCACGTTGGGTCGATTCAAACCACGCTTCCTGACCATCTACCGTATCCCACAAGTTAGTGTTGATATAATCCCACATGCTGAGGACGGCTGTGCGCATGTCGTCTTCGTCATCAAACGTCCCTACAGCCGGAAATGTCTGATTCGGGTTTTCGCCAAATGTATAGTAGAACCATAATGAGCGTTGTGTCCCTGCTAAGATTTCACGTCCGTTATAATGCGTAAACGGCAAATTGAGATTTGTTAAGTCACTCGCTGTTGCCGGATTTGTCCAATCAGTGATTAAGCGGGCAGGGTTATTGCCAAAGTCCCAATATTGGTCGCGTGTTCCAACTGCCACGCCGTTATTTTGCATGTTTGCGAATAATGCCCCGCGTGAAAAACCGGCTACATAGGTGCTATCTTGAATTGCCTGTACGCGAGGGAAAGGCAAATTAGGGGCATTGCCTGTGCCTAGAAAACTGTCTGCATATGTAATTGCCTGTGTTGCAAATGCACCACCGAGGGCATATCCAAGCGGTGCTATGAATAAATCACGTCCGCCACCTGCAATGCAGTTATTCAGTTGCCCACCACCCGCAGCGACAGGACACGCATTTACATCGTCTGGTGCAGGCGGTGTTGGGTCATTGAAATCGGGCAAAGTATCTGCCTGTGTAAAACGCCAATTCCACCAAGCTATGGCGTGATTGCGGTATGTCGCTGAACCGCCAACACCTGCGTTTGCTAACGCGGTTGCGAGTTCCACCATTGTCCATGGCACAATACTTTCTACGCGGGGTGCCGTTGGTTGGCTGGCAATGAACCCAAGTGTGTCATCAACAAAACGGGTAGTCGCATCCTCACTCACAGATGACCAGTAGTACACACGGTTTGTAATTACGACATCGCCTCTGTCTGGCGCTCCCCCTCCACCACCGGGGTCGCTATAATTCCATGGGTCTACACCGCCGCTGTTCTCATCAACACTATCATCAGGGGCAATCACCATATTGTTGATAACGAAATCAGCACAGCTTTGTGCATAAGTTAGCAAGCCAGCCGGCGAAGCCAAGGTCGGCGCACCGACAGATACCAACGCAGCATTTAAGTCTGCTAACGCAGGATGCCCTTGAAGCTCTAATGTCGTAATCCGCTGATACTCCGCGATGAAATACCGGATGCACGTCGCATGACCATACAAACTCTTATCTGTAGATTGCATAGGGTTTCCAGCGAATAAACCTGCTGGCACGCCCCAAATCACCTCGCCTGCCATACTACCAATCGGCGACCCATCTGGCGCAACAGCAAGAAAGATACCCCCATTGACGTTATCAAAGGCATAACGAACGATGAATGCGGTTTCTCGGTTGTAAAAATAATTAGGACTTGCCGTTGGCGGAATCGGTTCAGCTTGCACTGGTGGCACAGCAATCGTCATCAGTATGGCGCATAAGGCAAATAATCCCACCATATATCTCGGAACAACGAATCTCATAGAAAACTACCCCGTTAGTTAAAAGTAATCGAGTTCCCCACACCACCCCAAACAGATAAGCATCTACCCACATATACGTAATTCATAATATCAATGGATATAACAAAAAACAAACTTAAACATCCATTTTGCATGGTAAACATTTGTGATTATAACATTCTATCTTAGTAACAAACTATCATTGGATGCGGAAAGTTGTCTAGAACATGTCAAAAGACCGTTCAATTCAAGTTTGTATCACACGAGATTGCTACCTTTACTTCGATTTACACAACATGACAGGTTTTCTATTTGTAGACATTTTGTCAAAAATAATTGAATCCCGATTAGATTAATGCTATATTATAAGCATCACATACAATAAATAGCCTATAGAGGACAATTATGGCGACAGTCGAACAAGATGTTCGCAATTACACAGGCTTTGATTATTACGGACTCGATGAAAAGCTGAACGACAAGCAACGCGCTACCCGTGACCGTGTGCGGGCGTTTGTCAACGAAGAAGTGCTACCAGAAATTAACCCCTACTGGGAAAAAGCAGAATTTCCATTTGCGATTGCCGAAAAAATGAAAGATTTGGGCATCATCGGCGGACCCATTCCGACGCATGGTGGCGCAGGTCTCGATTTTGTCGAGATGGGCTTGGCAATGTATGAACTCGCTAAGGGTGATGGGAGCATCAGCACATTTTACGGTGTTCACAGCGGATTGGCTGGTGGGTCGATTGCGTTGCTCGGTAGCGAAGAGCAGAAAGACCGTTGGTTGCCGGATATGTTCGCCATGAAGAAAATCGGCGCATTTGGCTTAACTGAACCGAAAGTCGGTAGTAATGCCGTTTTCGTGCGGACAGAAGCCAAACGCGAAGGTGATTACTATGTGCTGAACGGCGCAAAACGCTGGATTGGGAACGCGAGTATCGCAGACATCATCATTATCTGGGCGCGGGACGAAGAAGGCAAGTTCGGTGGCTTCGTGATTGATAATCCGAAAGAAGCTGACGGACTGACCATCACGGATATTGCGGGTAAAGTGGGTAAGCGCGGTGTGCTGAATGCCGACATCACGCTCGAAAATGTGAAAGTCCCTGTTGAAAACCGTCTCGCAAACGTGAGTAGCTTCAAGCACACCGCACAAGTGCTTGGCATGGGGCGTTACGGCGTAGCATGGGAAGCGGCTGGTTGTGCGGCAGGTGCATTTGAGCATGCGCTGGCATACGCCAAAGACCGCGAACAATTTGGCAAACCGATTGCAGGTTTCCAGTTGATTCAGCAGAAATTGGTTGAGATGGCAACCGAAGTCACCCTGATGCAATTGCTGTGCATGCGCCTATCCGAACTAGCGAGTGCGTGGAAAATGGACGAAGGCACGGTCAGCATGGCGAAATACAACAATGCACGTAAAGCACGTTATGTCGCAGGCTTGGCACGCGAAACGCTTGGTGGCAACGGCATCGTCATTGATAACCACATTGCGCGTCTATGGACAGATGCAGAAGTCATTTACACCTACGAAGGCACGAATGAAATCAATCTACTTCTCGTCGGGCGCGATTTAACAGGCATCAACGCGATTGTTGAGGGTGCGCGTTAGGCTTTCATAACAAAAATTTGAACATAGTGGGGCAGATAATTTATCTACCCCACTAAAATCATGATATTCCGAATTCTGTTAAGTCTAGGTCAATACACCTAGCGATCCATAAAATTGCTGCTGTACCGCGTAATTCAAGAATGCTATCTATCTGTTTGTTATGCGCGACAGCGTTTCTATACTCACGAAAATCGTCAAAATTTCGTTTACAGTCATTTTTGTCGCGGAATGCAGAGCCAAATCGACTCCAGTTACGCCCTTTAGTAATAATATGTGGATAATCACTAACATCAAGCTGGTCTAATCTCATACGTAAATCATCAAAATCGCCTTTTGAGATACCAGGATTTTTCTTCACTTCTGCATCAATTCGTTTGAAGACTTTTGTGTGAACATGACCTGCTATGTTTGCAATTCCCTGCTTCCAATAATCGGTTCCGTACTCACTTTGTAGCTGAATGTCAAGGAAGTCACGTAGCGCACTTTCAAGTTTTTCTACAACGGGATGTCTATCCTCAGGCTCGATTTTTTCAACAATTCCGCATCTATACTTGACCTCATTAATCATAAGTTGTGCCCGTTGTCTCAGGAACAACTCATAATCGTTACTCCATATACCAGAATCTTCGTCTACAGGTATCAAATGTGAACGCATGACATTCTCAAAATCACTGAAGTGAGGATAATTCGATGCTAGATCATCCATGTATTCACTTGGCACTCGGGTATTTATCTTCTCGTTAAGCGACTGTGGAATAAACGCGAAATTTGGAATTCTGTGAACGTACCGTGCATTTCCTATTTTTTCACGTTTGAGAAAATCAATTGGGAAAATATGATGTCTGTCAGCAAGTGTGAATTTTTCAAAGTGTTCACCCTGAAATGCTATTTCAGTACCATTATCAAAACTCAATGGATTACGCAGATTCAACAAACACAGAATACCATTTCGTACAGCCGAAGAAGTATAAGACATTGAACCATCAATAAGGCTATCAACCTCAATAGTAATTGGTTGAGAATAAGGCTCACCTTCATCCACTAACCGTTTTATCTAAGCCGCATCTTCTGTCATCCGAGTTTGACTTGCACCACTATACCTCTCTGAGAAAATGGTGCGCCAAAACCATTGTTCTAGTTTAATTCTATGATCACTAGATATAACAGAATCTGTATTAGCATACGCGAAATAATATGCTAGTACAGGAAGAATGCCGTCGTAAGGTAAGAAATCAATGCGTCTGACGCCTAGAGTATTTTGGGCAAATTTTACGGCATTTTTGAAAGATTGAACTGTTTTCTCCCAGTTTTCTTGTACGTCTTCCGTTTTAAGATTCATCTGAGTTGTGTACTCAGTTTTTCCTTCTATTACCAATGCTAACGCTTGCGGAATCGTTGCTTCTGATATAGCGCCAAAGGTTTTTGATAGAGGTTCTACAACATCTTCTTCTGTTTTCTCACGCAGGTCAAAGTTTGTAGTTAGTACATTCGCGGTCATGAGATCATATCTGCTGAGACGACGACCTTGTCGATTGATTCGCTCGAATATTTCAATCGCATTTTCCATATCCATTCCTGTAACTTTGACAATAGAAAAAGGATAATTCATTAGAAGCGAACGAAAGGTTTCAAAATTGCGTTTGTATTCATCAGATGGAAGTTGATTATATATGGTGAATATTTCGGCATCTAATAAGTCCTTAATTGATACCCACCGAGTATTATTCGCTGTTCTATACTGGAATGGTAATTTATTTGGATCAGAATGAGCAAGATCAACGACTATTTTGTTGTAATTCTCGTCCTCAATATTCAATCCCTTAACTACAGCATATAGTGACGTCAGGCGTTGCTGACCATCAAGAATAAATGTGTAGCTTTTGCTCAGATCTATTTTAGGCTGATTTAATTCATCTAATACTCGTAGCAGGTGATTGAATTCTGCGGGTGCTTCCCAAAGGAAGATAGTACCAATAGGATATTCTTTTACCATACTATCTAAGAGAGTCTGAATCCGTTTTCGTTCCCACACAAATTCTCTCTGAAATCGTGGGACTCGGATTTCACCACTAGCAATTTGTGACATTAGAGTAGCTAAGCTCATACGATCTACTTTTATTTTTTCTTGACGCAGAACATTACTCCGATATAAATGAAGTGAATATATACAAAATCATAATTCGTTAGTTAGTCAATTAATATTAATATTTTAGTAAAATGTCTTAAGTTATCATTTCTATTCGTTAGGTCAGTTATTTACAGACACGTCTAAGGACGCATCCCCGTTAGCCTCTCGCTATAATTACGGCATATCCTCTACGCAGGTATACATTACAGAAAAGGGGATTTTCATTATGACGCTTAATCGACAGAGTATCATCACTATCGGGATTATTGTGTTACTAGTTGCCGTTGCACTCACCTTTCCGCTGTGGCGTCCGTTTTTCATCAACACGACGATAGACGATGCCTTTCCGACACTCTCGGAGACTGAACGTGAGGCAGTCGCAGACATGCCTGAAGACCAGCAAACCGTCCTCATCGAAATGAGTGCCGATAATACGGAGATGGCAGAAGATACGGCGCGAGCAATGCTTGAAGACGATACAACCATGGAGGAAGCTATGCCAGCCGACGAACCAACCGTGCTATCGAGTGGCTCATTTAACACCTTTGACCCCGTGCATACCGGAACAGGCACAGCGACGATTTACGAATTGGAAGATGGTAGCCGTGTGTTGCGCCTCGAAGATTTCAGCGTGACGAATGGTCCACAATTACATGTGTTGCTGGTGAGCAATGTACCGGATGGGATTCAAGTAGATTTGAACGATGATTACGTAGATTTAGGGCAGTTACGCGGAAATCGTGGGAATCAAAATTACGACATTCCGGCAGATGTGGTATTGGATGATTACGTAGCCGTCGTCATCTATTGCATGCCCTTCAGTGTCAATTTCACCGTAGCAGAATTTGATGCGTGACTAATCTATAAAACCGTGGACGCACACAAGTGCGTCCCAATGACTTGTTCTCATAACCCAACTCAATACATATATATCAAACCGATATAGTTGACAATTAGAACAAACTATCGTATTTTACATATAAGTTAATTAACTTATCGGTTAAATAAGGTTCGCATATGGAGCGCGATGACGAAAAACGACTGAATCGTATCTTTTCTGCACTGGCAAACACAACCCGACGGGCGATTTTAGCGCGGTTGGCACAAGGCGAAGCGACTGTTAATGAACTTGCTGAACCTTTCGACATGAGTTTGCCAGCTATCTCGAAGCATCTGAAAGTATTAGAACGGGCGGGACTCATCACACAGAGTAAGCAGGCACAGTATCGCCCATGTAATCTGGAAGTAGCACCGCTACAAGAAGTGTCTATGTGGACAGAACAATATCGTCATATTTGGGAGGCAAGTTTTGACCGCATGGATGCGTATCTCAATCAATTAAAAAATGAGGAGGAAGACGAAACCTATGAGTGAAAATACACAATCTACTGAAGCTGTCGTTGTTGAACGCACCTTTGATGCACCGATTGAGCTAATTTGGCAACTGTGGACAAATCCAGCCGATTTTCAGCAATGGTACGGACCTGTCGGCTTTTCTGTGCCAGTCGCGGAGATGGATGTACAAGTTGGTGGCAAGCGCCTCGTCTGTATGGAAATGCCCACAGATGGCGACCCCATGCGCATGTGGACAGTCGGCGAATTTACACTACTAGAAAAGCCACATCGCCTTGCATATACCGAAAGCCCATCTGATGCAGAAGGCAATATCATCACCGATAGCAACATGCCAACCAACACGCTCGTCACAGTAGTGCTTGAAACTATCGAAACAGGTACGAAAATGACCCTGACCCATGCCGGACTCCCTGCTAATGCAGGTGGCGCAAACGACGGCTGGCAACAAGCCTTCAACAAACTCGCGGACTACGCAGAATCACTAGCAGATTAATCCACCATCTGCGTCAAAAAAGAGGACACTCGTTTGGGTGTCCTTTTTCCAGATAGTCGTATCACAATTGCTGATAGCCAGCAGCTACCTCATATCCACTCAATTTCTGAATTGGCTTCGATAGCCGCTTCCAGAATACGGCTGAGTGGCGACGTGATATAAGCGAAGCGGTCTGGGGCAGTATCGCGTATCTCGACATGAAATTCACGCAAAAGCATACGCGGAATGCCATCTTTGCCAGTCGTCACTTTGCCGAAAGGCGTTGTACAGAGAAAGCTAAGGTCGCTATCGCGGTCATGATATTCGACACGGTGTTCTTCGGGCGTGATGAGCCGTTGTTCTACACGCATTGCACGAAACAAAATACGGTTCAGTTCCCATCTATCGCGCACGAAAAAGCCCTGCTCATCAAAACCTAAATCATAACCGGATAGTCGGTCAGTAGTCAGTGCGCCACCGAGTACATTGCTCCCCATACTGATGTCATGTTTACGTTCGCTATCGACTAAAACCGCTTGCTGAACGTTGGTTTGCTCCGCGATAAATAGATTGAGTTCCTCTAGCATAGTGGCGGCTTGCACGGCTGTGGAGTAGCCTTCATCCCCGTCTGGTAATTGATTAACCAATACCGGAAAGCGGTCTTTGCCTAGTTGGTCTATCGCATCGGTGAAGCTCCGAAAGCCCTTCCAACTGCTGATGAAAATGGGGTCATGTCCCGGTAAACGTGCGTTTAAACCCATGTGGTGTGTCCTTGGTGTGTAACAATCTGGTCAGAGGAGTATACTATTTGTGTGATAGAAGAACATCAATGCACAGAAAGCAGTCTATAAGCAGGGGGAGCAATTCATATGACAGAGATGATTATTGCACTGGATGTCGGGGGGAGTTCAGTAAAGAGTGGCATTGTGGATACACAGGGAGAGGTCAGCCATATCCGCAAAACGCCTGTGAATAGTCAAGGCGATGCCGAGACGATTCTCAATACGTTTGCGCTTGTGGTGCAATCGTATCTCACTGAGGATAGACACATCAAAGGCATTGGTGTGGGCTTTCCGAGTCCGTTCGATTACGACAATGGTATCTGCCTGATAGAAGGTGTGCAAAAGTACGAAGCTATCTATGGGGTGGATATTGGCGATGAATTACTGAGCCGAACGGACTTAGATGTACCCATTCGCTTTCGCAACGATGCCGAAGCTGCACTGGTTGGCGAAGCGATTTATGGGGCGGGTAAGCCATATGACCGTTTTATCGGCGTGACACTCGGCACTGGCATGGGGTCGTCGTTTATTGCGGGACGTGAGCGGGTATCGGCTGGCGATGGTGTACCAGAAGGTGGTTTTCTGTTTCCAGTGCTTTTTCGAGGCGAACAAGCAGACGAGTGGTTCAGCACACGCGGTTTACTACGCCGCTTTGCAGACGATGGCTATGTGATTGATAACATTGGGGATGCCGCCACATTCGCTCGTGCTGGTAATGAAGGTCTGGCGAAGGTTTGGCATGCTTTCGGGCGTGATATGGGGCTGTTTTTGCATTCGCATTTGCAGGCTTTCCAAGCAGAGGCGTTGTTGGTTTCCGGTGGGATTGCAGCAGCATATGATTTATTTGCCGATGGCTTGATTGCTGAGGTGAGCGTGCCTGTTGTGTGCGGTGCATTAGGTGAGAAAGGGGCGTTACTGGGGGCAGTGGCGCTCATATGAGTATTATCCGCAACCTTTTCGCTATAACTTACACATAAGATAAGTAGTAAGTGAACGAGGAGGAGGTCACGATGCCTGTTGAAACAACACGTATTGAAGCGGGGATATATCATAATATGTGGCAGGAAGCGGTCACTATCGAAGAGTTATTGCAAGCAAAGACGCTGATTGAAACACTGATTGCCGAAGATACTTTAGACGAATGCGTAGTCATTATCTGTGGGGAGCAAACAACGAAATTTCCAACTGATTTACGTGGTTTGCGCTCAACTGTGCCGGATGCAGTGATTTATGGCTTTGTTTATGGCATACCACGTTTAGGCGGATTGATTCTGAATATGTTTAAGCCTTTTTCGCAGGTGCCGTTTGAACTTGTACGCTCGAAAGAAGATGCTATCGCATTAGCACAAGCCAAATTGCAATCGTAGTGAGATTTTGCTCCCTCATGTGGGGGAAATTCTATAGGTATGCTGTGCTAATAGTGTACACTATGGCTACAGCGATAGCAGATTCATGAGAGTAGGATTTGATGCAACAACTGGTATGTCCAAAATGTGGTGAGACAGTTTCTGCCAGCAATATAAACGTGCAAGAGTTGGTAGCCGTATGTGGCAATTGCGATACAGTGTTCAAGTTTGAATCCCCAGCCGAACGCGCAAAAAAAGCTAAACGGCGCAAAGTAAAACAACCCGATAAGCTGACTTTGCAAGAGACTACTCACAACTTACATATGGATTTTCGCACGAACTTTCGGCTTGACCAGAACCAAGCGTTTTTAGGCGCGGCAATGGGGAGTGGCATATCGGCTATGTTCGCCGTCTGGATGAGCATCATGTTTTTATTTGATGACATGCCAGTTTTGTTGCCCATTCTGTTTGCAGTGATGGCAATTTTGTGGGGCTATCAGGCGGCGCTGGTGGCATATAACAAAACCCACATCGACATGAACGATGAGCGCGTGCGGATAGAGCGTAAGCCCTTATATGCTTTTCGTCCGGCAATAGATGTTAGCCTCGCAGGCGCGGATAAAATCGACACAGTAGAAACCGAAATTTCGATTGAGCGCGGGTACGATACACCACGTTTTCGTGTGTTTGTAGAACGTCATGATGGGACACAACGCCTCATCGTCAATGACCTGACCGAAGATTATGCCTATTTCGTCAGTCGCGTGTTGAATGAACGTCTGCAAGCAATTCGTGAAGATTACGACACCACCCGCCTCACAGATATGAACGATGATGTGGACGTTATATCCGATTACCAGATTGTGGGTCAGGCGCAGTCGCAGAGGGTGAACGAGTAAGCAAGAAAATCATGTCACATTTTGAGGACGACATCTATGCCGTCCCATAGATGTAAACTTTAGCGAAATGTGACCTCAATGCACACATTTTGTAGGGGAGGCAGGTCTGCCTCCCGCCATTCGCAACTATCTTAAATCCAGAAGATACAAACGCATCACGAGCTACAAAAATCCTCTCTCCCCGCGAGGAACGAGCATGTGGGAGAGGGTTAGGGTGAGCGGAAATGAGCAAGCACACATAGAATTTACCATTCTACCTATCCAGAAGCTCCTTAAGTTTACAGGAGTAGGACGACATCTATGCCGTCCTTACTGAGTACCTAGCTGTGTGTCTTATCAGCATAGACATCACCCGTGAGATAACTAACCGCAACCCACAAGCCTCGCACATTACGATAAAACAGCACACCAACGACCAGCACAAAACCGAGTGCGATACTGGCATTTGTCCAAAGGTCGAGCGCAGGCAAGGTAAATTCCAGCACGAAAAAGAGAATCATTGCCAGAATGGGCAATACACTAACCCAGATGATACTCGCACCAGCCGATTCGCCACTTTTACGCTCGAATTGCACCCCGCAAACCGGACAAGTTGTGTGCATCGTGAGGGCGCTTGCCATCATATCACCTTGTTCACAGTTGGGACATTTGAGTTGAAAGCCCGTCCATAATTTCTTGAGCATGGGTGGTGTTCCTGTGTATGTTACTATCAACAAATTGAGCGCACCCATTACATATGGATACGCTCAATCGTTTAGACGTTGATAGCTGATATTAGCTTACTGACCATCTTTGCCTTTGATGCTCACGACTCCCGCGCTACCGACACGGCATGCAAGAAATCAACTAGGAGGTAACGCCCCTGAAATCAAACGACTGTTGCTATAAACAGGAATGTAAGGTGTCGCTACAAAATCGTCCATAGTTTGATGGCTTGTATACCACCAATCATTGGTGACATCTAAACTGGGCGCCCAATCGTCCATATTAAGACCCAGATGAATTTCAGCAGTCGCATCAGCCTCCAAGGACGATACGAGAGAGATTTCCCAAAAATAGACATCAATCTGATAAGGTTGTAAATCAGAGATAGTCGCATTGCC
The DNA here is from genome assembly GCA_038522085.1 of Chloroflexota bacterium. GTDB lineage: Bacteria > Chloroflexota > Anaerolineae > Aggregatilineales > Phototrophicaceae > JAUZRW01. The sequence goes on from JBCBKJ010000103.1 coordinate 11,321, forward strand.
GGATGAATCCCAGAAGTTGGTTAGAACGGTTGTATTTTCATTGATTTCATCTTGCAGATTGATGAAAAGTTGCAACGAAATGTTCTCCAAAGGGTCATCAGTAATATTGGTTACTCGCACCTGCATTTGTGCTTGCTGATTATTAACCACTGTGGTCTTCAATTGCACATCAACAATAGTTGACAGCGGAATAGAGGGTTGTGTTGCTGTTGCCACACTTGTAGATGGTGGCGTTTCAGTCGGAAACGGCGTTACAGGTGCGACTGTAGCGGGGGGTGATGTAGGCGTTGCCTGCAACAGCGCCTCTTCTGAGCGCAAAAATGCTTGCTCAGGATGTGTGAAATAGCCACCCATCAACATCAACGTGAGCAGTTGCCAAGAATCATTATAGTAATTAGCAACAGGAAGACGCACCACTTGCCGGAACGCTCGCTCCCGTGTGATAGAAGGCATACGTTCGCCAATCTCACAAGATGTATTGCGCGGTGTCTCCATACCCCAAATGGCACTTGCCGCCATCGCGGTAAAGTAATTTTCGCGGTAGTCATTTACCGGCGTCCCATCCAGCCGATATTCTGCACGCACATTGTTCAACCCAATATCTGTGAAGAAACCACCGATTGTATTGAGTGCCGTAGTCGCACGTTGGTCTTCATGCCAATATCGTGAAAGCGCCAGTCGCCATGCCACACGCGCCGCATCCCATCCCCAATACATTGAGGATTCACCTTGCCAACTCACGCGCTGATAATCCCCGTCATAAGTATTCCAATTTGGCACAAGTCCCGAACATTCGCTTGCCTGTATGCGCTCAAGAATATCGTAATTACGGTCAGTCACAGCTTGCCAATCGGCATTGTCCGTCAACTGTGCAAAGAACGGGAAATAGGCAGGTGCAAAATAGGACAAGTTTGTGATGCCATTCGGATACTCACATGATAAACACCATTGGTCGCCAGGAATTATCTCGTAACCATGTTGATTGCCTGTTAATCCGGCTGATGGTTCATTCCCCGTTTTATCAACCTCATATAACCAGATACTATCTATCATAGCGCGTGCAGCACTACAATAGGTGTCTTGAGGCGCTGTTTCCCAATGTTCGAGTTGCAGACGACGACAGCCATATATCAGCGCCATCGCCATATCGAAGTCAGCATCTGTTGCCGCGCCTTCATCTATCACACTGCCATCAGACGCAATGTGCCACGACATTAACGAGTTGGTGTTCAGATAGTATTCAGCATACAGCCAAAGTTGCTCAAAGATAGCCGGTTCATCCAGCAATGCCGCAAACAGCATCCCATATGCCTGCCCTTCCGAAAAAGTTACTTGTGTTTCAGCATCAGAGACAACGCGCAAGGCTTGAACATTGTCACCAATTATCACAGGCTCTACATAGCGTTCTTGCCAAGATTCCCATAACCGATCAATATCAGCAGGGTCGTGTGGGACAGCAAGGTCGTCTGATTGGGCTACTGACGTTCCTATACCTATAGATAACAGAAATCCCATTACAATTATGATTGTAAATCTCATGATAGGCGTTGTCTTCACGGCTACGTTCACATCAGTTATTGAGCAAATCATAAATTGTCGTGACTAATGTTTGCTCGGAGTCATCGAAACTCAAATCCCACAAAGAAACGCCTCCTAAGTCGCGCTGGCGAATATAGGCTGCTTTGTTACGAATAGACTCTGTATCTTCGTAACTGATAGCAATACCCGCTTCAGCATTGTACAACCAAGGGACACGCGCCGATTCATCAAAATAGCGAATATAGTTGTCACTTTCAAAGAAAGCGGTCAAATCGCTGTAGTACAGCACACCTTGCTCACGGGCATTGCGGGGAACACCATTATTAGAGGCATACAAGCCAAAAATATCGTTATCCCGCACACCCTGCCAACTCTGACCAAATAGCCCAACACCCATGACAATTTTGCTCGATGGCACACCAGCGTTCAGGATATTCTCTATCGCGCCCGAGACAGTATAATTTTGTTGGGTCGTTGTATCACGCGGGTCTTGGTCACTTACATACAGAGGCGCTTGATGCCCTGCTAAATCACTCCACGACCCTTCAAACGAAAAGGTGCGAACAGACAGGAAATCAATATACGTTGTTGCGACTTCCAAATCGTAATTTACTAGCAAATCAGGTATCGCTGGAATCGTCATCGCAAGCGTGTAATTCACAGCATCAATTTCCTGCCAATACGTCAGTTGACCACGAAAATCGGCGAGCAAAAGATTATAGTTATCTGTATCAGCAGGCAAACCAGTCACACGCCCACCATCAACCGGATGTTGCCAATCTATCATAATGCCATCAAACTCATACTCGCGCATGAAGTTGAGGCAAGACCGTACTAAGCGAATGCGGGCATCAGATGTATCAGCAAAATCGCTAAAACTATTCGCAACTTCCCAGCCACCAATCGACATGATAATCCGTAAGTCGGGGTTTGTTTCGCGCAGTAATGCCAGTTGCTTAAAATTGCCGCGTGGACGCTCAAAGTTCGTGTCACCAGGATAGAGATATTCCACATCTGCATACGGGTCACGCGAGACACATTGACCATTACTTGAAATATCAATATGCTCGTATACCAAGTGAGTTAAGTGGTTGACAGGCACATCGGTAATCAAGTAATCGTTGTACAAGTTATAGTACGAGTAGTGACCAACAACACGAAATTGTGCAAAACCCTCTTGAGCGGAAACCGAAACCTGCCCGAGAAAACTCCCGAACAGGATGAATACTATGATTAGTGTTTTATGCTTCAAAGTCATTTTCCTACCAATACACAGACAAATGATTAGCATTACAATAGGACTGAATCGTCTAAAGCATCCTTCTAGTTGTCTTCCGATTCAGTTTCATCCGATGGGACGCTTTCATCAGCCTCATCACTTACACCAAGGGCATCAGGTGTGAAATCAACTTCTTCACCGTCGTCGCTATCATCACCTGTATCATCTAGCTCAGATGCGCCTAGGGGTGCTGGTTCATCCGATTCCAATTCTATATCGTCTGCGAGGAAATCACACCGCTCTTTACTGACTTGATGGATTTCAACAGGCCAACCTTGGTTGTCATATTCACGAATAACCGTTGACCGTTCGACAGCACGACGTACCAAATCAAGTTCAAATAGGTCAATATCTTCCACAACCTGTTGTGTTGTAATCACATAGTCGATATTGCAGTGGTCATCATCCAACAAAGTAAACTTGATGTCAGGGTCGGTATCTACTTTCCAGTAGTAATGTACGTTAGGCATATCCGAGCGCAACGCAACGAAAGCATAATTATCAGTGACAATCAGCGCATCTTCGTCAATGTTATTTCGCACCCACTCGACAGCATCAATTTGGTCTTGTGTTTCATTATCAGTATAGATATCTATCCGTAGAGTGTAAAACGTATAGAACGGATAGAGTAATATACAGAGCGCAACTGTTGATAGCCCAATGGTAGTAATCGAATCCGTGCCGATTGCATCTACAATCAAAGAGACGACAATACCCGTGGCAATCGCAAAGAGTGGCAACAGAATCAACACATCAGAAATGACGACACGACCACCAATCGCTAGACCAATCGCATACACGAATGTCAGGAGTGGTATTGACCACAAATGGCGATTATAGCGTGCGAGAGCAGCCGTGATAATGACACACAAGATACCACCGTAAACAATAATCGGGTCGGATGTTGCATACGTTACTTCAGTCCACTGTGCAAAACTTTCTCGGAAACCACTACCGATATTGAGTATGAAACCCGTATCAGGTCCCCTATCTAACATACGCTCAATCAAACTCACATGCGGAAAATCACCACTGAAGAGCCATCCTTGAGGGAAAAGTTCAAGGCGCATCTGAGCGTACAAAGGCAATATGGATAGTAAGCTAAATGTTAGCCCCGACCACAAATTAACAGCAAATCGACGATGATCTTTGTCAGATTGGGTTCTCGCAATGAGATACAAAGCTGGCAACAGGTAAACTGCACTACCACGAATAAGCACGGCAACACCAAAGAAGGTCGCACTGAGCATATAGTGGTATAGATTGCGTTGCTTGCCAACAAGGAAATAGATGGAGGCAAGTAAGAACGGTAGCATCACATTATCTAGCAAGACACGTCGTTGAATAATCGTCGCAAGAGGCGAGAACATGAAAATCAAGACAGCAATCAAAGCCGCTAAATTGCGCCCTGTAATTGCTTTAGTGATTGAATATACCAGCGCCACAGACATTAGGTGGAACGCAAGCATCAAAGCGCGTCCCGAATTAATCGGGAAGCCAAAGGTATCATAATCACCATTGATAGCACCCCAACCGCCTAGAATAAACGTACCAAGCGGTGCTTCTTCATAAGCATAGGTATAAGGTGTTAACTCGCCCAAGTTAGTCAATGACCAAGCATTAGCAAGGTTTGTTCCCTCAATATCTTGGTAGTAAGGAAAGTTGAACATATTCTGTGTGTGCAGATAAGTTGCCAATGCAAGGCAAGCGAGCAACAGAATAATGCCGAATGTACCGATAATCTGGTTACGACTTGAGACTTCTTCGTTGAATTTTTGGGTCATGTTTAAGTACTCGCTGTACTAGATTGACGGTGCAAATTAGAGTGTGCCGTTTTTTCCCAATTTGACTGATTAGTCAAGAAGCGCATGATGGCGCGTGCCGCTGAAACCGAGAGCAACAATTGGAACGGATAGAACGACAACAACATCTTGAGGCGGAAGAATAACGGCAACCGCATATCATAGGCTTCGGTAAATTCCTTGATACCAACCATATTCAGCCCAAGCTGGATGATGAGAATATAAATCGGAATATAGGAAATCAACGCGATAGGCACTGCAACCTGTTGTGTGAACGCGATGAACAGACCGATTGGCAAGAACAACATGATCAAAGCCTGCAAAATCGAGTTGGTCAGCACGTAGAACGCTGTTACCTTCTGTTTGAGCGTAGGCAAGCGTAGCCAGATGCCCTTCATGAAGATTTGGTAGAAGCCATGATCCCAACGTGTCCGTTGTTTGATGAATTGCTCAACGCTATCAGGTGTTTCTTCACGGGTCGCACGAATCGGATCGTAGACGATTTGGATTTTCGCGCCCATTTCTGTCAAGCGAATACCAATATCCGCGTCTTCTGTCAGCCCTTCTTCATCCCAGCAACGATAACCCATTTCTGTATCTTCTTCAGCCAGTTTATCTAGCCATGTTTTCTTGAAGAATACGGTATTACCGCCGAGTGGTGTAACCCCAAGCGCATAAGTGAACGCATGCAAGCCAGATTTGAACCAGAAGAAATATTCCAAGCAATTGAACGCACTGAACCATTTTGATTCAAAGTTCATCAACTGCACACCACCCTGCACAACATCAGCATTATCACGAACCATGACTGTATTCATGACATCGTAAACTTCATGATGTGGATTATCTTCTGCATCAAAAATACAGATAACGTCTTTTGTCGATGCGCGGTAGCCACGATTAAGCCCGTTTGGCTTGTTATAAGGACCCGTCGTAAACGTCACCAAGCGAATGTTATCAGGTGGGGTTTCATCATTGTCCAAATAGGTCTGACGAATATCTTTGATAGCCCGCTTGGCTTCTGAAATCGTCTCATCATCATCTTCATCACGGATGAGGACTAAGGTTTCTTTCAAACTTTCTGGATAATCAATCGCATTGATTGACATAATCGTATCGTAAATCACGGCTGCTTCTTTACGAGCAGGTACAAGCGCCGTGAAAGATATTTCAGGGTCATAGAACTTCTTAGGCGAAGAACTCTTTTCCAAACGCTCTGGGGTAATCCATGTATATGTCATCCAGTAAATGGTGAAGATACCCTGTGGTAACAAGATGAGTGTCATCAGGATAATGGTAATCGTCACCGCAGTAGGACGTGGTGTCATGATGAACTCAACGACAGGTTCTGGAACGTTATCAAACGGCTGGAGCAAAATAGCGCCCAATGTCACAGTTGATTCTTCTGGCGGAAGAACAGGTTCTGCAAGTACCAGCCCTGTAAGTGGCGAGTAATCAAAAACAAGTGATTGCTCAATGCCATTGACCTTGATAACTTTCTGTATGGCACTGCTCTCAGTTGATGGTGCTAAAGATGCTTCAGCTTCATCAGCCAATTCAGCTTCATCAGCATCACTAATAAGGCTGACCTCATCGCTCGGCATAGGCTCAAGATCGGTCAGTACCACTTCCTCAACTTCGATTTCAATGACACCTTCACTGATAACACCATTCACGCTCTGCGTTTGGATGCCAAGGCGATAAAGCCCTTCAGTGAGTATGTCAGTATCAAGCTCAAATGTGAAAGGCGCTTCTGTCATTGAAGCCACCGTGATGCCGTTGATGGTCGCTGTTACATTATCGACATCAAGGGATTCTGCCATGCGTATTTCGACAGGTATCAAGTTAGTAACGAGGTCAGGAGCAGGTTGTTCCAGCGTAGACGGATTAATAGCATCCGTATCGGTATCAGCAGGTGCAACAACATCTACCGCTTCAGATTCAGCTTCAGCACTTTCTTCACCCAACCCAAGGTCAACAAACTCTTGGTTGAGTGGCACAATCACCTCTTGTTGAAGATTAGGCGTAAAATTTGGAAATTCAGCTTCTGCTGATGGGTCGCCTGCGCTTGCTACATCCTCTGATAGAGGAGCAATCTGTGCTGAACCCTCTGAAGCAGATGCAACGTCTATTTCACCTACCTGCTCATTGACAACTTCGACTATTTCAAGGAAGACATCTTGGACAAGCGGAACTTCTTCTACACCGTAGTAGGTCGCATCTGTAATGGTTGAGAGTTCTTCCAAGAAAGAACGGTCAGAACCAAAGCCAAGACCAATGGTAATAATCGAAACATCGGATGCTTCGGCAAGTTCGATAACATCTGCGCGAGTGGAACTACTTTGTCCACCATATTCAGCACCATCACTCAACAATACAACGATGTTTTCAGGACTATTAGTAGAAGCAGCTTGACGCATACCTAAGGTTGCAGCGTCATACAGCGCCGTGACACCACCCGGCGTCAACGCTTCCACTGTAGACAACAGAACATCTCGGTCTGTCGTGAAATCTGCTCTCACTGTCGCTGCATTACTGAATGACACAATCGAGATGGGAATGGACTCATCTGCCATTTCCACAAAATTGCTTGCAGCCGTGCGAACATTATTGATAGGGTTTCCCCACATACTATCGCTGGTATCAAGTACCAATGTGATAGTGAGCGGTGGTTCTTCCGCGGGATTCTGGGCGTATGTTGTAAAAACGCCCATACTAAGCAATATGACTAGGATAATAGCGTGAATTCGTCCCAAGGTACTACTCCCTAAAGCTCTTCTCAGCGAGAGTTCAAAACTCTCAAATGACGATCAGATAACCAATATGAATGATATAAATTAGTGCTTGAACTCTTTTACATCTACATAAACTGTAGAAAACTGCCTTAGTAAAAAAATTCTAAATAAAACGCAATGAGTATTTTCAGTAGCTTTGCATTACACACTTACAGTCAAAATTCAGGCTGTTTGATAATGAATGAAAAGGTTCAAATCAGCTTATCGGCAGTCAATTATGAATTAAATTTGAGACAAGCCGATATTTTTAACGGTAAGGTGCGCCAAAATTATTTTTAGTGGTAAGGCTTGGAACTGTTACTTCGTAGTACTATCAGTTCGATATGTTGTCCCTGTGGTTAAGCAATATCAGATAAAAATCGTCATAATCTGTCATACTTAACTACGAAACATTATAATGGTTATAATCAGAAATGTTTCATCGGTTTTGTTACTAATTTGATAAAAAATTGTCTTTATCTGCAAATTTCACTCTAAATAGCCTATAAACGGGGCTAATCCACACGTTTTTGCATAGGTCTATGGCAAATAAAAACAACCCCGCCACATGAAA
>JBCBKJ010000104.1:0-18906 GCA_038522085.1 Chloroflexota bacterium
AGCTTTTGCCACTAACAAGTGATACTAAGCGACGGGCAAGTGCTTGGACAGGATGGTCGCCTGGTTTGAAAATAGCAATCGGAAAATCTTCGGATTCGGGTAGAGCGCCCTGTCGTATCTGTGGAATGACGCCTGCGCGAACTACCGAACTCTTACCGCTACCACTCGCACCGACAAACGCCATGAAACGCGCCGTTTCTTTGGTTTTCAGCGTGTTGCTGAGGCGCATAATCGCTTTTTCAACGAGGTTCTCGCGCCCGAAGAAAATATCAGCATCGGTTTCTTGGAAAGACTGCAAGCCCTTAAACGGATTCGGAATCTCGCTGGGGTCAATATCATCATAATTGGCTTCGCGCCCGACACCTGGCAATGAACTGAGCAGGGTAGGGAAGGCGCGTTCGTAATTCAAATCTGCAAAATTGATAATTTGTACGTCGAGCAAACCTTTGGTAATGGGGTATTTTTCCATCTCATCAAAAGCGCGTTCGAGCATCACCGGAATGATGAGCTTGTTGTGCTGGCGTGCCATCTCTAGTTCACGCCGTACCCATTCACTTTCGGCGGCTGGGGGCGACATGCACACAATCACATAATCAGAGTCGATAATGCCTTGATAGATGGCTTCTTGCCAAGACGTGCCACCTTTAATCTTGCGGAAATCGACCCATACATCGAGTCCGGCATCTTGTAAATCACGGGCGAGGCGCTCGACAGTTTCGAGATTGCGCCGTGAGTATGAAATTAGCACATTGCCCATTATATGAACTCCGTTTTCCGTTTTCGCAGAGCGCGAACTCTGTTGTTTTTATCATTGGTCGTATTGTGAACTATGATTTGGCATCTATTTTGCCGACAGCATCTATCGCGTTCGATAATAAAATAACTGTTTTACAAAAATCACGTATCCAACAATTTTAAATACCCACCAAGCAAATCTTCTGGACGTAAATGGGCATGTGTATATACACTCCCACGCTTACCGATTGCCCGACGTTCTATTTCATTGTCTGCCAGCTTACAGATATATGCAACTGCGTCCGTATAGCGATTTCCTATGTAAGCTGCTTCATCATAGTGCGCATCCGGCTCATATGGAAATAAATAACCCGCGTCGGCTACCTTAATATGCGTACTGACGCCGACCAAATCTGTTGATACGACGGGTACACCACACGCCATCGCTTCGGCTAAACTTAAATTGAACGAATCATGAGCGCAACAATTAATCTCTACATCGGATGCGCCAAGATAGCGTTCTACATCTGTCACAACGCCCATCCAATGAACCTGTGTATGCTTTATGTTGGTTTTGGCAAAGGCGTGTAATTCAGGGCGTTCTGTTCCCATCATGATAATATGCGCCGGACGCTCTAGCTGTGCGCCAACTTGCTCTGCAATCCGCAAAACATCTTTCGGGCGCTTGATACGGCGAAAATTAGAATGTGTCGTCATCACGAAATCATCGTCATCAAAGCCGAGTTCTGTGCGGATAGCCTTGCGTTTTTCGGGTGTTGGCATCACAAAACGGTCAGACTCTATCATTGGATGAATGACTGTCTGTTGGCGTTCGATACGCAGATTGTCGCGGATTTCTTCGGCAAAGCCCTGTGACGGCACAATGATAGCATCGGCATCAGAGTTTTGGAGTAAGCGACGTGTCACCTCGCGGATATTCGGGGCGATATGATGCACATCCGAACCCGTTGGCGAAAACCACAGCCGGATGTCGCGTGGGTCATCGCGCAATACATCATATGCCATCGTCACTGCACGCACATAGGGAAACAAATACGTTCCCCACAGCACGATACGCTGGTGTTCACTCTCACGCGCACACATTGCCATTTTTTCGGCTATCACCTCTGGTACAAGAATGTGCTTATCGACAACTGGCGCAGTATGGTAGCCAATTGCCCCGCCTTCAACCAACGAAACAGGCACATGCTCAATCGCCCAATCAGGGTTTTTCTGCAAGGGTACAGGCTTATCCAGCGCGACATAAGTTGTTTTGATGCCTGCTAGATTGAGATGTTGTAGCGCACGGCACAGGGATTGTACTGCGCCCCCGTAACCGTGCGGTCCTGTTGCAATGATATGTGTATCTGTGTAGTCCGTCATTGATTACCTAATGTCGAGAAGCCTGTACCTAATTCCCAACGCTCACGGTCTTCAACAAAATCGTCAATCAATTCTTGTATCTCAGTGTCAACATCACGGAGCGCATCACAAGGGTCAGCACCATCTAAGATGACACTGTTATAGGCAGTCTCGATGATGTCGCGTTGAAGCGCCTCGTTAATAAACGGTGTTGCATAAGCATCATCCAAGCTCGCTACGAAAGGCGTCAGTTGTTGTGCTTGTGCTGGTGAGCTAAATGACAAAGGCGTGCGCCGTAGGGCAGGTAGTTCAGACGTAAATTCAAACCACAATTCGCCCGCACTTTCAGACGTGATGAATTGTAGGAAGCGAATGGTTGCTTCACGTTCTTCTAGCGTAGATGCTGAATTGTTTGCCAGTACCCGTGGGGTGAGCGCATGCGCCCAATAAGACCCGAACGAACGCTCCTCGCCACCTTCACCGACTGTTGGCAACCGCGCAACGCCAAAGTCAAAAGTGTCTATGTTTGAGATACGGAACGAACCATCAATGTGCATGGAAGCTAAACCCGCGTCAAAATACGCGCCGACGGAAATAGCGGGGTCGGAATAAAAGGCACGTTCTTCACCTGTGGAGGTTGGACGTGCTTCTGTACTGAGCGCAAATGTGAAGGCTTCACACGCCGCATCACTACCCCAGACACTCTCATTGGGTAAATCGACAAACGATTGCCCGCCAAATTGTGGCACGAGGACTTCCCGTAACCAATGATGCCCCCAGCCGCTGACGACCCAATCGAAACCAACGATCTCCTCATCGGTATCTATGAAATCTTCGGCATCGTTCAGCACTTCGACAGCCGCGATAAAATCATCCCATGTCCAGTCATCGTTGGGGTAATCTAGCCCAACAGCATCGAAATGCTCAATATTGTAAAAGAGTGCCATCGAACGCACAGCGGTTGGTAACGCCCAATAACGCCCTTCATAGATACTGCTTTGAACAATCGGGTAATAATCCTCGCGTATATCTTGTGGGTCAAATGAGCCTTCTGGCAAAGGAATAATCATCCCACGCCACGCATAATTGGGTATCCACCCATTGAAGATAGTGACGATATGCGGTCCTTCCCCTTCACGTAGTGCCAACTCTAGCGCATCATCAAAAAGTGGACCTGTACTTGGAATGTCTACGTTATGAATGATGTCGATATTCGGATTCTCGTCTTCAAATTGCTCAATGAGCTGTTCCATCACATCAATACGAGACCCGTTGTTTGATGGTTGCCAGTAATAGATTTCGACGACATCGGCGGCATTCGTAGCCGGAATGACTGTACCTAGTAAGAGGCACAGCAGTAAACAAATACCGATTTGCCAGCGATGCTGAGTTATTTTCATAGTCATGTATGCTTACGCTCCTAAATCCACGACACGCTCGTTGCTTTCCCGTAAGCGACGCGCAAATTCGCGGATGATACCTTGTGTCACTTGTGGATAATCGTACATGATTTCCTCAAAATCCTCATGATGGAGCTTGAGAACATGTGTCTGTGTGGTGGTGGTGACGGTAGCTGTGTGTTTGGCATCATTCAAGAAGAAAGACATTTCGCCAAAGATGTCATTATCACTCAGAATGGCTAACTCCACATCATCGTCGTGTGTTTTCATATCGCCGGCGTCGGCTGTTACTTTCAGTTCGCCTTCCAACACCACATACATGAAGCTCGGCTCTGTGCCTTGCTCTATGATGATGGTGTCGGCGTCGTGGACTTCTTCTTCCATCAGTGTAGCAATATCCGCCAAAAATTCTTCGGATGTAGTAGAAAAAATGCCGACATTTTTCAGTACCAAAACTTTTTCAATTGTCAGTAACACGGTACTGCCTCCCTTGTATGTCTTGCGGATGAAGCCTACTGAATCTTCGGTTAAGCCTGTCGTCGTCATGAGGTCATCACCACTGTCGCGTAGGCGTTGTGCTAAGTAGAGCCGATACATGCTCGGCGCAACACGGCTGAGTGACCATAGCGCCGTTTCCGCGACGATACCATCATGTGTTTTCATCACTTCGTACAGTATACGGGCTAGGTCGTCGGATGCACCGATTTCTGGGACGACGTAAATAGCACTCGTGCGCAACCACGGGTCAATCCATAGGTCATTCTCACTGATAATACCTGTTAGCACCTCTTCGGCAGTCAACGACGCTTGTTCTGGGAATTGGTCGTGTAATTTATCCCATAGAGCATCGACAGACAGACGTTCAAAAAGTGGCATCACAAATAGCTTAACTTCGTTGTCTATCACTTGGTCAAGTGCTTCCAGAATCAATGCCCATTCGTTCTTGCTGGCACGGGGCATCTCTTTTTGCGCGCTCATGATGAGTTGTGATTCACTGATGAACGATACCCACTGAAATGCGCGTTCAATCGCTTGGTCAATTTCGAGTTGTAGCGCACTCAGCACAATCTCGGTTTTTTCGCTCTCGCGCAAAGTACGGATGCTATCTGCACACCATAGCGTGAATGTCACTTCTTCGCGTAAGGCAGAGATAATTTCCGGCGTTGTTTCGGGTGTCGCATTGTAATCTCGGTAGGCGAGGGCTTCCAAGACAGCCATGCGCACATTGAGGTCAGAAATAGTCCAGTATTGGCACAGAAAATCAGTTGCTTCGGGGGCATTCATCCGCGCACAGATACGCGCAATACTAATTTTCACTTGGTCATCAACGGCATCATCAGCAAAGAGACGGTCAAATTCTGGTAGCACATCGGCATCGGCTTCGCCCAATGCGAGTATGGCACTACTTCGCGTATGGGTTTTGCGCAGACTATCAACCACCTGTGACCATAATTTCGGGTTCTTGATTTTACCCGCCGCTTTAATCGCTTCATTGCGCACTTTGATGTCGTCGTCATCAAGCAAATTCACCAGCAAGCGATAGAATTTACGATTGGCAACCTCGCCGAGAATTTGCGCGGCGACCTCACGCTCATGTGCCACATCAGATGATGCAAAGCGCATCAGTTGGTTGCCTGCATTGATGACACCTTGTAAATCGCCACTGCGTAGCAAACCTACGATAGCGTTGATACGCACATCATCATCTTGTGATGACAAAAAGTTAAGCAGGGTATCGTAAACATCGTCTTCACCCAATACCCCGACTGCCCGTACAGCCGCCGCCCGTACTTTAGGGTTTGCGTCGTCTAAGGCTTCGATTGCTTGTGGCAAGAACTCACGTAACCTGCGTTTTTCTACTAAGCGCATAACTTCTTCGCGCACGATTTCGCTAGGGTGGGCGACCAATGGCATCAAGGGTTCAACCAGCGAAACTGTCTCCACAGAATCCAGCACATGCAAAGCGTACAGCACTTCCATTGGCTTCGGACTATCTAGATTTTCGCGGATACGGTCGAGATTGCGTCCATCTTGGAACAACTCAGAGAAAATGCTGACACTACGGCGCTTGAGTACCCGTGTCACCCGTGATGCGTAATCGCGCAAAGTGAAGACAGCGACCACTATCCAAAGTGCAATCAACAGCGTGAGAATATCGGCTTGAATGACGCTCCCGAAGCCCATGTTCGTCAGTTGCAACAAGCCCAAACCAGCAACCCCAGCCGCGATTGGTTCAACGATGCCATCACGAATTGTCAGCAAGCGTTGGCGCGTATCACCATCAAAAGTTTGAAATAATATCAACGCTGCCGGACGCTCCACAGATGATTTCAGTACCATGTACAAGCCACGTACAATGACAATCAGCGCAAAGCCGATGCCTATGAAGGATGCGCCTGCTTCGAGCGTGATAGATAAGCCACTGCTGGCGACAATAGCGAGCATCGGCAAAATCAATAAGCCACCTGCTACGCCAAAGCGAGACATGAAATCATCCGCGAAGAAGAGGCGCATGATGAGATTCAAACCACCTGTCACGCCCAGAATGAGCAATAGAAAAGCTGATTTTTCGGCAGCATCACCTGCAAATTGCGCATCTAAGCCATCGAGATAGAGTTGCCTCAGTACCGCAAAGCCAAAAATATATACGACAGAGAGCGTCATAATTAGGAAGACATAGCGCGTGATAAGGGTACTTTTTGAGCTAGTCGTCTCTGTAGTCGTAGAGGTACGCCGACGCGAAATGATTTGTGGTTTGTTGATGAGCGCCCGATAGCGTTTCGTAATCACGGCTACTGATAAAAATGAACCAACAATCCCTAACAGCCCAAACAGCAACAGGTTCGGTACACCAATCCATGTGATGAAGCTCCCCAACAAGCCAATCGGGATGATGAACAGAATTTCACCTGCGCCAATAATTGGAAAAAGGCGCTTGCTCTGCTGAATATCCAACACACGGGCGGCTAAATCCCAATATTCTTTGTAGCTCAACACCATGATGACTTGCATCCAAATATAGAACACAATCCCCACGATGATGCCTTCGGATGTGTCTTCGCCGTATTGCCGGAATAAACCATAGAATGCTAATAGCGAGACGAATTGTATGCTGAGGTTCAAATAGCCCAGCCGTAAAAAGCTGAGGTGCTTCTGTAACACATTGAGCGTCACGGCAATCAGCGCGTTCACGGCAGCGGAAATGACGAGGGCTTGCGGTAAAAAACTAGCATCAAAGAGCGTGATTGCCACCGTATTACCCAAGTTGCGGGGCATACCGACGAAGAAGCTATGCACAATCAGCAAAAGCACAAGCGTACTCTCGCTGGGGTGAATATCAAAATAAGCTGTGATTCGTTTGAGCATTAAGCCATCTTCTTTAGTGCATTACACGCAGGTTAAAAAGGTCTGTTAATTATAACGCGATTCGTAAAGTATGTGACGTTATTGTAACGTGAATCCTATGTTAGTTAGCATAAACAAATATTAGAAGAGGTTAGGATTTGTAACCTGCTGTACGTTGCCGTATACTATACAGTGTGTCTATTAATTTTTTTGGGTGTTATTTTTATGAAACGAGTATGTATTGTAGGCGCGGGGGCATCCGGCATCACCGCCGCGAAGACCCTGCATGAACGCGGGATTCCGTTTGATTGTTACGAACTCGGCAGTGGTATCGGGGGCGTATGGCGGTATCAGAACGATAATGGACGGTCAGCGGCGTATCGGTCATTGCATATTAACACCAGCAAGCAACGCATGAATTATAGTGATTTTCCTTTCCCTGATGATTACCCGACCTTTCCGCATCACAGCAAAATCCTTGAATATTTTGAAAATTACGTCGATCATTTTGGCTTTAGAGAGCATATTCAATTCAATACCTGTGTTGAACACATTGCCCCGCGCAAAGACGATACAACAGGCGAGATGGTCTATGATGTGCGCTTGCATACAGGCGATGTGCATACCTATTCGCATGTGATGGTTGCTAATGGGCATCATTGGCATCCACGTTTGCCAGACCCGCCTTTCAAAGGTGAGTTCAATGGGGAAGAGATTCATAGCACTGGCTACAAAGAGCCAGAACCCTACATGGGCAAGCATGTCGTTGTTGTGGGCATTGGCAACAGTGGGGTAGACATCGCTGTTGATATTGCGCGGGTAGCGAAAAATGTTTATCTATCAACGCGCAGTGGGGCATACATCATCCCGAAGTACATGCTAGGGCGTCCGCTTGACCACTGGCTGACCCCCGCATCAGCAAAATTGCCTATCTGGATGACCTCGATTGCTATCAATGCCCTACGTTTCTTGACGATTGGCTCACAAAAGCAATATGGCATCCCAACACCGAACTCGCCTCTGCAAGCGCAACATCCGACGATTAGCTCTGACCTGCCACATTATGTCGGGCATGGCAAAATTCAGATGAAACCCAATATCCGTGAAAAAGATGGTGATAGTGTCGTTTTTGAGGATGGTAGCCGTGAAACTGTTGATAGCATCATTTACGCGACAGGCTACAACATCCGTTTTCCGTTTTTAGATGATGATGTTATCAACCCAAGTGAAAATGATGTGTCGCTCTATCACCTGACCGTACATCCTGAGTATCAGAGCTTGTATTTTATCGGTTTGTGCCAGCCCTTGGGCGCAGTCATGCCCATTTCGGAGCGTCAGTCGGTGTGGGTGGCAGATTTAATCGAGGGCTACAGTGCGTTACCGTCACGGTCAGAGATGCAAGGCGAAATCCGCGAACGTAAGACACGCATTCATGCCCGTTATGATAAACGCCCGCGCCATACGATTCAGGTAGATTTTTTCCCCTATATGAACGCACTTCAAGAAGAAATCCATGCTGGACGCCAACGCGCACAACAAAAAGCATAAAATACACAAAGGGCAACCGTGTCGATGGTTGCCCAAGTGCGTAAGATGGGAGTTTGTTTTGCCGAGATGTCACAACCGGCATAAAAGGTGAAAAAATATTAATACGCTGACAGTTATTATGATACGGCATGGCAAAGCCTATCTATACAGCGGAATCATACAGTATTCTTATACTTCCTTGTGTGATAATGTCACAAACAACGGTCAGCATGCACTTACAAAGGAACGCAGATGGAACGACTTATCACAAGCATACAAAGCAAAGACGTACAATCTGTTGCCGATACGTTCCCACTACTCGACTATGAGCGTGTCAACGCATTGTATATCGACTTCCTACAAGAAAAACGCCTGACGCTCGTTGCTATCCACAAGCCAGACACCCCACAAGACGCTGAAATAGTAATTTCGGCACCCCCTCCGACCTACCTCGCTTGCGTTAGTTTGCTATGGAAAGCGGACTACGACCCTTTCTGGCGACGGAATATCCCACAGATAGATACCTTTGTTGTGCAACATGATGATTCTGAGTTAGCAACCGACTTGCTTACAGCGTGTGAACAAGCGTCCAAAAAACATGGCTGTCATGCGCTAGGTATAAGTTTGCCTAAAGACGACACATTTATCGCTGACTTGCTGATAGAACAGGGCTATGTTGCTAAGGGCAGTGGTATCAAGGTAGCAACGGGTATTTTGCGTTGTGTGAAGAGAATATAAACTATTGGCAGTAAACATTTTTGATACTATTGTAATTGGTAATTTAAATGATGAGATATCGTAAAAGTGTCGCAAACTCTATACTATATCTCATCATTTACTTCATGACTCTGATGCTTAGTTTGTAGTTATTGTTAGTTCAAAGGTAGTAGTCTGAGCATCTACTTCATGACTCTGATGCTTAGTTTGTAGTTATTGTTAGTTCAAAGGTAGTAGTCTGAGCATCTAAAGGTTGATATTCTGCCAAACGATATACACCTATTGTATATATTCCCGCTGTTGGTGTTGTGAACTGAGTAAGCAGGAAATCAGAGGTCAATGCACTTGTCTGAAATGCTAGTATATTTTCCTCATTGATTATAGCAATACCAAGCGGTAGATTCCCACTAGTACGTAGATATTGTAGTGATAATCTATCTCCTGAGTTCGCATTAAATTGGTAACCAAATATACCGTCAAAACCAGGTGCTATGTTGCCAGTGTTTGCTTCGCCAATTACCAAAGGCAGTGTTACACCATTGTTGAAATCAATTGGCGACAGACCTTGGAAACCGAAAAGAGGTGCAGTCTCATCTTGCGATACTTCAGTGCTTACTGGTTGAGAGGTAGGTTCTGGTTGGTCAATTGGAACTGAACCAGGCGTAATTTCTGTACCATCACGTAACTCACAACCGAGAAACATATTATATACCCCGAGTCCTGAGCTACCGCTTATGTTAAGACCATAAAAACCATAATTCATGATACGTACTTCATATTCACCCGGCGCTGACAGGACTTCACTTTCAAACGAAGGGTTGCCTGTTGGCGCACGTCCATTAGTACGACTTCCAAAGTCCTGAGCGATCAGATTATCAGTCGGTCCGTAAAGTTGAATTATAACGCCAAGTTGTTCACCAATTGTTGTCGCACCGACCTGAACCTGATCTCCTGGTTGTAATTCAATGGTATAGCGGTGGAGTTCAAAATCGGCACTGAAGCTACCTTCAACGATGTTTCCACACTCAATAGTGAATTCTTGGTCTAAATCTTGTGCTTTCATAGGTAATACCCATAAAAAACATACACCAATGAGAATCAATACTTTGTACATTTTTACCTCCATGAGTTTTTCTCTTAGTCTGGTTAATTCAACATTCAAAAATACTGATATCTATCTAACTACATCATAAAAGCGGTTGTCATTTAACAGTTTTACGACGATTGTTAATAAAAAATCTTTAATTGCGGTATCTACAATATTATTGAATATTAGTATGATAATAACACTGTGTATTTTCTGCGCAACTAATTAATGACTTGAATTTACAAAACAAGCCTTTCCGATTTATGAAATACTAAAATCACTACTTACAGTGAAGAAAAAATCTGCCTAAGCATCTAAGATTAATTGGTATAAAAATCATTACACATGTTATTCATAATTGGGTTTCAGAGATATACTATCGAGTATTTCGTATTATTGAACTAGATCCATCTCTTGCTCTAACATAGATGGTTATGTAAGATATGCGTCGGAAACACCATCTACACTATGCGCGAAACCAAGCAAAAATAAAAACTTCATCAGAATTTGGGCTTGCTGACGTTCTTCTAGCACAGTTTGCTTTTATGATGATATTAGGAATTATCCAGATTAGTTAGCTATAGCCGAATCCAATAGAGGTAATATTTATGCCGACGTATACCTATCGCCGTGAGGACGGCACGACCTTTGAAATCCGCCAGAAATTCACTGACGATGCGCTGGAAGTTGACCCCGAAACGGGTCAGAAAGTGACACGGGTCATTCATTCTGCGGGTGTTATCTTCAAGGGGTCTGGTTTTTATGTGACGGATAACCGTAGTGCCAATAACCCAGCCGCGCCCAAATCCAAAGATGATAATGCTACTAGCAGTGATAGCAATGGCAACGGCAAATCTGATAGTGCCGACGCCTCAAATACCAGCACTAGCAAAACAGAGTCGAAAGCATCGACTGCATCATCGGATGCCGCTGACTAAAACGCTATTTCAGCAATGATGAAAAACGCCCACATGATACTAGCATGTGGGCGTTTTGTGTTTCTAATGCCATGTATTTTCGGTTACTAAGATGATAATGAGATTTGCTCATTGCTATATTAAAGACAGTCTGTCGATAGCTTTTTAGCATCTCAGCGTTTCAGCCTGTCAGCAAAAACGAATCGCTTTAGCTGATGGGCTGACTTGCTGATAGCTGACAAGCTCAGGCTTTCTTACTGAGCATGTCTATAAGCCGCACAATCTGATATTGAGTTCAAATTGAATACAGGAGATTATAGCTTAAATTCACCTGTGGTCTCGACAACCTTGTGGCTGTAATTTTCCACAAATTCGGCTAAGTCTTCCTGAATAGTCTCCCAATCGGGGCTACTTAGAATATCTGCGAGTTTTTCTTTGCTATCTGCGACGGCTTCTGCACGAATCAGCGGGATGCTCTCGTCAACGCGATACTGTGTATACCAAGCGGCAATCGGTTGTAAGCCTAGCCGACTGGTTGCCGGCACCCACTCGCTCACTACAAATTCAAAGTATTCTTGCTCCATATTCTCTCGAATATCCCACGTCATAATCAACTGAACGCTCATGCGTTTGTCCTCATTAGGCTTGTTGGCTGGTTAGTCACTAATACTGGGTAGTAGCACAACCACTTCAGGTTGCTCGTTCATTGTGCTAGATGTCACGCGGAGGGTATCTTCTTCGGCAACTTGGCTGACCCCCATCGCTTTCAGGAATTTATCGACAGGGTCAAGTTCCATGTTCAGCCCATCAATCGCGTAGTGCATCGGCACAATGTAACTGGGTTCAATGAGTGCGATAACATCCGCCGCTTGCCCAGCGGTGAGTGTCTTGCCACCGCCAACAGGAACAAGCGCGACATTAACCTCGCCAAAGTCTTCGATAGTCGATTGGTCGGGGACATGCCCTAGATCACCTAAATGCAATACGGTGATGTCGCTGGGATATTTGATGAGATACGCAACATTGTGATGCGGTTCGCCGTCGTCATCGACATGATGCAAGGGAATCCCCGTGATAAATACCCCACCGATTTCGTATTCACCAGGACCCGCCAGCACGTATTCTTGCCCTTTGACCATATCAACGGCGTTGTGCCCAGATGCGTCGTGGCTGACTGTGACGACATCCCCTTTAAGTTTAGGTTCGGGTAAACCAATTGTATTGCCGAAGGGGTCGGTCACAACCGTTGTTTGACTGCGTTCCACAAGTCGGAAGCAACTCAGACCATACCATGTAATATCCAAGAGATTGCCTTATCTGCTTTGTTAATAACATACAAGCATTATACCGCTAGAGAGGTGTGGCTGTAAATGCTACTACCGATATTTGTAGCACAAATGTACTAAAATGTATTTTTGGGGACGCTTTTTTCGGGCGAAATATTATCCACATTTTGATATGCAACGTACCCCCCAATTATTGGGGAACACAGAAATTAAAAATGGGCGTATGCTACGCACGACTATTAAGGTTTTGCATCTCATTATATACATGGAGGCATGTACATATGACCACACTCACATCACGCAAAAAACGTCAACTCGAAGAAGAAATCTTGTTCGCTATCGACCCTGAAGATGATGAAGACGAAGATGATTACGAAGACGACGATTACGATGATGATGATTGGGATGATGACGATTACGACGATGATGATTGGGATGATGACGACGATTACGAAGACGAAGATGACGACTAAGTACATCGCCTAGTTACATCATCAACCAAATACGATATTGCAAAGTCGGATAGGGCAACCTACCCGACTTTTTGTTGAGAGAGTGCTTCATTGAGTTGTTCCCATAGCGGACGATTAGCTTTCTCGACAGCTTTTTCTATCATCTCGACATCTTGCTGACGAATATAGAGCAAGGTGTATTCGTTGAGGTAATACAGCCATAGGGTGATAACCACGAAGCAGAAAATTTCCAATGCCACAAAATTGAGCATATTGGTGAATTGATAGAGCAAGAAGAAAACGACACACAATCCGGCATAGGCATAGCCCAACCGGAGAAAATTCTCATGATAGATATTCGGAATCAGCCAGCGCATACCCAGCATCCCAATCATGCAAATGATAACTGCGCCTTGTACGCTCAAGTTGTGCATGAAATGCGTAAAGGGCGTGACACCCACAGGAAAAACACCTACGCCGATGATGCCTAAACTCGATATGGTAGAGCCAACCGCAAGCGCGTTTAAGCTCCAACGGGGGATGAGTTCGGCTTCTGCTAATATGTTAAGCGTGTTAATCAAGTCGCGCCAAATCGTCAAAATGATGATGCCCACACTGATGACGCTCAGGTTGAAAAGCGTATTCGAGCCACTATCTACACCGAGATAACTCAGTGATTCGCGCCACCATTCAGGGTCATCCGCGAGCAGAAAACTGCCCATCAAGCCAAGTGCAAAGGTGGCAATTGCTAACCACATCATGCGCGAAGACGGTAAATCAGATACCCAATAGGTGATGTAATAGGCAATGGCTGTCGCATAGAGCGTGGTTATCAGTAGGGCATTGGCAAATGGCACGCGCAAATTGGTGAACATCACCCCAACAAGAATCCACAGAAGCCATGCAACGCCTGTCACAATGATAGTTGTAGTAATCGAAATGGTGATACGGGCGACCCAATTTTGGCGTCCCTGTAAAGCAACCCGCTCAACAGGTGTGAGGCTATCACTTTCGAGATACAAGGCGCGGTATGTGACCATGCAACAGGCAAAGCTGATAGCAAGTGTCAGTATCAAGCATAAGCCACCAACTGTTATCTCGGCTGGACGTGTACCTGTCGTAAAATCGTAGAAAACGAGCGCGGTCTGTGTGGGTTCAAAGAGAAGCCACACAGCAACAAACCCGACGATACCTGCGAGGATTCCCAACCGCAGGGCATAACTCAGCTTCTTCTTTTCAAATGAACTCATCAAATCTTGTTGCGGTGCTTGTGCTTGAATTTTGGGCGTGGTCATGGCTTACCTAACCGTTTGTTTAGGATAACTTGTAGATGCTTCCAGAATAGTTTACTATTTTAGGTGAAGATTGGCTCTCGTTTATCTTGTTAAGAAGGTGTTCAGGAGTCACAAATAGATAGTCTCCTCGCCAATAGTTTTTGAGGTCACAAAAACATCATGGAACAAAGAATGGTTGAATTCATCCGCGCCTTGCGTGCAGCGGGTGTACGTATCTCCATATCCGAGAGTCAGGATGCGATGTACAGCATCGAAGAAATTGGTATTATCGACCCTGAAAAATTTAAGCAAGCCCTCAAGACGACGCTGGTTAAAGAACACCGCGACCAACCGACGTTCAGTTATTTCTTCCCGTTATTTTTTAGTAGCAATGAACCGCCCATGAACGACATCATGGATAACCTGACAGAAGAGCAAAAGGAAATGCTCGAACAGGCGCTCCAATCGCTGATGGGGGATATGGACGCGCTCCAAGAGATGCTCGAAAGTTTGCTCAATGGCAAACCCCTCACACAAGAACAACTCGAACAGATGGGTGAGCAAGCCGGATTGCCAAATGGCGACGAGATGTATCAACGGGCATGGTTCGAGCGTCGCATGGAACGTCAGGCACAGATGAATAGCCTTGACCGTCTGATAGCCGAATTGATGGAAGAACTCGCGGAAATGGGCATGAGCCAAGATGCCCTTGACCAACTCGAAGAGATGTTGCGTGAGAACTTGGAAGGCTTATCGGAGCAAATTAGTCAATTTGTAGGCTCGTCACTGGCGCAACAGATGGCACAGCGCGAACCCGAGAAAAATCCTGAATTGCTAGATGTGCCGTTCAATCGCCTTAATCAATATGACATTGACCAGATTCGGGACGAAGTGCGCAAATTGGCGGCAAAATTACGTAGTCGGGCATCCATGCGTCAGCGCAAACACCGCACCGGACAATTTGACCCGCGCAAAACGATACGTAGTAACATGCGCTATGGGGGCGTACCGATTGAGATTCATCATCGCAAAAAACACAAAAAACCGAAACTCGTTCTCATCTGCGATTTGAGTACGTCGATGCGCTATATGGTCGAATTTTTGATGACCCTCGTCTACGAGATGCAAGACCATGTGCAGAAAACCTCTTCGTTCATCTTCATCAGCGATATGGTTGATGTGACGATGGATTTGGAGCAGATGGATAGCCAAGATGCCGTCGAAAAAGTGCTACGCGAGAACCCACCCGGATACTACAGCACCGATTTGGGCAATAGCTTGAACACGTTTGCTAAAGAGCATTACAGCGCGATTGATAGTCGCACGACGGTTATCATTTTGGGAGATGGACGCAATAACTACAACGACCCACGTCTTGATATTCATGGGGATATGAAACGGCGGGCGCGTCGGCTGTTCTGGTTCTGCCCAGAGCCAAAATCACAGTGGGGCAGTGGCGATAGTGACATGCATCAGTATGCCTCGCAAGCTGACGACGTGTTCCGCATTCGTACCCTGCGCGATTTAGCCAACTCAGTGGATAAAATCATCGCGGATGGTAGTAGCTAAATTTCGCTTATAGTAAACTCACAGAAGGCACACTCAGATGATGAGGGTGTCTTTTTTGTTTTGCTCTCTCTACTAAATCCATGTGAAAAGTACACACTATACCAACGATTCAGCGTAACATTTCGGTTTTGACACGTTTTGAAACGTTAAGGAAACAAATATTTGTCAATAAATCTTAACACCTGCTCAATAAAAGTGGCATTATAATGTTTTTATAAAGGTTGTAATGTTTATCGACAGGAGTACACCATGTCGCAGAAGAAACACGAAATTGAGCAAAACGAAGTTCCAGCGGTGCTTGCCAAAGAAAAAGAAGGTGTAACACGCCAACTCAGCGAAGGCGCGATGGACTTTGATATGCACGCGCAATACCTTGACCAGCTGTATCGCCAGTACAATATCAAGGTCGATAATGCCTTGCTCTTTTATGTGGGTTCTGACCCTGAGCCGATGATTTTTGTCGAAAAACGTGATATTGACATCGGGCGTCAAGATAGTGGTGGACACATCACCCCTGAAATGGACTTGAACAAATATGATGGTAATCTGCTCGGGGTATCGCGGGTGCATGCGCAAATCAAATTTAGAGAGGGTAAGTATCTCGTACAAGATTTGCACAGCACAAACGGCACATGGCTAGATGGTAATAGACTCGTGCCATATCAACGCTATGAACTCCAAGATGGTTCAATGTTGCAATTTGGTCGCTTGATGACCCGTGTCTTTGTCATTCAACGCTGATTTAAGTACGCTCAACGTATGCAAAGTGCAGATGTCCGAGCGCCTCTGGCACAGGGGGTAGGGGTTTTTCCCAGTAAACAGGGCGAATGAAGCGAACACAGCGCGTATCCGGGCAACGTTGCTCGAGCGCGTATTCCCATTCAAAACGCACATGGTCACTATCTGCCGATGCTGGCGACCAAAATAGCTGGAAAATATCGGCATTATCAATGAAACGTTTGAGAGCTGCTTCCCAATCATCTCCCGCACGAATGCTATGGGTATCCATGAAGACGATATTGCCCGCCATTATCTGTGCCTGACGATATGCCTCGGCAATTGCCGTATCTTTCCGTGAATAACTGACAAAAATGTACTGATAAGCACTTGCCGTCGCACTCGCTTCGTAGCCGACGCCAATACGCGGGTCTTCGGGTTTCGCAGTGACTGCCGCAATCGGGTTCGGTGCGCCCACCAACACTTGAAAATCAATGCTAGCAATTTCTATCATGTTTAGCAGAATGGCAACCCGTCCACTAATGATGTCATCTATCTGAGCTTCATCAGCCGTGAACGCAAAATCGAAGCGTACATAAGGCGCTTGCCATTTTTGCATCGCACCAACTTGATTGAATTGCAAGCCATCACATTGTACCATTGCCGTCAACATCGCGCCTTGTTGAACGTCGGCTGTATGTTGTGCGATAGCTGGCTTCGGGACACGTCCGCCTAATTGCTTGCTGAATTGCTGAATATCCTCAGCGACGAGTGCATCTGGCACATGGGTATAAACGTAGAATCCGTATTCTGTGCCTGCCGATGCTTGGCGCGGATAGTAAGCTGTGAATTGCGCCGTATCGACAGGTGGCTTGAGCGTTTTCTTCGTATGTGGTTCGTATTTATTGAATATCTCACGGATGATTTCCGGTGTCTGTCGATTGCTTGGTAATTGGAATAGCTCATTCAAAAAGTCTTGGCGAATATCTTTTGGCAATTGCCCAGCCAGCGCAATTGGGTTGTCCGGTAGGAGTGACCCTGTCTCGACTGGTTGATTGACCTCTTCCATTTCTTCTTCGGTAATAATGCGGTCTTCATCTGTTTGTGTGTGGCTACCACGCCGATTGACAGTTTCTTCTCTCGCATCGCCATCTGTAATCAGACCAAAGGTATCGACTTCTTTTGTGGGGGATGATTCGTCGGTTGCATCGACATCGCCAAATGTGATGATGTCGGGTTCAGGGGCAGATGCTTCATCATCAAGCCCATCAAGCCACGTATAATCATCGACTTCGTTGTCTTCTTTTTTGCTCTGTTCTTGTCCACCGAAACTAGGCGCGGGTGGCAAGGGTGGTTGCTCTAGAGGCGGCGGGGCAGGTGGCGGCACTTGGCTTTGGGATTTTGATTGTGGCGCAGGGGCATCTTCCCAATCAACTTCCGGTTTTTTAACATCCTCGACTGATTGAAATTCGCCTGTATTACGGATGGCAGGCACTTCTTTAGTTTCTTTTTGACGTCGTTGAATATCTGGTGGTGGTGCGACTGTAGCAGGGGGTGATTGCTGATTTTGTATGAGGGCAAATAGCACGATTAAAAAGACGATACCGACAATGCCACCGATGAAAGCGTAGAGCGGGTTCACTTGCCATAACGCGCCCAACACAACAACGATTGCAACAAGGCTGAATAAGCCCCCTGTGATGCGTGCCATCATAATACTTGCTCCTCTGCTTGCTCACGATAACGTGCCACTATGCCACTGCCACTAACAATAATAACGACAATCACCAACATCGGCTGACGTTGCCATAGCACCAAGCCAAGCCCTAACCAGAGGGGCGCACTGAGTATCAGCAAAATAAGGGTTGTCCGTGACATCATTCACTTACCGTTTATGCTTCATTACACGACTGTAGATTACACTCAATTATATAGCTTGAATAGCAACCTTACCTGTATTAATCCATAAAAGTGAGTAAAAACGATGCGTAAATTTGTTTTATCTGTGATGATGCTTTTGAGTTTTGCTTTGTTAGCATTGCCTGCTTTGTCGCAAGATGATGATTTAGAAAACAGCGTTAATGATATATCACTGCCCGAAACTTATATTTTGCCTTGGGAAAACAATGGGTCGTTTTCGCTTTCATATCCAGATAATTGGGTGTTACGCGAGTATGACGGGAATTTTGGACTCGGCTTGTTTTCATCTGAGGAAGTCGCTGATTTAGTTGAAACACACCCTTCTCCGATTCCGTTTGATGAGGGTGATATTGCTATGTTTATTGATTTGACATTGGCTTCATTCGTAGTACAGACACCATCTCAGTATCACCTTGGCATGTTAGAAAATGAAGCCAATAGGGTTTCCGAGTCAGAAGAGCTACTACTCGGAGGTGATCCTGCAATAATTTTGAAAACAAACAATACTTTGGTGGGTTTGCAACAATTAAGAATAAATACATCAGGTGAGGGCATGCCTAAGCTCAGAATAGCACGTTTTATGGGTAGTATTGCCCAT
>JBCBKJ010000105.1:0-18653 GCA_038522085.1 Chloroflexota bacterium
CCGTACCCTCGATTAAACAAAAATCACGTTCTTGATGTTAGGATGCCCTTTGGATTATATAGTAGTGTGTCGAAAACGGTGGAAATTCAGATATGGGTATCAAATCGCGGACGGCATGGATGCCGTCCCTACAAAATATTGGCTATTTTGAACCCAAATGCTTACCAGAAGAGAAGTCTGTACACGATCTATCGTGTCCGAAAATTTCCACGGACATGGATACACTACCGATTCCATGCTAATCCCGTTCTGATAGTTCTTATGTAGTATAATGAGAGCAACAGATGATAACTTGACCATAAAGATAGATTGAGAGTCGTTTATGGCAAAGCGACCCAGCATTTTTGGTGACGAATGGCGTCGTTGCCTTGAAGAACATTATAAATATGTTGTCCGTCGGCAAGATACGGACACTGAAGAAACTCTCCGTCCGCATATGTACACCGCAGGTTTCCGTGATGATGACCTCAAGCAACTAGAAATCACCGCGACCATGCGTGCTGATGAGATGCCGGATGATTATGTGCCGGATATGCTCGCGGAAACTCAAGATGACATAGGCATCATAGAAGAAATGCCTACTGTAAATGAAACAACACCCGATACCACCTTCGTCACGCATCCAGCCGAGTGTCAGTGTGCCGCCTGTATGGATACCGTGCTAGAGGACGGACACGACGAAGAAGGGCAACCGCTTGACGAGGATGCCAAGCGTGAACAAGCGGAACGTGAAGCCCATGCTCAGGCAAAAGAGGACACACCTGATACGCCTAAACAACGGAGTCTATTCTGAGATGGCAGATACCGTGGCAGACTTAGGCAATATTGTGGTCATCATTGGTATTATCGTCGGGGTAGGGGTGCTGGTCTGGCAATTTGTCGGCAACCGCGATGCTTTCTCAGATGATGATAGCTACGATGGCGAGCGTTATTGGACAGATGATGTAGACGAGGCAGAAAGTCGCCTTGAAGAAACCGAAGAATTTCTCGCACGTATGGAGCGCCTTTCCAAACGTGATGATGACGAAAAAAAGTAAACACACACATATACAAGGAATAAGCGCATGAATTTTGTCCGTCGAGTACTCTACCTTCCTTTATTGCTAGTTGTAGCAGCATCTTTGCTAATTATTTTTGGGGTAATTAACCTTGATATAAACATACCTGTGTCGTGGGAAATTGTAGCAGCGATAGCGGGTGGCTTGCTGGTGACAATGTTCTTGGTCGATATGCGGATTGCAACTCGTTCTTGGGAACACCCAGAACCCGAAGATCCACCACGTTCAGATAAAGTGATTTATCCGACTCCGATTGAAGATGCTGTAGAATCCATCGAAGAAGCTGAAGATTTTGTTGCGCATGCCAATGGGCGTGTGAAAATCGCTATCGACATCGAAGAAGACCTTGAAGATATGCCAGAAGATGATGCGTAATGGCATCTTCTGAGTATCCGGCTGATGCGTCGCCTTTCACAGAAGATGACGAATACTGGATGCGCTTGACCTTACAAGAAGCTGAAAAAGCACTCAAACGCGAAGATGTGCCGATTGGTGCGCTAGCAGTCCGCAACGGCGAAATTATTGGTCGGGGATACAATCGCCGTGAGGCAGACCAAGACCCGACAGCGCACGCAGAGATGATTGCGATTCGGCAAGCGGCGCAGGTCATCGGACACTGGCGCTTAGAAGAGGTCACGCTCTATTGCACGCTTGAACCCTGCGCGATGTGTGCTGGCGCGATGGTGCTGGCACGTTTGCCGCGCCTCGTCTACGCCACCACTGACCCCAAAGCCGGTGCAGGGGGTAGCATCATGAACATTGTCCAGCACGACGCCCTCAATCACCGTGTAGAGGTCGCGCAGGGACTCCTCGCAGATGAAGCCGCTGAACAAATTCGCTCCTTCTTCCGCATGCTCCGTGCGCGTGGTGAAAAATAGCCTCTCCCCAAAAATATCGCTATAATGCTAGCACCTATTGTTTAGCGAAAAGCGAGTTGTCTGCATGAGATACAATCCTAATGACCCCTGCCCATGTACCAGTGGCAAAAAATACAAAAAATGCTGTCGTCGTTATCATCAGGGGATGAAAGTGCCAACGCCGGAAGCACTTGTCCGCGCTCGGTTTGGTGCCTATGCCATTGGGTTGACAGATTATTTGGTGAATACGCTCCATCCTGACCACGAAGATGTAGAGCTAGGGTTGCGCAAGCTCGTAGCGCAAATTGAAGCCTATAGTATCCGCAATACGTTTTTGAAATGCGATATTGTCTCTGCTGAAGATGATAAAGTGACCTACCGTGCCTTCATTATGGCATTCCACCAAGACCCGCTCGTGTATACAGAAGATGCTGTTTTTGCCCAGCATGACAATGAATGGTATTACCTATCTGGCGAGACGCACGTACTGGACGAAGACGAAATCGAAGCCTTTGTCGCAGAGCAAGAAGCAGATGAAGCGACGAACTCAGCTTAAGTGCGCATCGACAAAGCGTTTGATGCCATCAAAATATTTTTGAATATCCGTGAAACCAACATTGTTGTGTCCTGCATTCGGGATGATGACCAGCGATTTATCCGCGTTGCTAGCATTTTCGTGTAGTGTCTTGCCGTGTGATACAGGAATCAGCACATCGCGCTCACCATGAATGACCAGCGTAGGTGTACTGACACGGCGCATTTTTTCGCCATTGTTGATAGGGAGGCTATCATCGTCGGCGAGGTCATCAGGAATCGGAATCCCTAGTCGCCGGAATAGCGAAGGGGCATCTGCATAGCCACTTTCAATAATCAGACCTCGTAAGCGGTCAGGATTTTTCAGCGCGAGGTAAATCGCAGGCGCACTCCCAAGCGAACGTCCCATCACGAAAAGCGGTCTGCCCGGCACGATACCTTGTTCGCCCAACACACTATCGAGCTTATCTAGTATTACCTGTGCATCTGGCAACATCTTTGACGCCAGCGGTGTGCCTGTACTCCACCCATACCCGCGATAATCTACAATCATCAAGCTCACCCCACAAGCATGGTAAAACGGTGCGGCACCATCATAATCCGTGGCGATTTCACCATTCCCATGAAAATACAAAAGTAAGGGCGCAGAGCTATGATGCACATGTAAGCGATAGCCGAGCGCAATATCGCCATTTTCGCTTTCTTCGACCACAATACGCCCATTTTTTAGGTACTCACCATCATTTGGCAATATCGTCTTGCGCACGAAAAACAAATTGTTCAAAATTTCTGGCGCATCTATTGGATGGTCGCTCATAGGGTATGCTCCATAGGGCTATTCATAATTAATATCTACTCTACCATAGATGCGCTTCCTCATATGCAATCAGGAAATCCATCCAAAGACAAAACTATTCAGGGCGGATGGCTACCATATTGACCTTCGATATGGATATTTATCCTTTCGTAGGTTGCAAATCGGTGACAGTATCAGCAATGGTCTGAATCGCTTGGTCGATAATAACAGGAGAAACCATCGTAAAATTAAAGCGAATCGTAGACTTACCCTGCGCCTCATCAAAATAAAAATACTTTCCGGGGACGAATGCTACCCCTCGTTCGACACAGGCATGATAAAGCGCATCTACATCGACATAGTCAGGTGCTTCCATCCATAAAAACATACCCCCTTCAGGTCGCGTCCATCGAAAACCATCAGGCATATAAGTATCGAGCGCATGCAGCATGGCATCACGTCGCGGACGATACAGGTCAATGATTTTAGGTAAATGGGTTTTTAGATACCCGCCTGATAAATACAGTGCCGCAATTGCTTGACCAAAGGTTTGTGTGTGCAAGTCTGTTCCTTGCTTCGCAATCACCAACCAGCGTGCTAATGCCTTCGGTGCGACACAATATCCAATCCGTAACCCCGGCGCGAGTATCTTTGAAAATGTACTGCTGTATACTACATGCTTAGGGGCAAACTGTTGGAGCGGCGGAAGGGCAGTTCCGCTGTAGCGTAATGCACTGTATGGATCATCTTCCAAAATCAGAACATCATACATTTTTGCAAGTTCCGCAATCCGCTTGCGACGTTCTAGTGAGAGTGTGCGCCCTGTTGGGTTCTGGAATGTTGGCACAAGATAAACCATTTTAATCGATTCTGCTTTGAGAACCGCTTCTAAGGCTTCTGGAATCATGCCCTCGTCATCTGTTGCAACCGAGACATAATCAGGCTCATACGCATTAAACGCCGAAATTGCGCCTAAATAAGAGGGGGCTTCAATGGCTATCTTATCACCGGGTGTAATCAATATCTTCGCAACAAGATCAAGTACACCCTGCGACCCTGAGAAGATTGTCAGGGTATCACTGTTGACATCAACCACGCCTCGTTCTTCCAAATGCGGTATCAAAATCTGACGAAGTGGCTCAAAGCCCTCTGTCTTATCATATTGCAACGCGGCGGGACCAAACTCTTCTATCACATCGTTCGTCAATTGCTGAATAATCTCAATTGGAAAACTTTCAGGCGCAGGAATCCCACCTGCAAGTGAAATCATGCCATCTTGAGCCACAACCTTCAATATTTCGCGGATGGCGCTCGCTTGCATACGCTGCGTGCGCCGACTAAGTTTGCTAGAAATATCCATTAAAAATCCTCCTCAATAGTATTGCGCTTAGTCAAACACAGACGCATAATCCGCGCTAGACCCATTTCAGACTAATCTTGGTTCAGTGGCTGTGTTATGGTGATAAGATACGGCAAATAATCAGGATTACGCATTGCCCTCGGTTCGCAGATTGCTCAGTATCATATCCCAACAATATGTTGTGAACGCCGATTTAGCATACTATGACACCTATCACCTGTCATTTAGCAAAGATGTTCGTTACACTCAGTTGCATATAGGGATTGAGTACAGCAACAAGGGGATAGCTCACCATGACGGACATGACCGCCGAACAGATACGCGCTTTGCCATTGCCTCCGGGCTTCCGAGGTTTGCCATGGATTGGTATGCCACCACTCGTATTGAGCAAACGCTATCTGCAACGCCAGTACAAAAAACATGGTGGCGTGTTCAAAACACGGGTACTCGGGCGCAATGTTGCTATTTTTGTCGGACCCGAAGCCAATCGTTTTGTCTTACAGACAGGGAGCGATAATTTTGTGTGGCGCGATGGTTGGCCTCCCAACTTCATAGAATTATTGGGTGAATCGCTCTTTGTACAAGATGGCGATAATCATCGGCGTAAACGACGCTTGATTATGCCTGCGTTTCATCGGGAATCCTTGCATAATTACCTCACTATCATGGAAGACATCACACAGGATTATCTTGCTCGATTAACACGCTTGAGTGAGTTTCGCTTCCTCGACCAGAACAAAGAATTTACATTCGACCTTGCTGCCACCTTGCTCATGGGCAGTGATCCCGGTGATGAACGCGAACGCCTGTCGCAACTCTTTGTGACGCTGACAGAGGGTTTTCTGACCTTGCCGATACGTAAGCCGTGGGCGCCTTATGGCAAAGCACTAGATGCCCGTAAAGAACTACTCGCTTTCATTGACCAAGCTATCGAAAAGCGTCGTAAAAACCCGACTAGCGATGCACTTGGCTTACTGGTACAAACCCGCGATGAAGATGGCAACGCCCTCACTAACGATGAATTGCAATCACAGACTTTGCTCTTGCTCTTTGCCGGACACGAAACAAGCGCCTCCCTGCTGACCTCACTCATGATGATGTTGCCACAGTATCCTGAGGTCTGGCAAAAATTACGTGATGAGCAGTCTACACTCAATATTGATGGTCGCTTGACGATGGAAAATATCAAGCAGATGACCTATCTCGAACAGGCACTCAAAGAAGCCGAGCGCATGTTTCCACCGGTGCCGGCTGGTTTTCGTGGTGTGGTCAAAGATTGCACGTTTAATGGCTACCGTATTCCGAAAGGCTGGACAGCCCTCTACATGATTAATGGGGGCGCACACTATGACCCTGATATTTTCCCTGATCCAACTGTCTTTGACCCTGACCGCTTTAGCCCAGAGCGCAACGAATCCGGTGTGCCATTTAGCTTAGTAGGATTTGGTGGTGGCTCGCGGATATGTGTTGGCTTTGCCTTTGCCCAGCTAGAGATGAAAGTCTTGCTCTCGTACATGCTCCGCAAATACACATGGGACATTGTCAAAAAACAGAATCTTGGTACTTATTACTTCCCTACTTTGATGCCCCGCGATGGCTTAAAAGTGCGCTTTCGCTCCATGACTTAATCATCAATCAACGCCTGTAAGACAGCCAGTGCTTGCAGTGTCGCTAAATTGCGTGCCGTATACCCGTATTGCAAATTTGCGTCTGTGAAAGTCGCTGTGCCACTGAGTCCACTCGGTGGCGTGGAGAGATGAACGTCGTCGAAGGTCAATCCGTAGTTGGGCAAATTGACAGTCAGCGCATAGAGGTCGATGATAGGCAAATTGCGTTCAGATGCAATCTCGCGCAAAATCTCGTTCATAGCGATGACTCTCTCTGCCACATCAGGACGATTCGGCATTGTTGTCAGCAATGGGATAATGCCAGCATCTTCCGTAAATGTCACAATAGCATGGATGTCCTCACGGTATTGTGTGTCACTGCGATAGCCCGAATCATTTGTGCCAAACATGATAATTGCTACTGAGGGACGCATTATGCGATATTCACATAGTAAAGGTGGCTCATTCGGATTGCATGCCGGACTCGCAATGGATGGATTGAAGACACTGCTCCCTATCCAACCTTCACCAGCCGCCAATGAATCCGCTGTGAATGCTGTGCCGCCCCGTGTGTTGGTTTCGCTGTAGCCATCAATGATAGTCTGCAAGTAGCTATGTCCGGCGAGGTCGTAGTTATCGACCCCAAAAGCATACAAAAAACTGCGCGAAACGGTCATGCTATCGCCCACTTTAGAAAAGACCCCTGCTTGGTTCCCAATTGCTTGTCCGCTTTCATAAATTGCCTGAATATTAGCAACTGTCTCCGAAGGCAAAGCAAACGCTGGCAAACTAGCCAACGCAGGGTCTAGCAAACTGCGTGCGGGTTGTTCTGGGCGCGGTGTCCCTGTCATCATGATGATGGGTGATAGCGTGTCATCCGCCTCACGATGCCCAAGATTGCAACTGGATAGCATCAGCACTAGTAACATTAGTACACTGTTTTTAATCAGCGTCACGTATCACCTGCCTCAATTCATCTAACATGATGAGTCCTGTTAAATTGTGTACGCCATGTCCGGTGGTGAATCCGCGTGATAAGCGCCAATCATTCGCATAAAAATAGGTTAGATGTACACGGTCATTCACTAGCCCATTATTCGGCAGTGTCTGTGCGACAATGTCGAAATCCCACAACGGAATCGCGTATTCGTCTGCCAGTTCGCGGATAGTCGTATTCGTATTATCTAAATAATCGCCATAACGGTCAGCTTTTGTGCCAAGAACAGGAACCACACCCTGCTCAATACAATACTCAATGATTCGTGTGAAATTCTCACGAATTTGCTCTGGCGAACTACCATCATTACTACCCATACGGACAAACAAAATACTCGGATTATGCTGTCTTATCTCACAGGTCAGCATATCTTCGCCTTGTTCACAACTTTCATCTGCCCACATGGGGTCAAAG
This sequence comes from Chloroflexota bacterium, assembly GCA_038522085.1. Lineage (GTDB taxonomy): Bacteria > Chloroflexota > Anaerolineae > Aggregatilineales > Phototrophicaceae > JAUZRW01. The sequence continues at coordinate 7,624 of JBCBKJ010000105.1, forward strand.
ACTGCCCATGTCGATAAGCCTCTACGAACTGTCACGTTATCGTAGCTGAACGACCCGCTGTAATGCTGAATGGTGCGTTCTAAGTAAGCATAGTCTCCAAGATGATAATCTGCGCTATCAAAACGATAGAAAAAATGAGGGGGTTCAATCGTGCTATCCCCCAGACGGCTAAACACAAACGGGTCACGTCCGCGTGCTTGTCCCTCAGCAAAAATAGCTTGCACATTGGTGATAACTTCTGGTGGCATCACCACAAAGTCAGCGTATGCCAAATCATTGACTGCATCTGGTATCGGCAACCAGCTTTTCTGATTGAAGGTGAAAGCTGAATTGCCTTCTGGTGTTGCGCTGGGTGTGGAGGTCACAGTCGCTGTCGGGTGAATAACAGGAACATAGAGTATCTGCCCGACAAAAATCACTTGTCCGATAGCGATATTATTCAGTGTCTCTAATTCGCCCACAGACACGCGATACAAATTAGCAATACTGGTCAGGGATTCACCACGCTGTACCGTGTGACGTGTTGTGTTACTCAGGTTGATAGTCGCGGTAGCTGTTGGTGAGGGCGTGAAGTTGATGTCCACAGTTGGCAAGAGTCCATTTGCAACTGTCGCAGTTGGGGGTAGCGTCATTGTTGCGGATGGCGTGATAGTTGGCGTTGCGGTTTCTGTGGAGAAGACCCGTGTTTCTGCTTGTGCGCGGATAATAGGTGTTGCGCTCATTGTTTGGCTTGGTACAGGCGTAGCAGAGGGCGGGGTGGGGGTGTTTGCTTCGCAACCCAGCAACACACCCATCAGCACCCATATACTCATCACTATTTTTATTGATAATCCCTGTCGCATCGCACGCCTGTCATCACTAACCCTGCTATATTTATGGCGCAGAGTGCCGACAAACGCAAGCTAGGACGATACCCAATCACCTTGTGGTAATTTTTCGCCTGCCCGTATCGGTACGCTGATGCGATTTTCTGCTGGCGTAATCGGGCAATTCCAGCCATCACTATAGGCACAATATGGATTGTACGCCTGATTAAAATCGACACGGAATTGTGTTTCATTCAATTGCACAGGTTCTAAGTAACGTCCGGCAGGGTAGGTTTCTTCACCCGCCAGCGCATCCACAAAGGGCAGAAAGAAATGCTCAGGTGGCATCTTATAAATCGTCAGTCGGGATTCCTCGCCCCCTATTGTGAAGCGAAATTCACCATAGCGTAGATACCATTTTGTCGCGCCACTTGTGGTTTGAATCTGTACGTTTTCTTGTTTATCGAACTTAGTCACCTCAACAACTAAATCTAGCTTGGGGCGGGCGATGAAATAAGTCAAACCACTGAATACGGTTTTCTGCTCGTCCGTGAGCGGGGATTGTTGATGTTGCTTGAAAAAATCATCTTTTTTAGCACGTAATTCAATGAGTCTTTGTGCGTCCATTTTTAGCTAACGCTCCTATGTGTTGAACCAATTATCTAGTGTGCTGATGGCTTGCTCAGGTGTCGCAAAGATGTTTAACAGAGCCATCTCTTTCTCTCCGATGTAGCCAGCATCCAGCATATTACTAATTAGTGGATGCCAAAAATCACCATAGATGAGAAGTGGTTTGCGAGGTAAATCGCCAATACGCATATTTTGCCACACATCAATTAGTTCTTGTGCTGTGCCAATGCCACCTGGCATAATTACGTAGGCATCTGCTTCGTTGATGAGATGCGCTAAACGGTCATCGAATTTCTGATAACGTACTTCATCCGTCACCCAGTCATTGATGCGCGATTCGCCAACTAGCTCTAAATCTTTTACTGTGATGCCCAAGACCGTCCCGCCAGCGTCCGCTGCACCTTTGCTTGCAGCTTCCATCACACCCGCATAGCCACCTGTCATTACAGCATAACCTGCATCTGCAAGAGCCTTACCAATAGCTTCTGTTACAGAATACACATCACTATTACGTTTTGCCCGCGCACTCCCAAATACAGCAATTGTTGTCATGTGACCCCTCGTAATTCTCTAAAGTTTGTATTGTGTTTGTATAAGTTTGTATTTATTTACCATAAAGTAAAAAATAGTAATTAACATAAGTTTTTTCTTATATCACTTTTAATAGGTTCAATACACTTTTTTCATAACTTACTGCTAGAGTATAAGCATCAGGATAGCAGGGAAATATCATGAATGAAAAAGTTGTTGTAAACGAAAATGTACTGAAAAAATGGTTGGATATGTTGGCGCTCGAAAAAGCACAAAAAGACATTGAGCGACAGATGACACTTTTGTATCAACTTGTGCCAGATATGCCAAAAATGAAAAAATCCTGCCAGAATATGTGACAGGACAGTAAGTCGTGCGGAGAAGGAGGGATTCGAACCCCCGGTACCTCTCGGTACACTCGTTTTCGAGACGAGCACAATCGGCCACTCTGTCACTTCTCCCTAAGTAGACGAAAATATTACACGATTTGCCTATGTTTTTGAACACTGAATATATAAAACAAAATCGGATGTCCTGTTCAACATCCGATTTTTTGTTGTGTGGTTGTACTAACTACCATCAGTAGCCTGTGACCGTACAACCTTTGTATGATTGATAACGATAATATCTGCATCGTTTGATTGTTCGACGGCATGCGCTGGTGAGTTGCCTATGACATTGATTTCTATTTCTTGCCCATTAATTTCTGTGATGCTAGGGTCATAGAAACGCGCTCGTACAATGCCTGTACAGAATCCAGTGGATTCCTCATCTGTCCACTTCACTTGTGTGCCAACATCGTAACCTTGTATCTTCATCCTTTGTGTCTCCGTTTGATAGTGTATTTCGACTTTATCATAGCGAATGTCTTGTTAGAGCATTCCAAGAATAGCGAATATCTTATGCAGAATTAACGGACGATAGCATCAGGCATTGTCCATGTACGATGTCTGGAACAATCAGCGTGCCGTTTTTTACAGTGACTGTTGTATCACTCAGTAAATCGGTGAAAACCGTATCATCGGTAATTCCCAGTGCATCAACGGAGAGTGCAAAGTTTGTCAGCGAATTGTCCCCACGATGCCCGATGACGATAACTGTTTCTTCTGTAGATTGTCGCATGAAAGCAACCGTATCGCCTTCAGCATGTAAAACCTCTAACCCGCCGTTTTTCAGGGCATGTGAGTCTTTGCGTGCGCGGATAGCCGTCTGGAAAAAGGTCAGCATATCCGTATCCCACTCGTCTTCGTTCCATATCATCGGACGCCGATTATCAGGGTCGCCAGCACCATCTAAGCCAATTTCTGTGCCATAGTAAATGCACGGCACACCCGGAAATGCCAGCATCAACGCCGTGCCAAGTTGCACAAGGGCTTTATCGCCAAACGTTTCGTGTAGAACTCGCGTGGTATCGTGACTATCTAACTGATTGAACTGTTGGAGTGCGATAGGGTAGGCAATCTTGCCCATAAAGCGTTGCCATTGCTCTGCCATCACCTCCGCAGGAATTGACGGTTTGTAATGATGCGGATTATCGGTTTCGATGACCTGTTTTTCGGATGGGACAAGCCAACGACGCATCGGCATATTGAATCCCTGATAATTCATGCTGGCGTCGAGTTCGTCACCCTGTAAATGGGGTGTCCCATCTTGGAAATACTCGCCCAGCAAATAGACTTTGTCGTTATCTTGGCGGGCATACTCGCGCATTTCACGCCATACCTCATGATCGAGTTGGTCACTATCTTGATTGCCTGTCATATTTGCAACGTCTAGTCGCCACGCATCAATACTGAACGGTGCTTGTAGCCACTTACGAATGGCAGATTCTTCATTGCGGTACATCACATCGCGCAGGCGTTGACTACCATAATTGAGTTTAATCAGCGATGGCACGCCTAGCCATGTCGCAAAGGCATCTGTTTCTTCGTCATAGTAGAAAAATTCTGATGTATCACCATCTAGCGGATGATTCTTAAATTCCGTCACCCATGGATGATTGTAACTACAATGGTTCGGGGTAATGTCCAGCATGATAGACATATTGCGCTCTCGGCTGGCTTGACGTAGCTCAACGAGTGCCTCATCACCACCAAAATGCGAATCCACATGGAAGAAGTCGGTAATGTCATATTTGTGGTTGCTCTCTGCACTGAAAATCGGCGTTGTATAAATCCCTGTGATACCGAGTTCTGCCAGATAATCTAGCTTTTGTGTGATGCCCTGTAAATCGCCACCGAAGAAATCCATGCTTCCTGCTTTTTTCCAAGGATATGGTTTTTCGCCCCATTCACGTTTGATAGCCGGAAAGCCTCGTCGTTCGTATTCATTATCGACGACATCGTTAGACGGGTCGCCATTGTGAAAGCGTTCAGGGAAAATTTGATAGTACACCTCGTCCCGAACCCAAATTGGCGCGTCATAATCTGCCAGCAACACGAACCAATCGCTATCAGGATAATCTCCAAAGCTCATCCCCTGTGCGCTGTAATACAGTGCACCATCGTCTGTGCCGAGCATGAACATATAATTTACATATGTTTGCGATACCGTGACCTCACATTCCCAATAGGTAACAGCGTCCGTGCTATGTTCACTGGCTGTCATCGCTTGATAGTGAAATTCACCATTCAGCATAGCTCGAAAATAAACTACACTCAGCGGTGCATCGGTGGGTATACGCAAAGAAATCGTAATCGTCTCATTGAGCGTAGGCAGGGGGTTTGATACAAAAACCGCAGAGCCATCGTGATGAATGCTCTGCGTCCATATAGGTAGCGTCATTGATTGTTCCTAATCATCAGTGGTCAATTTTGCCTCAGCCATAGCCCACACTGTTGCACGATGCTATTCACATCTTGGCTGAGGTCAGCATGGACAGTTGAGAGGGCAAGGATACGCATTTCTGGCAAATCATCATTGCCATGCCAGTGAATATCATACGGCACAACTTTTGCTTCGGCTTCAATCGTGTAAAACGTATCCATGAAACTAAATTCATCAGGACACTTTTGTATCTCGATATTACCGAGACTATCTTGCGTGTAAAACAGGTAAATCATGCGTATCCTCATTTGGGTAAGGGGCTATTTTACAGCCACATCACCATAGGTTTTCGTCTGTTGTTCTGGACGACGGCGATACAACCAAGATAGATAACCAAGACGGTCTTTGCCATCTTGATTGAACGCATCTTCGGTGAAGCGCCACGACCAGTTACCACCCTGTTTACCGGGGGTGTTCATGCGTGCCTCGCTACCGAGATTCAGAATATCTTGCATCGGGAAAATCGCCGTGTGCGCTGGCGACATCATCGCGGTTTGAATCATCGTCCAGTTGATTTCATGAACTTCCCGCGAGAGATACTTTTGCATGAAATCAAGCGTGCCTTCATCCACTTCATCATGAAACCAGCCAATCGTCGTATTGTTGTCATGTGTGCCTGTATAGACGACACAATTTTCGACGTGATTATGGGGCAAAAATGGATTAGTTGGTTCGCTCCATGCGAATTGTAGCACTTTCATCCCTGGTAAATCGAAGCCATCACGCAAGGCTTCTACGCCTTCTGTGATGACCCCCAAATCTTCAGCGATAATCGGCAATTCACCCAGCGCATCCTTGATAACACGGAAGAAATCTTGTCCGGGTCCTGGAATCCATTCGCCATTGATAGCCGTTTCTTCCTCAGATGGGATTTCCCAATACGCCTCGAAGCCTCTGAAATGGTCAATCCGCACGTAATCAACGAGTTCAAACGCGGCATTGAAGCGACTAATCCACCACGCGTAGTCATTCTCTTTCATGGCATCCCATTTATAGAGCGGATTGCCCCAGCGTTGCCCCGTCGGACTGTAATAATCGGGCGGCACGCCTGCAATGACGGTTGGGTGTCCATCTTCTTCCAGATAGAACAAGTCCTGATTGCCCCATACATCCGCGCTATCATGTGCAACAAAAATAGGAATATCCCCAAAAATACGGATGCCTTTTTCGCCAGCATACTTTTTGACAGCATTCCACTGTTTATAGAATATCCACTGACGGAATTGCTGTTCTTCAATGTCGTCTGCGAGGTCTTTCCGTGCTTGCTTCACAGCATCCGCGTCATAACGTATGAGAGCTTCATTTTCCCACTCGACCCACGGCTTACCCCCATTTTTGTGCTTGAGTGCTGCAAACAGCGCATAATCTTCAAGCCAACTTTTTTGTTCTTCTACGAACGCCTCAAACGCTGCTTTTTGCTCTGGCGTGCCATTTTTCTGATAGCCTTCGTATGCCAGCGCGAGTTTTTCAGTGTGATAGGGGATAATCCAGCCGTAATCCACATGGTCAGCCGGAAAATCAGGGACATCGGCTAAATCTTCATCGGTGAGCCAGCCTTCCTCATCACGCAATTTATCCAGCGCCACCAAATTCGGATTACCAGCGAACGCGCTCAATGTCTGATAGGGTGAATCGCCATAACTCGTCGGACCCAGTGGTAAAATTTGCCAGATAGATTGCCCGTGGTCAGCAAGCCAATCTAAAAACCGATACGCACTATTGCCTAAATCACCGATGCCATATGCGCCGGGAAAAGAGGTCGGATGTACAAGAACGCCGCTCGAACGCGGGTATAACTGACTGCTCATAAACTGCCTTTCGATAGGTATGTTAGTAAAAAAGCGGGTGATAAGGCTATCACCCAGCTTTGTCATTGAGTTTAGTGGAATCATTGTAACGATGATTTATGTGTTTCTCAACGTGCTAGAATTTCAGTCTTAAAGTCTTCTAGCTATCAAATCAACATATTCACCTTCGTATCCAATCATAGCGAAAATCATCAGGGGTATCATTTGACGCACATTAGCTATTTCACATCCTATCTGTACACCCTTATTGTTGTTTGCCCCAAATTGTATAAGATGTTTTTTATTAACACTTGTATTCATATGTGCGAACTCACCGTCATGTGTGATTGCGTGTCTTGTTTTCAAAAAAGCCTTGATCATTTTATCAATGGGAAATTGCCCTTTCGATATAAACTCGCACTCTCGAAAAAGTGTTAGAAGGCGTTGTTCATACGTTTTTTGTTTTGGATGATGTGATACTTGGTTTAATAATTTGCTTTTTATCTTCTTATATAGTGTTTCGTCTTTCTCATTCAGGAATATCTGCTTATTTTCATCAACTAGCTTCGAGAGAATCGAACGCATTTCCTCACTCTCTTCTTCAGTTATTCCTGTATCTTGAAACGTTGAAATACCTGTGCTTTTCTCCCAAATCTTTAGCATATATTCCGTCAATGCACATAATAACAGCATCTCACCTTCCGTAGTTTCTGTTAAAGCAAGCCTGTAATCTACATAAAAATTGATGACTTCAACTATGTCCCTAGCATCATCAATAGTAATTCTTCCTGAAAGCACAGCGATAAATGCAGACTTTATAAGGTCCTCAATCAATTTCCAGTTATTAGATAAGCCTAGACCACCATGAGCTATCATCAACGACACGAAATTTTGTATGCCATGTAAGTGTTGCCCACGCCAGTTTCGCTGTAAATAATCAACGTTCCAATGTGTTACTCTTGTAGCATTCTCAATCCAGCGAACATTTCTACCAGTCGCAAGTGAAAACAGGCTACACCAATAGTCCATTACCTCATCAGAATCCCAATTCAATTCAATTGGTTTGTGAACAGATGCTTTTCCTGTAACTTGATTATCATATTGACGGTCCTTTGGTTTCCGAATATGTGAGAGAGATATGTAAAAATCTGTTTTGATTTTGAAATCATAGCTGTTTGTTTCGTAGTGTTCTAGTTTGACATCATTAGTGAACCAGAATGGAAAGTCTATGCCTACTATTCCGTATGTAGGATGGAATATTCGATATTCTTCACTGTCTGCTTTTCTCAAATCTTTGTCAGAAATATACACTCTAAAACACTTGGCTGTAAAAATAATTGTTGTACCGGAATTTATTCCAAATGATGTAGACATTTTTCTTTGAAATAGGTTTTCCGCACAAATCATATATTCATAGCGAAAGTCTCGCCCCAGAATCTTACTTGCAACTATGTAGTCGTTGAGGGGTTTTAATCTTTCTTTTTTATGCTCACTCTGATATGAAACTGTTCGAGGAAAATAGCAGACAACAACGACAGCGCCAGATTGAGTATATCCAATCTCAAACTTACAATTTACCTTGATATTGTCACGCAGAAAAATAATACCTTGAGCATAAAAATTCGATTGATTAACGATATTTCCGAGTGAAAGTAAGTTGTCAGATGGAGGATAGGAATAGGTATAATCCATTTATGTTTGTCTCCTTGATACCTATTCCCAGTATACAGGAAGTGTTGTTAACCCAGTAACTCGCGCACTTTATCAGCTGCCTCGCCACGTTTGACTGTGACTTCAGTGCCATCTTGCAAGCGTTTAAGCGTCACAATATCTTGCTCAACCTCATCAGGACCCATCACCGCAACAATCGGAATGCCTTTTTTGTCGGCGTGTCCGAATTGCTTACCGAGCTTCAAACGACTATCACTCATGTACAATTCAGTACGAATACCCCCATTACGTAAACGCATCGCTAGCGCCGCCGCCTCGTCTTGCATCTCCCGATTGAACACCGTGACAAGCACCTGCACAACCGTTTCACCGATGCTATCAGGGTACATCCCGCGCTCGTCCATTAGCGTGATAATACGCTCAATACCCAGCGAAATCCCTGTCGTTGGCAAGCTCTCTTTACGAAAAATACCAATCAGGTCGTCATAACGTCCGCCCCCGCTGATACTGCCGATGCTGTCATCATCGAGGACGGTTTCAAAAATAGGTCCCGTGTAATAGCCAAGTCCGCGCACCATCGTGAAATCAAAGGCATAATTTTCGGCTGGTACATCTAAGCGGGTGAGGTGCGTTGCCATCTGCTGTAGTTCATCAATGCCTTCCACAGCGACCTCATAATCTGCCAAGACCTCCGCCAGATTATCGAGTGTCTCTGTGCCACTGCCCCCCGCTTGCAACAATGTCATCATGCGCTCGACAACATCTTCCGCGATGCCCCCTTCAAGCAATTCTTTCTGCACGCCATCTGCGCCAATTTTGTCAAACTTATCGACACTACGATACAAATCACTGAGTTGCTCATCTGGCACACCCGCATACTGACCCATGCCTGTCAATATCTTGCGATTGTTGATTTTGACCGTGAACGCCTCAAAGCCCAGCCGACGCAATATCTTAATCGCTAAACTGATGAGTTCAGAATCGGCTATCATGCGCCCGACGCCCACAATATCCGCATCACACTGATAAAATTCACGGAAACGCCCCCGTTGCGGACGATCTCCCCGAAAAACAGGCGCAATCTGATAACGTTTGAACGGAAAATTGAACTCATTGTAGTGTTCAGCGACTACCCGCGCTAACGGCACTGTCAGGTCATAGCGCATCGCAACACTCGCCTCATCTTGTCTGCCGTGTTTGGCGCTGTACATCAAACCTTCTGCTTCTTCGCCATATTTACCGAGTAGTGTTTCAGTGTTTTCCAGAATTGGCGTTTGCAATGGCTCGAATCCGTATAACTGGAAAACCTCTTCAACAATGCTGATAACATAGCGGCGCTTGAGCATCTCGTTGGGCAAAAAATCGCGCATACCGGCGGCGGTGCGGGCTTCTATTTGTGCCATATAGCAATCTCCTTTGTATGTGATAAGCGTGAAAAATAGACAAAAAAATAGCGCGAACCAACGTCGCGCCATGAGCTTGTGTGTCGTGGACGTTGGTTAACGCTATCAGTTGTTGTGATGATGTTGCGATTGTCGTTGTTTCATACGCACAGTATAGGACATGCGCTAGGGCATTGCAACAACTAGCCTAATCACTTTATTTGCATTAATTCAATTGAGTTGCCATCAGGGTCAGCGATACCCCATGCAATCATGCTATCGCTTTCATGGCATTCACCATACGCCGCACCCCCATGTGCCTCTGCTTTAGCGACCATCCCGCGCACATCATCTACGCGAATTTGCCACTGTATGCGATTTTTCTGTGCATCAATATTCGTAATGCTATTCGGGCAAAATTGTAAGCTCACACTTGCCAGTGTCCCGCGATGAAAGGGCGTTCCATCCATGGGCACAATATCTGCCCTAAAGACAGCGTTATAGAACGCAACCATCGCATCCATATTGGTGACAGCGACTGTATATTGTGTGATTTGCATAACGCACCCCTAAATTTAGAATTTATGTTCTAATAATAGTGTGACATTGTATGTGTGTCAAGCAAAACAAAAAAGACGACCCGAAAGCCGTCTTCTTGTTGCAATATTTATCCTAATCGTGAATAAGCTAAATCTATCGTTGTGATATCCAACAATAGCTTTTTAGCATCTCAGCGAATTAGCATTCAGGTTATGCAAACAGCATTACGCGCTGACAGATGCTTTTGCTTGTTCAACAGCATCTTTGAATTGCTCATAGTGGCTGTGTTCATGCCCCAAGCCCATCAAGAACGCGGCAGGTGCGTTGATAACGCCGAAGTATTCAGCAAAGCGTTCCGAGACGCCAGCACGCGCATTGTCGTAATCGGGTTCGTCTGGCCATGTATCCAGATAGGCAAGGCGCATACGACGGCTTTCTTCGAGGCGTTGGATAGCTTTTGCGGTGGTATCAATCTCACGCCATGGGGTTTCATAACGTGGGCGTGTTTCCATACCTTCGACACCCCGCGCCAAAATCGAACTGAACGCCGCGCCTTCTTCGCTAGATGAGGTAACATGCGCGACCAAATGCCCGATATTCCACGCAATTTCCTGTTCGCCATCTTCGGCATAGGGGTCTTTCGCCTCTTCATCAACTGGCTCAAAGACAATTTGTTCGTCGTTCAGGTCAGAAATCAAACCAAGTAAAAAATCGACACTTTCATTCGTAGCATCGCGCAAATCATCAATCGTGAGATTGTCATCATTCCAAATATCAATATATTTTTTCTCGCCGTTGGCAAAGGGGCTTAAATCGACCATCGTTATCTCCTTGAGGGCAGGTAAGCGACTGTCTCG
>JBCBKJ010000106.1:0-18465 GCA_038522085.1 Chloroflexota bacterium
GCCTAAAACGCCCTTGAAAAAGCGCTTGGCAGCTTTGGCATTGCGTCGGGTTTGCATCAGAATATCCAACACCATCCCTTCATTATCGACGGCTCGCCACAGATAGTACCGTCGTCCATTGATCTTGACGAAGACTTCGTCAAGATGCCACTTATCGGTTGCTGTGCGGCGTTTGCGACGAATTTGCTGTGCAAAATGAGGTCCAAACTTATAGCACCAGCTACGAATTGTTTCGTGACTGACGATAATATCTCGTTCGTAAAGCAAGAGTTCGACATCGCGAAAACTAAGCGGAAAAACGAAATAGAGCCAGACCGCGTATTGGATGATTTCACTCGGAAAACGATAATTTCGGAACAAGTCATGTGGGATTTTCATTAGTTGATCATCTCACACTTCATCATATTTGTCGACAACTTGACAACGCCTTCGATGGTGATACCTTGAGGGATATTATTCAGGTTATCCCATAAAATTTGAAACCATGTTTCAACAAAGGGTCCTATCGCACTAATGAACAACGCAAGTGGCAAAAACCAACGCCCTGATTGATGCTCAAACCAGGCAACATACAGGAGCATAACCATGAATGTGTCATCGATCAGGAAGAGCAATAAGAAATACCATACATGATCTGTTTCCTCTAACATATTAAGAAAACCTAGTACTGCTACTACAAGTCCTAACATACTCGCTAACCGGAATAAAGAAAGTAGTCCCGGTTCAATATCCAGTCTATGCATAAGATTCATCTTCATTAGTTTTTTGACATCTGCAAACGTCATTATAAAAAGTAGCCTACTGTTCAGGCAATGACACCTGTCATTCGAGAAGATGCAAATTGCACGAGTTGGCATGATAGGTACAACTTCCATCCAGACCATAGAACATGATAGCTTGAAAACATCGTATAGATTCCCTTTCAGGAGGAATAAATGTTCAACAGCCGCGTATATAGTAGTGCGCTTCTAGCTATTATCTTATCAACAATGAGTATTGTGTTTACTGGAGCACAAGAAGAAATAGACGGGATCGGTGAGTTTACACCGGAGGATTGCCCGTTTGAAATTCCCGCAGATTTTGAAGACAGTGCAGACATAGTTTGTGGTACAGTGACTGTCCCACAATTTCACGCAGACCCGGAACAGGGTACTTTCACCATCGGAGTTAGTGTGCTCAAAAGCTCGTCTGACAATCCAGCACCTGACCCGTTGTTAATGAATTCTGGTGGTCCGGGTGGATCCACTATTCTTGAATTAGGTGACTTGCTTGCATCGCCAGTCGGAACGTATATTCTGCAACAAAGAGACATCGTACTGATGGAGGTGCGTGGCACGGTATACACAGAACCCTATTTGTTCTGCGACCCTCTCTTTGAAGCATCAACCGATGATGATATGCAAGCTGCAGCGCAAGCATGCCAATCAGAATGGGAAGCACAGGGTGTTCGTTTAGATGCTTTCAATAGCCTCGAAATTGTTTCGGATATGGTTATGACAATCGATGCTCTCAATTATGAGACCTTCAATTATTACGGTGTATCTTATGGTACAGTTTTCGGACAGCATCTGATACGTGACTATCCAGATCGGGTCCGCGCGGTGGTATTTGATGCCGTCAGCCCTTTGGAGATTAACTATATCCCAAAAATAGCAAATAATGCGGATCGAGTATTCGGATTGCTCTTTGATTATTGTGTCCGTGATGCTTATTGCAGTGAGAATTACCCCGATCTGGAATCAATATTGATAAACGCGGTCAATAACTTGAATGCTGAACCCCGTATATTCACAGTAGAAGATTCTGTAACAGGAGAAGTGCATGAAGTAAGTGTAGATGGAGATTACTTTATTCAGATACTGTTTGACTTGATGTACATCCGCGAAATCATCCAGATTACACCGGACATTATTGGTCTGGTGAGTGAAAATCCGGCATTGGGTGATATCGTTTTGCAACAACTGGTTGTACAAATGGATAGCTTTGACCGCAATATGTCATTGCCCTTAGCCCTTTTTGTGACCTGTGCTGAAGATGGTGACATTGAGCCAGACGAATACCAGACCAATGATTTACGTCCCTATGTTCTTTCGGGTATGGAATCCTATCTTCCGGGCGAGGTCTGTTCACTATTTAGCTCAGCGATACTGGATGATTTTGTTGATGAGCCTGTCAGCAGCGATATTCCAGCCTTGGTCTTATCCGGTGAAATGGATCCAATTACACCGCCAGAATGGGGTGATCTTGTGTCCGGGCATCTGTCGAATGCTTATACTTACACCTTCCCGACACTAGGGCATGGGACAATCTGGCAGGATGCCTGCCCTGTGACCATGATGCTTACTTTCCTCGATAACCCCGATGAAGAGCCGGATAGTGCCTGTATTGCAGATTTAGAACTGACATTCACATCCATCTTTGACGAATGATTTATACATTGGTGACTATGTCATCAATGACCCTTCTTCCGGATGAAAGGATCATGTATTGATCCTCTTGACAACTACTATACCGAACGGTATAGTAGTTGTCTGTTAGAGGAGACCTATGACTAATAATCAATCTAAAATACTCAATGTGGCGCTGAATCTCTTCGCTTTACATGGTTATGATGCGGTCGGTGTCCAGCAAATAGTGGTCAAAGCAGATGTGACTAAGCCAACACTTTACCATTACTTTGGTAGCAAAAAAGGATTATTTGAATCGATTCTGGTAGAGAAATCAGTTTCTCTCTTGCAAGAAGTTTCTGAGGCGAGCCGCTACGATGGAAATATCGTTTATTCAGTAACGCGAGTCGTAAACACTTATTTTAGCATTTCTCAATACCAACCAATGTTTTATCGTCTAATGTTACAAACGTGGTTTTCACCAGCTACGAGCGAAACTTATGAAAGCATTAGTAATTTACATTATCAACAATTTGAACTTATCGAGCGTCTTTTCATTGAGGCAAGTGCCGATCACGGTAATATGAAGGGACGACACAGACAATATGCAGTGAGTTTGCGGGGGATGATAGATACTTATATAGGTTTATCCCTCCAAGGCTTTATCGAACTTAATAATGATGATCTAGTTTCCAGAATTGTTCATCAGTTTTTGTATGGGATTTTTTCCTAAAAAATTTTCGCAAATTTATATACCGTTCGGTATATAGAAAGGATAGTAATGAGAGCGTGTTTGCAAAAAGTCATTTAACGAGTTAAACGATTGAGCATGAGATGAATCATGGACAAATAGACAAATCCTTCGGATACCTCTGGGCGCTGTTCATAGTCTTTGCTGAGGCGACGAAAGCGATTGAGCCAGCCAAAAGTGCGCTCAACAATCCACCGTTTTGGCAGAACCTGGAAGCCTTTTTGGTCGCCACGATTGGTGACGTCTGTTGCCACCTCGAAAAGCTGCTGACACCAGTGCAACAAAGCGGGGCTATCGTAACCACTATCAAAGATGAACAGAGCCAAGCGTTCATACAAAGGAAGTCGTTGCAACAACCAGCGTCCTGCCACTTTATCTTGCTCATTGGCAGGATGAAGCAGCACCCGCAACAGCCATCCCTGTGTATCGACGGCTATTTGTCGCTTACAGCCTTTGCGTCGTTTATGAGTATCAAGCCCAACCGCCCCCTTTTTTCAGCCGTTTGTACCAACTGGCTATCTACTATCACGACACTGGGGTCGGCTTCTCGCTCGTTTTGGAGGCGAATCTCCATTCTGAGCGCATCATTGATGGCGATGAGGGCATCCCGCTCAACTAAGCGTCGCCAGAAAGCATATACCGCTTCCCATGCAGGGAAATCGTGCGGTAACATACGCCATTGGCAACCTGTGCGATTCAAATACAGCATCGCATTGAACATCTCGCGGCGGGTGTGAATCTCTTTTCGTCCGCGTGGGTCACGTTTCGGGAGCAAGGCTTCAATTATCGCCCATTGCTCATCGCTCAAATCTGTTGGGTACGGTTTTCGCTCGGTCATCAGGCATACTTTCTTCATAGAATGCGCAGAACTTTACACCTTTATCCTTTTATTTGCAAACACGCTCTGACTTCTTATTGGATAAAGAACGCGTTCATCTACCATATTTACCCTTTAGGCTTATGTGCGGCTCCAAAAGAAAACGATTTTCAAATGCCACCAGAACATCGTCTGAATTATCTCTATGAATGGATTCCACATATTAAGAGCCTCGGTGCAAACGCAATCTACTTTGGACCACCGTTTGAATCTAGCTCACATGGTTACGATACAAAGGATTATTTCCAGATTGATAGACGCCTTGGTACAAA
Source organism: Chloroflexota bacterium (assembly GCA_038522085.1). Classification (GTDB taxonomy): domain Bacteria; phylum Chloroflexota; class Anaerolineae; order Aggregatilineales; family Phototrophicaceae; genus JAUZRW01. The sequence continues at coordinate 4,288 of JBCBKJ010000106.1, forward strand.
TGATACATTCAAAGAACTTGTCAAAGAATTGAAACAGCATGGTATACGGATCATTCTAGATGGTGTATTCAATCATGTAGGCCGGGACTTCGGAGCATTTCAAGATGTATTGATAAATGGTAAGCAATCCCAATATGTTGATTGGTTCATAAATATCAACTTCGAGGAGTCCAGTCCCTATGGCGATAAATTTTCGTATGAAGACTGGGCCGGGCATTATAATCTGGTCAAGTTGAATCTTCATAATCAAGCTGTATGTCAATACTTATTTGAGGCAATCAGCTTCTGGGTAGATACTTTTGATATTGATGATTGCGACTGGATGCAGCCGATGCCATTTCATTCGATTTTTTCCCGCTTCTAAAAGCTCATTGCCGTAACCAGAAATCAGATTTCTGGTTGATGGGCGAAGTTGTTCATGGTGATTATTATCGATGGGCAAATGATGAGATGTTGGACTCCACTACAAATTACGAAGCATATAAGGGCTTATATTCCAGCCACCTGGATTGTAATTTATTTGAAATCGCCTACTCGCTCAATCGTCAGTTTTCAGAGGAGGGTATCTATAAAGATCTGACCCTTTATAACTTTGTTGACAATCATGATGTAAACCGTCTGGCCAGTAATCTGAAACACTCTGCGCATCTGTACACCGTCTATGGCTTATTATTTATGGGCGTGGCGAATGTATCTGGCATCGCTTTTCCCACACAGAAGGTAATGTCCGCAATGGCGATACTGGTGATGTAGCGTGTGACCATATTCACCGTTATCCTGAAGATGTGAAATTGATGCAGAACATGGGCGTGGATGCGTATCGGCTGAGTACGGCTTGGGCGCGGGTATTACCAGATGGGGTAGGGGCAGTAAATGAACAAGGACTGGATTTCTACAATCAGTTGGTAGATACCTTGCTTGAAGCAGGCATTACACCGTACATAACACTCTACCACTGGGATTTGCCCCAAGCACTACAAGATAAAGGTGGCTGGGAAAACCCTGATAGTATTCAATGGTTCGCAGATTACGCCGACCTGATGACACGAGTACTAGGCGATAGAGTCAAAAACTGGATTACTCATAATGAGCCTTTTGTGGTTTCTATGGTGGGGAATTTACAAGGACGTCATGCGCCGGGCAAACAAGATCCTGTTGCCGCATACACCGTTGCGCATCACGTTTTACGTACACATGGCGCGGCTATGCCAGTTATTCGTAATAATAGTGTAGATGCCGAAGTTGGCATCACACTTGACCAGACATACAGCACATCCCTTTCAACTCGTCACGAAGACAGACTGGCGGCTCGTCGCTTTGCGAGCTGGCATAATGAGTGGTTTCTTGAACCCGTGTTTCGCGGTACATATCCGGCTGATCTTGTCGCTTATTTAGAACCGCATGGTGTTTTTGAGTGCATCAATTTAGATGATATTGCGGAAGCCTGTGTACCGATTGATTTTCTTGGCATCAATTACTACACGCGCAACATTATCTCTCATCAGGATGATGGGTGGCTCAATTTCACAGCCAACAAAAATGAAGCGGCTGAATATACGCTGATGGATTGGGAAGTGTATCCTGATGGCTTGTTACATACTTTGGCGTATCTACATAACGCATATTATCCACCCAAGATTTTCATCACCGAAAATGGCTGTGCTTATATCGACCCCGAGCCGATAGATGGAACAGTCGATGACGTAAAACGTGTCAGCTATTACGAACAGCATCTTGCAGCCATTGAGCAGGCGATAGACTTAGGAGTTCCCGTCGCAGGCTATTTTGCTTGGAGTTTCATGGATAACTTTGAGTGGGGGTTCGGATATGATCAACGATTTGGACTACATTATGTCAATTTTGACACGCTAGAACGGACACCCAAGGCGAGTGCGCTTTATTATCGTGATAAAATTAAAGAAGCAAAAATAAAGTGAACCGAACGATACAAAAAACAAAACCAATTCTAGCCTACGCAACAACGCGCTGATGGTAAAATGCTGTACCGATGATATTAAGCAATGAAGGGTACACAATGTGGTGAGTCATAATTTTGTTATGGAGTATATAAAATGGTTAATTAATTAGCTAAGGTTTTGTCCTTGCCCCGTAAACTTGTACCAGAGCAAGTGAGAATGTTTACAAGTAAAGGACAGTATCCCTTTGTTTTCATAATTATACTCTATTTTATGACACCTACTGGATGAATCTAGTACATACACAATTTGTATTACAGTTAGGCGCATAGGTGTGTCAAAAAGGGTGGTTTTTGAGACACTCGATTACAACTCCACTTTCAGCATCAAAGTAACCAAATATCCGTACCAAAAGTCGTCTCAAAAGCAAAAGTCCAAAACTTGCCTCACCCTATTAGTTTTGATACAGTGTTTCCATTGCAAAAAATAGAGGCATCAAAATGCTCGTTGGATATGCGCGTGTTTCAACCGGGGAACAGAATCTCGACCTACAGATTGATCCTTTGAAAGAAGTAGGCTGTGAAAAAATCTTCACTGACAAAATGAGTGGCACAAAATCTGAGCGACCAGGATTAAACCAAGCTCTCGACCATCTTCGTGAAGGTGATACCTTCGTGATTTGGAAACTTGATCGCTTTGGCAGATCCCTCAAAGATCTGGTGATGAAGGTAGAAGCACTGGACAACCAAGGTGTTCAATTCCTGAGTATCACCGAAAATATCGACACTTGGTCACTGAATAGCAAATGGACGAAAGTGGGCGGTAAGGTGCTTCACGAAAGGTGAAACGACTGTGAAATTACAGACTTTAATCAGTTTGCTTCACAGTAGATTTTAAAATAGAAGGACGCTAACACCCGTTTTCGTCTTTTTGCTATCACTTAGCCTTGATGAACTTAATCTTTTAACCTGATATGGTAAATAGCACCATCACTATCAGGCTCATCCGTATTAAGATACTCACGCTCAACTATTGGAAATTTCCCCTCTGGACGTAGACGTTTTGCAACACTATAGACTTCACCGTATACCAAATCGTGCGGATAAGGTCCTGTATCCGTGAATTTGATATATGTATCGTCTACCTGTTCAACTATATACCAATCGCGTGGCGGGTTGACATTGCGTTGAACGACTTGATTCATCATGTTGAACATATTGAGTCCATCTGGGATTGTTTGTACCTCGGGTGGTAAAGGCATAACATCCAAGAGCTTCATCCCAATAGAAACCATATTTTGTGTTGTGTTGTGACGCTCTGTCAAATCTTTCAGAAATTGTAAGGCTTCTTGCATTGAGTACCATGCCTCTTGATCAACATCGTCGTAACCGTATTTTTGACTAGATCTTCAAAGTCAAATAGATTTTGGCTTGCAGTGAGTGTCAATAAGGCAACTCCTTGAACTCCTGCTTCTTTATTGATTTCGTATTTTGGATAATTGACCATTTCGCTATCCTAATAATTGATGAGTAATTGATATTATTATAAAGAGATTTTATATGACAATAATTGAGGTTTTTCTGTTAAAAATAGCTTGCATCAGCTTATTATGGGTCGCAGACAATTTTGGACAATATCGTCAGGGTGAACTCAAACTTCTCAATGAATTACATAAATAGACGTGTATAACTGACTTTATACATGGTTATTTATAGCCTATAAAGCATGTTTAAAGTTCAAAATTCCTTGCTCTGACGTTTGTGGCGCTTTTTGCCTGCGAGGTAAGATGTTAAACTCACCCCTATTCAGTCAGGATCAGTACCAAATTTGAAGGGAATCCAAACTTCAAATTCAGTTCCCTGATTAACTTCACTTTTCACATAAATACGCCCTTCCATCAAGTTGATAAGAGAATGAACAATAGCCAAGCCCAAACCAACACCTGATTGATGTTGGCGTGTCATACTCCCATCCTCTTGCCAGAACTGGTCAAAAATATGCTCTTGTGCATCCGGCGAAATGCCTTTGCCTGTATCCTGAACACGAAAACCCCAATAATTGACATCATATGTCAGAAAATAGATGCTCACTTGACCTTGTTCAGTGAACTTGATGGCATTGTTTCCGAGGTTAGTCAAAATCTGAAGGATACGTGTTTTATCCCCATAAATGGTGGATGGGAAGTCAGGCTGATAGCTGAGTGCCCAGTTCAAGCCTTTGCTCTCAGCTAAAGGCTTCAGCACATGTTTTAATTCTTCTTCTAATTCCTCTACTTGAATATGTGCTGTCATCAACTGCATACTACGTGTCTGTAATTTGGCTTGATCGAGCATATTTTGTAGGAAGGTATTCAAACGTTTAGCACTTTGGGTAATGTTGTTCAGGCGCTCATGTTGCCGCTTACTAAGCGAACCATCGTCTGTTCTTGTAATCATGTCTGCCGACACAATGATAGATGTGAGGGGTGTGCGGGCATCATGGCTAAGATTCATCAGGATTTGAGATTTGATGCTTGCAGCATAAAGGGCTTCATCGCGTGCAATAGCGAGTGCATCACTTTGTGTTTGGAGTTGTTTATACATGTTTTCAACCCTGTGAATGGCGGGACGTAAAACCCCAAACCACATGCTGATGACACCCACACAACCGAGTAAAGCGAGCATGTAATTGAAGTAATGTGTATACTCAAGGGCATTGTGCGCTTCTTGATCGTACTGAAAGACAATTGCATTCATGCCAGCGAGGAAGTCTTTTTCATGCAATAGAATCGTCTGAACATATGCTTCCATATCGCCATCGCATCCAGAGGCTTCAGCACCTGTTTCAAGCAATAGAATACAATTCCCAGCTATTACCATCTCCTGAAAATCCGCTTCAATCACAGCGAACAGATCGGTAATGAATTGGCTATTCGATCCAGGTAAGCCCAAGTCATCATCCCCCATCTGCAACCCTGTATGTGCTAATTGCCATGAGCGAAGTGTTTCATCTAACTCATCTATATGTGTCTCTTGTATGACTGGGTCACTAATGTACTGCAAGATAAGAATATCTTTGGTTAATTGTTGACTCAACATGCGCTGACGCCCTGCGAGATTAATCACGCGCGAGTTAGATGTTTGGTCGATAATCAGAGCATAGATACTCAGTTGAGAAATAAGGATGAAGCCCACAATGACACATATACCGAAGAGTGCGCGGTTACGTAAACTGCGCGTCGAGAATCGTGATTCTTCCATCAGACACCAACAAATTCATCTATAACAATAAAGTATATTTAATTATAGACATTGAAGTAAAACATAGGATGATAAGTTGATAACCTTTTAAAGCTAGTAATACCCATTGATTCTCACTACCAACTAATTCCACCTATACTTGCTGTTTAAGTGTTCCCACTACAGTACTGATGAATTTCATTTACAAGGGTGTAAGGGATCTTGGAGGAAATTATTACTATCCTGCAAGCAAATGACATTATTCAAGTGGGCTCAATAAATATGTTACTAGATGTCTTTTTATGTACTGACGATCTGAGATTAGTGTGAGCAAAAATGCGTTGCCGTATACTGTCTTTTTGGGGATGCTGTGGGGTCTAAATTTAGTTTTGGGGCGTTTTGGGCTCACACAGTTTGATGTTTGGACGTATACCGGCTATCGACTCATCATCGCAGTAGTTATCTTCGCCTCACTAATTACAATTTTACCCAACTGGCGCTGGCCACGTGAGTGGCGTGTGTGGCGAGATGCTACCTTTGTTGGTGTATTTGGGACAGCCTTGCCATTACTGACATCCATTGGTTCACTCAATTTTCAATCAGCAGGGGTTACATCGTTGCTAGCAACAACTGGACCAGCTTTTGTCGTTACTTCTGCTCACTTTCTATTACCAGATGCTAAGCTTACGCGTACTGCAACCATCGGTGTGGCTGTTGCGCTCGGTGGTGCAGTACTCATAATAGCGTTGGGTGAAACAGGTTTACCTGATCTCACAGAAGCCAATCCTATCGGCTATTTCATGGTCATCGGCACCTTATTTGTAGATTCCCTCATTGCTGTATATGTCCGGCGGCGTATGCAAAACTATGATGCTGTTGAAGTTACGAGTGTACGAATGCTGGCGGCTATGTGTGCGGTCATACCATTTATGTTTCTTTTGGGAGACTTCATGACGCCAGTGGTTACATTAGGAGATTCTGATGCACCAATCACATTTGGCGGCTGGGGTGCGCTACTATTTAGCGCGATTGGTAGTACAGTGATTGCACAATTTTTGTTTTTTTACGTTACACGCACGTTTGGTACTACCAAGCTTGCTATTGCGATGTACATCGTGCCTGTTACCGCCCTTGTGAGTGGTGTTGTCTTTCTCGGAGAGACTGTAACTGTTGGGATGGGTCTAGGTATGGTATCTATCATCACGGGAATTTACTTGATTAATCGGAAGTGAATCTAATCTCCAACTTGTAGGTTAATAAATGAGTTCAAAAGTTTTTTATTTTTGCTTCCTGTAGTTAAGCATATAGCGTCGTGTTCCTTAACAACGATGCTCGCACAGGGACGTGCTAACTGTCCAGATAGACTAGCCCCTTCACAATGGTAAACATACAAGCGCGATATGTTGCGTGTTATCCGCTTGCCCATCCCTTACATACCAGCCGATAGCTACAAGTTGCTATGGGATGCCTATCACGATGGGACGCTCAATGACACGATTAACAAATGTGTGGTGTGCCTGTTCTATCCCTGTGCTGATGAGTATGCATGACAGGCAGGGTGTTCAAAAATAGCTACCGCTCATAGGATGACCAAAGACTGAAGTTTTATGAGGTTGCCTATCATGATGGGACGCTCAATGTTTATTCAATGCCTACCACTCAGGTGATTGCCAGTAGTCGATGTAGATGAGGCAAGTGAAGTGGGTCATGTCGATGCTAGGTGTCCATTTTGTATACTCAGGGAGTATGGCATTTTCTAAATTAGCTTCAAACAAGTTAGATCCTGACAGATTGACATTCTCCAAGTCAGCCTATCCGGTCGTAGAGCGTGACAGGATCACGGTCTTTGTAGATGAACCATTTAGGAGACGAAAGAAAACCTATAGTTAAAGCAACCCATCTAACTTATACTCAGACACTCCTTGAATCATCAATGCCGAGGTGTGTATGCCTAACCGAATTTTTATGTTGTTGTTACTCGTATTCGCCCTCATTGGAATGATGTTTGCTAGCCCTACGCCTGCCCATGCCCAGACCATCCGCGAGTGCAATGTCAAGCTCAACCCGCCACTGCCAGCCGCAACAGGCGATGTAGAGTTTGAACTCCTTTTGGCTGGTAATCGTATTGTCTTCCGGGCAGATGCCGACGTAACCCAACCCAATGTTGAGAGCATCTATAGTGTACCCATTGACGGGAGCGCCCCCGCCATCCGCCTAAACGGACCGATTATCCCTGCGGGCGGAGATGTGCGTGATAATTTTCGGGTTTTTGGAAATACAGTGATCTACCGCACCGATGATCTGGTGGATAATCAAGATCGTCTGTTTAGCGTGCCTGTAACAGGTGGGACGCCCATCTTGCTAGAGGATGAGGCTGTGCGAAACTTCAATAGCGACATAAGAGTCAGCAATGGTTTTGTGGTATATAGCACGAATAATGGCGTGGATGAAATCCTCTTCAGTGTGCCGATCGATGGGAGTAGTAATTCGGCTGCTATTTCCGAAACGATTTTGGGTACAACATCTAGCCGAACCTTTGATGTACAAGGTAGTACCGTCGTTTATGCGTCAACTGCCGTTTCTGCCCCAGATTATGATATCTTCCGTGTGCCGATTGATGGCAGTGGACCGCCAGTAGCGATTGATACCGACCCTGGTACAAACCGCATTGTCATTATCCGCATTGCAGGAAATCATGTTCTTTATGTGGAACAGCTTGGTTTTGATCGTTTCCTATACACTGTTCCGTTAGATGGCAGTGGGCCACGCACGTTACTCAATACGGATGGCTCTAACAGGGTGAGTGATGATTTCGTGATAACAGGAAATCGCGTTATCTATGAGGCGAATGGGACTCCTAGCAACATATATAGCGCCCCAATAGATGGCATCGGGGCGACTGTTCAACTGAACCCAACGGTGACGGCTGGGTTAGGGGCTGAGTTGCCATTTGATGGTGCCCCTGTCATTGGAAATTTGATTGCGTTTACGGCAGATACCGATGGCACTGGTGGTTTTGCGAGGGATGAGCTTTATGCCGCTCCAATTGATGGGAGCAGTGCAGCCACGTTGTTAAGTCCGGCGCTGGGTGCCCCCTCTATTAACGGCAGTGTGCGTGCCACAACAGATAGTTTTGTCTATCAGGCAGATGTCGAGGGGAACGGTCGAGAAATCTTCAGTGTTCTGGCGCCGCTTGAACGACTCGCTGGCGGGTTTCCCTGCATTTACCAACATTCAAAATTTCTTGGTAGTGGGAGATCGCTTGTTATTCCAAATGGATAACGAGATTAATAATGTGGAGAACTGGTTCAGTGTGCCCTTGGCGGGCGGTGAGCAAATTCAAGTCAATAATCCACTTGTTGCAAATGGGGATATTGTCATAGGCACAAATGGGTTTCTCGCTAGTGGAAATACGCTACTCTACATTGCAGAGCAAGACACAGACGGAGTTTTTGAACTCTACAGTGCTCCAATCAATGGGGTTTGCCCACAAGCCCCGGTGATTGAGGAACCTGTGACCGTCTTTGAGGAAGAAGCTGTTACGGTAGCCACAGTAACGCCGCTGGTGTTCATCGGTGGACCGAGCCTATTGACCAATTCAGATGGGACGTTCACGGTGACACTACAGTACACAGCGCCTGTAGATGGCTCTCCGATGATTACCATTAATCTGCCGGATGGGGTAACAATCACGAGTAGCACGACAAGCGCGGACCAGTTGGTTAGTTTGGGGAATGCTGCGGCGCTTCAGAGTACATCGCTCATATGGCGACCTGGCAGCTTGAGCGCAGGGCAAAGGGTGACAGTAATTCTTAGTGGAACCTCCATTAATGGTGGAACGATCACTGCTTCAGTGGATGAGGTACAAGCATTGGTTCAGTTGATTAGAGTGACAGCGCTCCCCAATACAGGTGAGACACCGCCGTGGCGTGGTGTGTTGCTGATAGTGGTGGCTGTGGGGGCGCTCGGTATGGCAGGGTATCGGGTATACTGGTCACTACTGTCGGTTCGATAATTTAGCATAACGTGAGTTTTAAATAAGGGGTAATCAGACCTATTATCGGAATACGCCCAAGTTGAACAGTTGGCGTGAATTGCCGCTCAGCTTCCTTTGAGTGTTCCTAATTTGTCGCATTTCGGATTTTATACGACAGATTACACATAGTATTTTGACACCGCAACATACGTTTTTCTACACAAAATACAACGAAATAGGGTGAAATCCATGTAGTAAATTACAACTGGTCGAAATAACATGTATTCCGATAAGGGGTCTAAAGTCTACAAATGGACAAAAACAACCACACTAGGGTCATATCTAACTTCGGCAACAAGTAGCCATTATGACTGGTCTATCAAGCACATTCGACGTGGCGTCAAGGCAAAACGCCAATCTGGATGAGTGATTATGACCTCATATGCTAGGGGCTTCAGCCAATCGTGAAACATTGGCGCAACTGGGATAATTTGCCATGGTGTGGTGGAAAATCTCCTCTCTGATGTAGATAATTTCATCTATTTTCACCCTGTGACTTGACGCATAATCCACTCAACAGGTCCACGCTTGAAGTACTGTCGCCAATAGTAGGAGAAAATGACTGCGCCAATATAGAATAAGATAGAATAGCGCACGGAGACAGCAAGCGATTGTCCTTCAAACCACCCTAAAGCCTCAATGATGCCCATACCAACTAACACATGAGCAATATATAACGTGAGAGCGAGTTGTCCCGTTGAAACAAAGGGCTGTAGCCAGTATTTATCTTGAAAATGTTCTGTGCACATCACACTTAACACGATGACAATCACTGCTGTTGCGCTAGCAGATAGCATGTAGAGTGGCATTGGCGGTATCATATCGCGGCTGAATAATGCACTAGCAATATCTGATCCTAGGGCGGGTTCAAATGTCATGGTGAGAATTATCGAGCTCAGTTCAGCGATAATCAGAGCTATCAGGCTCGTGACGAGCAATCGTTTTTGCAACTTCGCGTTTCGTATATCTTGGCGACCTAGCCACATGCCTAATAAAACAAATGCTGTCCATGGAAACACGGGATGCCAACCATTGAAGAACATATGCCGTACTAAGCCAGCAGGTGTCCAAAAATCAGTATATTCTAATGCCGTCCAGTCCCATCCTGCTTCATAGTCCATGAGGGATAAGAGGAGAACAAATATGGCTACAAATCCCCCTGCCCAAATCAACAACTGACGCTCCGATGCAAAAAGAACGAGTGCGGCGAACGTGATGTACAAACCATAAAAGTGTAGAATGTCAGCTGGCCAGATAGGTGTGTAGAGAAGACCAAACACAAATAAAAAAATAGCTCGTTTGATCAATAATTTTTGCGCGTGTATACGATCACTAGGGTCGTCGCTTTTTCTGGCACGCGCTGAAAACAAGGCTATGCCAACCCCCGCCAAGACCACAAAAGTGGCTGCTGCCCGTCCTTCTAGCAGACCGATTAAGCCTGTAAACCAATCTGAACCGACATCACTGGCGTTCATCACAATTTTAAAATTAACAATGAACATCCCTAAGATAGCTAAAGCACGCGCAAAATCATAACCGATGATACGTGTCCCTGCAGTCGTTTTGACTTTCCCCGCTTGATTTGGTGATATAGTCATGGTATCCCTCATTCTAAGGTCTTCAAAAGAGCTTCTGCCGAAGCACGCGCTGATTGGTTGTATGCAATATCCATACCAAGCCACATCATAGAACCATTGCTCATCGACAGACACCAGATACTGTACGCGACCTGCTGGCATTGTTTTTCGTTAGCATTGGGGTAAGCATCGATGAGATCTTTGGCGATGGAGTCTGTTATAGATTTGAAGAGCTCTCTCAGTAAGCCCTTTGCTTTGGGATAACGGTCTTGTGCCACCATCAAAACATCAATGATGATCTTATTTTGAGGTCTACTGGTTCTCTCGACTCTGAACAGATAGTCTAAAACCTGTGGCAAATAGTATTTAGCTGGCATGTCTTCTGCGCTAGCATCTAGTTCTAATAATTGTTTCTGGTAAGTCCGAACAATACGTTCAATGAGTGCGTCAACCAGATCATCTCGATTACCAATGTAGTGGCGAATGATACTACGTTTGACATCGGCTTCATCAGCTACTTGTTTAAGTGAAGTGCCTTCTAAACCATACTGAACAATGCATCGTTCAAAGGCATCCAATATTTGTGCTTTTCGTTCAACTTTCAGACTTTTTCGTCCCATGAAAGCCTCAAATAGATTATCAAGTCTGACAATATAATATGCTGACATAGATAGATTGTCAAATATGACAATCTATTGTACTTGAAACACTACCAAAAAGACGAAGAACATACCCAAATCGCTTAACTCCATTGCGATAAAAATCTCTGACACCCAGTAGGCGAATGAATCAGCTATGTTTTCTATATCTGAACTCTAAAACCTAGCATAGCTCTTGACTTTGCCCTTAGGGGAAGGTGCATACTGAAGACAGATGGCATGACAGGATAAATCGATGTTCAAGATTGGTGATTTTTCGAAGCTGAGTCAGGTGAGCAGTAAAGCCCTACGCTACTATGACAACATCGGGCTACTCAAACCTGCTCATGTGGATAGCTTCAGCGGGTATCGTTACTACACCATTGATCAACTACCACGTCTGAATCGGATTGTGGCACTTAAAGAACTAGGATTTTCTTTAGATCAGATTACACAGTTGTTAGACGAGAATCTCTCTCTGGCGCAACTTCAGGGTATGTTACGGATGAAACAGGCAGAAATTGAGCGCCAGATCGCTGATGAGCAACAACGTCTGTTACGTGTGCAAGCAAGGTTACAGCAAATTGAATGTGAAAACACGTCATCCGCTTACGATGTGGTGACACGCCAAGTAATGCCTATGACCATTGCTTCGATTCGAGATCGGGTTCCCGACTACAGTCATGTTGGACACTTATTCCATCGTCTCTTTGCTACACTCGGTGAGCATCAGGTTCAAGCCACTGGATCGCCTTTTGTTCGCTACCACGACGGTGAACACCGTGAAGACGATCCTGATATTGAAGCGTGTATCGCTATTGAAGCATTAGAGATAGAACATGAACACATTACGGTTTCAAAGCTGCCTGCGGTACAGATAGCCACCACCATCCACACAGGACAGTACACAACACTGTCTGCTGCCTATGGTGCCTTGATGACTTGGATTGCACACAATGGCTATGACATTATCTTACCCAACCGCGAGGTTTATCTACGCGGTCCAGCCCTGAATCGTAGCGCAGAGACCTACGTTACCGAGATTCAATTTTCTATCAGTAAAAGAGTAAATATATAAAGCAAAGGAAAGGGACTTTCATGAGTACTCCACAGCCTATCTTTGAAAAAATGGAAACCCATCACTGTGTGACCGGGTCTATGCGACGCTTATATGGGTACAACCAACATCACATCAGCGAAGACATGTTGTTCGGTTTGGGCGAAGGAACGGGCTATATTTATTGGCATCAGAAAGGGCAGACACCTTTCATCGGTGGACGTGCTAACCCGGATCCCAGTGTTGAGGAACTTGCAGCACAACGCACTGGTGTGCATATCATACCTCACACAACAACCAGTGCGCGTAAAGCAGAAGCCACCCTGTTGAACCTACTGGAAAGTGGCACGCCTGTCATGCTACAGGTTGATATGGGCTTTCTGCCGTACATGGATTTTGGTGGGCAGGACTATCACTTTGGTGGGCATGTCATCGTCGCTTTTGAGTATGATGATACGACACGCTCGATATTGGTCGCTGATCGTGATCTAAATCTACATCAGGTATCTTTGGAAGCACTAGCACAAGCACGCGGTTCGAAACATAAACCATTTCCCCCGAAGAATAAGTGGTGGACGTTTGATTTTTCTGAAAAACGGGAACCGACCAGCGAAGAAATTGGTACAGCCATTCGCAATCAGGCAACGTTGATGTTGGAACCACCCATCAGCAATATCGGCATCAAAGGGATTCGCAAAACAGCCAAGCTCATCCCACAATGGTCTAAAACGCTTGAGGAGGGTGAACTACGCCGTACCTTATTCGATGCTTACATCTTCATCAGTCCAGTAGGCGGTACAGGTGGCGGGACATTTCGCTACATGTTCAGCCGTTTTCTGTCAGAGGCGGCACATCATACTGGAAAAAGCGATTTCCTAGCAATGTCGGCATCTTTTGAAGACATTGGTGACCAGTGGGCAACTTTGGGCGAGTGGTTCAAAGAGGTAGCTGACGATGAGGCACCTGCAAAGCGCCTCTCAGAAGCAGTCGCACCATTGAATCGCATTGCCACACTTGAGGAGCAAGCATGGAAAGCATTGTTGGAAACCAGTTGAATGTTTACCCCAAGATTATATCTCATTACAAATTGGGCGATAGATACTCAACTTATTCTGATTCCCAACACTGTCGCAAGTTCCTACGCAGTCATTCGTCCAGGAGATTGTAGCAGAAGCATGATCGACAACAACCTATCTACTCGCATAATTACTTTTGTCCATGATACTATTCTTGATTTCCAAGAAGGTAGACCGCGCAGATGACATGCATATGCCACTTATATTCAACTATCATATCTACCGCAAGTCATTGTTGGTTTTTTATGCAAAGACGAGTTTGTATCTCTGTGCGATTGGCAAAGCACCTCCACAACAGCTACAAATGAGGGTAGGCTGAATGATCGAAAGGTCTAGCGAGGCTATGCCAACTATGACCTTATTCAAACTAGGGAAACGGGTTTTTAAATATTCTGTTCAAAATGAGCGCGATGTATTTATCACGCTCATTGTATATCCTTGACTACGCTACTGCGTTTTGTGCTTACGTTTACCTGTCTCTTGGCTGGCGAAGTATTCCAGTAGGTAGCGATGGATGAAGATATAGCCTCCGCCGACCTTGCGTAACAGAATCCGTTCGGATGCCACGTCGAGGACGCGGGCGTAGTTCAATGGGATATTGCCTTTGCGCATCAGGAAGGCACGCAGGACGCCATGCTTGATGACGGCATCAATGCCACC
>JBCBKJ010000107.1:0-18386 GCA_038522085.1 Chloroflexota bacterium
AAAAGTTTCTAAAGGTCTTGTGCCAAATCTACTACCACTGCTAGATTTGAATGTGGTACGGCTCATATCCAGATGTTTTAACCAAGTTAGTTCGTGTATTTCTTTCGGTATCCGCGATAAGTTAGAATTTGCAGCTTCAATTTCACTATCACTCGGATTCCCAAATCGGCTAGGTGAACGAAATACTAAACGTGTTGATTTAGTTCTCTTTACTGCTTCGATTTGTTCTAAGTAAAAATCAGGTGTGTCTGTCATGTGCTATCTCGTGTCAAATGGTATTTAAAGCATATCTTATCCTAAAATGTTTTTGTGTGCTACAGGCTTATGTACAGTCAGAAATAGCACGGCTCAATAACAACTACTGCGCCTAAACCGTGCTATTTCTCATATGTCAGTGATCATGTCCCTCTAAAATGGCTTGCACAACCCGCACATCTATTTTCATTAAGGTAGCGATGCGTTCGCTATCCCAGCCGGAGCTATGTAAATCGAGTATGGCTTGGATTTTTTCAGTATCCGTCTCTTGTGGCTGTGGCTTCCGCACAGTTTCCGTATCGCGTAATGTGACCTCTGCATATTCAGGGATGGTCGCTTGCGTAATAGACCATTGGCGTGCTTTGTTGGTCGCGTCCCGTGCCTGCAACTGCCAGTCATCATTGCGTCCATTTTCTTTGCTGTATTTCGCTTGACGATCTTTGACTTTAAGCCAACGTCTGCGTGCAAATTGCATCTCTTCATCTGTGGATTCAATGGTTTCGCTACGCCAGATGAGTTCGTAAAATTCGAGAGAGTTAACGAGATGTCCAGCTTTTTCTATCGCCGTCCCCGCTACCTGAATAGAAACGATGTCTTGCCATGTATGCTCAATGAGCATTATGCGCAAATATTCGCCCACAAAGGTTCGCTCGCGGCGTGTATCATTGACAAGCGTCGTTGATATAGCCGCTTGTTGAATGATAAGCGGATGCAATTTCAGGCGTATCTTCTTAGAGAGACGGTTATCTTCTGTGAGGTCAATGGCGCGTTGCCAATTGGCATTTTGACAGCGATACACAACGAGTTGTTTAGCTAGGTTTTCAACCGACTTGTTATCGCGTTGCCGTTTGAAATGACTCATAGATTCTTTATAACGCTCTTCAGAAGGATACCGTGCTAGTAAGTCAAGCAAGTCACGAGTGTAATTGAGTTCCAATAGCGCAAACAGAATATAATCGACGGCTGTATCCGGCAGTTGGTCAAGGGTGCTTGCCTTCCATTCCTCTACAATAGCATCATACCGTTTGAGGTTATCTAACCACTCTAAATTATAGGGATAGGGATTGATTCTCGCTTTTGCATCATGCAGTAATTCTGGTTTAGTAGCGCCTGTTCTATCCCAAATATCGACAGCCTTCTCATATCTACCTGCACGATAAGCGAGGTTGCCTAGTTCGCGTGTAACCTGAATCGGGATGCCCGCGTTATCGAGTGATGCCAGCTTTGCATAAATCATGTGCCAATCTTCTGATGCACTCTCATGTTCACTGAGGGCGCTACTCATGGTGTTGATGACATCGTGCCAATGACTACTCGTGATAATCGAATTCCATAGCGGTTGGTTAATATGGCTATGGATGTAGTTCAAGAAAGTGACGGAATTGCGGATACCTTTTGTGCCTGCCATATATTCTGCCGCCCGATGTTTAGCCGTGTTGGGGTCAGCCGTTTTGATGACTTGTTGGTAATTGCGAGCTTGCCAGAAGCATCGTAGGGCATTGTGCTTATCGCGCAGTTCAAGATAATACTCGCCCGCTTCCGTAAGGTTATTCTCAAATTCGGCACATAGCGCATAACATTCTTTGGCTTTTTTATTATTGTCCGCAAGCTGGTAATTATTAGCAGCAAGGCGTAATTTGTAGGGGTCACGCTCCGATAAGCCTGCCTCGTAGAAATTGATAGCTAGGGTAAGAGGGTCATCGCGGTCTTCTGACCAACTGGTTTCGATACCTTTACTGACAAACGACAAATGTTTTTTAACATCCCAATCATCTTGGCTAGGATGTTTTTGAACGAGTTCATTGAATTGTCGGAGTTCTTTTCTATCCCATAGATAGTCAATACCTTCTGCGGTATCTACGATGATGAGGCGCTTCATAGCACGGCTCGCACCAACGTATAAGCGGTTGATGTAATATTGCATTGGTAATAGTGTTTTGCCATCTGTATGGGGATTGTTATCGCCCATGAGTGGTATCAGAAGTTCAGGATAGTTGGTCACGTAATCATGCCCAAATTTATACAAAACAACCCGTGAAAATTCCAAGCCTTTAGCAGACATTGGACTAAGGAAATTTCTGTATCCTTCCGTAGAATCTGAGAGTGATTTCAAGAAGGGGTCTTGTTGTATATAGGCTCTTTCTTCACCCTCCTGACAAGGTAAAATCACAACAATTTCGGCTTGCTCTCTTAACTTTGTCATGCAAATAGGATCTTCTACGTCAAAGAACACCGGAATAGGCGAGCCTTCGTCTTTGAAATACACTTCCTGAGGCGTTGCTTCTTTATTCTCAAATAAGATGCCCCGTATAAGTTGAATCAAATTACAGAATTTCACTACATTGTCAGTGGAACGATAATTCGATTTGAGTTCCCTGTAATTAAAATTGACGGTGGAGCGCCCGTAGCGGTCAAGCCCTTGCACAATTTTTTCATGAAAGCTCGATTTTACAGCATCCCAGTCAAAGCCTGTAGGATTAAGGGTTTGAAACGGGTCGCCAGCAAAGGCGAATGGCACATGGTCAAGTAACTCTGGCTCAATGAGACGCCGCGAGAATAAAGAGAATTTAAAGATAACTTCTAGCTCAATTTCAGTAAAATCTTGTGCCTCATCGCAGAACACAACTGGATAACGCGAAAGGTCAATTGAATCATCATCAAGAACAGCCCGTGTGAGGTCTTGTGTGTCCCAGTAACCTTCTTCTTCGCAAAGAATCTTGTACCAGTTTTGCCAGACAGTTTCAAAAACTAAGTCAAATGTTTCTTGAGATACGGTTTGTTGCCCAGCCGATAGCTCTGCGTAAGCGCCGTTGTCTAAAAAGTTGCCCATATCATCGCGCATACCTTTGATATAAGTTCTGATGATATGCCAAACCAATTCGGGGCTAAGTGAGCGAATTTTCATGTCTGGATTAGCACGGCTTTTTTCTAGCCACAAATTCCTGAACTGACTGAAGTCTATACGGCGGTCAGAAGGGTAGAGTGCTTGGCGATAGGGTGATAATTGCGCATATAGAAAGCTATGAAATTCGGCAAAACTATCGTTGATGGCGTCTGCGATTTGTTTAACTGTCAGGTCGAGTGTATTTTCTATCGCAAGTGCCGAATTACAACTCAGAATCGTTGTGACAGCAGTTTTGGCAGCTTCTAATAATTTTTGCCCATAGGTTAAATATATCGGGGGGAAATCACATCGTTCATCGTCTGGGGACTTAATATGAAAATAGAGATGCTCTGCGAATAAATACTGTAGAATGGTTGATTTACCACTACCAGGGCGTCCATTGATGAATAGCGGATAGGAAAATGTGTCGTCATCGCGCATATGAATGGACGTTAAGATGTCCGCTTCTTCTGGTGAGAGGGCTAAGTTCCCAGTTTCGCTCTTTTGGATGATGCGCCAGAGCTTGCCCTCTGTTGTTACCAGCGTAGGGTAAGAACGACGGCTATGACGCAGAAGTTCTTCCGTTGATATATTGTCGAACGTGTCACCCAAAAATTCATCAAAGTTGCTCAAAAATTCATCGTCATCTAGGTCATCTTCTGTCATCGGAGCGATTAGAAATAAACGCTGGCTATCTAAACGTCTATAGAGGACGGTTGCAGAGCTTTTAGAACAGTGACGGAATGTCTGTGATGAGTTGACAGGTTGTTCGATAATTTCCGTGATAAGGTCATAATAGCGCACCAACAAATCGCGTCGGTCAGGCAAGTTAATTGTTTCGACCCAATATTTACTTTCGTAGATAACATCGACCGCATCCGTAAGCATATTAATGTTGGTATACAAGTACCGATATTCAGTAGAGGATACCGTGTCGATAGGCTCAACTTCTTTTATATCTGTCTCACGTAAATACGCATAAATAGCGTCATCAGGCGGATGTAATTGTTGTGTGTATCGCTGTGGATTGGCTAAAAAACGATCATACTCAGATTGCCCGCGTGGAATAACAGTCAAAAAACGAATGACAATAATACCTTCGTCTTCCAATATCATTTTGTCTGCTAAGAGACGATATGATTTACCTAAATCTTTTTTGATGAGGGGATAGATAAATTTTCCCCAATTAGCAACCGTTTGGTCACTCTCCAATTTTTCCGCAATGCGGATAATTGTATTATGTTCATCATATTTCTTGGCTTGGGTTGCACAGTGGTCACTGATATAAGCTATATAGCGCATAGGAATAGCCCTTTTGGGAAGCATTATTTGGTCGGATGATATTCATCACAGGAGTAAGACACAGTAAAAATAATTCGCAATAAAGTCGCTTACTCTCCGTTTGAATTTAGGATGCGAGAGGTTAACGCCCACACATTGCTTAGTATATACGCTAATACTATTTGAATCATGTTTGTTGGCATCATTTTGGTGAAAAATATTAAAGGGAATTTTTGTGTAAGTTGCTCAAACGGTTTGCCCTATGCACACCCTATGTTCAAAACACATGACACATATAGCACCTAGCAGCACGTTATAATGGGCTTTCATAATATGCTGAATTAAAGAGGGCAAACGTGTGTTACGGGTATCGTTAGGGCTATTTTTCTTACTAACAAGCTATGCAATCATGAGTACAGCACAGGAAAGTACACCCGAGCAAATTCTGTTTGTGTGGAATGATACGATTTATGCGCAGTCGATAGCAGGTGTGCTAAACACGGTTGAAATTGCGCCTGCACATACAGAAATGCTTGCCAGCTTACCTCTCACGGAGGCGAATATCTATGCCTATGAAGATAGCCCACTCACCCAGCCACCAGCCGATAACTATGGGTTTCATCAGGGGGTATGGTCAGATGATCGCACGCGCTTTGCCTATCTAGCTATTCAACATGAAGGCGCAGGTTTCCGTGTTGAGGCATATATAGATGGCGTGCAGTCTGTTCTTATCGCAGAAAATGTGATGCCAACACGCGGTTATTTAATACCTATCGCATGGCAAGCAGATGGGCGTTTGTTGCTGTTGGAACGCCACACACTCTATACACTCGATGAAGTTCGTATCTGGCAATGGTCGCCGGATAGTACACTCACTTTCCAGCAAACGATTCCGATTCCGTCGCTCAAAGGGAATACAGCGACTCTCAGCGATGGACGGGTGTTTCTTGGCTTTGATACAGTTGGCGCACAGGGCTATATCCTCAATAGTAATATGAGCCTCGCAATTTTCCCGACAGGCTTTGTCTTGCAAGACCCACCCGCCTCTGTCTTTGAAATATACCCTGTACAGGTGCTAGGCGTGAGTACAGCAAGCGCGTTTGATAGTGTAGACATCCCGCTACCACAAGAAGAAGCACCTATCGCTTTAGAGCCATTTTTACATTGGATGCTCCCTGATTTTGCGCGTAGCGTGACTTGTTATGCGGATTCAGCATTTACAGATAGTATTTACGAAGTCGAGTGTCCAGGTTTGCAGACGCCTCGCGCTTATGCAGGTCATGAAGGCACAGATGTCGGTGGGCGTCCGGCTGGCTTGCCAATCGGCACACCTGTGTATGCCACGTCGGCTGGCATGGTAATAAAAACACTCAGCACCTGCGGAGAAGATGATATTACGTGTGGGGATGCTTACGGAAATTACGTTTTGCTCGAACATACTCGCGTCCGTGACTACAACACACAAACATGGTTTACTGGTTACGCACATTTGCAATCCGTACTTGTCGAAGAAAATACGTTTGTTGATTACATCGGCACACCGATTGCGCTCAGTGGGGCAAGCGGACTAGGTGGCGCTCATTTGCATTTTGAAGTTCGCGCACCCCATTTGCCAATCAGTACAAATTGGGTTGACCCCTACGATACAAATACATTCGAGAGTGACACAGGTTTGTGGATAGTAGCAGATGGTAGACCGCTTGCCGCCCCGATTGCGTTTCCGCCACCAATTTTGCTCACTTGCCAATCACCAACAGGCAATAATATTCGTAGCGGTCCCGGCACAAATTACGATGTAGTCACACAGACGACAGAAAATACAATTTATGAAGTCACACAAATTCAAACGCTGACAACAGGCGCAGTGCCAGGTGATTGGTATCAGATTCAGTGGGACGAAGGCGCATCAACTGGGTGGCTCTGGTCAGAGTTGATGACAGGGTGCGCAGAAGTAGACAACTAAGACCATTCGCGTAGAATATGTTATAGTCGAAAAAACGCATGTATACGGACTAATGCTCTATGCTCCAAGACATCCAAGATACGCGCTATAAAAACCTGAATTTTGCTATCGGCGAACGTTTCCCTGATATTGTGTTGCCCAATGCTGAAGATGGCTCGGCAATGACGCTGGCAGATTTTCATGGGCAGAAGATTCTGCTTCATATTTTTGCTTCGTGGTGAGCGGGCTGTCGTAAACACGTACCCGGGTGGTACGCCGCAACCAAAGAACAAAGTGACGCTGGCAAACTGCAACATGTCGGCTTAGTCATTGAACAACATCCCGAACGCACACGCTTGTTCATGCAGTGGAAGCAAATGGGCTGGTCATTTATGGTTGACCCCTTCAATTTGCTGAACATGCGCTTTGTACCTTGTACGCTTGCAATTGATGAACACGGTATTATCCAAGCGGTGCAACCGCGTCTTGATAGGGCAGAGGTACTCATTGAGCATTTTGTCGAAGCGACCTTCGCACCACCTGACGAAAATGTATCTGCAAGCACAATCATCACACAAGCGACGAAACCCACCAATTATGACCCAACCGCGCTATCAGATTATGCAGTTGCACTCACGCTTTGGGGGACACAAGACGATTTAGATGAAGCCATCGCTGTTTCTCAAAAAGCACTCGCGCTACAAGCGGATGACCGCACGCATTTCAATTTAGGGGTTATCTATCGTATGCGTTACGATTCGCCTTATCGCCAAGAAGGGGATTTTGCCAACGCTGTCACACACTGGACAGCCGCGCTCAACCATGACCCGAATAATTACATCTGGCGACGACGCATCCAGCAGTATGGACCCCGTTTAGATAAGCCATACTCGTTTTATGATTGGGTATCAGACGCCCGTTCAGAAATAGAGGCGCGGGGTGAAACGCCATTTGCACTTACGATAGAACCAGGTGGGGCAGAATTTGCATATCCAAGTGATGATTTTGCTTCCAGTGATACAGCTACAAATCCCGACCCTGACAATCGTATTTATCAAGATGAGCAAGGGCTGATTGATGCTGACATTGTGGTTGTGCCACCGCAAATCGTCGCTGGTGAGAGCGCCCGTGTACATATTACCTTGCGCCCAACTGACGACGCCCACTGGAATAACGAAGTTGATGACACCCTGCTATGGATAGATAGCGATACAGCATGGACAATCGACCAACCGTACCAAACAGTGCCGAATGGTGATGGCGCAACGAGCGAAGAAGCACGTCATTTTGAGTTTGAGGTGCGTACAGCCGACGATACAGCGACGGGTGAACATACACTACAAGCATATACACTGTACTACATTTGCGAAGATATAAACGGCATCTGCTTGTATCGTCGCCTTGATGTCGCTATTCCAGTCACAGTGCTATCCTCTGATGGGCGTCGCTTAAAAGATGGTGGCTAGACGCTATCGTTGTCTATCTTTTTCCCAGAGGAGCAGGGCTGTTTTTTCACGGATAGCAACAACACGGCTCACAGCAATGACACCTAGTATTTTCATTTTCTCTTGTAGCTTAAAGTCGGTTGTTTTTAGCAAACGACCTAATGACGAAATAGGTGGGAAAAAGTCATAGTACAACAGACGCTGTTTCCAGACTGGGCGAGATGACTGAAGCGCACTATCAACTTGCCCACCTGCAACACGGCGCACTTTTTTAGCGAGTTGCGCCCATGTTGAGCGTGCCGGATGCTTCACAATCGCATCATCGGCATATTGTAAGGCAACACCTGCGTTGTAAGCACGTTGCCCCCATTCTAAATCACCACCTGATTTGAGCGTGTCATTGAATAGCCCAATCGCATCTATAGTAGCACGTGTCGTAAAGAGGTTACATGTTGGGGCATAGTGATGTAATCGAATGTTGCGCTCTGTTGGGAAAGCATACAATTTTTCGTATAGCTCAACGCTGGTTGGCTTACTTGGATGGCTATAGAAAATGTCTGTTCTACCCCCGATGACGCACACATCATCATCTGCCTCGATATGGACTACGCCGTTTTCTAACCATGTGGTATCGGGAATGCAGTCAGCATCTGTGAAAGCAAATATATCGCCTTTGGCTACTGCAATGCCCTTGTTGCGTGCCGTGTATGACCCCGCTTTTTCCTCATGAACCAGTCGTGCATTTTTGTACTTTGCAACTAAATCAGCAGGCGACACATCAGAGCCATTGTCTACCACGATAATCTCGCATTTTTCTTGTGGATACGTCTGCTTACCGAGCGCCTCTAAGCACTGTGCCAAGCGTTTGTTATCGTTGTAGGTTGGGATGATAACCGATACATATGCCAGCATAGCTCATAATTCTACGGTTTGTGTCATCAGATGGGCAATGGTATTCGCTACTAAATCAACATGGTCGAGTTTGATGTCGTTTGCTGTCGGTAGGCTCAGACCATGCTCCCCTAAATACACACTGTTTGGGAATTTTGTGCCATCGCTGTAGGGATTGTAGGCAGGTTGCATATGCAAGGGATAGAAAAATGGACGTGTTTCGATGCCATAATCACTCAGCTTTATAATCAGGTCATCGCGTGAAATAGGTGCTGAATCCTCAATGATGATGCTATAGAGCCAGAATATATTGGTCGCCCAGTCTGTTTGTGGAGGCAAGGTGATACCTGGTACATCTTTCAATATCGTGTTGTAACGTTCAATTACATTCTTACGGTAGGCGAGGAATTTGTCGATTTGTTCCATCTGTGCAAGACCGATAGCGGCTTGTAGGTTAGTCATGCGATAGTTGTAGCCAGCATAATGATGCCAATAACGTTTGTTTGCCTCCATACCATGCGCCCGCATAACAACCATCTTTTCGTAGATTTCTGGGTCGTTAGTCGTCACCATCCCACCTTCACCCGTGGTAATTATTTT
Source organism: Chloroflexota bacterium (assembly GCA_038522085.1). Lineage (GTDB taxonomy): Bacteria > Chloroflexota > Anaerolineae > Aggregatilineales > Phototrophicaceae > JAUZRW01. The sequence goes on from JBCBKJ010000107.1 coordinate 9,299, forward strand.
ATTGGCGAAGAAACTAAAGGCACTCACTGACCCAATACTACCTACAAATTGGTCTTTGTATTTCGCGCCAAGTGCTTCGGCTGCATCTTCAATGATAAATAAATCATGTGCGTCCGCGAGTTCTTGTAGGGGTTGCATATCAGCAGGATGCCCATATAGATGAACAGGCATGATAGCACGGGTCTTCGGGGTGATTTTTGCTGCTACTTGCTCAGGGTCAAGTGTCCAAGTTTCACGGTCAACATCGACAAAAACGGGCGTTGCCCCACAATGCACAACCACATTAGCAGATGCACCAAAGGTCAAATCTGGTACGATAACTTCATCACCAACCTCAAGTCCCATCGCCACCAGCCCGAGATGTAACGCAGTCGTACCACTCGATGTACTTAGCGCGTACTCAACACCGAGATACTCACAGAAGGCTTCTTCAAAGCGCGTGACATAATCACCTTTAGATGAAATCCAGCCGGATGTCACACAATCCATCACATACTTTAATTCATTACCACCGAGCGCAGGTTCCATAACAGGTAAGCGCCAGAAGTCTGCCCAAGATAATAAATCAACCGGACGCCCATCGTCATCGAGGATGGGTAAGTGCCGAATACGATCATTGAGCAGGGCAATCGCATCCTGACGACTATCGGATTCGGTAGCGAACTTAAAATCACGGTTTACATAAGCATCTACAGGCGAAGAACGCTCTGCACCGCCCAAGATAGCACGCCGTACATCTCCGTCCGTTAGCACACCACGCATTTTCTCATCATCATCAACAACAAATACAATGCCAGCCGCACTACGGTTCAGCGATTCCATGACCTCATTGAGCGTCGCGTTTTCCGAAACAAGCATATCAGGTAACTTAGTCATTGAAGACATCCTTCACTAGATTAATTTGTTGATGAAGTTGATTTTGCGATAGGTTGTAAGATTCAATTACCGTTGGCATCTTTGTAAATTCGCACAATGTAGACATAAACCAGCTATCTTTTTGTACTATCTGGTTCGTATCGCGCCGACCATCATTATCACTGAGATGCAAGCAATATGTATGAGGTTGATATACCTTTAACGCATCATCTAAGTCCAAGCGGAGTGCTTGCGCCGCAACTTTCAAATGTGCCACATCAAGTAAAATACCGAGTTGCGGGTTATTAACCTCATCTAGTACCTGTATAAATTCATCCGGTGATGCCATCCACAGCATATCATCTGGTGTCGCTACTATATTGACATCGGTTACAACATTATTTTCTAGCAACAGCATTATCCCATTATCTTCGGCATAAACCGCCAACTCAGAGATGGTTTCGCATAAAATTTCGTAGGCAATAGCGCGTGGAACGATACGGTCTGCTGGTATTTTTGCCTGTAGATGGGGTTTGCCCAAGTCTTCGGGACGCAAATCAATCCCAAAGCCTGCATGAACACTGTAAAAGGGCGCACCGAAAGCCACACTTAGGTCTATGCCTGCTTTGACCATAGCCTTACTTTTTTCCAGTTGAGTCTTTTGTGCAGAAGCAAGGTTTAGTACAAACGGGTCTTGTGGTGGTGGGAAATAGTTATGCACCAAAAATGTGAACCGATGTGCCACTGCCTGAATCGGCTGTAGAAAGTCCTCTGCATAACGCATACTGGAACTCAGTTCAATATGTGTGATACCCCACGCATCAGCGAGACGTATCAACTCATGTGGAGATTTCGTTGGAAAGCATCCCGATGAGGCATAAATACTCATGAGGCATCCCAACGTTTTTCCATCATTAGATGCCCTGTGCGTTCGTCAGTTCCCAAAGATACAAAGCCATTTACCTCATAAATATGGCGAGCAATCTTGTTGTCAGGATGTACTTTGAGCATCACGGCGTCTATTTGGTTCACACGACAGTAAGACAGACACCACCTTAGCGCGAGTGTTGCTAATCCACTGCCTTGATATGCCTTGCTTATGTACACGCCAAATGAAGGACGTTGGTAGCCAGCATCAAAACCGCGCAACATACAAAACCCTGCCAATGCTTTGTTAACAAAAATGCCCCAGTAGCAATCTTGCTCGACAGATGCAAACAAGGTGGCGAAAAAGTCATGCGATGGGTTTGCAAACGGCACAAAATACTGACTGTAGTCGCTATCCTCTGTCAGTAGGGCAGATAGCGCAGGTGTATCGGTATCGGTGAGGGAACGTACAATCAAATTATTCATCGCCGATATGCTCCCAAGCAATGAAAGTGTCTTGCGGTAAATCAGTTACAACCGTTTTTCCCACGAGTTGAGAAAGAAATACAGGTTTGAGTCCACTAGCAGGGCGCTTGAACGTGAGCATATCCGCTGTTAATGTTTCACCTACTTTGATAGCCCGTTTGGTGGCAATGCTCCGGCGCATCCCTTTTGCATTTACCAACTCAACAGCCGTCGGTTGCTTAATGGCACTACCCATCAATGTTTCTGTTTCTTGGATAGCTTGTACAAGTCGCGTGAAAGCGGGTGGGTCATAAGATGTTGTTTGATCGGGTCCAGACATAGACGGGTCAAGTGTGAAGTGTTTCTCGATAACACACGCCCCTAACGCAATCGACGCGATACATGCGGTATCTGTTTGGGTGTGGTCAGAATAGCCGACATGCACATCAAAAGCATGGCGCATCGTCGTAATCGTGCGCAGATTGGCATCCTCTGCTCGGGAGGGATAATTCGTTGTGCATTGCAACAAAATAACTTGTTCATTGCCTGTTTCCCGAATAGCCCGTACCGCCACATCAACCTCAGCGAGGGTTGCCATGCCTGTAGAGACAATCATCGGTTTGCCTTTGCGTGCCACATACTGCAAGAAATAGGGTTCTGCTAGATGTATAGACGCTAGTTTGAACGCACTGACGCCTAATTCATCCAAAAAATCGACATCTTCTTCGCTATACGGTGTAGACATGAATACCATGCCTAAGTCGCGTGTCTGTTGCATCAAGCGTTCGTAGGCATCAACAGGCAAAACTAGTTTTTTAAGCATCTCAATTTGAGATTCTTGTGGATTAGTCGTCTTTAGTTGATAATCCGCTTTGGGGGCATCCCGTGTGACAACACGTTCAGCAGAAAATGTTTGGAACTTTACACAATGGGCGCCTGTTTTTGCAGCCTGTTCGACCAGTTCGCGTGCAATTGCTTCGTCACCATTATGGTTAACCCCTGCTTCCGCAATGATAAAACATGGCTGGTTGGTATCTATCGTGTAACGCTCAATACTGATGGGCGTTGGCATCAATATCTCCTTCCAACTTAATCAGCGTTTCTGCGAGGATAAAATCTTTCTCGGTGTCGATGTCCATACTGCGTTCTACAGGCATCACATACGCACCCATGATGCCATTGTACAGTTTATTAGTCTCTAGTACCTGTTTTGCCCGCGTAATATCAACTGCGCCATTAAGACGATAAGCAGGGGGGAGCGATTGGCGCGTAGGATAATCGCGCATCACATCAATGCCCTCTACAAAAGCATCTAACTGATTATCCTTGAGAACATACATCCAGTAAGGGTGATGCTCCACTTTGCAAACAGAACGCTGACAATCTGCGTCGCTCGATAAAAAGTGTACGATAGCATCGTCAATATCTTGAGTACGCCGTAAGGGCGTTGTCGGACGCAACCATACAACGACATCCGGCATATAATCTGTGTTCTCTGATAACCACGCAACAGCATGACGGTAAACATCTAAATCTGTTGAACCATCTTGTGCAAACGCGGCTGGACGCATAAAGGGCATATCGACACCACAATTACGTGCAATATCGGCTGCTTCAAGGTCATCAGTCGAGACAATAATGCGCGTTAACTGTTCGCTTGCTTGCGCCGCCTCAATTGTCCACTGGATAAGCGGTTTGCCAGCAAAGGGGCGTATATTTTTACGTGGCACACCCTTAGAACCACCCCGCGCCGGAATAATAGCTAAAATGTCAGTCATCGGTATCCGTTAAACATATGGCGAATAAGGACTTTTTTGTAACATTTGCCGTTACAAAACATAGATGTATTATAGCATGTAAGTGTGCTGGCAACCCTTTAAGTTCGGCATCATATAGAACAATCTACCGTCAAGACGCAACGTAAATTGCCCCTGCAATGAGCGTGATGACGATACCAAGCAAGGTCAGAGCAATCAGTGAAAATAGATTAGCGCGACGTAAAACAAAAATGACAACGAGCAAGTGCATCAGATACATCAGCGCATAGCTGGCGACAGTCGTCCACGCCGCGATTTCATAACCGTACTGTGGGATAAGAATAAGATTGGCGACAATGTTGAATATTGCAGCAACAAAGGTAGCAGTAGTCAAAAATATGGGGCGTTTGTCGTACTGTTCTGCGACGCTGAACAGGGTATAGAGCATAAACCAGTAAGCGCCTACCATGATGACCGGAATTAATCGAATAGCAACCCAATATTCTTCAGGTGTAACAAAGCGATAAATAAACGGACCCACTGCAAACAGCATAAGAATGATAGCGCCGAACCCGAGGGCATATAGCAGTGAAAAGCGCCGAATGCGTGTATATGCCTCAGCTTTCATATGGTTGAAAAACCATACCCCCCACACGCTACCAAACGCCATCAACAACACGGACGGTATCTCCCCAACCCGATAGGCAAGGCTGTATAAGCCCGTTTCATATGCTCCAACCAGACTTTGTATCAGAATTTGGTCAGCCCGATTCAGAACCCGTGTTGATAGCAAATGTCCCATCAATGGTATAGATAACCTAAGCGCATAACGCCAATATTCCTGATGAAAAAATACCTTGCCCTGTTGTAAGCGTCGAAAGATAAAGTAAATGCCAAAGCCCATTGTCGTGATGTGCATCCCAAAAATACGAGCATCTAGCGCAGAGACAGATAAGAAAAAATAGCTCCCAAAGATAAATACAACTGAAATAATGATAGAATAGCCACTATCGAGAATTAGTTGCAAACTATACGAGACAGCTTGATTAGAGGAACGCCAAATTTGGACAGTGAATATCGTCCCAAATTGGATAGTTGATACCAATAAAGCAAAGCTAATGAGTGTACGATTAAGCCCGAATACCGTTTCGTAAATAACATCCGGCAACAATAAAATAATCACGCTCATCACAATAGATGCCAGTAAACCAAGCGTCATAATAGACGAGATAAATTCATTGAAGTCTGTCTCTGAATAGTCTGTGATAGCGTTCAACACGGCACTGCGCAAATTGAGATTTAGAATGATAGTAAAAATACCGACCCAACTACCAAAAATAGCGATGATGCCAATTTCTTCAGGGGTTAACAAACGGGTGAAGATGCGCAATGAAACGAACCTTAGCCCGTATGCCATCACTAGCCCGACCATATAAATAATGGTTGCCATCACAGAGGGATTGCTGGTAATACGTTGGTACAACTGGCGTAAACGAGATAGCATGGTAGTCGAGCTTTCTTGATGAACACATATATCCACAAAAGTCTATCACAGAACAGACTATCCAAACCGTATGCCTGATGGATAAATGGTCAGGGAGAAACAAGTACCCTTATGTTGCGTGAATTTATAGAAATAGAAGCGCGTGAACAACTCTGGCAAGCAGAGATTCGTCACCTGCACCTGTGGACGACGCTCAGGTTTTATGTGCTGTCAGCTATGATTCGTCGTGAAAGTAATGTAGAGAAAAATTTTGCTGATGAAAGCCTTCGCACGCAGTTAACACCACATATCATGTCACGACATTTGCGCACACTTATGCGACTGTACACAGCCACTAAAGAACCCCAGTACGATGCCGTTATTTTTAAGAAAGCACGCAATTATTCACTCTATGATGCCTATTATGAACGCATTCCTAAACCGCTTATCATAGACCGTGCATGGCGGGGTAATATCACAGAGCATGCTTGGCAAACCCAAGATACACTCCTCATGAATAGTTTGGTGATAGCGAGCCTGTTGCGGCGCCGAACCTTGCGCCTGACAGAAATAGAGAAGCGCACGCTACGAGGCTGGATTACGCAGGTCGTTAATGCCTTTGACATGGCTTCTGAAACAGAAAAACTTTACAGAATCGCCAGAAATACAATTCTCAATAGTGTTACGATGCGCCACTTATTAGAACAACATATCTTGCCACAACTTAAACAATCACTTGCGATTGTGCATCAAGCCTATTATCTCAAAGACGAAAGTGTGTTGACGCGCACCTTACGCGAGTACGGTTGCACTATTGCCGAGCTACAACACGGTGTCATTTTCCCGAATCATGTTGCATACAATTTTCCTCAATCTATTCAAGATGACCCACAACATCCGGCGCACCTGTATAAACCCGATGTTCTTTTAACCTTTGGCGATTTTTGGAATCAACAGATTTCTGTGCTTGGTGCTACGCGCACTATCGGGCATCCACTATTGAGCGACAAGCTGGCACATCTCAAGCCCAGCACGCATGAAAAACAGACGCTCGTTGTCTCACAAGGAACATTCAGTGAGCAATTATCAACGATAACAGCCTCGCTTGCTCGGGCGTATCCTGATGAGACCTTTATCTACAAATTACACCCAGAAGAAATTGATTTCCCTGACCGTTATACCCATTTGCGGGCGTTTGCCAATGTCAAAGTCATTGATTACCAAGCCCCTATTCACGACTTTATTGAACAGAGCGCAACGATTTTTGGAGCATATTCGACAGTCCTGTTTGAGGCAATTGCTTATCCCGAAAGACGTATTTTTATTTTGGATAGCGATTTTCTTGATGCAGAAATTGCTCGTCAGCTAGGTACACTCATCACATCAGCCGAAGAAATAACAGATATATTTAGAGATGAAACGTATGGATACCCAACACTCAATGCACACGATGTATGGCATCCAGATTGGGAAGCCAACTTAAACAGATTTTTGCAAGAGACTATTCAGTGAAGAGTGCCTGATAGGTTTGCGAGAGTAAATCTTCAGCGCGTCCCCAATTGTAAGAATCGCGGGCGAGTTCGGAGGCTTGCCTTTTTTCCGCATAGATGGCAGGGTCGCGTAATAACTGGAGCGCCTCCTTAACAGATGCAGCATTCACATCGTCAAGCAGAATGCCAGCCGGTATCTCCTCCAAGATTTCCCCAATTTCACCGACCCCGCGCCGTGCAATCAGAGGGATGCCAGCCGCGAATGCTTCATAGAGCTTGTTAGGCGCGGGCGCAAGTGCATAACTGCCCCCTTGCATCTGCTCTGTACGGCAGTAATACATCACATCTGCCACAAGCGTATAAGCAGGTAAATCATCAATATCAATCCAGTTCAACCAGATAATATTGTCATGTTTTTCAGCATAATTGATGACACGCTGGCGTTCCTCACCACGTCCCGCAATCATCAGATAGACATCTGGCAGTGAGGCAACAGCATCTAGCAAGGGCGTCAGCATACGGTCTGTGTCTAAAGTCCCTAGAAATGAGATGACCAATGCACCACCAGGAATATGATATTCTGAACGTAGAGCCACTAGCTGGCTTTGGGGAATTGCATAATCTTCTAGCGGTTTCCAGTTGCCGATATGTTCGACCCTCTGTGCGCCACGCACTAGCATAGTATCTGCCAAACGATGACCAGCCGAGATAACAACATCCGTCCGTTTGACGAGCCATTTTTCTAATGCTGTCATCAAGGACTGTTTGCGTCCGGTATACATAGTCGGGACATCTTCATGAATATCATAGATGAGCTTTTTGCGCCGCACTTTCGCAATAAACCAGCATGCGGGTAGGGGAGATAAATCATGGCAATGAATCACAGCCATAGGATGTGTTAGACCAATGCGCAACACCCAAAGGTTAAACCACACAAAAGAAAGTAGATTGGTTTGTGCTTGTGATGTTTTGACCTGTGCTTGCATTTTGCCACGCAACCATGCCCAAAATGTTTGAAAAAGCACTTGCAAGGTATGGATATGTGGCACGATTTGTATATCGACACCACCCTGATGCTGATAGCTGTCTACTAGCGCCCCATCACGTTGACGCGCCGAACCAATGAGTTTTACACTGTATCCCAATTTCGCTAAAGAGGTCGCGCTAAAAATCACACGCGGGTCATCTACAGCATAAGTGTTCACCACCATGAACACCTTTTTATCGTTTGTGTTGTGTGCCAACAGATGCCACTCTCGCTTTAATGTGCCGATGAATTGTAATGATCATACCTTACATAGCAATAGTACAGCTAGTGAACCGAGTTCGCCTGTTTCGGACTTATAGTTACAAAATCATCATTTTTATACATACAGGGGTCGGGCAATCAACACGACTGATTTCCGTGAGCGTCCCCGATTGTGTATCACGCCGAAAGACAACGATATTATGGCTATCTTGGTTGGTGACCAGCACAAAATTATCCGACGGATCGAGTGTGAAATTACGGGGTGTCCGCCCACCTGTTGGTTGATGTGTGATGAATGCCAATTGCCCATTTTGGGGGTCTATATTGTAGATAGCAAGTGAATCATGCCCACGATTTGCCGCGTATAAATGCTGACCATCCGCGCTGACATGAATATCGGATGTGGTATTCGCATCCCTATAGTTTGCTGGTAGCGTAGAAATCATCTGTTGCGAATTGAGTGTCCCAGTCGTGCTATCGTAATCGAACACACTCACAGTATTGTTTAGCTCATTAATAACATAGACCACAGCCAACATCGGATGAAACACAAGATGACGAGGACCCGCGCCAACGGGTAAATCAGCATAAGGGGTATCGTGCGGGATGAGATGTTGTGCATCATTGTCTAGACGATAGATGAAAACCTTATCCACGCCCAAATCACAGGCAAATACAAAGCGGTTATCAGGTGATGGCACAATGCAATGTGCATGCCATTTTTCTTGGCGTGCTGGCACACCTAGCGATGCGGGCAAATCGTGTATGTGCATATCAGATGCCCATTCTAAGCGACCATCGTCTGTCGTCGGTAGCATCACCACCGATTGCCCATCGACATAATTGGCTATGAATACAAATTGCTTTGTATGATCAATAGACACATAAGCAGGTGCGCTACCATAAGCCGATTGCTGGTTCA
>JBCBKJ010000108.1:0-18179 GCA_038522085.1 Chloroflexota bacterium
AAAGAATGTCGATTTTATGAGCCATTCTGAACCATAGAACCCTTGTAGGGACAACATCTATGTTGTCCGCTAAGTAGATATTTTGCTTTTTGATACCAATCACACAAGATTCTATCCTTAAACAAAACTTAAGCTGTTGGATTAGTCACATCCAGCACAGGCAGTAACACACTCTCCAGCAGAGCATCGGCTTCATCGCTATGCGTGAGCAAGACAACCAGATAAGCAAATTGATTATCTTCCGCACTCGCAATTTGCCATGTGAGCGGAATGCCCTGTGCGCTGACCGTAACTGTAAAAATACGCCAGTCACGATTGGGCGCGTTGTAAGTATCCCCCTGCCCTTCGGTAGTGATAGCCAGTTGTTCAGCAAATAAATCTCTGAAAGCACGCGCAGATAAATCGGACGAGGTTTGTACAATGAGCGTGGTGGGGTCTTCCTGTAAATCACCCCGCGACCATGAGCCAGGATTCACCGCTTGCCACCCATCAGGATAGGCAGTGTCGATGCCATATTGTTGTACGGTAATCGGTGTTAAGGCACTGATTCCCATTGCCACCCGAATATCATCCGGGGGTAAACCAAAAACTTGCACCGACGGCAGAAGAATCATCTCGTGTAACTCGGTATATGCCTCTGGTGTAGTCTGCATGACGATGACAAAGCTCGTGTTTTCGTTAGCAGTCGTCGCTATATCTACTTGTAACGGCTGGTCGCTATCCGGCGCTGTATAGGTGAATGTGTAGAGTGTCCATTCAAAGGCAGATGTCACCAGCGTGGTACTTTCGGTTGGTAAGCTATCTTGCTCAAACGCAGTCAAAATCGGCGCAAGCGATTCTTCAATAGTCTGCTGATTATTAGCAAAGTGCAGAATATAAGTATTGCCATCGTTTTCGCTATCACGAACATAATTACCCGTGCTGAGAGTTTCCCAGCCGATAGGCGCAACGCCACTGATAATCGGCGCATCAAGCGTGAAAATTTCAAAGTCAGCTACGAAAGCACTAGCTTGTGTGTTGGATTCTGGCACGGCTGTCACAGAATCTTGCGCACGAAAACACGCTGTCAGCATAAAAACGGTACATAGAAAAACCAAGTAGCGCACGAATAGCCATCCATCTCAGAGTTTGCTGTCATATCATTCTGCCATCAGTGTACCAGAGCTTATCACCCCTGCTGAATTAGGATTATCAAAATCACCGCGTCGTGCGCCAGAAAATTGCAAGCGTAAGGTGCGTGTACAACGGGCATCCACTGCTGTATCATCACGAGTCAAAAAATCGACCACGACAGATTGCGCACAATCTTCACTGCTGGAAACACCGTGACCACTAGCAGGAAATTCAACATAAACACTATCCGGCAAGCGGTCTGCTACGCGCTGACCCCATTCAGGTGGCGTAATAGGGTCGTACTCCCCTGCCAGAATGAGCGTCGGTATATCGCTGATAACAGGCATATTCTCTATCGCAGACGATTCACCCGCAGAGAAGGTATCACAGAAAAGCGCAAGGTCAGCATCGGTGAGGCTACGTGCGGCAAAACTCGCCATCAACGGAAAAGACGCCCACGCATCCGCAACAGCCGTATCACTGGTGTTAAAAAATATCTCTTCCTGACATTGCACCGCATAATACATACCAACACTAATCGTATCCCGTTGTGGCGCTAACCAACCGACCAACGCCGCCCAGCGTGTCACATCCCGTTCGCTTGCTTCATAGATGAGTTGAGGCAATCTTGGGATTAAATTCGTCACATAAAACATGCGAAAGACCATCTCAGTGAGCAAGTCGCCTGTGAAGACCGTATCTTCATAAACACGGTTACTGAAAGCATCCGGCGCATCTAAGCGCAACGGACGGCGATTGAGGTCATCAACTGTTCTATAGAAAACAGCTTCTAAATCAGGGAACGTCTCATTGCAAGCATCATCGCTTGCACAGGCAGAGAAAAGCGTGTCTAACGAGCGATTAAAACTTGCCGGATAATCTGTGAATAGATTCGCATCCAGTGGATACGCAGAATCTAAAACCACACGGTTGATGCTATCGGGGTAATCGCGCATGACCGTCAGTGCCAGCCGTGTCCCATAGGAAATACCCCATAAGTTGATTTGCTCGTAGCCTAATGCACTGCGAATGGCATCCACATCGGCGGCGCTCTCAGCACTGTTATAGCCACTGAGGTCATATAAGCCGGATAGTAATTCTGCACAACTGAGGAGCAAGTCATCCAGCAATGCTTCGACTTCTTCAGTAGATAAATCACGCCCATCTATTTCATAATCTAGCAAATTACCCGTCGCCCGTTGATACACATCACAATCAAGCGCAGGCGTGCTACGCCCAACACCGCGTTGGTCAAATAGAATGATGTCACGGTTGGTCGCAAAGAGTGGCTCGAAACGGCTGTTATAAGCACCCTGCAATGTGTCGAGCGTGTTGCCACCAGGACCCCCTTGCAAAAATAGAATCGGGTCAGCTTCAGGATTGCCATCAGGATGACGCAAGACAGCTATCGACAAGGTGACGGTATTGCTATCGGGGTCAGTGCGGTTTTCCGGCACACGGAGCGTATAACAATCAAGGCGCACCCCAAACGGCAAGGGGAAATCGCACGCGACTTGCAAAAAATCATTTTGTTGTGCCTGAATCGGGACAAGTAAAAAGAGTGAACTCAATAGAATGAGGGTGCGCGTGAGCAAGCGCGTGGGGTAAAAAACTCGCATTAAAAAATCGCCTTAAATACCAACAAAAGTGAGTTTTGTTTCGCATGTTGCCATGTTATGCTAAAGTCAGTTGCGATGTCAACAAACCACATAGTTCAGTGTTGCACTGCGAACACCAAAAGGATAATCCTGAGCATGCAAAGTCCGAATGAGTTACCCACGCCTGCGGAGCGTATTGTGCTGGCGAGCTTGGATGCACTCAAAGTTTATTTTGACCCCTTGCGCCAAAAAATTGTGCAACAGGTCATCAAGAAGTCCAAAACAGTACACGCGATTGCCGAGGCATTAGATGTGCCATTCACACGCTTGTACTATCACATCAATTTGCTAGAGAAGCACAATATCATCCGTGTGGTCGATACACGAGCGATGTCCGGCGCGGTAGAAGAAAAATATTATCAGATTGCGGCGTACCAGTTCATCGTGCCACGCGACATGCTTACACTCGGCACGCCAGAAAATGAAGGCGGCTTGAATGTCTTCTTGGCGGCGATGCTTGATGAGACAGCCGATGATATTCGCCATAGCGTAGAAGCTGGCACCATCGACATCGAAGCAGAGAGTCCGCATCCAGAATCACTACTGATGCGACGCGGTATCGTAAAAATGCCACCGGAAAAAGCGTCCGAATTTCATACAGAATTGGTCGCTTTACTCAAACGCTATCTGACCGAAGAAGAACACGACGACGACCAATATTATGGTGTGACAATTGCAGTGTATCCGAGTGCCTACCTGACGACGCTCAACGATGAGGCAGACAGCACAAGCGAACAGGACGATAATTAGTAGCATTTGCTAACGTACATCATAGAAAAGGTAGCGGTGCTTTGAGGTATAATAGGCATACGCGCATAGCAAAGGTCAACCTGTATGGATGATTACATCACGCTCGTTATAGACGCTCAATCCACAAACGAACACGATAAGCAAATCGCATTTGATACGCTCGTGCCACGCTTCCAACGCATGGCATTCAGTGTGGCGTACAATACCTTGCAGGATGTACATCTCGCAGAGGATGCGGTGCAAGAGGCATTCTTGACGGCTTATCTACGCATTGACCAATTACGCGACCCCGAAGCCTTTCCCGCATGGCTCAAACGCATTGTGCTGACGCAATGTGACCGTCTGATACGCGGGAAACGCCCTCAACTAGAATCCATTGAAGCACGCTACGACATCGCCACCGAAAAACCAAGTCCCGAAGATGTGGTCGAGGAGCATGAATTACAAGCCCAAATCATGCAAGCCATCGCCGCTTTACCAGAACACGAACGCGCTGTGACCGAACGTTTTTACATGCAAGGCGAATCACAAAAAGAAATCGCCGCCGGACTCGATGTACCTGTGACGACAGTCAAGAAACGTTTGCAATACGCCCGTGAGCATCTGCGCCTGATGATCGGTGACATCAATGCCGTTATGGACGAAGCGATTGCCCGCGTGCTAAAACCTCAACCAGCACCCGAACCACAACCTGCCTATGTCTATGCTCGTCGCCGTAAACAATCAGATGACGATACCTATTGAGTTCGCAACGTAGGTCAAGCATCAGGCAATCAGCGTATTAGCACAGCGCACATTTGCTATAATCAGCCTCATCTACTGGTGATATTTTGAGTGTGCGTATGCCTTCCAAACCAACTATTTTCTACCTCGTTTTGCTTCTTGTGTTCATGGGTGCTTGTTCTCCTAATGACGCTAATGAAATGCCCCTCCCTGCTGATGATACGCCCTATATTTGGTGGTATGCCGATAGCGAAAATGCTTTTGTGGTAGAACGTGCAGATGGCACAGATAGTCAGTTGATTGGCGAAGGCGTCGTACCAGACGAACATGATATACTTGAAGATGTGGCATTTTCTCCGTCTGGCGAGTGGTTTGCATGGCGGAGTACTGTATATGGTTACGGGAATGACCCATACATCGGATCTTTATTGCGCGTGAGTGATAACACACGCTCGAACCTACTCGATGATTTTCATGATATTCGGTTGTTACACTGGTCGCCTATAGAAGACTGGTTGTTCGTGGCTAATCGTACTGACAGAAATCATGAGATTTTGAGCATTATTGACGTTGTAACTGGCGACTTGTTAGCACAGGTACGGTTAAATCTTTCTGTCGCATATGGCTATAACCCGCATCATCAAAACAGATACGGTTGGTCTGAGGATAGCCAATTTTTCTACTATGATGCAGGAGGTTATCGCTATGATTTACACGTCGATGGCAGTGTTGATGTGTACCACTGGCAACAACTATACAGTTGGAACGATGTATTTGTCTTGTCATACGTATTTACAGACGAGGGCTACGCGGTTTTAGAAAATACACAGACCGGACAGCAAATACCACTCTACGAAGCACCTCATTATGATGTTGATACTTACTTGTATGTGAATCCAACACGAACGCATGTGTTGAACATATTGCATCCATCCACTGGCAAAGAAGTTCATCTGATAGACGTAGAAACTGAGACAGTAACACGATTGAGCGATGCGTTATCGGTTGTGCCGGAATCTCTTGACCCAGACCACAGTCGTCCTACATGGTCGCCCGACGGACAATTTGCTTTTCTTTTTGATGATGACAATCGACCCCACTTGTTAGATGTACTATCAGGTGACGTTACACAAATTGCCTTGCCAGAAGATACATCAGAGCTTGAATACTGGTACTGGCTACCATCCATCAATAGCATCGTCATGATTACATCTGATTCAGCAGTGTGTCAATACAGCATAGAATCAAATGAGCTTACTATGTTGTCGTCAGATATAGACCCTGACTGGAATGGCGTTCCACAACTTTACCCTTCACCAGATGGGCGTTCTTTAGGTTCTTCAAACAAAGCAGATAGATTACTTGATTTAGATACTGACGAGATACTTACATTACCAACACACAGTTCAACTATATACAGAGATGGTCGCTGGCACAGGATGCAATGGCATGAAAATAGCGAATGGTTCTTTACCAGTCAGTTCACTCAATTTGCGAACGATGGCGGGTATACCTCACATACTATTCGGCATGTGGATGGGAATTGGCGCGAGTTAGGATTTTGTAGGGGCGAGTGTATCGGCTTTGTCCCTTCAAATGCTGTTGATAACTTACCAGCAGGTGAGGATAATTCTGTTGTGCAAGCACCTATTGCATCACTTCTTCACGAGGGAGAAGTGACTGGTGTTGCATGGCATCCCACAGAAAATCAAGTCATTGTGTACGAACAAGTAGAGCGCGAGGCATACTTAACCCATTGGGATATTGGTGATACTAGCAATCCTGAACAAGTAGAACAATATCGCATTGACTTTTGGTGCGCGAGCGATCCCATAGGATGTCGGCTTATCTGGCAAGACGATGAGACAATATTGGTTTATGGGCGTCTACCTACACAGGGCGATGGTGGTAGGCGAAGTATAGCAACATTTGATATACCATCAGAAAGTATTGTTGATATTGCTTATCTGCCTACGGATTGGTATAGAACCTCACCTGACGGTCAATTGAGGTTATCTAATGAAGGTGATGTCAGATCTCTCGTTGATGTAGAGACAAATAATCTTATCGCTGACTTGCCTATTGATAGCGAATCAAACATAGAACTTGTGTGGGCATCAGATAGTGATAGTCTGCTTGTGACGAAGACAAGCGAAGAAGCTACATTTACATTTTTCTGGACGGGAGCCGATTTTCGTCAGATAGCTCACAAGGACTTCATTCGAGAGATTGACTATGTACCATCTGTAAATTTGCTCGTCGGTGGAACAATTTTTCAACGAATCACCGTATGGGATTTGAGTACGGATGCAGTACATCAACTGAACTGGACAGCACAAGATATGGCGTTCAATCATGGTGGCACGTACCTTGTAGCCGTCGGCACACGCTACCTGACCATCTGGGATATGAGGCATTTCCATGACCAATAAAAAGCTAAAACACGACCATGCGCAAACACGCGAAAAAATGCAATTTGCGAATAAGCGCGTCGTCAAGCCCTTGAGCAATTACACGCTGTCCTCGGTCTGCCCTGCTTGCGGACACGATACATTCAAATTGGCGTGTAAAGTGCGCTGTCCTAAGTGCAATTTCATGTGGGATTGTAGCGAGTTATGACGATTGAGGTGAAAGCGTAAACGTAAAAGGTGAAATTTTTGCTTTTGTGCGTTCAATCAATACCATGCCTTTGCATTTTAGTAGCAACGTAATTCATTGCGTTGCGAAGTCTAAAAAAGGCAATACTAACCACTGTGAACTGAAAACTGATTCCCCTACTCCAAATAATCTTTGTCCGATTCCCACTCAAAGAACCCGCGAGTACCGAGTGTCATATCCGCTATTTGGCAAGCTAAGTCAAAAAATGTGTCGCCCTGTGCAGATATACAGTCAGCGAACATGCGTGCTAAATTCGGATTATCACGCCGAATGTGCATGAGCAGGTCTTTGTGGCGTGGCGTCCATTTACCTTGTTTCTGAAAATCGTAAATGAGCATATCTTTCAGCACAGAGAGAATGAGCGTTCGTCCCATGATGGGGTCACGGTGACGCAAATCAAGCCCGTTCTCAAAATTATCCGCGAGGAAATAACGGCGCATGGTGAGTTGCTTTGGTGAGTAGGCTGGTTTGCCTGCTAGTAGAGCGCGTGCTTGTGCTTGAAAATCTGTTAGCATCGCCTCATCCGTACACATCAGGACATGCCCTGTCGCCAGCATATACGCCGTTGACCCACCTCCATCCCGTTTTTCTTGCTCAAAATAGAGCGGAATGAAATCCGGCGGATTCGCCAGTAGTTCAAAGCGCACCCCACCAAAGAATTTCTGTATCCGTTGGCGATAGTCACTCTCAAAAATGATAAACGTGTCGATGTCGCTATGTTGGTCGCCTTTACCATCTATGATGCTTCCGGCAACGATGATAGCAATCACAGGCGAAAAACGCGCCAGCACATAGGGAACAGCTTCACGGAGAGCGGCATTATAGGGTTCAGCTAAGTTAGGATAATTGAGTTCTGTCATTTTTGAACCATTGTGACCTTTATTTACCCATAGTATACTATCATTAAACAATCTATGAGGTCAACAATGGCGTATCAGGCAACTATTCTACGCTTGCGCAAAGCAATCAATACTACATTCAATGACATAAACACATTTTTCGCGTTATCAGAGGCAGAAGTAGTATATCGCCCTGATAAAGAAACATGGTCTATTGCGCAAATCCTAGAACATATCTCCTTAACCAGCCATTTTCTGATGATAACGCTCAAGCAGAGCCGTGATAAAGTGTTGCGCCGTGCTAAAACACAAGCAATTCCCGAAGGCGAAAGCCGACTTGACCGCATTATGCTCATTAGTGACCCTGATGCTTTCGCATGGGTACATCCAACACATATGACGCCCTCTGATACTGTCGATTTATCAATTATCAGAGCGACGATACAGGAACAAAAAGCAACCTGCCTGCAAATTTTAGAGGATATATCTAATGGCGAAGGCGCGTTACATCGTGTGCGGATGTCTGTACAGGAATTAGGTAAACTCGACATGTACGAGTGGCTATTTTTCCTCATCGAACATGCAAAACGACACATCACAGAGATGCGTCGTCTACAGACAATCTACAAATCACAATGAGTTAAATACCCGCCACGGCACTACGACGCTCTAACATAACTGTACTACGCCACACCCCATCGAGTTTAGCAATGCGCTCACGGTAGCCAACCTCACGGAAACCAAATTTCTTGTGGAGCGCGATGCTGGCACTATTCTCTTGGAACGTGACCGCTTGAATCATCCAGATGCCGTTTGCTTCTGATGCTTCTACCAGTGCGCCCATCAAACGCGAACCGACGCCCTGCCCGTGTGCATCACTAGCAACGTAAATCGTATTTTCGACCACGCCTCTATACACGTCACGATGCGAAACAGCCGAGAGCGCCACCCAGCCGAGAATCACACCATCGCTATTTTCGAGTACCAGCCGTCCCACGTCCAAGTGCTTTTCGTCCCAGTAATCCCATTCCGGCACATTGGTTTCAAATGTTGCCATGCGCCCAGCGATACCATCTGCATAAATTTTAGCAACCTGCGCCCAATCATCAGAAACCATCGGGCGAATCATGTAATCTGTCTTGTTCATAAGCCTTTTTCTTTCGCGGCATCCCAGAGCGCATCCATCTCTTGGAGTGTCATTTCGGATAAGTCACGGTCAGCGTGTTCTTCAACATAGGTGAAGCGCCGATAGAATTTTGCATTTACCCCACGCATGAGGCTTTCAGGGTCATCGACATTCAGCCAGCGCAACCAATTCACCAGCACAAACATCAAGTCAGCAATTTCTGCGGCTTGTTTGGCAGGTTCAGTTTCAGCAAAAATTTCGTCCATCTCTTCACGTATTTTATCGTGTACGCCACTCACATCTGCCCAGTCAAAACCGACTTTTGCCGCCTTTGCCTGATATTTATTCGCTATCAACAGAGACGGTGCGCCTTTTGGCACGCCATCCAGTATGGATTCACGTTGTTCGCCTTTTTCAGCGCGTTCTTGACGCTTAATATCTTCCCAATTCACCGTCACTTGCTCCGCGCCATCGACAGCAATGTCACCCCACACATGCGGATGACGCCGAATCATCTTACGATTGACGTAATCCAGCACATCCGTCATATAAAACTCGCCGTACTCGATAGCAATTTGGGTGTGCAAGACAATCTGCAACAGCAAATCGCCTAATTCCCCTGCCAGATTATCCCAATCTTCATTGTCGATAGCTTCCAAAACTTCGTAGGCTTCTTCAATCAGAAAGGGACGTAGCGATTCATGCGTTTGCTTTCTATCCCAAGGGCATCCTTCCGGCGCACGCAGATGGGCGATAATCTCCTGAAATGCCTCAAAACTCGTGTACTCACCTAACGCAGGCACATAGAGCGACGTCAGGTGATTGATAGCATCTTGGTGGTCTATTTCGCTCAAGGGAATCGTTTGTGTGATACCTGTCGCGTTGCCTGCGCCATGAATGAGCGTGACTTGGAAATCATCAGGATATTGGTTCATCAACACGAGTTTGATATTGCTAGCGACCTCACGGCTGTAAACTTGCCCTACCAACGCAGGATAAGCTGGATTCAGTGGCGGATGGTGCATCACGGCAATGTCTAACCCATCGTAAATTTGTAAGCCATCAAGCGCATCTATGCCGAGTTGTGCCAACATCGGTTCAATAAAACTGATGCCGTTGATGATTGTCACATCAATATCGTTTGCCTGTGCCACCGAGAGAATACGTGTCGTTGTTGATTCGCCAACTAGAGGGTCACCTGGCACACAATACACCACTGTCTCACCTGACTGTGCTTGGTCAATCAACGTCTGGGTAATCGTCGCGTAGACATCCGCGAAGCGTGTTTCGTTTTCGTAGAGATAGTCGAAGTTGTGATACGTCGGTTTATCAGGCAAATCTGGCACGCAGGGATGCCGTTCAGTACGCAAATAGACCGTCTCTGCATTGTCGAGTGTGCGCCACGCTTTAAGTGATAGGTCATCAATAGCACCGGGACCGAGTCCGACGATGATTATGGGCATAGAAAATCCTCTGCTGAGTGTGGATGGTCACTGTCATAATAGCAGATTCAGGGGCGTGGTTGCCATGTGATGTCGCCTTCATTTTCGGGTGTATAAGTCAAGCGACGCAGATTGCCAGTCTGTATATCAGCAACATACAGTTCACTCTGCCCATCACGCATGGAGATGAAGACCACATAGCGATTATCCGGCGACCAAATAGGCGAGTTATCGAATGCGCCGGACTGCGAAAGATTTGTCACGTCATGGGTTTCTACATCAATGACCATTACATCCGTTGAAATATCACTGATGCGATCCCAATTTTCGGAGGTGAAAGCAATCATACGACTATCCGACGACCAAACCGGACGCCCGACGGCTTCCGTGCGTGGGGGTAATTCGGTGATGTCGCCACTGTCTACATCCAGCAGATAAATTTGCCCAACATTTTGAGTGCGCGAGATAAACGCTATCGTTTCCCCATCGGGCGACCATGCCATTTGTCCACTGGTATTGAGTGCCAATGTGTAATTGAGCGTTTCATCCGTCAGAATGTCGTAAATATAAATATCAATCTCTTGCAGGCTCGTCCCTGATGAAGGTTGCGTATCCGTATCCAGTTCTTGATATTCACTGAGATAAGCAATTTGCGTGCCATCTGGCGACCATACTGGCAAATCACGGCTGGCAGTCTGCACAGTCGCAATCGCTTCACCATCCGGCACATCGCCCCCCACACGATACAATACGCCCGTCCCAAAAAGCGGATTCGTGGAATAAAGGCGTTGGTCATTGGGTCCGTAGATAGGTAAGCTCAAATAAGGGTCTTGTTCAGAGAGATTAGTATAGGTATTGTCGCTGATTTGTAGTGCGTAATTCACAGGGCTGGCTTGCCGACCTGCATACAGGCGAAAGCTCAATTGCGTGCCATCCACTGACCAGCGCGGTTCGCGGGTATTGGTATTCGCTACATCGTCTGTAATCCCAATACTGGCATTGATACGCACACCCGTATGCGGGTCAATCAGCATGATAGTCGAACCTGTCGCAGTCATCCGTTCGGATAAGGTATAAGCAATCATGCCACCAGAGGTATTGAGGCTACCAACAAATTGACTGACCAGCACAAAAACAGCATTCACACTCAGCAATAGCGCAATAAAGAGAATATATCGTCTCATGAATAATCGACACAATAACTAACGACTTATGCACATACATTGTAGCCGAAGACACCAAATAGGCGCAAAATATTCACGATAGGAAGTTCTTTAAGTTTACAGGCATGGGACAATGCCTACATTGTCCGCCACCTAAAATTTACGACCATGCTATCTTGTTTGTGATTGTACCCAGAGGCTATTCATCAGGGAAAAATTATCTTGCTGAAGGCATATCGGTATCATCAAGCTCAGTTTGCAATAACCAATCAATTGCTTGTTGATAATCCGTTTTGATGTCGAACTCACCTTGAACCATATTTAACGCCCCGATGAACGATAGTACAAGGATTATTTGTGGGGTGATGGCTTGGTAGACACTGACAACACGCGCTGAAGCGGAGAAATGCTTGTATTCAGCCACAAATTTTAGAAGTTCTGAAAAATGATAGCCAGGTCTTGGGGGACCAGAACGACGCATATCATTGAGGAGCAAAATTTCATCACCAACAGCTACTTCATCCATGATAAGGCGCAAAAAGTACATGTAGTCATCTACAGCTTCTCTAGACGCATCATGGAAGACAACTTCAGTGATACCATTATCATATTGATGAAAGGTTGCTCTTCGGCGTGCCAACCTTCTATTTACTCTCATAGTGTGTGTGCCAGTAACCCTCATTGATATTAGTATAGCGTACTTTTCAAATATTACTACAAAAAAGTAATATTATTATGTTTTTGTGCAAAAAGAATGTAAAAAAGCGAGTGCAAGACTCGCTTTTTCATCGTTAGGGATATGATTGGTAGATACAGAGTCTGTTTAGCGTTTCGTAAAGGTTGGTGCTTTACGCGCACGTTTGAGACCTGGTTTCTTACGCTCTTTAACACGGGCATCGCGGGTCAGCAAGCCACGCGCTTTAAGCGCACTACGCATATCAGGGTCGATTTTCAGGAGCGCACGAGAAATGCCCAACTGAATCGCATCGCGCTGTCCGGTGACACCGCCACCATTAACATGTACGCTGACATCGTAGTTCAATTCTTGACCGACGGCTGCAAATGGTTCGAGCAAGCGAACCAAATCACCTGGACGGTTCATGTATTCTTCGAGTGGTTTGTCGTTGACGACAAATTTACCTGTACCACCTGGAAATAAACGGACGCGAGCTGTAGAACGCTTACGACGTCCGATACCTTCATAGTATTGTGCGGACATAGGTTATACGCTCCTGTTTAGACTTCCAGTGTTTCTGGTTGTTGTGCTTCATGTGGATGTTCGCTACCCGTATACACTTTGAGCTTACGGAGCATGTCGCGCCCTAATGGACCTTTTGGCAACATGCCTTTGACAGCGAACTTGATCACACGTTGTGGGTGTTTATCCAGCATTTGACGCAAGGTCACGCTGTACAAACCGCCCGGATACCCACTGTGTCGGTAGTACATTTTTTGGTCTACACGACGACCAGTGGTATGAACTTTCTCACAATTTACGACAACGACATAATCACCCGTATCGAGGTTGGGTACAAACGATGGTTTGTGTTTACCACGCAGGATTTGTGCAATTTTGGACGCCGCACGCCCAAGTGTTTTGCCTTGCAAATCAACTACGTACCACTTACGTTCGATTTCGTCTGGCGTCGTAAAAGGTGTCCTCTGAATTTGTGCTTTCATCAGTTACCTCACCTCTGACGGGGATGATGCCCCATCGGTTACTTGCCTTTGTGTTTGATAGTATTCTCGTCTGCTGATACCCGCTGGCGGGTAAGCAACGTGCGTTAGCGATAAACCATGCGGTGGTGCAAACCATTTTGCTTTTGATAAATCGCAATTGTGGAAAATCTGCTCGAACGCATCAAGTGTGATTCTGCCACTGCCAACTGCAATTTGCATGCCGACCATCCGACGTACCATATGGTACAAAAACGCTGTTGCACGGACTTCATATACATAATTTGTATAAGGTAGCGAAGCATCTGCCCCGCTGTGCTGTTGCCATACAGAGTGAAACACATGGCGCACAGTATTATTACCTTGAGGCGGCTGACCGAACGTTGCAAAATCATGTTCGCCCACCAGCATCATTGCCGCACGCTGTAACAAATTGATATCCAACGGCTGTTGCATCTGCCATGCCCGCTTTGCAAGCAAGGGCTGACGCACGTCAATGACCGCTACAGTGTAACGGTACGTGCGCGACAGCGCATCAAATCGTGGATGAAAATCCGCTTGTTGCGTGATGTCTTGCAGCGCAATATCATCCGGCAATTGGCTGTTAACCGCCTTCAACAAGGTAGCGTTGCCATGTTTCCACTCTGCATCAAACGCGATGACTTGCCCCGTAGCGTGTACGCCCGTGTCGGTTCTACCTGCCGCATAGACCGTGGTCGGTGTCTTGAGAATACGCGCAAGCGCATTTTCTAACTGTCCTTGCACCGTCGGCTGGTCGGGCTGAACTTGATAGCCCGCATACGCAGTCCCGTCATAAGCGAGTGTCGCACGGAAACGTGTCATTAGTGCGTTTTGTTAAGCCTCTTCGGTTTCGTACTCGACCAATTCGAGTAGAACCATATCTGCATTATCGCCTTTACGGGGACCCAGCTTGTAAATGCGGGTATACCCACCAGGGCGTTCCATGAAGCCCGGCGCGATTTCTTCAAACAACTTGCGTACCAAAGCACGGTTGTTGTTCAGACGGCTACCGACGACGCGACGCGCATGGATGGCGGCACTTTCGTCTCCAGTTTCTTCTGCTTTTGCTAGACCACGTTTTGACAGCGTAATTAAACGTTCTGCAAAACCACGCACGTAATCTGCTTTTGCACGGGTCGTTTTGATACGACCATTCGTGAACAATTGGGTCGCCAGATTCATCCGCAATGCTTTGCGGTGTCCGCTATCGCGGTTCAGGCGTTTGCCCTTCATTCTATGACGCATAAACGCGCTCTCCGTTAATTAGGTGATGTACTTACGATATTAGTCTTCGTCTTCCTCGCCATCGAGAGGCCAGTAGTTTTTCTCGCGCAATTTGTCGATGAGTTCATCAAGTGATTTTTCACCGAAATTGCGGATAGCCAGCATGGCATCGGGTCCCCGTTGCAACATATCAATCACATCACCAATACTCGTGATACCCGTCCGTTTAAGCGAGTTGAACACACGCACGCTGAGGTCAAGCTCTTCAATCGGCTTGTCATACAGCGGTTTGATAGGGGACGGTTCTTCTGGTGGTGGTGGTGCGACGACTTCAAATTCGTCAATGGCGACACCGCCAATTGGCACGAGATGACGCATGAGGATTTTCGCAGCTTGACCAACCGCTTCTTCTGGGCGAACAGTACCATCTGTCCACACTTCAAGAATCAGTTTGTCATAGTTAGTGCGTTGACCAACACGCGCACGTTGTACATCAAAATTCACCCGTTTGATAGGACTGAAGATAGCGTCTACCGGCAATTCACCAATCGGCAAACGACCACGTTCTTCGGCGGGGCTATACCCACGCCCACTACGCACTTCAAATTCCATCTCAATGTGCGCATCGGCAGCATCGACGGTGAACAAGTACATCTCTGGATTGATAATTTCGACTTCTGGCGGACACCAAATGTCAGCAGCAGTGACCGTACCTTCGCCACGATGTTCGAGGCGTAGACGCGCACTTTCGACATTGTGCAACACAAGGCGCAGTTGTTTGACCTGCAAAATGAGTTGTGTCATATCTTCACGCACGTTTGGAATAGCACTGAACTCGTGATGCACATCGCTGACGCGCAAGCTAGTCACTGCCGCACCGGGCAAAGACGATAGCAAGACGCGACGCAAGGCATTACCAAGCGTCAGACCATAGCCACTTTCAAGCGGACTGATGACGAATCGCCCGTAATTACGGGTTACATTCTGGCTTTCAACCTTGTGCGGCAACACCATATTCTGCGTGATGCTGTTCACATCGCTGCTACTAGGCGTCGGTAAGGGTTGCGGAACACTGGATGAGGGTGTTGTTGGATAGACCATGAAAGTTGGGTCTCCTTGTTACTTTAGACGCGACGTTTCTTGGGCGGACGAACTCCGTTATGTGGCACGGGGGTCACATCGGTGATTGAACGAACTTTCAAACCACTACCTTGGATAGCGCGAATTGCCGATTCCCGACCAGGTCCAGGACCTTTTACAAAAACGTCTACTTCTTTCATGCCATGTTGTTGCGATTGCTCGGCGGCGCTTTCTGCCGCGAGACGTGCCGCATATGGCGTGCTTTTACGACTTCCTTTGAAGCCACTTGTTCCGGCACTCGCCCACGCGATAACATTCCCACTCTGATCTGTCATACTGACGATAGAGTTATTGAACGTCGCGTAGATATGCGCTTGCCCATAAGGTATATTTTTCAATACCTTTTTGGCTTGCCGGCGGCTACCTCTTCTTGCTTTTGCCATGCATACTCTCCACACATTAGCGATTTCATGCGATTACGCCCTGCGAATACAGGGCGGCTAGATGTTAGAACATCCGTTGTTCTGATGATTTGGTATCGCTTACGCAACCCAAATCGCTTGTTCATTACGCGCCGCGACGACGACCACGCCCTGGTACCGTTTTCTTCGGTCCCTTGCGCTGACGTGCATTGGTGCGTGTACGTTGCCCTCGTACCGGCAAATTCCGGCGATGACGCAGCCCACGATAGCTCTGGATTTCAATCAGGCGTTTGATGTTCATGTTCACCTGACGGCGCAAATCACCTTCGGTTGTGATACCGGAGATAACAGCGCGGAGCCGTGAGAGTTCATCTTCTGAGAGGTCACGCACGCGCGTATCGGGATTGACACCAGTTTCGGCAAGAATTTCTTGGCTGGTGGTTAAGCCAATGCCGTAAATGTATGTCAGACCGATTTCAACACGTTTGTCGCGGGGCAGATCGACACCTTCTATACGAGCCATAACTGCACCCTACTCCTCTTAATAGCTTACATTTTTGCTACGATGCGGAAACCCAAATAGCACAAAAAAGACAGGGTTAGCCCTGTTTTTGTTTGTGTTTTGGATTCTTCGAACAAATTACCATTACGCGCCCATTGCGCTTGATAATACGACACGCTGGGCAGAGTCGTTTGACCGACGTTGATACTTTCATGGGTTCAACCTTTTTACTGGTGTCCCTAACGAATTAAAGAGTATAGCAAGTTCAATTCAACTTGTCTATGCTAGTATGATGTCCATTAGTGACTGAGACGAAAAGATTAGACCGTCCGTGTGCAAATTGACACGAACTGCGTTACAGCATTAGGTAGTGTACCGGACTCTGGACTCTTTGTGTACAGTGTATCATACTATAGCATTATTAGAATTTCATAAGAAAAATGCGTAAGCTGAATTAGGCGTCGGCTCTAGCAAAGCACATCTCTACATGTGCCGTGATGCGTCGTTGAAAATCAGCCGTCACTTGTGGGTCGCCCCACCAAATCATGTGTCCAAATTGCGCAACCGTGATGAGTTCGGCGCTAGGGATGTTATCAAGCGCATGCGTAGCGTTATCGTATGGCACATCGCCGTCGTACTCGCTATGCACAATGAGCGTCGGTGTTTGAATACTATCCAGTGATGATAAGGTCATTGTGCGCTGATTGTGCAAATCATTCATTACACCCGCAAAACGCGGTAAACCTGGCACTATCGCATCTGCGAGAGCTTTCACCTGCCTAACTTGCGCGGGGTCAGCCATCACCATGTCGATATAGCGACTGCCCTCTTCTTGCGTGTAGGTCGTTTCGGTACGCACGTAATCCTGCAATGTGAGACTGGTCAGATGATGCATAGCTTGGTGAATCAAAAAGTACGCAGGATTTTGGAAACGCTCAGTCATCACAAGCCGACCCAATGTGCTATTGAGTTGGTCGTCTGTCAGTTTAACCTGCTTGGTCATCGCAGAGAGTAAGACTAGCCCGCGTGTGCGCTCTGGGTAGCGTGATGCAAATTCGAGCGCAGGCGGTCCACCCGCAGAAACACCAACCACGACAACATGCACTATACCTAAACTGTCAAGCAGAGATGCCATCAGGTCGGCTTGGTCAGCTGGCGATCCATTATCAACAAGCGGTGTACCGAGATAACCCGGACGGTCAGGAGTCAGAATTTTGTAGCCTGCGTCTATCAGGTGCGAGAGCATAAACCAGCCGTTATGCCCGACATTGCCACCATGAAAATGCAGAATGACTGCGCTCTCACCCCGTATATCGTACTCGACTATCCCGCGTGCTGTTTCGACAATGTGGCTATCAGCAGAAACACGCGTTGTTTGTTCAACTAACCAACGTTGATAGTAAGACAATAGCCATGTAAGCAAGCCACCAAAAACTACAAAAGATAAAAAGCCAATCCGCTTAGTCATAGCTGATAACACAAGCAATCACCTCATCTGTTCTCACTTCAACGGAGATGTGTTCACTAAGTACATTATCTGTCCGCACAATTTCCAGAAACCGATCTTGATAGGTAACATTTGCCATTTCGTTTAACAGTGAAATATTCAACTGATAAATCTGCTGACTATTCTCAAAACCAACTACAGTATCGCTATAAATTTTAATACGCTTGACACCATGCTCTATCATAGCGTCCCAATTACTATATATGATCCGCCGCACTTCAACAGAAAATAGGATTGCTATCCAAGAATTGTATACACCTAGTTTTGGTGAAGT
>JBCBKJ010000109.1:0-17608 GCA_038522085.1 Chloroflexota bacterium
AGCATCTATAGCGAACAACGTCATGATAGGGTTATATTGCCAGAGGTAACTCGTCCACACATTATAAAATGGAAGGAATTGCTAGTATCTACCGACGGCGTAAATCCCGATGGTAATTCTAGGCTCATCAGACGTGTAGATCGATATGGCAATATATTGAGTAAAGGTATTAGTCCAACAGCAATTCGATATGTATTAAATGAGGTAACAGACGATGCTGATTTGCCACTAATTAGCCCAGACAATCTAAGACTTTCAGCAAAGAAAATGCAAAATCTGCAAATCAACGATATTTTTTGATTCGTAGATTTTGAAAACACGCAATACTCACGTCCAATCGTGGAAGTCTTTGATGTAATTGTATGCCTCGTTGAGTTCTTTGATACGCGCATTCGCTTCGTGGCGCGGTAAGGCACTCACATCAGGATGCACTTGTAATGCCATCTTGCGGAATGCCTGCTTAATCTCTTTTTCGGAGCTATCACGCTGGACACCGAGCAACTTGTAATATTTTTCGAGTCGATCATCACGCAGATAGCCTGTACGCCCTTTGCGTGCGCCACCGTTGCCGTAAGCGCGTTTACCCTGCTCCTCGCGGGGAATTTCTTGCGTATATTTGGTGCTATAGTGAAAACGCTGGCTGGCACGTTGGTCATTGATGCGTCGTTTGTATGTGGGTGACGCAATATCGCCGATATGCCATGTGCCGCGTATATTGCCCGTGCGGACTTCTTTCCGACGCACGCTCACTTTTTCGATTTTGAACTCCGGCGCGTACCATACCCGAAATTCATCACGCCCTTTAGTGGGTTCAAAGTGCGCTTGGGTGATGCGTAATTCGTCATCCTGCATGTAATAGGTATAGATGAACGTATCATTGAGGAGCATGAGTGCTTCCCACCAATCTTGCAAATGCACGACTTTTCCGGCTTTTGGGAGCAAGGCTTTATCCACGACAAATAACGCCCCAATGCCACTCCGGCTGTTATCACGCAGGAGATTTTTAAGGTCACGGACGCGAGGTGCTTTTTTGAGAATATACACGTATAAACGTGCGCCCATCCATGTAGACAGCACGACATCTGCACGATGTGATTTAAAAATTACGCTGGGGTCTGGTTCGGTATATGCTCCACTCACATCCGGCACTACAGCAAAGCGAGCGCGTATCCAGCGGGCAACCGTGTTTTTCATACAAAAATCTCTCTCACGACGCATTCATCTTCGCTATTAGCATACCGCAAAAACCATAACTTGTAATGCCTTAGTCGCCTATTCCAGCGCCATTCTGATTGTCATAATTGCGCTGTGCCATCCCATTGGCGCGTTGCATGCCAAATCGCTCATAATAGGCTTGCAGAGGCGCATCGCAGAGCAAATCCACACTGTATAAATGGTCAAGGCTTTCGAGCATATGGCGCACGAGTTCGCTCCCGATACCCTGCTCCTGATAATCGGGCAAAACTTCCAACAGAGGTATGAAAGCGGTCAACACCCCGTCGCTAATGGCGGTGATAAAGCCAACTATCTGATTATCTTTTTCGCTATCGTGTGCCAGCCAGACTTTGTAACTGCCCTGCATTAGCTTGAGATGCACATCCGGCGCAGGTGGATTTAGCCAACCGACGAAAAATCCGCCGGATAGTTGTTCTGCTGTGATGCTATTGAGCGAATCTGTGTAAATTATCACCTGCGCTACTTTCTACTAAGCTCATTTCAAAAATGAACACTCAACGAATTGAATCCCTGCTAGAATTTGTTCGAGACGTTCTTGCGAAAGCGTTCCAATGTACTCGCCGAGTTCAGTCGTCTGGAGTGTAAAACGCTTCGAGACTTCGACGATACTCTGTTTGGGTAAGTTTGCTTCGCCTAATTCGAGCAATACATTACCAGCTATACTCACTTTGTTCATATTTGTCGTTAGCGCACAAACACTGGCTGTATCGTTTTTATCTGTGATGTTCACCGCAATCACAACATATGGGTGCATCGTTGATGAGGTAATACCATTTGCCTCTGTCGGCGTCACCCAGTAAATATCACCCCGCTTTATCATAGCAACCTCTTGTTATCGTTCTTATCATAGAAACAAAAAATCCCGCCCATAGGGACGGGATAGAGAAACCGTTTTATCCGTTGCTCAGAAGTCGATGCCTGCTTCGGTCAGTTCGCGCCGAATAATAGTTTCAAAATAGGCATATGGTTGAGCGCCACTATGCGGTGTGCCATTGATATAGAAAGAAGGGGTTCCCGTGATGCCCATTGAGCGTCCGGTGTTGAAATCAATACTCACTTCTTCTATGTACGTATCATTTGTCAGGCAAGGGGTGAATGTAGCTGTATCCAGACCCAAATCGGCTGCGACTTGCACGAAGTAACTCGTTGCACCACCAGATTGAATCATATTTGTCTGGTCTGCAAAGAGCGTTTCGTGATAAGACCAAAAAGCATCTTGCTCACGCGCACAATTCGCTGCCAGCGCGGCGGGAACTGACACATCTTGGTTGATAGATGGGAAATCACGATACACATAGCGAATATGCTCACCATAATTTTCAAGCAGAGGTACGAGCGTATCATCAAAATGGCGACCACAGAATGGGCAGGCGTAGGCACTAAATTCTACAATGACAATCGGCGCATCTTCAGGACCCAGAAAGGGGTCATCATCAACTAAAACTTGCATATCACCACGCGGTTGTGCCAGTCCAGCATCCACGAGAGCGTTCTGTATAGCCACTTCGATAGCCTCTTGGTTCACATTTTCAGATGAACTAAATGAAACAGCACCAATTATCAAGCCGACGACGAAGAACATCACGGCAATGACGACGTAATTGATTGTGGTACGAGAGATAAGCACCATATCATCTGTCGGTTGGATTACAGCTTGCTCGGTTGGGAGTGATGTTTCTGTTTGCGGTGTGGCATCAGTTGGGTTTTCGGATTCTGTTTCGGGCGTTTGCGGTTGGTCACTCACGCGGGATATCCTTTTATTTTTATTACGTTAAGTCGTTAGATTATCTATCTTAGCGTCGGGAATAGTCATTACACAAGCATTATCTATCCGACATAAACAAACATAAATTGATTTTAGCACAGAATATACACCTCAGTTGTCAAAAATCGCTTATAATAGAACCTACGTGTAGTGTATGCTACCTATCTTAATCAGCTTGTGAAAGGCATTTGGAGGATCATGATTTGAGTACACAGCAACTTTCAGGCTTAGTCGTCAGAGAACAGAGTGGATTTTATTGGGTCGAAACAGACGAAGAAAATATCTACACTTGCCGTATGCGCGGGAAATTAAAAGAGGTCGCGCAATCATCTGATATTATTGCCATTGGTGATAAAGTCGATTTTACACCCAACGACGCAGACGATGGCATAGATGAGTTACGTGGCATCATTGACAAGGTACATGAACGTCATGCCGTGCTATCGCGGGCAGTGCGCACTACAGGCAAGCGCGGTGCAGGACAAGCCCAACGTGAACATGTCCTAATCGCTAACCTTGATGCGGCGCTTTTCGTCTTCAGTGCAGCCCAACCCACTCCGAACTGGAAATTACTTGACCGCTTGTTAGTTTCTGCTGAGGCAAATCTATTAGATGAGGTCGTAATTGTCATCAACAAAGTGGATGTAATGGACGAAGCGACACTCATGCCCTTGCTAAAACCGTATCAGGATATGGGCTATCCGATATTATTCACCAGTGCGATGGAAAATACAGGCATTGATGCCCTGCGCGAACAGTTAAAGGGTAAAATTTCTGTGCTGACGGGTTCATCCGGCGTAGGTAAAACGAGCTTGCTCAATAGTATTCTTCCAGGTTTGGCACGCGCTACCAATTCGATTAGCGATTACAGTCAAGAAGGCATGCACACCACCCGCGATAGTGCGCTCATCAAGCTCGATGACAATAGCTACCTTGCGGATACCCCTGGTATTCGTCGCATGAGTGTATGGGATATTGAACCAGAAGAACTCGATGGTTACTTCTTAGATATTGCGGATTATGTACCCAATTGCAAATTTGCAAATTGTGCGCATGAAAGCGAACCAGGTTGTGCAGTAAAAGCAGCCGTCGAAGCAGGCGACATCAGCCAGCGGCGCTACGAACACTTTTTAGAATTGCGTGGCGAACTCAAAGATGCGCTTGCGGTTTACTAATATCATCCAATTGTATACAAACTGTCGTAGTATTTTATGAATATGAGCTTACGATAGCGCAAATCCGCCAGTCATGGCAGAATACACGCAAAGATATTTGCGTAGAGGGAGGTTAACGTGTCGTCATTAGTTGGACGCACACTAGGACAGTATGAAATTATAGATGTGCTAGGACGCGGTGGCATGGCAACCGTCTATCTCGGCAAGCAATCATCTATTGACCGTACTGTAGCAATTAAGGTTCTACCACCACATCCTGCATTAGACGAGGCGTTCAAAGAACGTTTTCAGCTAGAGGCAAAGACAATTGGTGGCTTACAAAACCCGAATATTTTGCCATTGTACGATTACGGTACATTTGAAGATGTCATTTATTTAGTAATGGCACATGTCGAAGGCGGCACACTAGAAGACTTGATGGACAACGGTGCAATGAGTACCCGCGATGTAGAACGGGTATTGCGCCCTGTATCAAGTGCCTTAGATTACGCGCACAGTCGTGGTGTGATTCATCGTGATGTGAAGCCAGCCAATATCCTGATGCAAGATGGACATCCTCTGCTGGCAGATTTCGGCATGGTGAAGATGGTCGCCGCAGAAAGCAACCTGACAGGTACAGCCATCGTTGGTACACCAACGTATATGGCACCCGAACAGGGACAAGGACTGATTGTCGATAAACGTGTCGATGTCTATGCGCTGGCGGCAATTCTTTATGAGATGCTCACAGGCAGTCGTGTCTATGCTGGCGATACACCGATGCAACTCATTCTGGCACATATCAATAACCCGATTCCTGATATTCGTGATTTGCGTCCAGATTTAGACGAGAATGTGAGTGCTGTTCTCACCAAAGGACTGGCTAAAGAACCTAATCAACGGTATAGCTCGGCTGGTGAATTAGCAGAGGCTTTCTCACGCGCTATCCATAGCAATGATGATTCGCTGGCAGAAGCCCAACAATCTATGCCTATTAAATCAAAACTTGATACACAAGTTGGTAAAAAACCTGTGGAAACAGCCGCACTCAACGATACAGTCACCAAAGTTCTGCAAGGCACAGGTGGCGGGAACGATGGCACGCCCCCATCAACGCAAATTATCGTGCGCGATAGCACCAATCCAATTGTGCTGATGGGCGGTTTTGGCTTGATTGCACTGGTGATTGTGATTGTCGCCGTCTTGCTTATCAACAATAATGGCAATGACACCGTTATACCACCTGACCTACCCAATGTCGCCGATGTGACAAGCGACCCCAGAGACGATGATACAGAAACGGTTGCAGAGCCACCGACTGTCGCGCCAACGCCATTACCAACAGCGATTCCTGCACCTGTTATAGCAACTTTCGGTGAGGTACGGTTTAGCACGGCGGCTTCACTGGGCGATAGAATTGTCATCAACATGAACGATGCCGAACCTGCGCCGAATGGATTGCAATATGCCGGTTGGCTCATCAATGATGCAACAGACGAAACACTCATTCTGGGGCAAATTGTAGTCGAGGCATTTGGGGATGGTATCTTTGATTACACTGACCCAGACGGGCGCATGTTACCCGCCTTGTTCAACCGCCTTATCATCACAACAGAAGAAAGTATTGGTGATGCGCCAACTGGTGAGGTTGTTTACGAAGCCTCTGTGCCAGTAGAAGTGAGTAGCGCACTCTCGGAAATCTTCGTTGCCTCAGAAAATGGCATCAATGGCGACAGCTTACTAGAAGGCGCACGCACCGAAGCCCGTAACGCAGTCCGCCACGCAGGGTTAGCGGCTGGCTCTACAAATATAGGTGGTGCAAGTTTGCACGCTGAACACACCATCCAGATTTTGCGGGGCGATGAAGACGATTACAATGGTGATGGTAGCACGAACAATCCAGGTGCAGGTATTGGTATTTACTTCTTTATAGACCAAATCGAAGCCGTTCTAGCTGACGCGACCTCTGGTGAAGATGCCACTATCGAGCTACAAATTAACGCAGAATTTATCCGTACTTGTACGGTTAATGTGCGCATGTGGTCAGATGAAATTGTTGCCTTAGAAATCGAAATTATTGCAGGTGATTCGTTAGAAGCTGTGGCTGACCAACTGGAAGACTCAACCGTGCTTGCGGAACAATTACAAGCAGGCAATGAGTTAGAAGACGATAGCGACGACATTATCACGGCAGTTGAGGGTGAATGTGGTATCGACCAAATTCCAGACTTTGGTTTGCAATTTGCGCGTATGGATATTGTGGAAGCAAGTGCTGACGAGTAAAACACTCTTCATGTAGATAGAGAAATGGACTTGCCCACTGAGCAAGTCCATTTTTGTTTATACGTCTTCGGGCGTTACTTCACCTTCTGATATTTCAGCTTCGGCTTCTGCCCATTCTTTAGCAGCTTCTGTGCCTTCGGGGGGTTCTTCACCTGCTCGCCACACTTTATCAGTCAGGTCGATGAAAAGCGTGCCGTCAAGATGGTCAATTTCGTGCTGGAAAACACGCGCTAACCAATCTTTTGCTTTAATACGAAAATCGTTGCCATCTCGGTCTTGTCCGGTGACGACCACCATATCATGACGGTCTACCTCGCCCAAGATACCTGGCATCGACAGACAGCCTTCTACGCCTGCTACCATGCGTCGGCTGGACTTGATGATTTTCGGGTTAGCGACGACGAAAGTTTTACCCGCATTGTCGCCATATTCTTCACGGTCTTCTTCCGTACCATCTGGCAAACGCACAATAATCAGGCGCATGCTCTCTGCAATTTGTGGCGCGGCTAACCCCACACCATTTGCCTCGCCCATTGTTGCTATCATATCATCAACTAAAGACTGAAATGAGTCGCTCTTAAAGCTCGATTCCGGCACGCGCACGGCTTTCTTACGCAATACAGGGTTATCAGGTTGGATAATTTCTAAAATAGACATCGTATTTGTGTCACTCGCGCTTGTTTGTCATTAACTACAGCCATCATAAATCAAAAATGCCTGACCATGCTAGGTACAGGCACAATTCTTATGCAATTTTTGGTTAACAAGCTCAGACGTTGACTTGCTTATCATGTGCATCTATGCGCACCATACCGCGTAAAAAGCCAAGTGCATCATCTGAACTACGGAACATTTTCACCTTGTCACGGGCGAGCATTTTCGTCAGCACAGACGAACTACTCTCACGTTTGACTACGCCCATCCAACGGGTATTCGCGTGGTTGATAAGTTGCAAAAGTGACGGCATAGATAACAAGCCGGCTGGCACGCGAATCTGGCTAAAGTCTAGCATGATGTAGACCTCACCTTTTTGAGCAATCTTCAAAAAGTCAACCATGGTATGGTTTAAGCTGTTGATAGAAATTTGCTCAGTGAATGTGATGCCAACAATATTTGGTTTTTCGATCCACTCAATTTTATCGCTCATTCAGATCTCTACCCCACATTTTATTTATTACTATCTACTGTAAAAGAAAGTTAAATTTATCGCAAGTTGGAATACTATGTTATGTTTCGTCACGGCGTTGTGGAAATTTCGGCGGACGGTTCATAGGCGGTGGCGGTGGTTGCTGATTGTAAGGGCGATTCGGTGGCGGATTTTGTGGGCGCGACGGGTTGCCACTATTTTGCGCAGGTTGTTGTGGTGTTTGCGGACGATATGGCGAACGTGCCGGACGTGCTGGCTGATTTGGATTTTGTTGAAACGGACGCCCTTTAGAAATGGTCGGACGGCGCGTTAAAGGAGATGGCGATAACTGCGGTGCGCGTTGAATCTCATTAGGATATTGCGGATTCACTGGTAGCTGTTGCGGTTGCTGAGGTGCAGGTGGTTGCTGTGCGCGTTGTGGTGGGCGCTGGTTCGGACGTGCTGGCGAATAGCTTGGTTGATGTGGGTTATTCGCGGGTGCGCTGGGCATATCATAAGGCAAAGTGTCTGTCTCTGGATAGGCTTCCACTGTTTGCTGACCTTGATTCTGTTGCTGATGATACAAGGAAATATACTGCCCGAAAATCTCGCGCTGTTGGTTTTCTTGCGATTCTAGTTCACGTTGTTTTTGGCGTTGCTGACGACGGGTAATTTCTGCTTGGACATCGCGTGGTTTTGCCACATTGTCAAATAGCTTCGCCTCATCTGCGCCGACGAGTGCCACCCGCACATCGCCGTAGCTGAATAGCTGTTGAAGCAAGCCTTTTGTCTCTGCAACCACGTTATCCACTTGCTTGAGTAACACTTGGTCACTCTCATTTTTTAGCCACAGTGGACGCCGATTCACGATGGTGATGTTGTTATCTTGAATGAAGTAATAATCGTGTCGCCAATCCCAATCAACCCAATAAAACCAGACCACCCCGACCAAGAAAGCGATGAAAATCATTGCCCAGCCAATAGCGCCCAGCGCACCTAAGGGCGTCAATGAAATGAAGATACCTGCAATGATTGACCCAATTATCCACAGACTAGGCACAAGGACACCACGCAACCAGATAAACCAGTGCTTGCGATAGACTACACCGCCTTCAGGTGTCCGAAAAGAGGTCATAAATGGTGATATAGGACCTGTCTCTGAGCCGTAGATATTGCGCAGTTGTTGTTCCGCAGGCGCATCTGCATTTTGTTGGTTAACGGGCGGTTTTTGTACAGCTTGTCCTGCGGTTTGTGGGTTGCGTATCCAGCGTTCGACCTCTGCTTGCATGGCTTCGCGTTCGCGGGATTGGTTCGCAATGCGATAATTACGCGCATCTTCTAGAATGAGGTCTTGTAATTGCTCAGGATTGGGCATAGCCGCCAACATGAAATTGCCTTTTGCGCCTGCCGTTTTGAGTTCCACATCCCCATAACGAAACAATCTTGCTGCAATATCGAGCGTGGCAATTTCGGCATTGGCTTCTTGGATGCTCTCTAGTGCCACCTCGTCAATCACTTCTTGGAGCGTCGCAATCGTATGTGTGATGCGGATAACGCGCTGGTCAGTGATAATCACCGAATCGTTCATCCACTCCACGTATAAATAGCCTGCGATGCCACCACCGATGAGCAGAGATAAGACAATCACAATTAAGCTACCTGATGGAAACGCCGCCGCCACCATCGCGCCGATAATCACAATCGCCAGTGGCACAATCAGCCAGCGTGCGACTGTCCACCAGTGACGCCGTGTTTTGAGCAATACTCTTTCATTCTCGCGTTGTGTCTTGAAATGGACATCGTGCAGAAAGTGGTCTTGCGTGCGCTCTAAACCAAATACAGGGCGCAACTCAGGATGGTGGGTGAGCAAATTACTCATATGTAAGCGCGTCAGAATGAGCAAGGTCGTCGGGCGTACGGCTTGAATATATGTGCCAGCCGTCTGTTGCTCAAAGAGCGCATTTTGATATAAATATTGCCCTTCGTAGATAGCCCCGCGCTGATAACGTTCGCCATTTGCGCCAAATTGTACCCGTATCAATTGCCCATCAGCGACAATCATGAAGCCAGGGACTTTTTGCCCCTCATTGACGATAACATCACCCGCGTTGTACTGATACACCTGAAAAGCCCCTGTCACTAACGCCATATTGGCATTCGACAGGTTGGCAAACATCGGTATATTGCGGATATGCGTTTCTTGGTATTGAGTTGGCATAGATACCCCTGCTCTCTTGCGACGACACACACCTATTATAACGTGCGCTCAATTCAAATCGTATTGCGTCCACTAAATTCTATCACCCGTTCTTAAAAATCCTTGATGGGAACAGGCAAAGGAATGGGTTCACTGCGTTCAAGGCGAATTTCCAACCACATTTCCTTAGCGCCTTCCAGCAATTCTAATACTTCTAACTGTGTGTCTCCCGCTGCAATACAACCCGGCAATTCTTCGATTTCACCATACCAGCCATCATCGGGATGTGGTTGTAGACGAATGGTGTAAGGTAAGCTCATATAGTATGCAAGATCTTTAGTCATCAATCTCATCCTCATCAACAGTCTGCTGTTCTTCGATTACGGTATCAATTTCTTTTAGCGCACGAGTGACATATGTAACTTTTACATATTTGCCTTTATGTGGTTTAACGAGCGCAATACTAACCGTGCCATTGTCTGTTAATCGCTCTGCCATGACGTGACTGCCTTTACCTTCTCTTATTGAGAAGCCGTAATCTTGTAATGCTGAAACAAAGTCATCAAAACGCACATTACGGCGGTTCTGCCGTATCTTACGCAGACGTTTTTCTTTCTTTGTCATCTCATTATATGTCCTCTCAATTTATTGAATCAAGTTATCGTGAGCTATTGCACGCCCAGAGAGTGGTTTTACTCATAATCTAACATATCTTTTTACATGACACAGGCAGTAGGGTACAATCAGCGTTGAAAAAATATTCCTAACGAAACGAGGATTGCTTTTATGACAGATGAGAAACGCCTAATAACAGTCGAAGATGTGACGCGCATTCGCTATGTCGAAGACCCACAACTCAGCCCTGATGGTGCATGGGTCGCCTATGTAGTAAAGCGTGCTAATATGATGAAAAAAGGCTATGACCGCGATATTTACCTCGCCAAGACCGATGGTAGCCAAACAACACGACTGACACGCGCTGGCAATAATAGCAGTCCGCGTTGGTCGCCAGATGGTACGGAGCTTGCGTTTGTATCATCACGCGCAGACCGTCCGCAAATCTACGTGTTGCCGATTGGCACACCCGGCGAAGCACGCGCCCTCACAAGCCATGAAAACGGTGCAACCAGTCCGGCATGGTCGCCAGATGGCACACAGATTGCCTATCTCAGTCGCTCTAACGAAGCCGAGCGCGTTAAAGAAGATAGTGCTGACAAACCCGATGCACCCAGAGATGAACTTGATGGCAAGCATCGCAAAGAGCGCCAACAGCACGAAGAAAAAGAACGCTTTGATCCACGCCCAATGGAACGTATTCCGTATCGGCAAGGCACAGCCTTCATGGATGACCGTCATGGACAAATCTATGTGATTGATGCGCATGAACCCGCCGAAGATAGCGACGAAAAAATCACACCGCAACGCCTGACCAACTTGCCTGCTGACTACAGCCCGCCTGTATGGTCAAAATCAGGGCGCACAATTGTCACGACGCGCACATCCGAACCCGAACGCGATGAGCCTTGGACAAAAAGCAATATCTACTTGATAGACATGGATAGTGGTATCGAACGGCGCCTCGCAGATGATGAATTTGCTTACTTCGGCGCAATTCCTTCGTATGATGGCAATTGGTTAATTTGTTCAAGAAGGCTCTCAGAAAGCACAGATGACCAAGTTCGACTGACATTACTTTCGTTAGATGGCAGTGCCGAGCCAAAAGAACTCAACACCGAAATTGACCGTGCTATTATAGGGTATGATTGGTTGGCAGATGGCACACTGTTGTGCTTGATTGCTACCGAAGGGCGCGTTGAACTCCATAAACTTGACCCCCAAACAGCGACCTTCACCGAACTCGTCAGCGAAAAAAATCAGTTAATCATGGGCTTTAACACGACCAAAGACGGTCAGTTCGCCCTCGTGACACGCACCCCGAATCAATTGCACGAGCTATTCGTCGCCAACACAGATGAACCGACACTCAGCCAACTGACAAGCGTCAATCAAGCCTTCTTGGATGAAGTACAGGTGCAAGAGTCACACACCATCTGGTACGAAAACCCTAATAGCGACAAAGTGCAAGGCTGGTATATTCTCCCACCAGACTTTGACGAGAGCAAACAGTATCCACTGGCGCTCAATATTCACGGGGGTCCACATGTGATGTGGTCGCCTTCTACGCCTGCCATGTGGCACGAATGGCAAACCCACGCCGCCGCCGGATATGTCGTGTTCTTCTGCAATCCACGCGGGAGCAACGGCTACGGTCAGCAACATTTGAGTGCGATTCGCTCTAATTGGGGCGAAGTCACAATGACAGATGTGATGGCTGGGGTCGATAGCATGCTCGAAAAAGGCTTCATTGATGAAAACCGCATGGCAATTACAGGTGGGTCATTCGGTGGCTTCATGACTGCATGGATTATCGGACACACAGACCGCTTCGTGAGTGCTGTTCCGCAACGGGGTGTCTATAACATCTCTAGCTTCTATGGCACAAGCGATGTGCCACGCTTGATGAGTGCGGAGTTTGAAGCCGAGCCTTGGGAAGACCGCGATAAATATTGGGAACACTCGCCACTCGCCTATGCGCATAAAGTGACAACCCCCACGCTCATTATCCATGCCGAGAATGATTTCCGCGTGCCAATCGAACAAGCCGAACAATATTTCGCGTTCATTCACCGTGCGACAGATACACCTGTGAAGATGCTACGGTATCCGCGTGAAGGGCATGAACTTTCGCGCAGTGGCGAACCCGCACACCGCATCAGCCGCCTAAACGCGATGATTAACTGGTTCGATACCTATTGCCAGCCGGAAAAACTCGCGCAAGCAGAAGAAAAGAGCGACAACGAAGCGTAATTCAGATAGCGATGCAGGGGAGGCAAAATGTATCTCCCCGCTTTGAATTGCCCGCATTTTGCTCCTCACAACCTCTTTTTAACCTGTTTTTTACAAGATTGTGCCATTTTTCACCCCCAAAGATTTGCTCATGTGCGCTATTGCCTTTACACTTTACACAAAGTATTACAGCCGATGTTAATCAGAGATACGAGGGAATAGTCATGGCAACAGATTTAATTCAACAAGGACTTGCCGCTGTAAAAGATGGCAACCGCGCCGAAGCACGTAAGTTATTTGAGCAAGCTGTAGAAGCCGACCCCGATAACGCACGGGCTTGGTACTATCTCGGACGCACCCAATCCGACACAGAAGAAAAACGTACCAGCTTCATGCGTGTGCTGGAAATCATGCCGGAAAATGAACAAGCACGCGAAGAACTGGATAAATTACCGCCTGTACAAGACGACGCCGAATCCTTTGACTTTGGTTTTGAAGAACCAGCCGCCACACCAGCAAATACGGCTTTTAATTTTGGTGGCGACGAAAAGCCTAAGGGTCCACCCAACGAAATTATGACCGCATCACCCACCGATGGCTTTGCACTGCCTATCGAAATTCCAGATGCGCCCCAAACCGTGACACCCGATTTGCTCATCAATCAATTTGTTGAAAAATTCAAAATGGGACTCAACATTTTACAGCGCAAAGAAGGTGCGTATCAGAACGCGATGCGTTATGCGACATGGTGGCATTTCTGGAGCTACGTCGGGATTGTCTTCTTGGTGATTTCGTTATTCTCAACCATCACAACTGTAATTGCTGTCAATCAAGCGGCGAATGCAGCCGAACAAATTGCAGAATTAGGGTCTGAGTTTGGGGAATTTGACGATACATTTGGCACAATTTTTAGTTCTGCTATATCCGCAAGTGTCACCCGCCCCAACCCTGTGACGATTATTTTGCATTACATTATCACTATTCCAGTCAGCATCGCCGCGCTCTATGCCGCGCTTTACGCAGGTCACTGGTACATCACCAAGCAAGATGAAGGACAATCCACCCTCATTCAACACGCTTATGCCATTATGTTGCCTGTCACGACAGCAAGTGTCATCGGCACTGCGCTAGGTATTGTGCCTATTGTTGGCTGGATTGCATCGCTGGCATTGGCGATATATGCCTTCTGGTTCATTGCGGCGCAAGGTGTGGAGATGGTTAACCGCACAAGTGGCAATTCAAAATATATTGCCCTCGTCGTACAAATCATTGCACAATTCGTTGTCGCGGCTGGCTTAGGTTTGGTTCTAAGTCCGGTACTACTCGGCTAAGATAATGCTATTGAGGTAACTTTCAGGGGTGGCACACGCCACCCTTGCGAGGCGTTTTTAACTAGTCAACTTATTTACCAAGACGATACAACACAGATTTAAGGCTCAACGAGGTGCTATCGTTAATTTGCCAACGACCAAGTACATTACGGTCACGGCTGAGTAGCACATAGCCTGGTTGCGCCATGCCCAAATCTTCGTAAACATCACCTGTTGGGTCTGCTAGTAGTGGGAACGGAATCTCGCGTGGGATGCTCATGAAAAAGCCGTTCAATTCATAAGGACGATTCGGCACAATCAGCGCACTGCTAACGCCTTTAGTAGACAATTTGAAGGCTTGACGTTGCAACCACAATACATAGCGCACACAACTTACGTTCCATACATCGCCAGTGAAACCGAGCAAAATGCCATTTTCGCCCATCATCATATCGAGTTCATGTGCCATATTGTCATGATTATTCAAAATAAAGTTATTCACTGGCGGGGCTGTTTGTAGTGCAACCATTTACATTCTCCTGTTTTATCGAATTATCTCAATTATATATCAATTATTCAACAAAGAAACATTAATGTTTGCATATCTGGCAATTTGAGCAAAATCAAACGATTTGAGTATATCGGGTGTAATCAAAACAGATAGTCAACCCATACCGCATACTAATCGTCAGGCGATATAGCGAAGATGGGATGTGAAAATGTGTATTTTGCGATAATATGCAGGTTGTAATTAAACAGTTCATCTTTAGAGGAGCGAGCATCATGAAAAAATTTACCCTGATGCTGTTGATGGTCGGCGCGTTACTTGTAGGGACAACTGCCGCCCAAACCACAACAACCGTTGATAACAGCCCTGATTCATCGGTATTCTATCTTTTTGCCGCTTGCGAAACCGAAGCTGTGGTCGATTTCAACGGCACAATGGAATCCGGTTTCGATTTATACATCCAAGTATTTGACCAAATTGGCGCGGCTGGTGGCACGCTTGTTCCACTCACGCGGGTATCTGTCAGTGGCGAGTATCAAGTAAGTCAACGTCTGCCCTATGCTGATGGGCGCACACTCTTATTGGGTCAATTTGCCAGCGCAGAAATTTCTATTGCCAGTGAAAATGACCCCACCAATGTCATCTACAGCGAAATCGTTGATGATGTGCGCGATGGGTGCATTGAACCCGCGTTCGGCACAACCGATACTTTCGGCGTGGATGGCGTATCCGAAGGTAGCACCACCCCACTCATTGACCCCATCACAGGAAATGTAATTGAATCCAGCGATGATATTGTCATAAATTCATCCGGCATCTACACACCTGATGGTGGCACGCTCAATGACGAAGTGGTACGTCCAGAAGCTCTCGTACAAATCGGCGCACGCCCAAGCGAAGTGGCGGCTGTCCTCAATGCAGAAGACCGTAAGTCTGACCCTGGCTTAATTTTTGCCGAGTGTAATCAATTCCCATTGGCTGACCCCGGCACAGTTTGGGATACCGATACGATTGTCATTTTCTGGTCATGGTTTGCATCTACACCGGAACTGGTACAAGACCACATCGACAATGCAAATTACGAAGTGTTCCTCAGTAGCGAGTATGTATTCCGTCAGCCATTCCCCAATGTCATCGTTAGCCCGATTACGCAACGCGAAGATGGTAACTACTGGGTATTCTACACAGCCAATCTCGGTGATGGTTTCCGTCCGGGTGAATACAACGTATCTTTCTATGTCGATTGGGACGTAGCAATTTCCGATGGTTTTGAAAATTTCGGTCCCGACACCGCAAACGAATTTTTCCTGAGCGGATGCACCTTCGACATCGAAATTAACCCCTTCGATATTGTGACCGACCTCAACAACCCAACGATTCCTCTGCAACAAGACTGAGGCTCATAACATCGCTTTTCTAAAAACGGGATTGCTCAATCGGCAGTCCTGTTTTTTGTGCTATAATCCACACCATTAGATACGAACATCTGTTTGGGATAAAATTTTCTGTGGTGCATTTACGTTCAATTCGCTTGCCTGATACCGATACCCAGCCGGAGCGTTTTCCGTTCACTGTGCCAGTGGTGCGCTCGTTCACTGAGATGCAATTCACAGCACCGATAACATTCTTTGTTGGCGAAAATGGCTCTGGCAAATCGACCTTGTTAGAAGCTATTGCTGTCGGTGCAAATCTGCCGACGATTGGTAGTCAAGATACCCATAATGACAGTACACTGGAGAGCATCCGTCAGTTGAGCAATCGCCTCAAATGGGTATGGAACAAATCGCGGGTGCGGACAGGCTTTTTCATGCGGAGCGAAGATTTTTTCGGCTTTGCTAAGCGTATCAGCAAATTGATGGGCGATATGAAAAGCGAGTACGAATCTGACGAGGGTCACGAAGGACAATCGGAATTTGCACGTCGGCTGAGTAAACAAGCCTATGCCAACGAGATGCGTGCCATGCGCGATTTATACGGCGCAGGCTTAGATGCACAATCACACGGCGAAAGTTATTTCAAGTTATTCAGGGCGCGGTTTCGTCCCGGTGGCTTGTACCTAATGGACGAGCCGGAAGCACCCCTATCGCCCAATCGCCAACTGATGCTGATTGCGACGCTCAAAGAGATGATAGACCAAAATGCCCAATTCATCATTGCCACGCATTCTCCCATTTTGTTAGCATATCCGAACGCAACGATTTACAATTTCACAGGTGGCAGAATCGAGCAAACCGATTATGATGTGCTTGAGCATGTGCAAATCACCCGCGATTTTCTGAACAATCCGTCCGCATATCTGAGACATTTACTCCATGACAGTCAACCTGATTGAGCTTGCTAACGAGCATTTTGACTTACAACTGACGCCCGAACAGGGAGCGCAATTCGAGCGTTACCATGCCCTGATGGATGAGTGGGGTCAGCAGATGAACCTCACGACCATTACCGACCCCGACGAAGTGATTATCCGCCATTTTCTTGATTCGCTGAGTCCGGTGCAAGTCATTGGCTTTGATGATGGCGATAAGCTCATTGACGTCGGAACAGGCGCGGGCTTTCCGGGGTTACCTTTGGCGATTGCCTTCCCGAATGTCAGCGTTACGCTACTTGATAGCACGCAGAAAAAATTACGCTTTCTGGATGCTGTCATAGATGACCTTGGGCTAACAAATGTCGAAACATTACACATGCGAGCAGAAGACGCTGGCAATGACCCGGTGCATCGTGAGCAATACGACGTGGTGACAGCGCGTGCCGTTGCCCTCTTGCCTGTTTTGCTGGAATACACCATGCCCCTAGCCAAAGTTGGTGGCTTTATGCTG
Organism: Chloroflexota bacterium; assembly: GCA_038522085.1. Classification (GTDB taxonomy): domain Bacteria; phylum Chloroflexota; class Anaerolineae; order Aggregatilineales; family Phototrophicaceae; genus JAUZRW01. The sequence goes on from JBCBKJ010000109.1 coordinate 17,249, forward strand.
GCGCTCAAAGGTGAAAGCGCCGAACGCGAAGTCGAAGAAGCGAAACGGGCGCTCTTTGTCCTCAAAGGCGAGGCAAAACCCGTAGCAGAAGTGAATTTGCCCGAGCGTGAGCGCATGCACTATCTCGTCACAGTCCAAAAGTTAGAGAAAACACCGCGCAACTATCCGCGTCAGGCAGGCACGCCTAAGCGCAAGCCGATAGGTGAATAAACCTGTCAACGACCCCGTAGCAAGCTACGGGGCATGGAGTGAGTGTTAGCTTCATGCCTATGTTGACCAGCCCATGTCATGCCGAAGGGCAAAGACACCGTTAGGAACGAATAGATAGGTACGATGGGGTGACGCTCCAGCCTCATCCAC
>JBCBKJ010000110.1:0-17354 GCA_038522085.1 Chloroflexota bacterium
CAACAACTCGAACAAGCTGTGGCTGTTAAAGGTAAACCACTGCACATGTTTGTTCTTGCAGACCGTTCCCAGATATGCCAGTTGATTTTACCCTTGTCAGTATTACGTCCTTCCCGCAATTCGGACAACGATGGATGGTAATCACGGTCTGCAAGAACAAACATGTGCAGTGGTTTACCTTTAACAGCCACAGCTTGTTCGAGTTGTTGTCTCAGATGTGCCATATCTTTTTTCCACGGATTGCCCTTTGCATAACATAATGCAAGCCTTTTTTCGACCTGTTGCCATTCTGCTTCTGGCATAATTTTTGGCATCAAAATAGATAATAGTTGCCAATCCGATTTATCTTCGACGACTAAAACACGCCGAAAGGCTTGGATAGTTGTGAGTTGCGTTTCCTCTAATGAACCGAGTTCATCTAGCGTATCGTAAACATCAAATTGCACTTGTAGACGTTTGGCAACACCATCATCAAGGCTGAGGATGTGGCTTGGATTCATTTGCGTAATAGCGTCTCGTGAGTGTGTGGCAAAAAAGACCTGCTTTTCTTCATCATCTACTAGACGTTGCAATTCACGTATTAAGGAACGCTGTAAAGTACCATGTAAATGTACATCAGGTTCATCCAGCAGTACTAAATCAGGCTGTCTTAACAGGATGAAACCGAACAAGTAAATGAATTGTTGAAAACCACTGCCAGAAGAGAAAATATCAAACTCTTTGGAGCGACCTGCCTCCCGATAACTGACAGAGATATAACGGTCATTCAACTCGTCAAAAACAATTTCCATATGTTCTAAATCAGGAAAGCTACGTTGTAGTATAGCTAATAGGGCTTGGTCTCGTTTTTTCTCTTTGAGGTCAAGTAACATATTCCGTATGACACTATTTACACTACCTCTTGCAAGCTGGTCTTCGATGACGGCTGGTGTGCGGCGTTCTTCTTGGGGTAGGAATGTTGAGAAAACAGGCAGATAAGAGATTGTATGGTTTGCAAGTTCTCGTAAGATAGTTTGGGATGTGTCAGTGAGTTCGAGTTGTATGCTGTAACGATTAAAGTTAAGTGTGATATTTGCTGTCGCCTGTACACCATTATCGAATGTAGCAGTAATTTGTATTTGTATGTATGTGTTTGCTTTGCGTGTAAAGTGATCTGTCCATAAATTATTTGGGTCAGCAACAGGTAAGACATAAAACTCATCGGGTGAAATTGACCGATTTTTGACTTGAATTTCATCATTACCATTGCGACGACTCAAACATTGGTCGGTACAAAAATCAAAGAGAGCAAGTGCTTGTAAGAGTGTAGTTTTCCCGCTGTTATTACCGCCAACAATACAATCAAATTCAGATAAATCTGTATCAAGCTCTGAAAAGCGTTTGAAATTTCGTAAACTTAGATGTTTAATTCGCATGAACAGCCTAACCCAAATACTTAACCTGTTGAGAATTTTACCACATGCCCATTCGGTTCACAACGGGTCATAAAAAGGCGATTCAGAACCTCAACACTATGGTATCTCATTACTCATGCTTGTAGCCTTGCTAATAATTTGGGGATAGCCTTCGCAACCTGCTTACTTCCATCCACAATGTTCTGTGCCATATCCAGCCGTGACTGTGCATCCATCTCCCATGACACCGCTTGCAACAGCATATTGGTTGATATACGGATACTCGTGAACGACGCTTCCCAGCTATCAAATGCCTGTTGTAATGTGCCATCTGCATCAGCATCGAGAAGCGCATCCAGCGTATCAGCAATCGTGTGATAGCGTGCTTCAACATCCTGCGCTGATTGCATAACCATCGCTTGCTCGTTTTCGGAGAGATAGCCATCGTCCGCGAGGGCAAATACACTCACGAGCATATTCCCCTGTACAGCCATCGCATTGCACTGATTGATGATGCCATATAGTTCATCGTATACATAACGGGTGTCCATAGGTAGGGCAGGGATGTTGGTATCTGGCATGGTGTCCTTTGTCTATCCTTTGGCGTGATAGCGGTTCAATTATCTTGTATATCCGTTTAGTCAGAAATTCTCGGACACGATAGATCGTGTCCCTACATACCTCTTTGATAAAATGTATGCTAAAAATAATCAACATTTGTAGGGACGGCATCTATGCCGTCCGCGATATAACTCTCATGTCTAAATTGATGCCCTTTGTGATACACCACCTTCAAGTTTCTTGAGTTAAGTCATAAGCATGCCCGACCATCGTATCAAGTGTTTGAGAGAGACGATGGCTCTTGTCATGTATGGCTGTAATCGCCTGCATGAACTTTTCTCGTTCGTCGTCAGGCAGTGTTCCATTGCTATAAATGTACATTTCCAAGAGGTCTGCCCAGCTTTTCAGCGCGAGAAGCGATGCCTTGCTATCATGCAAACTATGTAAGACAAAATCGGGAAAATCTTGTAATGTGGGTTTGCTATCATCACTCATAATCATCCTCGTTGCTAATCACAGACGCCCAATCATCGCCGTGTTTTATCAACCGCGTGACGATATTCTGGCGTTCCAATGCGCCGACAAAACCATCTGCGGAGAGGTCGCTGTCTATCGGGTAGCTGGCAGGGTCAGGGATGACGACCAGCACATTATAGCCCCGATGTTTGAGCGCGACTATCGCTTCGAGTAGGCTGTCATCGGGCGTCGAAACGGCAATCGCTACATACTGTTGCATAGGATAATGCCCCAGCACATCCGCGAGTGTGTTGCTATCTGTAGGCGTTACACGCGCCGTATATTGCATCAGCGCATCCCAAACGAGTGCGCCCTGTGGCGATGCCATGTCGTCTTGGTCAGCGACAATATGCACCGGATAGCCATTTCGCATCGCATATTCCGCGATACTGACCGCACACTTAATCGCTATTTCAAAGGGTTGATGTTTGCTTTCCGGCACAGGATGCGGCACATATCTATCCAGCACCACCGTCACGCCCGGACGGGTTTCTTGTGCAAATTCCTTGCTGACCAAATTGCCCAGTCGTGCGACACTGCGCCAATGAATATGACGGGGTGAATCACCCGGACGATAGGGACGTACACCTATCACCTCGCTACCCATCCCTGCATTCGGGTTCGTGAGTTCAGCGGCGGGTTGTTCGTCGAGTAGGGCAAGGCGCGTCAACTTACGTACTTCGGGATAGACCAGCACATCGGTTGGGACAGCCAGCGTGCTTTGTCGCTCATAAAAACCAAATGGCGCACGCGAACGGGTTTGCATATCAGGGAAATGATGCACCCCACGCCGATACACATCCACATGATAGGTAAATTGTGCTTTGTTCGGCAAGAGTGGCACGAACATCCCCGCTTCATGGGCATCGCTGTTCGGGTCAGCGAGTGGATTGGTTTCTATCAATGCCAGATGCGCGGCGGGTAATTGTCCGCTGTTTTCTATCGTGAGTGTGATAGCGAGGTCGTCGCCTTCGTGCAACGCCTCGCCAGTTCGCACAGAGAGTTCGCGCTGTGCGTTTAATTTCTTGAGCACCCCTCGATTGAGCAACCACGCCGTAAACAATGCCCCGCCCAACACAGCCGACACGACGTATAGCCAACCGATTTGCGTCTGGTTAGCGAATGTCCAGAATAAGAATGCTGCCACCAAAAATGAATAGAAGCGTGCTGTGCGTTTCATATACACCCCAGTGAATTAGCATCGTAGGGACAGCATCTATGCTGTCCGCGCTCGTAGACAAAAGCTATCTTAATGGACATGATTGTTCACTCAACAGGCACGCTAACACGCGCCAATACATCGTCTAGTACCTGTTGCGCGGTTTCTGGCTTGCGGTCACGGGTCAGGATGCGGTGTCTGCCAACAGCACGCGCCGCTGTCTTGATGTCATCTGGTGTCACAAAATCGCGTCCACGAATGAGCGCCAAGGCTTGCGAACAGCGTTGCAAAGCGACCCCCCCACGCGGACTAATGCCCAATACACTCTCAGGATGCGTGCGTGTCGCTTGGTTCACCTGCACGATATATTCTTTCAGATTCTGCATCACGCTCACGGCGCGAGTTTGTGCTTGTAAAGCGACAATATCATCCATCGTCAGCAATGCATCAATGGCATCAAGTGGATTGCTGTGTTCTTCGCGTTCGAGAATCGCTACTTCATCTTCATAGTCGGGATAGCCCAAATTGAGCATCACCAAAAAGCGGTCAAGCTGGGCTTCTGGTAATGGGAACGTCCCTGCCATCTCAATCGGATTTTGCGTCGCAATGATGAAAAAAGGCTTCGGTAATGGGCGCGTTCTGCCGTCGCTAGTGACTTGTCCTTCTGCCATCGCTTCTAACAAGCTGGATTGCGTGCGCGGAGAAGCACGGTTAATTTCATCGACCAACACGATATTCGCAAACAAAGGACCTTCCATGAACTCGAATTGCTGGTCGCGCTGATTGTAAATCGCACTGCCCGTAATATCGCTCGGCAACAAATCCGGCGTACATTGCACCCGCTTGAAATCCGCGTGCATGGACGTAGCAATTGATTTAGCGACCATTGTCTTGCCAATGCCAGGAATATCTTCCAGCAAAACATGTCCCCGTGCGAGTAGGGCAGCGAGAATGAGTTCAAGTTTTTCAGCATCAATCACAACTGCCCGCCGAATCATCGCCATCAAATTGCGGATAGTCTGGCTATCAGTGTTAGCAGGTGCGGACATCGTTTGGGTATCAGTCGGTTGCATAGCAAGAAACTCCGAGAATGAATAGACGGCTGATTGTGTTCTGCGTTATCGAGTGGCGAAAAAAGCCACCTCTATCATTTAAACACACTATCCTGTGAAAAATACTAAAGAAGCATGAACAGCCATCACGACACTGTGTCAATAAACAAACCGTTTACTCATATTAATCACGGGCATATCAACGTTCATATGAACGTCCTGTGTTAGAAATAATGTTCTATAATGCAATATATCAGGTGATTACACCCCGTATCACCTGATAAATCCTACCACTCCATACCTCCTCTGACTTAGGAAGCCCGCCTCATGACCCTGTGTTATGCGCGGACTTCCTTTTTTTTGCATACAAAGCACAGATAAATTGTCAACCAACCTAGTCTTTATGTAAACTTATATCGACATTATGTAAAGTAAACTTGACATAATGTGTGGTTTGCTTTACGATGTAGTCATCAAGGAGCAACACACAACCACATTTAATCAAGGAGATAGACACATGAAGCGCAAAACACACCAAAATCAGCAAACAATGGGGCAGACTTTCGGCATGCTAGTAGGTGCTGGCGTCGGTATGTCAGTTGCCACACAAGACATGGCAACAAGCATGGGTATCGCAGTTGCTATATTCGGCACGGCGATGATTTTTCAATCCCTACGCAAAGATAAAGAAAAGAGAGGCTAATGAGCATGCAACCTATCAACACTGAAAAATGGCAACGCATCTTAGCATCTATTGGTATGGGCATTGCGTTCGGGATACCGATGGCGTTCTTGTACGATAATTGGCTGGCACAACTGAGTGGTTTCATTGGCACGGCGGTGTCTATGGCAACGTCTATGTATATTGTCTTTTCGGCACAAGCGACCAAGAAAAAACGCGGAGAATAGCTCGCTATGGAAAATATCACCTCACGCGACATCCTGAATACGCTGATTGTCTCTATCACCTTTGGGTTTGGCTTTGGCTTTCCTGCGTCGCTTTTTGTAGACAATATCTGGATAGCCATCGGTATTGGCATGGTGGCAGGGGGCATGTTATTCGTTTATATGCTTTTCCAGACGCGCAAGCAACATGCCGAAAATCCCGCCGAAGTCAATGAAAATGCCCGTCGCTATATGTTGCGCTTCGGGCTTGCGATGATAGGCTATATCGTACTGTTACTCACGAGTATCTACCTACAAGAGCGTGTAGAAGGGCAGGCGCTCAGTATCGCCATTGCCATTTTGCCGGTGTTACCTGTCTTGCTAGGCATCTGGGCATATATGGATTGGTTGCGTAACCTCGATGAGTTCCAGCGTCAGATTCAACTAGAGGCGATTGGCTTCAGCATGGCGATGACAGGGGTGGTGACGTTCACCATTGGCTTTCTGGAGACAGCAGGCGTGCAACAACCAGGTTATCTGTGGGTCTTCCCGATGATGATTATTTTCTGGGGCGTCGGACAATTCATCGCACAAAGGCGCTACGCATGAACAATCGACTCAAAGTATTGCGTGCAGAACGTGATTGGTCACAGGCAGATTTAGCAAAACATCTGAATGTGAGCCGCCAAACCATCAGCGCCATTGAAAGTGGCAAATACGACCCTAGCTTACCGCTGGCGTTCAAGATGGCACAGCTATTCGAGCAACCCATAGAGGATATTTTCTTCCCATCCGAAGAAGACCTCGCCTAAATCAAAAAACATACCTAACAACTGAAAAGGAAAATACCATGTACCGCAATTTTGCATTGTTGCTGGTGCTGTTCTTTAGCACAGCTATTTATAGCGCGAACACACTCGCTAATGAAACCGACACCCGCGCTATCGACTACGACATCGCACTCGATGAGGACTGGACAAGCACCGCCCAATTGACCTTACCAGCAGAATCATCAGATGATTTGCCATCCCTCGTCATTCTGTTTCATGGCTCAGGTCCCTACGATATGAACGCGACCTACAGCGAAAATCCATTTAGTGACGAAGACCCACTTTCGCAGAATTTCTTGTTCATTGCCGAAACCCTAGCAGAGCAGGGCGTCGCTACCTTACGGTTCAACAAACGCGGTGTTATCACTCACGGCGAATACGACCAGACGCAAATTCAAGCTGACCTAGACCAGTTAGTAGCTGATGCCAACGCCGTTGTAGATTTCGCGCTTGATTTGGATAGCATCGACACGGAACATATTTACCTCTACGGTTGGAGCGAAGGCGCATGGGTGATTGCCAACGTCGCCAATCAACGGGATGACCTCGCCGGATTGATTATGCAAGGCGCCCCCAATGGCTCGTTTGCAGAATTGATTCCCTATCAGTATCAAGATATTGCCTTGCCCTATTTCCGCGAAGTCATTGACGCTGATGGAGATGGTCTAGTTGCCCCAGCCGATGTTGCAGAGATACCAGCCGGACCCGTGCAACTGATGGCACCCTTTTTCATCTATCAACCGGGTAGTGACCCCGCCAATCCGTCTGCAAATGCCTTTGTGGATAGCAACAGCGATGGACTGATTGCAATTGACGACGAACTTGCTCCCGCTATCGAGATGTACATTGGGAATTTGCCAGCTTTCATGCCCCAAACCGATGCCCGCACCGATACAGCCGAACTGATTGCCGAAGCAGGCATCCCGACACTGTTATTGCACGGCGATATGGACGGTTGGACAGCCATCTCAGGCGCAGAAGCGATTGCCGAAGCGAATCCCGACCTCGTGACACTCAATGTTTACGAAGGACTTGGACATGCCCTCAGCGAAACTGAACAACTTGCCGAAGATGGCTTCTATCCGATGGCATCCGCACCACTAGACGACCTTGTAACGTGGCTTGCAGGACAACGGTAGAATCTGTGTAGGGACGCTCTTCTGAGCGTCCGCGAGGTTAAAAAATCACTTTTGATGCCATGTCGTAGAATACCGTGCTTAAACGAAGCGCAGAGGAATAAGACGTTTCATGTCGGGAGAACGCCCGTCAAGGCAACCCTCCCGACATGCAACCGCGCTTTAGCTGTGTGTCGGCTATCACGATTTGGCAACCACCAAATAGACAGCACCCCGTTAGTCGTGTCCGGCGATGGCATAGAACGCCTATCGTGACGCAATGCTGACAACACATTTTACAGCGCAGTTTGTCCCATTTATAGCTGATGCCCTTCACGTACTGCGAAATCAAACAGCGATATACGATACTCGTCCACCTGCTAACCTATTCAGGCACGACAGAGCGCGTTATACTGCTGTTGTCTGTTGATCCTGCAAAGGGTCTTCACAGAGGGGCGCTGTTGACGCAACGTCCCTCTACCAACGAAACAGGATAAAGAGAGTATACCCCGCTTTTCACAGGCGTGCAAATGTTTTTGCGCGGATTTTTTGTTATGCACCACAAACTCAGCACACAGTCCTCAGCACTCATTACTCATTTCATCTATCCGACGCGATAACTGTAAAATCAACTATCATCGGAATACCAGCCGTGCCTGCGCCATCTGCGTCGGAGTAGGGTGTGATAGTCAGTGTATATGCACCAGATACGAGTTCCCAACCTGACAGTTCATAAGGTGCAGAATTGTCTATTTGCGTGACCATCGCTGACCCACTGAGTTCAAACAGCACGCTTCCAACAGCATCCGGCTCAGTGAGTGCTGTCACGATAGTTGGTTCTGCTATCTGCGCGAGGTTAATCGTCGTCCCATTGCTGAGAGATGTTATACCGTCGCTGAGTAAGATGCTTTGAATGTACAGTTCGTCTGTTTCTAGCCTCTGAGCGACGACTTTGCCTGTGTATCCATCCAAAATATAAAGCCCAGCCAAATCAGTTCCAGATATGTAGTGAACGTAAGTAAAATTATTTGGATGCCAGATTAAGGGTGAGAAAACAAATTGGCTATCGAGTTGTTGTTCTATAAATTCCGAAGAACCTTGAGAAATATCCCATATGATGGCTTCACCTTGAAGAGATGATGTAGCAATAGTGGTGTTATCCATCCAAAAAATAGATTCTTGAGCTTGAAATAATCCATTATCAACTATTAGGGATACTACTGTATCGTAATCATTGGTTTCTAGGACATCAATGATAGAAATATTGGCGCTATTTCTACTCAATACTAGATATTGTCCGTCTGGGCTATAGCTTGGGTGCATGCTGGCATCATAATTGAGTTCTTGTACTACATCTCCAGTAAATGGATTGAAGATACTAATGTTATTTTCGCCTCCAAAGGTGTTTTTAACAACAAGTTCATCACTGTTTGCTGAATTCCACTCTAATAAGGTACTGTCACGGATGCGAATTGTGTTAACTACTTCGTCTGAATCCAAATCATAAATTACAACGCTTAAAATACCTATCATCGTAGCTATGTAATCTCCATTAGGACTAAATGCAATGTCTTGTACTGCACCTGTCAACTCATTCGTAATTTGCCACGTTGTAGTGTCCCAAATAATTAAACGAGCAGATTGTCCTGAGCTATTTGGAAATATAAGTGCTGCTAACTTAGTTCCATCTGCGTTCCATACAATATTGTAAATATTAGAATCAATTTGAAGAGATGAGTTTGATAAATCTAAGGTCACAATATCCTGTAAGTGGTTGTCGCGGATGTGTATCTGATGCTCAAAAGCAAAAGCTATCATATACCCGTTAGGATGCCATCTCGCATGCAAATATGAAAATTCTTGACCCTTTACAACGTGAAAGCACAGGAGGATAGTGATGAACAACAAAAATAATCGTCTCACAGATACATCGTCCTCACTCATAAACCTACAACACTCAGCACACAGTCCTCAGCACTCGGCACTTCTTCACCCTCTACCTTGACACACACCTAATCTTCATTACCATAGACCCTAACATTATACACAGGGGAACCCACGTAATGGGCTGAGAGGGCATTTTACCGATGCCGACCCTCGAACCTGATCCGGTTAGTACCGGTGTAGGAAGTGAATATGGCTACGCAACACAACCCAATAATTATTCCAATTCCATATCGTTCATTTTCTGCGTCGGCTGGTTATGTATCTATCCGCGAATTTTTTGATTGCGGTGCGGGCGTTTGATGTGTGAATGATATTAAAGCAGTTTGAAGTCCCCTCTCCGCAAGCGAAGCGCGGGGGGAAGGGGATTTAGGGGAGGGGTTAGATTCACCAAATCATCACTCCAAACCAACGGCTACATGCGCATATCACGCCCATCCGATACATTTCAGGCAAGAGAACCCTTCCCCACCACACACATAAGGAGATGAACATGGCTTCTGAACGAATCGTCACAGTCAGCGTACAAGTTGTACCCCTGACAGACGACCCCTATCCGGTAGTCGATAAAGCGATTGCCGCTATCGAAGCGAGTGGTGTCACGTATCAAGTTTGCCCGATGGAAACGGTGCTAGAAGGCACGCTAGATGCGTGCTTGGCGGCTGTCCGTGCGGCGCATGATGCCTGCTTCGAAGCGGGGGTACAACGTGCGCTCACCTATGTCAAAATCGCGGATGCTGTTGATGGCTCTACGATTGACGACAAGATGAAAAATTACCGCGCATGATAGACGACCTCGCACGGGTTCTCTTGCTGATTGCTTGCCTGATGCTCTTGGCGTTAGCTGGATTTGGTGTGTTCACACTCGGTAGCGAACTATCCGCTGTCGAGGGTGCAGACATCCAAACCCTGATTCCCACAGGCGCAGAGCTTGCCGACGCATGGCAGACCTACCGTGTGGATTTAATCGGCATCTTTCTTGCCAATACCATGCGCGTCACCCTAACAGGCTATGCGCTGGCGGTCATTTTGGGCTTGGTGTTGGCGACGCTGATGGATTTTTTCCCGTTGGTGCGCTGGTTGTTGTATCCCGTGCTGGTTCTCTCGCAGACCATCCCGACCTTTGCGATTGCAGTTCTGCTGATTCTCGTCTTTGGTTTTGGTGATAGCCCTAAAATCGTCGTCGTGATTTTGTTCTGCTTCTTCGCTGTGGCAACCAACACACTCGATGGTTTCCGCAGTGTAGACAAAAACCAGATTAATCTCGTGCGGGCGATGGGTGCGTCTCAACTAGAGACATGGTGGAAAGTGCGTTTGCCGGCTGCCTTGCCTTCGTTTTTCAGTGGCGCACGGTTGGCGGCGACGTATAGCGTGGTCGGTGCCGTCATTGGTGAATATGTCGGTAGTGGGGAAGGGCTGGGCAAATTCTTGCAACGTTCGTATCGTGCCTTCCAAACGGATCAAGTCTTTCTAGCCATTGCGCTCATTGCGGCACTCAGTGTAGCAATGGTCGCGCTGGTGACGTTGGTCGAACTGATTGCGCTCCGGTGGCGCTATATCGGCACGCTTAAAATCTGGTGGGCGCGGGTGCAGAATGCGCTTGCGCGATGACGATACGCTCAAGTTTTTCGTGAGTACAACATATGGATGCTGTTTAGAACATTAAAACGGAAATAAAACTAGCGCCTAAATCTAGCCAAAAAGAGCGTTTAAAGTCCCCTCTCCGCAAGCGAAGTGCGAGGGGAGGGGATTTAGGGGAGGGGTTAAGTGTAAGAAGTCTGCCATCCTCTAATATCCATATTTAATTTGTAACCTGCATTAATATGTATCGCAACACAAACGCGCTTCTGATAGTTTGCAAATTGTATTCAAAGGTATTTACAAAAGCCTTACAAAGGTATGTAAATTCTTTCCGTAATAAAGTTGATTCTCACTATTGCGCATGTTAGGCTGATTGTAATTATTACAATTCGCATTGCTAGATATGAGATAAACAAAATGAATATTCGCGCTTTGCTGGTATCATCTCTGCTCTTTATCATGCTATGGATATTGAGCATAGGAAATGTGACACAAGCACAACAGGATTATGAGTTTGATGTTATGGCACTAACAAATGCTGAACGTACATCGCGTGGGCTAAATGCTTTGACGTGGGATACCTGTTTGTATCGTGCGGCAGAGTTTCATAGTCAAGATATGGTCGATAACAATTTTTTCAGCCATACAGGGTCAAATGGGTCGAGTCTTGCGCAACGTGCTATCGCTCAAGGCTACAACTATCGAAATCTGGGTGAAAATATTGCGTGGGGTCAACGAACTCCCGCAATAGTAGTCAACGCATGGATGAATAGTGATGGACACCGTAGGAATATCCTCAACGCTAATTTTACCAATATCGGGATTGGTCTCGTTTATGACGGTTCAACCCCCTATTGGACAATGGTGCTTGGGCGTGGGACGTGTGATGATAGCCCGTCCGCGACCCCTACCAATACACCAACGATGACACCTACCAATACGCTAACAGTAACGCCAACGAACACACCGACGCTTGTTCCAACAAACACACCAACCCTGGTGCCAACGAACACACCAACGCTAGTGCCAACGAATACGCCGACGACTGTTCCAACAGATATACCAACAAGCGTGCCGCCAACAAGCGTGCCACCAACAGTAGTACCGCCGACGACTGTTCCAACAGATATACCAACAAGCATGCCAGCGACAGTCGCGCCAACAGTAGTACCACCAACAGTCGTGCCAACAGTAGTACCACCAACAGTCGTGCCGCCGACAATTGCACCAACAACTGCGCCAGCGACGGTAGTACCACCAACAGTAGCGCCAACAAGCGTGCCACCAACGACAGCACCAACAAGCATGCCACCAACAAGCGAACCAAGAATCGTGCCAACGACAGTACCACCAACAAGCGAACCGATAGTCGTGCCAGCGACAGTAGAACCAACAACTGTGCCACCGACAGTGCCAGCGACGGTAGTACCAACAACTGTACCAGCCACAGACCCAACGGCTGAACCACTAGCGGAATCTGTCAGTGCGCCGCCAGATGTACAAGCGAGTGCGCCTGTTTTACCAACGCCTGTTCCTGTCACTAGTTCAGGTAATGGCTCAACAAGCACAAGCACATCAGTGAATACGGTAGTCGTGCCAGTCCCGACGCGCCTCCCTGATGAGTGTGAAATAGTGGGTGGGGCAGTCGAAGTACGTCTCGTGAATGTCAGCAATCCGAATGTCAATTGTACGACAATCGGTATTGGGGGCGTTGGTAATCAACAAGTTGTAGAAATGGGCTTCGTGAGTGCTGTCGATGTATGGGGTGGCTTTGTAGGCACAGTCGAAGTCTGCTTAATCGGTAGCAATCCGCTGGTATTCATGGATGCTGCAAATTCACCGCGCTTTCCAGAACCAGCTATCTCGTATCTCTACGATAACTATACCTGCACGATTATCAATCGTCCCGGTATCGTAGTACAAGTGACCTCAACCGCTATGTCGCCAGCGCCTACAGGCAATGTCGCGCCGGTCACGAATACAACTGTAACAACGACTACCACAAGCAATCCTGTCGTGACGACCAATGCAAATGGACAGACGGTTCATACTGTCAGCGCAGGTGAAAATCTGTTCCGCATCGGTTTACGTTACGGCGTGAGTGTGGATGCCATCATGGCGGCTAATAATATGGCATCCAACACAATCTATGTCGGGCAAGAATTGGTCATTCCCTAACTTGCCTGACGCTTAACAGAATTGCATATATTCCAAAAGCAACCCTCTAACGCAGATGGGTTGTTTTAGGGTGTAACACGCAAAAACGATTTGCAACTGATAACTAAAAACCGATAACTGATAACCAAAAACTCAACACAAGGAACACATACAAAATGAAACACAGATTACTACTCAGCACACTCTTGCTTACCCTCATCGGACTGTCACTCGCATTGGTGCAAGCACAAGACGACGATATGGTATCCGATGCACGTCTCGATGAACTGACCAGCGTCCAACTGATGCTTGATTTCACACCCAATACCAATCACACAGGCTTCTATGTCGCGCAAGCAAATGGTTACTACGAAGACTTGAACTTAGAAGTAGAAATCCTCGAACCAGCCGACATCCTCCCAGAGCAAGCGGTCAGCACAGGTGTTGTTGATTTTGGCGTGGGCTTCCAAGAATTTAGCACCTTTGCGATGGTCGATGGCGCGGATATTGTGTCGATTGCGGCGATGATTCAAGAGAACACATCCGGCTTTGCATCGCTCAGTGAAGAAAATACGCTCGAAAGTCCAGCAGACCTCGCGCCCCTGACATATGGTGGCTTCAGCATTCCAGGGCTGGAAAATGCCATGATAGAAACTTTGCTCGCTTGCGAAGATGCCGAATGGGATAGCACCAATTACCAAGACATCGGTTTCGCTGACCCGATTGAACTAATGGGCTTGAACCGTATCGACTTCGCGTGGATTTTTTATGCTTGGCAAGGTATCGGCGCAGAAGTAGACGACCAAGCATTGGACGTGTTATTTTTCTCCGATTACCAAGACTGCATCCCGAATTACTACACCCCGATTCTGATTACTTCCGGCGAAATGATTGACACTGACCCCGATGTAGTCCGTGCCTTTGTAGAAGCCACCGCACGCGGCTACGAATTTGCTATCGAAGACCCTGAAACATCAGCCGAGATTCTACTAGACGCTGTGCCAGAGCTTGATGAAGCATTGGTAACAGAAAGCGCATTGTGGCTCAGTGAACGCTATCAAGGCGAAGCAGAGCAATGGGGCGTACAAGATCCAGCCGTATGGGAAGGCTTCACAGCGTTCATGGTCGAAAATGGCATTATCCCAGAAGATAGCATCGACCCACTGGCAGTTTTCACCAACGATTTCTTGCCAGCACTTCCAGAAGACGAAGAAACAGAGACTGATGAATAAGCCTCCGCGCTTATCCGTCAATGCAGTGCAACATCGCTATGGCAACTTACAGGTTATAAGTGAGATGAGCTTGTCAGTTGCCGACGGTGAATTTGTTGCGCTGGTAGGACCCAGTGGCAGTGGCAAAAGCACGCTCCTCAAGCTGGTCGCCGGACTCGAACAACCGACGGCTGGCACGATTGCGCTTGATGGCACAGTCACAAAAAATAGATTGGGGCAGGCGGCATATATGCCCCAATCGGATACGCTCTTACAGTGGCGACGGGTACTGGATAATGTCGTGCTAGGGCGCGAAATACAGGGAGGCAATCTGTACGGGGCGAAGAAACAAGCGCGGTCATTGTTAGCAGAATTTGGCTTAGGTGATTTCGTGATGGCATACCCAGCCGAATTATCCGGCGGGATGCGTCAGCGCGTGGCACTCTTGCGCACGATGATTATGGATTGTCCGCTGGTTTTGCTGGATGAACCTCTGAGTGCGCTTGATGCCTTCACCCGTGCCGAATTGCAAGATTGGTTGTTGAGTGTGCGCGAACGGCTGGCACATACGGTTGTGCTAGTCACGCATGATATAGAAGAAGCGGTCTATCTCGCTGACCGTATCATCGTACTCAGCCAACGCCCAGGACGCATCGTAGCTGATATACCCATCACGCTCGATTTCCCGCGCCAAAGAGACAGCGCATCCTTCCATGAGCAAGTCGTCGCTGTGCGCTCACATATCTATACCGATGCTTAAAAAACAGATGTTGTCTTAGGGACGCACTTCTGTGCGTTCCCCGTTTTACTGTGGTAGACGAATACGCATGCGCGTGTACTTATTCAAGGCACTCTCAACGTCTATTTTACCCCCCAGTAAATGAACATAATTTTTCACCACAGCCAAGCCCAAACCATTCCCGCCAATCTCATCTATATTGCTCCCACGCACCAATAACTCAAATATTTTTTCATACTCGGCTTCGGGAATACCAACGCCACTATCCTCGACTGTTATTTCAACAGCATCTTCGAGTGACACAATCGTTAATTGAACAGCACCCTTAGAGAATTTGAGTGCGTTCGTCAACAAGTGCATCAAAATCTGTTGCAACAAATTCCCATCTGTTTTGATTATCTCTACAGCGTAATCTACCGTAATACGCTCATCCATCGGCTGATTCAATTTTTCGTAGGCACGCTTGATGGCTGTTTCTACTAATAATTGCGCATGATGTACGGTACTCATATTGCCAGCATATTCTGTTGGGTCGCGCAACACATCCAAAATATCGTCCAACAACGAAAGAATCGTCTCAATTTGCTGATACACGTTACCAACATGACGTTTGTGCTGTTCGCCTGTTAATTTTTCACGGTAGCGTTCAATAATTTGCGTAGAAGTCTTGATGGTTGTCAGCGGGGTACGAAATTCATGCGCTAAACGGGTGAGGATATGACGCTTGGTCGTCGCCAAATTCTTTTGTACATCAAGAATGACTGCCAGCCGAAGCCGTTCCAACCGCTCGCGTTCTTCATGCTCGCGTTTCAGAATTTGTATCTGCAATTTTGTGTTGTCGTCGTAAACCCGTTGCTTAGTCTGATAATATTCATGTGTATAGTGCAAAGCATGCTCGTAATCATGCATCGTTTGATACGTTTCCATCAGTTCTTTACGCACAGTAATCAACCATACTTGGTCGCCACTTGCTATAGCTTCTTCTTCTGATTGCTTGAAGTAGTCTATCGCTTTGGCATACGCTTGTTGATGCTTATACACAAACCCAATATGACTGATCGCTTGATGCACCAATATATGGTAGTGTTCCGCAAGCTGATTGCCTCGCTTTGCCATCTCATGGGCTTCATCAAATAACTTGAGATATGCCAGAATACTACTCAGGTTTAACGCGCCCCACACTTGCCCATACGCATGCTCGGTTTCCATCGCCGTCTCAAACCCTTGCTCTGCATAAGTACGCGCTTCTTCATAATCACCAGCCACCAAATAAATATAAGATAGATTCAGCAAGCCCATACTCGCTGGAATCCTCACATCCTCACGCTGACTGTATTCAACCACCGTCAAGAAATTATCGCGTGTCGCATCAAAACTCATTTGCTCAGTTGGTAGGGTAATCACCGTTTCATTCACCAGAGCCGTGCATCTCAGCTCGTAATCATCAAGGTCTTCGGCAATCGCACGAATTTTGTAATTAGCTTCAATCGCTTTCTCTATCTGCCCTGTATGCCGATAAAACCAAAGCATATTGTTCAATACTTGTGCCATTTGTTGCGGATGGTTCAAGTCATCAGCGAGGTTTAGGGCGCGTGTAGATGTCTCGTAGGTCGCTTCTTTATCTTGCAATGTTGCATAGGCTTTCCCAAGATGATTCAGCGCAAATAATTCCCCAAATTTATCATTGAGGTCATGGCTTTTTTCAAGTAATTCTTCGCTCAAAGTTTTTAATTTTTGGACGTTGCGAAAGCGTTCGTGGTGGACTGCATCAATGAGTGGACGCAACGAAGAGTGATAATTCGTGTCGTACATAAGTGCCTCATTCTCTGTCGTATACTGTAGTGCAAAATAAGAATCATTAATAGATTTTACCAGCAATCACAGCCACATTAGATTAAAGCCTTGAACAGAAACGATGAGGTAGCGCCACAGAAAAACGTGGACGATAGCTTTTATACACAGCGGATGCAATGCCATCATCTCTCTAATAAGCACAAGAGGTCTGTAGGGACAATGCCTGCATTGTCCGCCGTCTAAAATTTGCTACTGTCTGAAAGCGTGTTTGCAAAAATATTTCATAATTTGCATCGCCAAAGGTAAGTCGGCTAAAAACGACTCAAAACCCCTTTCAGCGGGTTTACCAGAAGCCTAACAGCACTCGGTTTTGAACCTCGCCGCCGGACAGTTTTCATGAATAAAGCCTAAAGAAT
>JBCBKJ010000111.1:0-17226 GCA_038522085.1 Chloroflexota bacterium
CTCTCAAAAATGACCAATTTCTATTAGTGCGAACTGAGTCATTTCTGTCTTTGTATCAAATAATGGGAGAATCAGTAATGGATGAATTTGAGCAATTTGATGACTTGATATCTTTTATTGGTAACCCAGTGTATAAAAGCGTTAATAATTTCGAGAGAAGACGACAAATTGTTGATATTTTCCGCCTTAGTAATAATTATCTTGCACAAGAAATCGTGCGAAGATGGGATGCAAAATATTATGAGTATATATAAAGTGCTTGTTTATTCCCATTTCGCCAAACACCCATCATCCGTTAAAATCGTGTCACCTAAACAATCACACACAAGGAGACAACCATGGCAGACATCAACGCGGCAGACAGCGGAACCTTCATGCTCGGTGGCGACATCGAAATCAATCGGCTAGGCTACGGCGCGATGCGTATCACAGGGCAGGGCATCTGGGGCGACTCTAACCGTGTCGAAGAGAACAAAAGAACACTCGCCCGCCTCCGTGACCTCAATATCAATTTTATCGACACCGCCGATAGTTACGGTCCGTTCGTCAGCGAAGATATGCTCCGCGAGGTTTTGCATCCCTATGGCGATATGGTCATTGCGACCAAAGGCGGCTTAACCCGTCATGGACCCAATATCTGGCTACCTGTCGGGCGTCCCGAATACCTGCGCCAATGCGTGCTGATGAGTATGCGCCGCCTCAACGTGGAGCAAATCGACCTCTGGCAATTACACCGTATCGACCCGCAAGTTGACCGTAAAGCACAATTTGAAGAAATCGCTAAAATGCAAGACGAAGGCTTAATCCGTCATGTCGGCTTGAGCGAAGTCTCGGTTGAAGAAATTGAAGCCGCCAGCGAATTTTTCACTGTTGCCAGCGTGCAAAACCTGTACAACCTCGTCAATCGTAATAGCGAAGAGGTGCTGAATTATTGCGAAGACAACAACATTGGCTTCATTCCATGGTTTCCGCTTGCAGCCGGACAACTCACCGAGCATCCTGAATTACAAAAAATGGATGAACGCCTCGGCACGACGCCCTCTCAGCTTGCGCTTGCATGGGTGTTAAAACGTAGCCCTGTCATGTTGCCAATTCCAGGCACAGGGAGCGTCGCGCACCTTGACGAAAATACCGCCGCCGCCTCTGTCGAACTCAGCGATGAAGATTTCGCTACCCTCGATGCACTTGGCAAAGCGGAATGGGATGCCTCCCAGAACTAAGGTATGCGATAGTGCAAAATTAGCCCTGTGTGCGCCCCGAGAAGCAATCACAAGCTCTCTGACAGACACTCATTTTTTGCGTGTTAGCTCCAACATGAGTCTGTAATATGATTTACCCCGAACCTCTATTTCAGGGGTTCTTTTTGCTTACAATGATTTGTTGATTAATCTACAAACAATTTATCAAGACAGACTCATTCGTGGCGATTTGCACCACATCATTCTTGAAACATCGATTTTACAGAATGTTTGTGAGGATTAAATTTCTCTCAGATCATTGATTCTTTTGTAAATCTTATACTTATCAGCGTTTGCTCCGAGGTTGATGGTAAAATTATCTTATCATCTAGAATAATAATGTGTTAAAGAGAGTGAATAAATATAATGGATCCTGTAACATTCGGTACGGTTCTTGCTTGGCTATGTCTGACACCATTACAGGGCATTCTAGGCAACCGAGCAGATGCCGCAGTGATGAATGCTATAGCGCGAAGAACAAAGAAATCTTGGACAGATTTGTATCTATCTGCTTTTGAAGAAGTGCTGACATCAGAAAGTGAATTTGGGCTTACAGTGCAACATCTTAAAAATACGCAAGATATCCAAGACATCAAACCCAAACTACAGGAGCTTTTAGAACAAGAACTCGAAATAGATTTACAAAATGTGACTTATGAGATGATCCAAGATACCCACTGGATTGATACTATTTCACAATCTTTTGTTGAAAAAAACATTTTAGACCTCTCTCCTGACCAATTACACGAGAATGAGTATGCAAGATTAATTCGTCTTGTAATTGAATCAGCAACAAACAAATTCAAATTACTTGTACAAACAGATGATGAAGCTTTCCGACGGGTGGTTATTGATTACCTTGAGGTCATTTCCGAAGGGCAGACAACCAGTTACTATGCGGTTGCTGAAGAACTGAAGAAAGCCCAAATGGCATCTCAAAATAATCAGAATCAGGAGAATTCAATATTTTATGAGGGAGGCGCACCTGATTGGCAAGATATCCAAGCCCATCGGGATGCTGAACGCGATATTGAAGAAGACATAATTGATTTTGTTGATTTTTCTAATGATTTCAATCAGGGGCGTATACCATTCGGGCTTGTACTAGGACGTGCAGGCGAGGGCAAATCAACATTACTCATGCGTGTTGCTGCTATTCTATCTCAAGAGAAATATATCGTTCTATGGCATCGTGCTTCCAGTCAAAATCTTTATGAGCAAGTATTGGTAAATTTACCGAGACTAAAAGACAAAAAACGCATTATTTTATGTGTCGACAACATACACCGCTTCAGTGTTCAAGAGATGTCGAGTGCATTCACCGATTTCAAGCGAGAACGCATACCTGTAACGGTGCTGGCTTCGGCACGCACAAGTATATGGAGAGGGAAAAAACCTAAGTTAGAGACAGTCTGTAAATTCGAGAAATTTGAATTAGGTGATCTAACGGATTCAGAAGTAACACGTTTACTCGATAAGCTGAAAGCTGCTAAAGCATTAGGAAAACTAGGAGAGTACTCACGAGAGAAACAAATTGAAATCATCAAGAATAAGTCAAAAAGCCAACTGCTCGTTGTGTTAATTGAAGCGAAGTATGGCGCACCTATTGAATCCATCGTGTCAAATAGCTTGGATGATCTTCGACGTAATTTTGATTCTGTTGTCGTTGATGCCTGCTTGTTAGTAAGTACAGCGCATACCTTCGAATTAACTTACAAAGAAGACCAATTAAAGCAAGATTTGCCCATTAGTTCTGTTCGCAGAGAGATTACGAGCAAAACAAAGGGATTGTTAATTGGTCCGCAAACAGGTCATACCGGGTTGAAAACCAGACACAGCTTAATTGCTGCAATAGTATTTAAGCTCGATAGCGATGGACGATTTGATAATCTGCAAACGATTCTTAATATGACATCTGTCGATGAGAAGCATTTGCACTTGGATATTCTTCAAAGACTCCTTGAGGAATTCGATGATCTCCTCACACCTGACGATTTATCACCTTATGATTTGGTCGAGCTATTCAATAATGCTTACTATGGCGAGTCGCTCTATACATCAATTGTAAAGAAACTCGGAGAATATCTCATAGATATAAATGCACTAGCGGAAGCATCCGAGTTGTTAGAAAGAGGCATTGATTTATATCCAGAAAACTCTTATCTCGTCGGCTTATCCATATCAGTCGCACTTAAACGTGATAACGTAGAAGCCGCTAGAAACGCTGCTAAGCAAGCTGTAAAAATTATACCAGATGCACAAAATATCTGGGCAAAATGGATAGAACTTGAGTTAGCAGTGGGAGATATGGAGTCGGCACGTATCATCGCTAGAGACGCGACAGAGGCGGCTCCGAAAAATCAAGACATATGGGTGAAGCGAATCGATGTTGAGCTAGCAGTGGGAGATATGGAGTCGGCACGCGCGGTTGCGAGAGAAGCGACAGACGCGGTACCGAAATATCAAGAAACATGGGTGAAGCGTATCGATGTCGAGCTGGCAGTGGGAGATATGGAGTCGGCACGCACCATCGCTAGAGACGCGACAGAGGCGGCTCCGAAAAATCAAAACACATGGATGAAGCGTATCGATGTCGAGCTGGCAGTGGGAGATATGGAGTCGGCACGCGCCATCGCTAGAGACGCCACAGAGGTGGCTCCGAAACATCAAGACACATGGATGAAGCGTATCGATGTCGAGCTAGCAGTGGGAGATATGGCGTCGGCACGCGCGGTTGCGAGAGAAGCGACAGACGCGGTACCGAAATATCATGCAACGTGGTTGAAGCGAATCAATGTTGAGCTAGCAGTGGGAGATATGGCGTCCGCACGTGCCATTGCCAAAGATGCAACAGATGCACTGTCAGCAGACAAGAATGTTTGGTCGAAACGGATGAATATTGAATGGGATATGGCGAACGATGAACAACTAAGAGACCTCATTGAGCAAGCGGTCAAAAATGTGCCAAACTACTTGACACTAAGACAGTACCAACTTGCGTTTGAACGGAAGGTTGGCAATTTAGAACAAGTAAGATTACTCAAGCGAAGTTTGATAGTGTAGTTTGCAAGACAAGAAGATAAATTGCATGAATCCATAGAATATCATTTAGAAGCTGGTAGATTTTTAATTGCTAAAGAAATCTACAGACTTCTGTTCCAGATTTTACCATCCAGATCAAACGATTGGCATCAATTATCCGTTATTGAAGAACAATTAGGTAATCATAAAAGGGCTGCGCGATTCAGAAGAATAGGTGATCTTTGCGATGATATTGAATAGAAATATAGAAGGGACTGTGAAAAATAGTCCCTTCTATATTTCAGTTTTTTGCTTCCAACATCAACAAATTGCTTTTTTCAAGTGTTCACGGGAATGGATGGGAGTCGAACCCACCGTCGCCTGTCACGCAACCGACCACTGGTGTTGAAGACCAGGGTGCCCACCGGGACACAACCACCCCCAAAGCAACCCGTATCATACCGCACCCGATACGCCTTGCCTAGCCAAGTGCCTCGCGCATCGCATCCAATGCCAATTGGCTTAGACGTTCCCATTGGGTGCTATCAGGTATCAGAAACCAATCTTTCATCGGCGGACGCGATTTAAACGGTGCAAGTACGGTATAGTCTGTGATGCCGTGTGCCTCATGGTCAAAGTCCCGACCCAACTTGAAGCACATCATCTCTGCACGCCCATAGAACGCGAACACTTTGTCTTTGTAGGTGATGGCTTCGCTACGCATCATCTTGCCTGTGCTGACATGCACATGCCTATCAACCATCTGGGTGCGAATAGTATCAAAAATTGCAAAATCGTCACTCATGTCAGCACCTCTTCCAGCCAAGCGACAACGGGATATATCGCCACAAAATGACTGACAACCGTATCGACAAAATCAGGCTGTGTCACTTGCGCACGCGCTATTGCTGGCATAGATACCCATAAGCCATTGTGTAGTAAATAAGGGTCGCGTTCATCATTGGGCATCTCGAAACCGCGTGGCGGACGTTTATAATGTGTGCCACCGATGCTGTAATCCCCCTGCTGGGTTACTGTGTCGATTGCATGGAGTAGGGCATGTCCGTGTGTGTCGTCAACGACTGCCTCTCGGTACTGTTTGAGTTGGTCTTTGGAAAAACCCAATACCCCTGCTATCAATCCACAATCATCAGGTGTAATTTGTAGACCGAAACTTGGCACTTGCATCTTTTTACCTTCGCTTAACGGAAATCCCATCGCAATGCGGTCTTTGTAAGGTGTCTTATCTTTACTAAACCGTGTATCCCGATAAATACGCATCAATGACCCACTACCGTTGCGTGCTGTATCGTAACGAACATGAGGGAAATGGGACTGTAAGCGTGTGCCAACGGTTTCCACAAGAGCGACGGCTGTATCCATCAGGTCGTTTTCATAACGGTCACGGCTCTGCTCGAACCACTCACGGGTGTTGTTCTCGCGTAAATCAGCTAGAAATTGTAACGCGGTTTCAGGAAAGCCTGTATCTAAGTTGATGGTCGTCATATATCATCCTGTATAGATAATTTGTTCTATTTATTAATATAGGCTATTTGGGCATCGTTTGTCTATCTTTTTAGAAAAATCTAAAATGTTATTGTTTTGCTACATGAAACGGATGCATCTATCACGATGACTTCATGGTTTCACCACACCCATCTGCTAGACTCAGGTCAACACTTGAGAATGACTCATTCACCTGTCATCATGGCAGAGAAAATAGCGATTTATTGTGAGGATACAGATATGCGTGTGATAAGAAGTCTGCTCGTGATGTGCATTTTTGCGCTTGCCACCCTGACCCTTGCCCAAACAGAGGGTGCCAGTCTCGATGAGCGTGGCTATGGCTTGTATGTGCCATCCACCTACGATGAAGACAGCGACGAAGTACTCCCTTTGCTGATTGCCTTGCATGGCTTTGGTGATACATGGCAGAATTTTTACCCAGCTACCGGCTTCATCAACCGTGCTGAACAGGATAATTTCATCGTGGCTTTTCCACAAGGCTACCTGCGCCAATGGAACGATGGTAGTGTCGGCGACCATTACGAAGATGATGTGCAATTGCTCAGCGACTTGATTGAGCGCGTAGACCGAGACTATCGTGTAGACCGTGACCGCATCTATTTAGCGGGATTTTCTAATGGTGGCACAATGACCTTCCAAGCAGCATGCGAACGCCCAGACCTATTTGCGGGTATCGCGTCTGTTGGTGGCACAATGCGCAATGGCATCGCTATCGAAGAAGTTGGGCTTTGCGCAGATGTTCAAATGCCTGTTCTCATCATTCATGGAACACAAGATACAGTTGTGCCGTTCATAGGCGGTGAATTTCGCTATGGGGCAGTCGTCGGCGCGGCATACTGGCGACAAAATAACGAATGTATGGATGAGGACGTACCAACATACGACCCAGATAACTTCCGTAATGGCTTCCAGACCTTCTTATTTGACGAATGTGCAGGCGGCAACCTGACCATGCTACACGTCATCGAAAATGGCGCACATGTTTGGTTCGGTGCAGAATCTTATGTACAAGAGCAAACACCACAGCAACCCGGCTTGGATACAGCACGTCTTATTTGGGGCTTCTTTGAGGCTTCCTATGCTGCACAACAAGCAGCCGAATCCGAACCAGAGGCAACACCTGAAGCAACTGAATCCAGCGACTAAATAATTAGCTCGAAATAGCAGTAGGGGATGACCTGTGCGTCATCCCAAACAGGGTTTGTTCCCTAATCATCTCAGTCTTCTTCGAGCGAAATTTCGAAATCGCCACCATCAAATAGCGTGCTATCCCCATCAACTACGAACTTGTAGTACAAATCTGTCGCAAAGATGAGATACGTGCCATCATCAGGGAGCGTGACGCCCTCAATTTGTGAGTTCGAGCCGTCTGCATCGTCATTGATTGCCAGCAGCGCCCCGCTCCCATCAAATAGATAGAGGAGTGTATCGAAGTCGTCGCTCACCATTGTAACTGTCACGTCTTGACCTTCTTCACCATTGAATAACCAGTAGAAAATAGGCTCGGAGCGGTTGCTGTAGCCTTCTACGTTGCTATCGCCGATAGAAAGTGGTCCATAGAAATATTCAATGACAGTCTCATCATCAACATCGTCTGCACCTTCGATAGTGAGTTCAAAATCATAATCATCATCTAGCCCACTATCATCACGCAGGGCAATCGCACTATAGGTGCTCGCCAGCACAAAGTATGTGCCGGAGTAGGGCAGTTCAAAATCGTCAATCTCGGAATTGAGCGTGCCATCACCGCCGTCATCATTGACAGCGAACACACCACCCGCTTCGCCTAGTAAGACCAAATAGGTGTCGAACGCATCATCGTCGGCTGTCATTGTGATAGTAACCTCTTCGCCTGCTTCGCCATTGAAAGCATACAGACGTCCGAGTACATCTTCAGAGAGCGTGTCTTCAATTGTTTCACCATCGCTGATGGCATAGAGCATCAAATCGAAATCATCTTGTGCGGATACACCCCACACAGCCAGTAAGGTGAATGCACCGATAAGTAAGCAACGGGTCAGTTTGTGGAACATAGGTGATGCCTCCTCTACATAGGCAAAATATCTAGCTTGTGTAAACAGATAGCATCGCGCGATATTGCTATTGTAGAGAAGGTCACTCGTTAGACGTGCAAAAGAGTGTAAAAATCTATCTTATGTGCTGGGATGACTGCCTGTATAACGAGCGCGTGGGCGAATCAGACGGTCAGTAGCGTATTGCTCGATAGCTTGCCCAATCCAGCCAATCGTGCGCCCAAGTGCAAAGAGTGTCAGCGCACATCCACGCGGTAATTGTAATACCCGCGAGGTTGCCACCAGCATCACATCTATGGTTGGGAAATCCCCGATGAGGTCATGTGTATGGGTGATGAGGGCATCTACAAAGGCAAATTCGGGTGTATCCCCATAATCTGCTTGCAAGGCATCAAAGACAATCGTGGCACGGGGGTCAGCACCTGTGTAGAGTTTATGCCCGAAGCCTGGAATGGATTCTCCACGTCGCAAACGGGCTTGCAATTCGCGCTGAATATTGTCACGCGAGCCAATCGCATCGAATAATGCCGCTACGCGCTCGGTATGTCCGCCATGTTTGACGCCTTGTAGCGCAGTCAAACCAGCCATCACGGCGGCATAAGGTGTCGCCCCAGCCGAAGCTACTACCCGCGCCGCAAAAGACGAGGCATTCAGTTCATGGTCAGCCGTCGCAATCAAAGCCGTGTTTAGCGCCCGTGATGCTTTTTCATCTTCGGGAGACCACCCATGCTGGAGCATCTCTGCCAGCGAGATATTTTCTGGTACATCACCTGCCGCCACCGATGCCATCAAGCGTAAAATGCGTGCGCCTGTGCTGGCAACAGCGTTCGCTCGTAAATCATAGGCTGACGGGTCATCCATCGCCGCTGAGGGCAAAAATGTCAGGAACTCTTGTAGTGGGCTAAGTTCTGCGCCATCCATACCCATGTGCAAGAGCATCGTCTCGTATCTTTGCGCGGATACATGCACATCGAGGTCAAAAAGGGCATCCGCTTTAGAAATATCGTCTGTCCAGATGAGCGCGGCGACTTCTTCGGCACTGTGTTCGTTTGCCAGCGTCGCTATATCGCGCCCACGATAATACAAGCCATCGTTATCAATCAGGGTGATGGCACTATCCAGTACGGGAGCGCCCCAATGAAGCGCATCTTTCGCCAACGATTCAGGGTTACGGCGTCCTTCTTTGCGTGCCAGTAGCTTTTCGATGTCTTCGGCATAGTAGCGCCGTTGCCGTTTGCCTTCTGAGGATTGCTCACTTCGTATCAATCCGCGACTGACATAAGCGTATAGTGTCGAGAGACTGATATTCAATTTGTCAGCCGCTTCTTTCGCGCTGAGATAGCGTTTGGATGACATAGTATGTTCCTATATGTGTGTACGTTCTCTCAGTGTACTCTATTTACAGTTATAATCAACATATCAACATATGTGTCATGTAATGGCTAGTCAAAATCTGTTAGCAAACTCGGATTTTTGTACTGTGCGTAAAAATGGCGCAGATTCTTCTCTAGTGTGCGTCCGGTATCAATCAGGGGTAAATCATCTATAGCGAAGAAGCCGACGCCTGTTGTCTCGACGCTGGTTTTCGCTTCACCGCCTGTCAGGTCGCATAAGAAATACAATTTCCAAATAGCAAACTCATAAGCGGGATGCCCCTGTGTATCACGGTCATAGACAGCGAGTAACTTATTCACTTTTGCTGTGTAACCACTTTCTTCTTGAATTTCACGTTCGACAGCTTGCGATGGTGTGTCCCATACATCTGCCCAGCCGCCGGGTAATGTCCATGCGCCAGCACTAGCTTCTTTCACCAATAGGATTTCATCGTTTTCGTTGAAGACAACACCACGAACATCTATCTTGGGCGTGGCATAGCCTTTTTCATGTCGATATATGTTTTCGACTTGTTCGGCTGATTGCTGGCTGTGTTCAGCGGCGATTTCAGAAGCCACCGTGCGGACTTGTTCATAGCGTTCTTGGTCGTAGGGGTCGTTGTTATATTGAAAGCCTGCTTGTGCTGCGGATTGCAGACGACGTACCCAATCGAGCCAGCGGGGGAGAGACATTTATGCACATCCTTTTAAGTTGATTTTTAAATCAATGTTGACAATATAAATGCAATGGCATACAGTGTGATTACAACACTTGCGCGAGTGCTTTGTCCGATTGATTACACGCATACACGTTTACTAAAGGAACAAACACTCATGACGAATCATACTGCATTGCGAGCCGGACTACAGGGGGTAGTCGCGGCAGAAACACGCCTGACGATGGTCGATGGTGAAGCAGGCGAATTATTGATTGCTGGCTATCCACTCGATGATATTGCGCCACAGGCGACCTACGAAGAGACACTCTATTTACTGTGGCATGACCGCTTACCAAATGCCACCGAGCTAACAGCCTTTCGGAATACGCTTGCCCAACACCGCCACTTACCAGAAATTGCCTACACGCTATTGGCACAAGCTACCGAGAAACGCTTGCCTGTGATGGATGCTTTGCGCACGGTGTTGGGTACACTGTCCCTCACGGTTGATACTGAGGACATATACAAGGCATCACAAGCGGTTGTTGCGGCATCGCCAACAATTGTCGCGGCATATTGGCGGATGCTGGCAGGGGATGACCCTATTGCACCCGATGACACGCTTTCACACGCGGCGAATTATCTATACATGCTGACAGGCACTATCCCAACGGATGCCCATACCCGTGCGCTCGATACGTATCTGAATACAGTGATTGACCACGGCTTGAATGCCAGCACGTTTACAGCGCGTGTCATCATCTCTACGCAATCTGACATGATTTCTGCCATTGTTGGGGCAGTCGGCGCACTCAAAGGTCCTTTACATGGTGGCGCACCGGGACCCGCGCTCGATATGGTATTTGAGATTGGCACACCCGATAACGCGGAAGCCTATTTACGGCGCAAACTGGAAACTGGCGAGCGTTTGATGGGCTTCGGGCATCGGGTTTACAAAGTGCGTGACCCGCGTGCAGATGTTCTCAACCAAGCCGCAGAGCAATTTTTTGCATCGGGTGAAGATGCAGACCTCTATACGCTTGCCAAACATGTCGAAGAGACAGCCGTGCGCTTGCTAGAAGAATACAAACCAGGTAGACGCTTACAGACCAATGTCGAATATTATACGGCGCTGGTCTTACATGGCATTGGCTTAGAGAGTGCTTTGTTTTCGCCAACTTTTGCGATTGCGCGGGTTGGCGGCTGGACAGCACACGCATGCGAACATATTGAAACAGGTCGGCTCTTACGCCCCCTCTCACAATACATTGGTGTCGCTGACCGCGCTTACACACCGCTTACAGAACGCGTATGACGGTTACAATCGGCATCAAAAATGGTAAAAACGCTTGTCTGCTGACATAGGGTTGTACTACAAGAAACGACATTTGGTTGGTAGGTTTTGCCAGAAGATAAATCTTCCGGCAACGATACGTGTGATAAATCACACTCATCACTTGGCTTCTGTTATATAGGGTTGTTCGTATTTTCGTACTGACCTGCCAAGCACTCATACAACAACGCTGATGTCGCAATTCACACCCATAATTCTACGTTGGGCAACAAGAAGGGCGTCTCTACACAGTTTCTACAATTTAGAATGGCTCAAAATTTGAACATTCTGCTATTCGATATTGAGGCTATATAGCCAAATACCTCTGAGTAAATACCAAGTCGTGCCGACTACCTGCGCGACTTGTTGCTTTTTATCCCAAGTAAGCCCGTGCTTTCCCAAACCATATCCCAACTGAAAGGCATGATTTTGGCTGATTTCGGCTGTTTTATTGCGGTATAGCGCAATTACGCAATAAAACTAAAAAATTGGTTTGGAAATGTTAATTTTCTGAGAAGTGAAAAGGCGAAAGGTAAAAGGTAAATCTGAACGAAATGATTTGGATCAAAAATTGGGATGATGAACAGTCGGTAGCTTATCTATCACTCAATATCTAGCCACGTAATTCATTGCGTGGCGAATCCAGAACGTAACAATCATCGCCTATATATCAATAATTTCGCATGATTAATTGCTACTCAAGATAAACGATAACGAGATGATGGTGTCGGTCATATGCCCGTGATTAATATGAGAGTTTGGTTTGTTGATTGTACTGAAAGCTATGGTAAGCGGGTGTGCGATACGACTGATAGGCTATCGTGAGTAGCTATGTCAGCATCCTATCAATTTTGCCACGCGGATAGCCTCTGGTAAGTGTTTTGATAGCGTGTGTAAGCGGGCGTGATGGGACTGTTACTGAGTTGTGGGCATCGTTAGCACGATTTCGGGAGTTTTTGTGTAAAGTGTGGGTATCGCGTTTGACTGACCACCTGCAAATTATTGGAGATGACGATGCTCAGTACGAAAAATATTCTCATTGTTGATATGGACGCTGCTTTCGTTGATGCTGTCGGCGCACAACTGGAAGCTAATGGTTTTACGATTCACACAGCGCGGGACGCCGTGACGGCACAATCGCGGGTACGCCAAACACAGATTCATGCCGCACTTGTGAGTGTGCATCTCTTTAACGCACATGATAGCAACGATTGGAGTGGCATCGAATTGGCACTCAATCTCAGTCGCCATACCAACGTGGTGATGACTGCCCGTAAGCCAACGGTTGAGATGGTACGCCTTGCATTGGCAACGCGCATCAATAGCCCTGCCCCTGCACATGACCTCGTGAAAAAAGAAGAAGGTATCGAAGCGATTGTCACGGCGATTTACAAAGTCGTCAATATGGCAAATGAAGCTATCCCAGCCGGACACAACGCGCCGACTCAACATCCGAAACAGGGGAGTGGACGGGCGCTGAATTGGCATCCACAGAGTACCGAGTATTTTGCCCTCGACCATAATACACGCCTCGCTGTTGTGAATGGCGAAAATATCCCGCTGAGTGAGCGTGAATATCACATTCTGGCGTATTTCATGGATAACAGCGAAACGGTTATCTCGCGTGAAGATATTGTCTCGCGGGTGCTGAATGAAATCTACGATTCACAAGCGGATTGTAACCGTGTGAATAACATCATCTCGCGCTTGCGCAAAAGTATAGAACCAGACCCCCAACATCCGAAATTCATCATCACGCGCTGGGGCAGTGGCTGGATGTTTTATCCGAATGCTGATGCGCCGGATATGTTCTAAGCGATACAAAATATAAAACGTGACATCTCCTAAATGCACTATCCTCTCCTCGTAAGTGACTTGCGGGGAGAGCGCGCATTTGAATACCTCCTATATACATAGTCTGACTACCGACTTCCGCATCCCCATCTGATGCTATAATATGCCGTGATAAATAGCTCAGGAGCGTGTATGCAACTCAATTCATCTTTCATACCCAGCAAAAAACTCGCTTTCACAGATGCAGAATTGGTAAGTAACCGAAGCGGGCGATTATCTGATGCGCAACGCAAATCCATCCAGCGCAGATACCGCACGCAATCGGCGTTTAGCATGTTCTTTTTGGCTATTATCGTCGCATTTGGTCTTTGGTTTTTGCTAACACGCCAAAATTATATTGTGGGTGTGCCACTGTTACTCGTCGCACTCTATTTGGGTTATGCGTTCGTGAATTTGGCGCGGATTTCTGTGAAGGATTTGCGTGTACAAGCAGTGACAGGCGCACTCGAAAAAGAAGCTATTGTGAGTGATGACCATACTTTTTACTATTTTCGCGTCAATGATGTGTTGTTGCGCGTTTCCAGAACTGTGTTTGATGATTTTGAGGATAGCGACGATACCTACACGTTTTACTATGTCCAGCGCAAAAATGACGTTGTTTCCGATGTTGCAACCCCGCTATCTTACGAGGTGAAAGCAAAAAAGGCATAGCCTGTGTGCCATGCCTTGTTATCTGCTTAATTCTGGTAGTGATTAATCATCGTCATCATTATTGTCTCTACCTCTGCCATCTCCATCCCTATCATTATCGTCGTCGCGGGACTGCCCTCGAATAATCTCTAAAGTGTAATCCCCCGCCGTCGAATTATTGAAGCTACTGACTACTATCTGATAGGTGCCTGCTTCCAGTGATATATTTACCAGTTCCGAGTTCGAGTTGATACCTAAGTCAATGTCATCGTGTTCAGCGACGAGTGTGCCTTCCGCATCGAAAATTTGCAAAACGGTATCTAGTCCACCCGCACTCACAATAGCATCATCACTTGGGCTGTCGCTTGGTGCAAAGAGTGGCACATCTGCCATAACAAGGAAGGTCAGTGGCGCATCGTTTACAACCTCAAATGCCCACGCATCCGCACTGCCTACAATCAGACTGCCTTCGTTACGCCCGATACTCGCTGACAGCGGTTGAGGCGTGCTGGTCGGTGCTGGTGTCGGGGTTATGGTTGGTGCTTCCGTTGGAATGAGCGTTGGCGTCGCCGTCCCACTGATAAGCTCGATATTTGGCACGACCATTGGCTCATCATCTGGGAACTCGTCTAGTAGTTCATCGAACTCGTAGGGTGGTTCATCATCTTCACAATCTTCAGCTGACCATTCTGCACGTTGCTCACAGGTCATGATGCTGACAGCACGGTTATCGAGCGTCCATTGGAAAAGCTCGCGGTCTGTATCAATGCGCCATTCAATCAGCGTATTATCCGCTGAGGCAGACAGGGCGAAGCGTCCATTGGTACTATAGCGCACTGAGCTTACCCAATCTGTGTGACCTTCAAGGGAGCGAATACGCTCACCAGAAGCGATGTCCCACATATCCACTGTATAGGCTGTACCCGCTTGGTTTTCGCTTGCTGTCAGGGCAAAGCGACCATCGGAACTGATAGCAATATCGTTGATGCGCCCAGCATTTTCGTAAGTTGTGGCACTCAAGCGTGGGTTATCATTATCAGACAAATCCCATTGCAAGAAGATACCATCGTCACTAGCCGTCAGCGCAAAGCTATTATCAGGGCTGATGGCAACACTGCGCACCGTATCATTGTGTGGGATTTCGTCATTGGTATTTTCGAGGAACACGACACTATCTTCGCCTGCGATGAAAGGATTCCACCAGATGACATTACCGTTGTCTTCACCAATTAGCACATGCTCACCATCTGGCGCATAAGCAATGCTCCACAAAGTAGGCAAGAATAGATCATTGAAACCTAAGCCTGACTCATCAAAACCGTCTAGCTGATAGGTCGCATTCTCGACGCCTGTAATTTCCCAGAGTGTATCATCAAAGAAGGTCACTTGGCGTACTTTTGTCAGTTGCTCAATATCCCAGATGATGAGCGTGCCATCGTCAGAAATAGACATCGCCGTGCGCCCATCGGGGCTGAAAACAAGGTCGCGGATGGTATCAATATGCCCATCAAGCTGTGCGGTAGCGTCCCATGTGTTGGTGTCGTAGACCAATAAATCGCCAGCACCTGTCCCTACGAGGGCTATGTTGCCATCAGGGCTATATTCAACAGCCGTGTTATCGGGGTAGCCTGTCTCGATGAACTGTGCGGGTTGTGGGTTCACCAAATCCCAGACAATGATAGTGCCATCGCTCGAACCCGTTAATGCCGTGTCGTTATCGGGTGCATAGGCAACATCCCAGACGACATCTGTATGGACTTCGGTGTTGAAGCGGTTCTCAATAGCACCCTGCTCAGTGTCCCATTCAATGATGCGGTCATCATCCCCAACAGAGAGCAAATTGCCTCCATTTGGACGATAAATGACAGAGGTCACTGCACCGACATAATCGGAATAGCTATGGCGACGATTGATATTCATATTTTCGGCGTTCCACAAAGTAATTTCGCCGTCTGTAGAGGCAGATACCAGTGTTTCGCTGTTGCCAAAGAAATC
The DNA here is from genome assembly GCA_038522085.1 of Chloroflexota bacterium. GTDB lineage: Bacteria > Chloroflexota > Anaerolineae > Aggregatilineales > Phototrophicaceae > JAUZRW01. The sequence goes on from JBCBKJ010000111.1 coordinate 15,664, forward strand.
AAGCGGGGCAAAGTTGAGTGTCAGTATCGCACCCTGATGTGCCTCATCTATGATGACACGTTCGTTATTATCGGAATTGACGCGCCAAACCAGAAGATTCCCGCGAGATGTGCCTGCCGCAATGATCGTACCTGTGGCATCAAAGGCAACACTGCGCACCCAAGAGAAGGCATCGCTATCGCCTGATTCCCATACAATGTTACGGCTATCAACATCCCATAGAATTGCTTTGTTATCTGCACCACCGGAGACAAGTTGTGTGCCGTCATTGCTGAATGCAATTGCTAACACCGCGCCTTCGTGTCCGACGGGGTCATCATCTGTGCCAACGACATCGTTTGTGCCATAAGAATAAATATATTCACCTGTACTCAGCGTCCAGAGATTGACGACAGTATCATCGTTAGCAGTCGCAAATTGGTCACTTGTTGGGCTAAACGCAATCGCACGCACACGCCCATCACTCTGTTGTGCTTGGTTGATGAGTTCACCATCATTCACGCGCCAGACAAGAACTTGTCCGAGTGTGCCACCCGCAACGAGATATTCGCCATCTGGGCTGAGGGCAGCCGTGGCAATCGCGCTAGTAGCGTCATCTGTATCTGCCATTGCTATCCATGTAACTTCTGTGCGAATTTCACCTGTATCCACATCAAAGACGATTAAGCGGTCATCGACATTGCCCACTGCTAACAAACGATTGGGATCGCCAAAAAACAAGGTGTGCAACACTGTCACATCAATATCATCCGTATCTGGAAACAAGATTTCTTCAGCATAATAGACATTACGCGGACCCAAATACGCGACTTCTGCGAGGGCGCTTTGGGCAACAGGTGGTGCATTGTCAAAGCTATTGGCTTCGGCGGCGAGTGCTAATGCAAGCGGTGCATTTGGGATAGATGCTGCTTCTAGCACCTCGTTTGCTAAGGCACGGCTGCGCGTATTACGTTCGGAGGCTTCGGCTTGGTCACGGGCAATATCGGCTTGATTCGCTTGATAGAAACCGAATATCCCGAAGCCGATAGCGATAACGACACCAATTGCTAGGGCGACGATGATTTGTTGTAGCCGTTGTCGGTTACGCTCTTCCAGTTCATAGACATATGCTTGTTGTTCACGTTCGCTTGCTTCGCGTTCGCGCCGTGCTTGTTGGCTATTATTGATAAAATCACGCTGTAAATCGGTGGCATCGGCGGTTTGTAGCCATACTAGCGCACGGTCTAGGCGCGTTTCTGTTAGCAGGTAAGCGGGTTCGTTGCCTGTATTCACCCAATCTTGTGCTGATTTCATAATTTCTGTGCTGAGGCGTAAGTTTTCTTCATCTTCGCGCACCCATGTACGGAATCGTTCCCACTCACGGATGAGCGCCTCATGCACGATTTCGACATGCACTGTCGGTTCAGAATTATCGTCAGCATCATCAGCGGCAATTTCACGGCTGGTAACGAGCAAACGTACATCTGCTGAGGTGAGCATTGCCAGCAAATCATTGAGCGCATTTTTAGATACACGCTCAAAACTCAAATCGGTGCGCTCAACACGGCGTCTGGTTGCTTCACC
>JBCBKJ010000112.1:0-17168 GCA_038522085.1 Chloroflexota bacterium
AATTGTCAAAGAATATTCACTCAATTTATCAAAATATAGAGGAAGGGAAATCAGATGACTTTTCGCCGACTATCAGTTCTACTTCTACTAATGCTACTAATAGTAAGCACTGTCCCCCTTGTAGCGCAGGATACTGAATGCGAAGAGGGTTTTCGCTTTTTTGATGACGAATTGCTCGGGCATGATCCACTCTGTATTCCAGAAAGCCCTGAGCGCATCGTCACGCTTAATCCACAATCTTTCGACTTGCTTACTGCTGCAGGTATCGAACCGATTGGGGCTGTAGGATATATCGAATCAATCTATGCCCGTAACTTTTCATACATGATTGAAGATACTGAAATTACTTATGTCGGCTTTCCTACCAACATTGAACTAGTCCTCGAATTAGAGCCTGATCTTATCATCGGGAGCGCCTTTGCGGACTTGGAAAACTATGACCAACTGAATGCTATTGCGCCAACTGTCATTCCAGAAGCATTGCCGAATGTGCAATGGGAAACGAGTATGCAATTCTTGGGCGAAGCTCTGAACTTGACAGACGAAGTTGATGCTTTGCTGGCTGAATACGACGCTCGTGTGGCAACGCTACAAGAACTATTAGGTGACCCGTCTGAAATTGAAGTTTCAGTGATACGCTATCGCCTCCGTGACGCCCAAGCGAACATTGATATCCAACTAGCAAATGCTTTCTCGACAGATATTTTAGCCGATGTTGGTTTCGCTCGTCCTGAAATTCAATCGCTTCCTGTGGAAGAAGCGGAAGCACAATTTGGTAGCCCTGTTGCTGCAAATATCTCCTTAGAGGAACTACAACTCATTGATGGTCAGTATCTTTTTGCATGGGCGCAAGGCGCAAGTGCGGAATTAGATGCGGATAATGCCGAAGCATGGGGCATTCTCAGTGATAATCCACTATGGGGGACTTTGGAAGCTGTACAGAATGAACAAGCCTTCCAAGTGGGTGGACAATGGGTTGGCTGGGGCTTTGCAGCCGCTCATGAAGTGCTCGATGATCTATTCGTATATGTTGCAGACGTTGATCCACAAGAAGTCTCACCAAATCCTTTCCTCACAGAAGATATCGAGGACGACACGAATATGGAAGCTACTGAAGAAGCGAACACAACAGAGAGTTCCGAAATTGCGCAGGGTGTAAACGAGTTAGCATTTCCACTTACCGTCACAGATTTTGAGGGGCGTGAAGTGGTGCTTAACGAAGCACCAGAGCGTATTCTCATTGCAAATCGAGCGTATACACTCGGTCCAATGCTTGCCTTAGGTGTGGCTCCTGTACAGTTACACACCTTTCCCTGGGACTTTGTTGAGGAAGGTGAGGTTCTACCATGGGAAGAAAATGCGCTAGCAGCCATAGAAGCAGACCCTGAGAGATTTATCAATACAAACGACCAATATTCATTAGAAGTCTTTGCCAGTGCCAATCCAGATGTAATTTTTATTGATGGTCGTATTACAACCGCCGTAGACGGTTTGATTGACCAGCTAGAGGCTATCGCTCCTACAATTCAAACTGCAGGTGCTCGTGACTGGAGAGCTAATATTCTTACAATTGCTGATGTGATTGGTCAATCTGAAGCAGGTGAACAACTTGTCGCACAGGTAGAGGGCAAAATTGATGCTGTTGCAGAACAAGCCGACACATTAGGAGCTGTAGGCAATACATTTGCTGTTGTTTCCTTCCAGCCAGACCAGGTATTCGTCTGCACTGACCAAGAATACGGACCAACTAACCTTATGCTAAGCATCGGTCTGGAAATGACACCTGAAGTTGCAGAGCTAGGACCGAATGTATGCACCCCCCTTTCACTAGAAACAGTTGACCTATTGAACAACACAGATTATTTGCTGATCTTCCAGTTTGGTGGGCTGACAGTTGATGAAGCACGCGAGCAACCACTCGTTGATTCTATTCCTGCACTTCAAGAGGGTCGTTTTGATTTCATTCCAGATAGTGCGCTTGGCATCGCATTTGATGATATCAACCCACTGAGTATTGATGTTTTACTTCCTACACTAGAAAGTGCAGTCGAAAAAGCAGCTCAGGTGGAGTAATCACAAAATGAATACTACGTATCTTCATGTAGGCATTTTTTCAATTACTAAGATACAAATTAATCAAAGGAGATATACAATGACTTATCGTAAACTGACTGTTGTGGTGGTCTTAATTTTCCTGTTAGTAAGTGTTGTGCCCCTTTCAGCACAGGATGATACGACTGAGTGTGAAGAAGGATTCCGCTTATTCGATAATGAGTTTCTGATTGGTGATCCCCTTTGCATCCCAGAAAATCCTGAGCGCGTTGTTGTGGTTACACCAGGTCCGCTTTTGTCGATGCTACGGGCAAATGTGCCAATTGTTGGTCTTGCTTTCACGGAAATTCTAATGACGCGCTTCCCTGAATGGGAAGCAGAGATAGGCGAGATAACCGATATTGGTTTCCCAACCAACCTTGAGGTCGTTCTCGATCTTGAGCCCGATCTCATTATTGTTCCTGATAGTAGGGATGCAGATTTAGACGCGTTAAATGCAATTGCGCCAACGGTGGCTGCCGAGTTTCCTGGAAGCCATACGTGGCGAGAGAACGCTGAACTCTTCTTAGATGCCGTTGGTGAACAGGAATCATCCGAGGCAATCATGTCGGAATTGGATGGGCGTGCATCTGAGTTGAATACGTTGTTAGGTGATAGAGTAGATCAAGAGATTTCAATAATCAGAGTGCTTCCAGGTAGACTAGGACTCTATACCCAGTACTCACCTGGTAGCATGATCACTGAACAAGCTGGCTTCAGTAGACCCGATATCCAGCTTTTACCTGTTACCCCAGAAGAGTTCAACGCTAACCCAGATGACTACTCAGATTTTTGCTGTTCATTCGTGCGAGAGATTTCGCTTGAGTTACTTGACCAAGCTGATGGTGACATCATTATTCTCTTTGATGCCGTTCCGAATGATGATTCACGAGCAACACTCAATGATGTGCTTGAGAGTCCCCTCTGGCAAACGCTTGAGGGCGTGCAACAAGATCAAGTTTATATCACAGACACCAATTGGGCAGGTTCAGACATAGCAACTCTGCATTCAGTACTAGATGACTTAGCCGAAGCGCTCGGCGTAGCAGATGAGTTCAGTCCAAATCCTTTCATAACAAAAGCACCTCTATCAGAAATGGAGATGGAAGCCACCGAAGAAGCGTCTGCAAGCGCATGTGAAGCGGGTTTCCGTCTCATCGAACACGTTGCTGGTGAAACTTGTATCCCCGAAGATCCGCAACGCATTGCTGTGGCGGGTGATCGCCACATTACTGAAACTTTAGTTGCAATGGGCATTGAGCCAATTGCCATTGCGAACAAGTTCGAAATCCCAGAGTTCGTGCAGGTTGAGTTCAACGACTTTGAAGCAGTGATTGACCTCGGCGCTCACTTTGAGCCGAACCTTGAGGTATTGCTAGAAGTCCAACCCGATCTGATTATCATGCATGGTGACATCTACGATACATTGAGCCAAATCGCACCAACTGTGCAAATTAACAACCCCTTTAACGGCGTAGAGGCGGTCGTCATGGATGTTGGTTCCATATTTGGTGAAGATCAGACAGAGTTACTCCTCGCACTTCTAGATGATGCAGTGGAGACAGTGACCTGCGCTGTAGAAAATCCAGAAGCGATCACTGTTTCGATGATTGAACATTGGCAGGGTAGCATCGGGCTCAATACAGCCATCCCATGGAATACAAGTGCGTTTCTGATTGAAGAAGTCGGTTTCTCGATACCAGAAGCACATGTTGCAGAAGAAATTAGTGAACTACGTGGGCTGAGCATGGAGCGTTTGGATACGTTAGAAGATACCGAGGTTCTATTCGTACTACGATACTACTTGGAGGATGAAAGTCCTGAGACACTTTTGGAATCACCGCTATGGCAGAGCTTAGAGGTAGTTCAGAATGGCAGTGTACTTGAGGGTAACTTCCTTTGGTGGAGTGTGGGTGGTCCCTTAGCCACACAACGCACAGCAGACGAAATGGTTGCTGGCTTAGCAGAATTAGGTCTTGCAACACCCTGTTAGATGGATGTGGAATCTACCCAAAAAGCATCTGACTAAATGCGATTCTACTCGCAGTCTGTTTGTACGGGTGGACTACATTTTCAGGTCAATGCTAAGTCGTCATATTGCTAAGCGACTTAGCATTGACCTCACGTGAAAAGCCAGTTGATACGGATGGAGTCTGTCTATTTCTACCATCGGAACCAAGAAGATCGATGAATTGCCCTCAACATCGCTTATCGACTTCACCCACGCGTTCCGATAAACCAATGGATTAGTTTTGAAGGTAGCAAGGAAATGAGTGAGACAACAAGCCAGGAAAAATTGTATTGTAATTGTGTAGCTGAAGAACGGGGACTCGCCCCACAAGGACATGCCGGGTCATTTGATGATGCGGTGATTATCGAGACGCCCTTGCCATGGAAGCGGGGCTTCTTCCAGGATACGGATGTGGTGTCACAAGATATGGTCACGCTATTGGAAGCCTGGATTGATCACTATAAAGAAACGGGTGAGTATCGCCACCGTCCGCTAGTGGTTGCCCCTGACCCAGCCTATTCTCGCGCGGGGCATCGTCGGGTGATGTTCTACAATCGTTCGGCGGGTCTCTTCACCCAATTTGATAAAATCGAATACCTCGTACCCGACGATAAAATGGGCAAGCTCATCTGGGCGTGGTTTCAAGACCGCGACGCACTGCCTAATTTTGATGTCTACCGTTCAGCATAGGCAGATGACTTGCGCGATATTCTGGTATGCACGCATGGCACCGTCGATGTTGCCTGCGCTAAGTTTGGCTATCCGCTATACAAGCATCTGCGAGATACCCATGCCAATGATGAGGTGCGCGTCTGGCGGGTAAGTCACTTCGGCGGGCATGTTTTCGCCCCGACCCTGATGGATATGCCTACCGGACACTATTGGGCTTATCTGGATAACGACTCCGCAGCACAGATCATCCAACAAACGGGCGATGTGGCAACTGTGAGTGGCAAGTATCGCGGGTGGGCTGGTGTTGAGCATGGCTTCCAGCAAGCGGCAGAACACGCGCTCTGGCAAGAACATGGCTGGGACTGGTTCAACACCCCACGTGCGGCTGAAACCATCGACCAGGAAGCAGTTACCGAAGAAGAAGCGTCCCCCATCTGGGCAGATGTACGGTTACGGTATCTATTGCCCGATCAAGCACAGGCGCATGTCTTTGAGGGGCGTGTGACAGTTTCTCACACGGTATCAACGCCACCATCGACAGATGCCGAAAAAGCGTATCCCTATCCGCAGTACCGCATGATTGGCATTGCTCAAGCCGGTGCCGCTGACTGACGCTGGCACAAACACCCATATCTGACCATAGTAGAAAAGACTTAGCAACCTATGCTCAAAGCCCTTCGTACGCTCATTCCCTTTTTCAAGCCCTACCGTGGTAGGATGCTCTTCGTCCTCGCCAGTGTGCTGATGGTCACCGGTGCAGGCTTGCTCGCGCCATGGCTCGTGCGCGAACTGGTACGTATCGTCAGCATCGCAGAAGGCGACCTCGTAGGCGCAACACAAACGCTCGGAACAATCACAGTCGCCTTGCTGGTCGCATACATCTTGCGGAGTGCAGGACAATTCATCAATTTCCATGTCTCGCATGTGGTTGCCTTTGGTCTGGTACATGACTTACAAGTAGCGGTGTATCAGCAATTACAACGCTTCTCACCCGCTTATTTTGAAGATCGTCAAAGTGGTGAGATTGTCTCACGTGTCGTGAAAGATACTGTCGATGTCGAACCTGTTATCGCGGATGCTGTCTATGATTTTGTGGTCAGTTTCTTGTTAGCGGTGGGCATCACGATTGTGCTGCTCTCACTCAATCCTGGTCTCACAGCCCTCGCCATGATTCCCGTCCCCTTTGCCTTTGGCGCGGTCATCTATCTGGCACTGCCCATGCAACGCGCTTTTAAGCAGGAGAGCGAGAATTATGGTGAGATGAGCGGGCTAGTGCAAGATAATGTCTCAGGTATCAAGGAGATACAGGTCTTCAATCGTGAGCAACAAGAATTGAAGCGGGTGCGACATATCTCTGACCGTTATACAGGGCAATCCATCCTCGCCCGCAAGCTCACCGCGCTGTTATTCCCCTCGATTGAAGGGGCTACGGGCATCAGCATTGTGCTGGTGGTGTGGTTCGGCGGACAACAAGCACTCGCAGGTAATGTACCCATCGAAGATATTGTGGCCTTTGTGCTTTACTTGACTGCCCTTTACCAGCCACTGTGGACGCTGTTAGGAACAGCCGAGAGCTTACAGCGCGGGATTGCTAGCGTCAATCGGATTGGGGAGGTCTTGCGAATGGAACCGGAAGTGGCAGATCCACCGGATGGCGTTGACCCTGGACGGGTGCAGGGTCATGTGTCGATGGCAGGTGTTCACTTCGCTTATCGTGAGGGTGTCGAGGTACTCAATGACATCAATCTCACCATTGAGCCGGGACAAACGCTGGCACTAGTCGGACCGACAGGGGCGGGCAAGAGCACGGTGGTGAGCCTGGTCGCTCGCTTCTATGATCCACAGCAGGGACGCATCTGTATTGATGACATTGACCTGCGCGAGATGAAAATTGATGCTCTGCGACGTAACCTGAGCATGGTGTTACAAGATGTCTTCTTGTTCAACGAGACGGTGCGTGAGAATATCCGCTTCGGCAATCCTGATGCGACAAATGAAGACGTGATCGAAGCCGCTCAAGTCGCCAACGCTCATGAATTCATCCACTCGCTACCCGATGGCTATGACACGCTCATCGGTGAACGTGGTGTCAAGCTCTCTGGCGGACAGAAACAACGCTTGAGCATTGCCCGCGCGGTGCTGAAAGATGCACCGATCCTCATTTTGGATGAGGCAACCTCAGCTGTGGATACGGAAACCGAAGCCCAAATTCAGGAAGCACTGGAACGCTTGATGCGGGGTCGCACGTCAATCGTGATTGCCCATCGCTTATCCACTGTCCGCAAAGCTGACCAGATTGCCGTGCTGGATGAGGGACGTGTTGTTGAGCGTGGCAGTCATGAGGAGATTGTCGAGAACGATGGTTTGTACGCCCGTCTGGTTACGCGACAACGAGAAGCCTTAGCTTTATAGATGAGTGAGGCTGAGATGTGACTATACTCGGCAATGTCTGTAGATCTGACACCCCTATCGGTATCTTGAGCTTCCAGTCGTATGAGATCACTGCATGCCTACGGGTACATGAGTCACATCTTTTTCTAATCATAGAATGGCGTTAGAACCAAGGTTATTGATTGAATTAACCTTGGTTTATTTTTGTTTTCTGATATGATTATTTACATAGTAACGTAAGTTAAAAGCTAGACAGGAGTATACCTTTGAATCCGACACTTAACACATACAAGACAACTGTTGACCTTGATGTGACAACCCGCTCTGAGATGATTGCGCTACTCAACCAGCAACTCGCAGACAGCTTGGATCTTTACAGTCAGAGCAAACAAGCTCATTGGAACGTGAAGGGCATGCACTTCATTGCTCTACATGAACTCTTCGATCAGGTAGCAGAAGCTGTTGAAGGCACCGTGGATACCATCGCTGAGCGTGTGACTGCTCTCGGGGCTGATGCACAGGGGACGGTGCGCATGTCCGCTACCAACTCTACCCTGCCCGAGTTCCCTGGCAACCTCGACACGAGTGAGATGTTTGTCAACGCGATGATCGAGCGTGTCGGTGCCTTCGCCAACAGTAGCCGTCGCGCTGCCACCCTTGCCCTTGAAGCAGGTGACGAAGTGACAGGTGATGTGTTCGTAGAAATCACCCGCGAGATGGACAAGTATCTCTACTTCCTTGAAGCACATATTCAGTAACTGAAATCTATCTGGTCAGTTCGCACATAGTAGACGAGACTGATCTTCTTCAAGTAGCGGTAGCTAGCCTCTTCTTCGGCAAATGATGTTGAACAGTGTATGTTGTTCATGGACGCGAAGAAAAGCAGGTTGGCTACCGTTTTGTTTTTTAAGGGTACGAGATTATCACTCTTTCCTCATTAATATGTACCCTGTTCACGCCAGTGGAATGAGAGTAACCCGGCAGCAACCACCGATAATATTGCTCCTGCGACGAATGGCGCACTCGGACCAAAGCCCGTCCAGTCCCCAAATCCCTGCCATAGAATGCCAGCTAACAAGCTGGCTGGTAATGCCATCAGACCGACGGTAGCATTGTAGTAGCCATAAGCTGTACCACGTTGGTGCTCAGGGGTCAGATCTGCAACCAGTGCCTTGGATGTCCCGCCCACCGCCGCATAGTATATCCCGTATAAGCTGTACAAAATCCATACCTGTGTGCCTGTTGTAGCGAAGGCAAATCCCGTGTATATCAATCCGTAGGTCAGCCAGCCGCCAACAATCAGTCTTCTCGGTCCAAGACGATCTGAAAGTGCACCCAGCGGTCCTGAAAATGTAACGTGAAGGAGGTTGTAAGCGATTAACATCGTCAAGATGCTGACCACACTCAAACCACGCTCTTGAGCAAGCAAGAGGATAAATGAATTGGACGAGTTACCCATCGTGAAGATCCCAACAACCACAATGAAAAATCGAAAATCTCGATTCAATGACCGAAAGTTCAACGCTCCAGCAGACGCATCCATGCTTTTTTCATCCTGTTGATCATATGTCTTATCTATTGTCGTCTCGCGTAGCATGATGCCAAGTACGAGAACAGCCATGAATGCAGGAACAACACCGAATAGCACTAAACGTTGAAAGGCCTCACGACTCAGATCAAGCGCTTGGGACTGCGTGGCGAGAACGATAAACAGAGCAATCAGTAAGCCAATGATGCCACCAGCACTATCTCCAGCCCGATGCAAGCTGAAAGCAATTCCCCGATGCTGTTTATCAATGCTATCTGCTATGAGCGCATCTCTGGGTGATGTCCGGATACCTTTCCCGATTCTGTCGATAAATCGGACGACCAACACCCCATACCACGAGGTGACGACATACAAGATAGGTTTAGCAACAGCCGAGAAGCTGTATCCCACGATGGTCAACCATTTCCTATTTTTAAACCGATCTGACAAGTAGCCAGAATAGCCTTTGAGCAGGCTGGAGGTGGTTTCCGAAACCCCATCAATTAAGCCAATAATACTGGTGGATACACCCAGCACATTTGACAGAAAAAGCGGCATCAGCGTGAAGATCAACTTGCTTGAAATATCATTCAAGAAGCTCGCTGCTGTGACCGCCCATACATTGCGGTTGACACGACCCAGTCGCGTTTGAACGTGTTTGTCAGTGTCCATCAAAATAACTCATTGGTTTTAAAGTGTTATCACTAGCTAACAGGGTTGTATTATGCTTCAAAGGATGATGATGCCATCACACCCAGCACCCGATGGCGTTTGAGCGATGTTTGAGACTACTTGTCTGCTTCTACTGTCAGATCAACGAATTGATGCTCATGGTTGAAATGCGCCTGATAAGTCATGAATGCCGCGACGAGACTAGTGAAGGTAACTGCCCCAACCAGCATGTACATGACGATAATCTGCAACCGTACTGCCTCCAGTGGTGATGCACCTGCCAGAATCATCCCTGTCATCGCACCCGGTAGCTTAATCAGCCCGACGGTTTTGGTGGTATCTACCACCGGAACCATGGCACTACGCACCGCCCGTCGAAATTGTGTCAGCGAGGCTTCACGTGCTGTCGCTCCCAATGCCAGTTTGGTCTCAATCATCAGACGCTGATCCTGAAAGTCCTGCGCCAGTCTGGTCATCACTAGCGTGGCGGCGGTCATCGCACTGCCGACCACCATCCCACCAATCGGGATAATATCCTGTGGCACAAATTCAAATACGCCCAGCAAGAGCAAAATACCAACAGTCAGCGCCGTTCCGATACCAATTGAGACGATGCCGATACGGGTGGCATCGGGTAGCATCTTTATGCGCGCACTGGTGGTGCGTCCCGCAATTGTGACCATCACCCCTAGAATACCTACCGTGAAAAACGGATTATCCTGATTGAAGACCAGTTCCAGCGCGTAGCCAATCAAGATCAATTGAATGAAACTGCGAACGGTGGCAATGACTAGATCACGTTCTAGGTCAGCCGACTGCCAGCGCGAGACCCCTGCCGCAATCAGGACAAAGATTGCTGAGAGCAAAAGCCGTGTGAGTTCATCCATGCCACCGAAAAAGTCAGGAATCATGGGTCTGCTTCTCTACCATCGCTGTCATCAATACCCTGTGCGAAGGCGAGTGTGTGGGCATCCCCATGTTCGCTATCTAGCAACCCCTCTACGGTCCCAAGGCGGCTAACACAGCCATCTTCGAGGAAAAGAACCCGGTCAGCAACCCGCCGTGCCTGCTCGACGCTGTGCGAGACCCAGATGAGAGTCATCCTCGTTGTATGACGCAAACGCAGCAGAATCTCTTCAATCTTGTGAGTAGCAATGGGGTCTAAAGCACTAGTTGGTTCGTCCAGTAGCAAAACTGATGGTTGATTGGCTAAGGCGCGGGCAATCGCCAATCGTTGTTCCTGACCGCCACTGAGTTCGTGCGCGTCACGGTCAATTAGATCAGCTTCGAGTGCCGCTTGTTGCATCAATTTGAGGATGCGTTCACGAGACATGGTTTCGTCTCGCAACCGAGGTCCGAAGCGGATGTTCTCAGCAACTGTCCCATCAAACACAGCTGACTTCTGGAAGACCATCCCAATCTGACGGCGCAGGTCAAGAATCGGCATCTTGATGATGTCGTTTTTGTCAAAGAAGATATGACCGTTTTCAACGCTCTCCAGTCTATTGAAACAACGGAGCAAGGACGACTTACCTGCCCCACTGGGACCGATGACTGCCAGTACCTCACCGCGTGCAATCGATAGTGAAACATTGTTCAGAACTCTTTGCCCACCACGTTTTAGCGAGAGATGCTGCACCTCAAGAATTGTGTGCCCCATAGCACCTCATTCAGACATTGGTTTCAGTTGCGAGATGCGTTGGTAAGCCATCTATGCGCTGCGTATTTTGCTCAGCACGGTAGGTTTCCATGCCTTCAACCCCTTTCCTCTCAGCAAATTTGATGAGCGTGTCACGCTGTCCGACAAAATCCATGAGAGGTACCGCGAAGCCACACGATGTTTGTACAGTCTCGACATCGCACACGATGACCTGTCGCGTGCCCGGTAGCAAATTAAACTGTGATGCCAAGGCTGCCCATGACGTATCACCGGGTAGCACAACCTGTCCTTTGCCGTACAATCGCAGAATGCGTGGCGCTCCTTCAAAGGCACAAAACATAAATGTCATGCGTCCATTTTCTTTCAGATGGGCAGAGGTTTCGTTACCACTGCCTGTCAGATCCAGATAGGCGACCTGATGAGGCGACAACAGACGAAAGCTATCCAGCCCTTTCGGAGATAAATTCACGCGCCCTTCACTGTCCAACGGCGCAGAGGCAACGAAAAACATCGGTTGCTTCTCAATCCACTCAGCTAAATCTGGCTTAATATGATCGTAAAAGGCTGCCATATTTCAAAATTCTCCTATCACTTGTTTGAATGACGTATAGATCAGTTGCTTTCTAATGTAACCCAGCGTGTCCAGTCACTCACATCACCACGCTTTTCACGCAGGCTACCTACGAGGTTCTTGTCAAAAGTCTGGTCGGTGTGTGTGAGGAAAATCGATCCCAGTAGCTCTTGATTCTGTGGGATGCCCAGTAAATCGTAGGTTTCGCTATGGCGCATGAGCGCACCCCCGCTCGACCAGTAATTGTGTAGACCACGTGCTTGTGCCGCTAACAGTAGATTCTGCACTGCTGAGGATGCCGCCGCGACATGTTCAATATTTGCTTGGTCAAATGAAATATTTTCACCCTCTTCAGGCGGATTGGGCAACCATGTCACCTGTATCAACGCGCCACAGGCGGCTAGCATCTTAGGCACACTACTTCCCAACTTTTGCGACCAGATACTATCTGGTTCATCACTCGCCTTGCGCTGGATGAATGCCAACAACTCACAACAAGCTGCTTTTTCCAGTACATAGAAGCGCCACGGGACAAGGGATGTGAGATCACCGTCAAGGTGTGTCGCTCGATGGGCGGGTTTATGAAACGGTGCCCAGCCTGCCACCTCCGTGATTTCACCCAAAGCTCGTTTGATCTCTGTTGCGATTGACTCGGATAACGGTTGGCAAGTCAAGTCATCTTTCAAGATTTTGGCTGTTTTGCGTTCGCGGATGATTTTGTCAATTGAATCAGTCATATGTCCTCCATATGTGTACCAGTGCAGCCCGCCCACACGGACAGGCTACACACAGTTTTGTGTTTATTCGGATACTTCTTCACCAGATAAAACGTCTGCATAAAACTCAAGGGCATATGATGCACCATAGTAGCCAAAGTTTGTGCTGTAGTTTGAGAAGTAGACATTGCCTTGTTGAACTGCAGGCAACGCTTGCCAGATTGCTGTTTCTGCTAATGCTTCCATATCTTCATCAGCATTGACCACAAGAACTACTAGATGATCCGCTTGAAGTTGAGGGAGAATCTCACTAGATAATTGAATGTTGCCACCACTTGGTCCTATCAAAGACAAGATTTCATTGCCAGGTAATATTCCACACTCCCTATAAGCCCATGTCGTGGGGTGGTTGGGAATATGCGCTCCCATATCTTGATAACCTGTACCAATCAGCCATGTTGATCCAGGATAGACTTCGATTAATGTGAGAGTTGCATCTTCACCCAATGCATCACGAATCCGTCCACACTGCTCTTCTTTAATAGCTTCAAAATCTTCCAGAAGTTGCGCCGCGAGGTCACTTTCACCAAACACTTCGGCAATAGCAACAGTGGCTTCCTGCCAATATGCTTGCGTATCTCCCGCAGTAATAACTGTTGGCGCGATAGCACTGAGTGACTCGTATAGAGCCTCAGGGTCATCTGACCATGTGAGAACAATATCGTTGACCATAATCAAATCAGGTTCAAGTGATAGGATGACTTCAAGATTTGCTGGTCCACGCTCGTAGAGTGTCACATTTTCTAGCAACGGAATTAAATCAGGGGCTGGTGGTACAGCGTAGTCTGGACCGTAAAGCGAATTCGCAGCAATCGGCTCAATGCCAAGTGATAATAGAATATCCAGTGTACTAGCATCTGCATAAATCCGTTCTGGATCAGCTGGGATTTCGGTCTCTCCGAAGAAATGACGGACAACAAGGGTGTCACCACGATCTTCTATAACTTCCACAAACGGTGGCGCAGGTGCAAAGGGATCAAATCCCGGAACCTGAAACGTTGCAGACGCCTCCTCGGAGGCTTCCATAGTCTCGCTCATATCGTCTGCTAGAAACGGATTTGGTGAAATCTCTGCTGGATCTACCCCTGCAATAAAGCGGAACATATCATCAATAGTGCGGTTGACAGATGCGAAGTCGAAGCTAATCCATTGTGAGTAGTTCACTTGATAAAAAGCATCTTGCTGAACAACGTTAAGTGTTCCCCAGAGCGGATTCGCTTCAATCTGCGCCGTAAAGGCTTCTACAGCTGCCTCTGTTTCTGCATCACCACGCGATGTTGTCATAATCAATACATCACCATCTGCAGTATCTATTTCTTCTAAGCTATAGGAACCCCAAAATGTTGTTCCATACCGTTCTTCATGTTCATCAAGGGTTAGGCTTTGTATTTCTGGACGCGCTAAGTTCGCTCTGCGAGCAAGTTGCTCATAAACCCACATCGGCGACCCTGCCAGCAAACTCTCACCAAAGGTATTCATGTGGATAATAGATACCGTAGTACCTTGTGTATACTCCGTTAGTATATCTAGGCGTTGTTCCACTAGGTCACGTTGCACTTCAGCTTCTTCTGTTGCTCCAAGAACATCTGCCCAAAACATCATGGGGTCGTACCAGTTCATCTCACGCGACTCAGCAATGTTTGCATAAACGTCATAAGCGATAACTGGTGCAATTGCTTCAAGTTGTTCCAGTGTTTCAGTATTTTCGACCAAAATGAGGTCTGGATTTGCTGTCAGTACGACTTCAAGACTCATTGGAAAACCCACATCAAGGGAGTTAGCATTGAATTCAGCACCAACTGCTTCTAATTCAGGTGCAGTACTAACTAGTCCATTAACACTTTCATGGTTATGTGCAACAGGTTCTATTCCAAGTGTCATCATCAACCCAATAGTATCCAGGTTATCGGTCACGATGCGTTGTGGGTTCTCTGGAATACAAGTTTCGCCGAGGTCATGAACGATCAGGCGGAAGCCTTCTTCGCACTCAATCTCATTCTGCGCGGCAATTGGCGCAGCGCACACTAGCAGTAGTGCCAGTAGCATCAGTAAACTAAACTTACGATAGGACATATTTCTTCTCCGTTAAATTTGACTTTGGGTTTATCAATTGACGTGGCAGCCCAACCACACGAACGGACTGCACATAGTTATTCTGATCTGCTTATTCACTTTCTGATGCTGAGACAACAGCTGAAGTAACTTCCTCAATTGCATACAATGTCATATCATAGCTTCCCGAAAAAACGTTATCGATGAGATAAACTTGACCATTTTGAACTGCATGAACAGCTTGCCAAAGCGGACTACTCAAAAGCTCATCGTGATCTACTTCTGTGTCGTATGTATCAACGAAAAGATGATCCGCTTGAATTTCAGGAATCAGCTCCTGTGAAATCTGTATACTTCCTGTGCCAACGAGATCAAAAAGATTCTCAGGTGGATTGAGTCCACAAAAGTAATAAAAGTGAGATGTCAGTGAATAGGGGAGGAAATTCTCACCGTCCATCCAACCTGCACCAATCACCCATACATCACCGCCGATAGGTTGAATGAACACAACGCTTTCATCACCAATCAATTCTTGAAGTGGCTCACAAGCCTCGGCTATCGTTTCTCCTGCGTTCTCAAGACTTGTAGCAGCTTCATCACTTAACTCAAAGAGTTGTGAGAGTTCAAACATAGCCTGTGGCCACAGTTCGGTAGGATCATTGAAGACAACGATAGTCGGTGCAATCGCGCTGAGATTCTCGTAGACAGTTTCTGGATTGTCTCCACCGTAAATGATGTGGCTAAAAGCCAAAATTAGGTCAGGCTCTAGCTCCAACAGGAGTTCAAAGTTATAAGCATATGTCGTGACGGGTTCAATCTGAGCCTCAGCAACTAATTCTTCCCAACCAGGAATCGCTTCTTCTGCTGCACCCTCCCAGTAGTAGCCACCAACAATCGGTAGGTTCAATGACATGGCAAGAGGTAATGTAGCAGCATCCGCAAATACTCGCTGTGGATTCTTTGGGACTTCAGTTTCACCAAACCGATGTCTAACAAGCACTGTGTCTCCTAGATCTTCGAGAACCTCGATTTGATCTGTAGGTAAGTTATAGGCAGGGAACCCTTGAATTTCATCAACTACATCAATCCCTGTTTCGATGGGTTCAACTTCTGCATCTTCATCATCTTGTGCTGTAAGTGGTACAACACTCACCAGTAGTAGTGCTAGTAGCGTCAGTACAATTAATTTACGATCGTGTTTCATTTTTCCCCTCTTGGATAAATTAGCGTCAAATCTGTGCAATATCGCACATGAGTATGAGATTAGCGAAATTTATCACGTATATCTACACAGTGGATTACAGAAAAGATTTCAGTCGTTTGTGAACTGTGTTTACGCGCGTTAAAGGTTAGTATCAACATCTGCATCTTAAAGATTTGAGAGATTAGGTTGACTCACATTCAGCTATCGTCAGCTTTGTACTTCTCTTTCATGTACGCCAGTAGACGTGCATCACGGTCTTCAGGCTTACGCAGAACACAGGTCGTACAGTAATCTTTGCCCGTCTCCGATACGGTGTAGTAGCGACAACACCCACCCCGTGCGCGAAACGTCTCAATATGATCTAGGTATTGCAAGCTAACATAGCTCGTTTTGGGATTATTCATGGGTGACTGTTCCGCCTTGATAAATGCCAAGCCCTGAGATTTTCCGCGTGACTCATCCGCCATTTGCTTTCCCAGATGCAAGAATTGCGCGGCACATGAATCGGCAACCAAACACCATTGCGCATGACGACTCAGGCGTGTTTGCTCGAAGAGGCGCTCTACAATCGGTGTGAGATGTGCTTCTAACGTGGAGCGCAACCATCCCAGCAAGCCCGCTTCATCTGACATCACAAGTGCCAGTGGATGATCGGCATCAGGGTCATCAGGCAAACAGGCAAAATGACCATGCAATAGGCGTACTTCAATACGCTCTGCTTCCCCACTCTCGCCTTCGTGATGCCATGTATAGGTGTTGTAGCGTAGCAACACATTGTCAGGTGAAATATTCGGCACACGGCGTTCAGAAAGATACGCGCCGATGGCTACGATGGGCAAGTACCAGCTATACTCTCCTATAAAATACGAAGCACGGGTGCGCGCTTCCATCTGCGGATGATGGATGGCTTGTTTGGCGAGAGATTGCGCCAATCGCTCACTATCAGCAGGCATCAAATCCATGGCTGAGAACCAGTCAGGACTATCTGCGGCACCGATACTCACAGGCTGCTCTGTCCACGCTTCAACGCGCTCCAAGGTGTCCAATAGGGGTGTCAGTTTCTGGGTCATGCTCTTTCATCCTCTCTTACTTATGGCAATTGCCTTTCATGTGGAAATGAGATCCGATAGTAGAACCTGCACATTAGGCTGTTGTCTCCTCAGATACAGCAATCGCATCCTCTTTCGTGCGCTCACGACGCCCAATGGGAATACACATCGGGGTGTCGGTGATAGGATCAGGTATGATATGGGTGTGCAAGCCAAAGACCTCATGAATATGCTCCGCTGTCATCACCTCTGTCGGCGTACCTTGCACCCTGATCTGCCCCTCACGTAAGGCGACAATATGATGGGCATAGCGTGCCGCATGATTGAGATCATGCAACACCATCACGATAGTACGTCCCTGTTCATTGAGTTCATACAGCAAGTCCAACACATCCATCTGATATGCCATATCCAGGCGTTGTCAAGTTGTGAGGTGACTAGGAAGCGAAAGGCAATTGAAGCCCATCAAACGTAGGGTTCATGCAACAAGC
>JBCBKJ010000113.1:0-17075 GCA_038522085.1 Chloroflexota bacterium
CGTCAATGACTTCGGTGCGATTAATATAGATGCACAGTTAATTGCAAGTGTAGAGGGAGAAACTGTGAATCTTTCTAATGGTTGTATCTGTTGCACCATCCGCGATGATCTCAGTTATGCTGTTTTCAATCTGCTTCAGCAATCAGAACCGCCAGAGTATATCATTGTAGAGACTAGTGGCGTGTCTGACCCGATGGAAGTCGCATTGTTATTTCGTGCGATGCAAGGGGTTAAAATTGATAGTATCTTGACTATGCTGGATGCCGAACAAATCCTGACATTAGAGCGTCAGTACGCAGTTTTGGCTATGAATCAGGTCGGTATGGCAGATATTGTCATTGTGAATAAGGTTGATCTCGTGGATGAGACACAGCTTCAGCAGGTACGCGACTATATCCGTGATACTATCCCCAAATCCCGCATCATCGAAACGACACATGCAAATGTACCGCTGGAACTATTACTCAATGTAGGCGCATTCGACCTTGAACGCCTTGCTGAACGTCCTGCGAACGTACAGATTTATGAGGGAATACATCATGACGATGACCATTCGCATGAACGTGTTGACCACTCGCGTGTCTTCGATACATGGAGCTGGCATAGCGAAAAACCCGTGTCCTACCGTGCGTTGCGGCGTCTGGTTCATGACCTACCTGAAAGCATTTACCGTGCTAAAGGAATTTTCTTTCTTGTTGAGCAACCTGATCGCCAAGGGGTATTGCAAGTGGTTGGTAAGCGGGTTAGCCTGACTTTTGTAGAAGATAGTTGGGGAGAAAAAGCACCTCATTCGCAAATGGTAGTCATTGGTTTTGCTGATGGTTTGGATGCTGATGACCTTAACCAGCGTGTAGAAGCCTGTCTAGCAGTCAATGCGCCGAAATCAGAATGGGAATACATCACCCAGAACGCCCTGACATGGTTACGTAAACGTCTCCCCATATCAGAAAAAGTGTCACAAAGGAGCGATACGGCGAATGAATAAACCTAACTTTCCAGTGCCAGTCACCATATTGACGGGGTTTCTTGGTGCGGGCAAAACGACCCTGCTCAATCATATCTTGCACAGCGAACATGGTATGAAAATTGCCGTACTCGTCAATGACTTTGGTGCAATTAATGTGGATGCCCAGTTGATTGTTGGGGTCGAAGGTGAGATGGTGACACTCTCTAATGGGTGTATTTGCTGTACTATTCGTGGCGACCTCATGGATGAAACATTACGTCTCCTTCGGCTTGATGAACCGCCTGAATATATCTTGATTGAAGCGAGTGGCGTATCTGACCCGATGGCGATTGCGGTCACGTTCCGTGTGCCAGAATTTATGCCCTTAGTGAAGCTAGATGGTGTAATCACTGTTGTAGATGCTGAATATTTCTTGAACTTAGAAGGTGAGAATCAACATTTGGGTTTGGCTCAGGTAGGTTTTGCGGATATTGTCGTCCTGAATAAAGTCGATTTGGTGACAGACATTTATCGTGAGATGGTGAAGACACGCATTCGTGAAGTCACGGCTGATGCGCGTATTATTGAGGCAGTGCAGGGGCAGGTTGCACCGGAACTCTTGCTAGGCAGTGGGCAATTTTCACCAGAAAAATTAGCACAACGCGAAGCCCATGATGTCCACGTCCATGCCGTTGATGAAGTTCTTGACCATGACCATCATCACCATGAACACAATCATGCAATGGTTTATTCTACATGGAGTTGGACTTCTTCAATGCCGTTGAAACGCGAAGCCCTGCAAAAGACGCTCGATTCATTGCCCACGACTGTTTACCGTTCAAAAGGGATTGTCTACTTGGCAGAACATCCTGATTATCGTTTTGTCTTTCAATTGGTTGGCAAGCGGTCAGCTTTGGTTCGTCATCGAAAATGGCAAGCAGATGAAGTGCGTCAGACACAGCTTGTTATCATTAGTTCTCATGATGGGATTGATGGTGATGACCTTATGCGTCAGATGGAAAACTGTGTTGTGACCTGACGGGCAAACCATCACGAGGGGCTGTTTGGTTTATGCAGATGAACGATTTGATAAGTAGTCAAACATGCTGGGGATAGCCTATTTGGGTCAATATTTTGAGTAGAATTCTCTTGAATAAGCGATTAGGCAATGACCCTGCAAATGTGGCGAACCGCTTGTGTAGTTCGTACCTGAAAGTTTGTTTGGGTAGCGAGTTGATGTAATTGGTCTTCTGTGAGCCAATCTTCTACAGGTTGTTTTGTGTTGGCGTATATTTCCATCCAATCAGCGCGTACTTCTGCGCGAGGGGTTGTCAGAATAGTATTGCCGTTTGGTTTGAGTAATTCAAAGATGGCGGTCTAGAATACGGTGCGTTCCACATACCACTTTCAGCCATTAATTTTTGATAATACACATTATGAAATTTTGATGATTCTGTCATAGTTCATCTCATCACGTACGAATAACTTGCTATTTCTAGCTTGTGGCTTGTCATACTCCTGTAAATGATAGGTATTATGTTTCGTCGATACAACCATTTAGGGTAATTTCGTATATGATTTATCTGCAACCCAATACAGGCATTTCAACCTTGATGCTTGCTGATTCTCTGCAGGTGAATATTTTTCATGGTGGTCTGCTGTTAATATGCCTCAACCATATCTCACATCTGGACGATAGGGCATGCCTGCTAAATGCCTTGTGATGTGAGATATATTGGTGCTCATGCATAACTTTTGAGAAACTTGCACAGATAGACAAGCATAAAATTGATGCGACGGTGCGCGATTCTCTGTTGCCCTAGTAACCGGATACCCTTCGTGTTAGTAGATGAAAGCGTTGATACCCCATCCATAGTATTCCCACACCACATGACATCAAGATAAACATAATTACATCACGCCATAGCGGATTTTCCCCAGTTTGCGGCAATTCAGCGACAGCAATGCTTGAAGCACATTCTTGTATTGTTTGGTTTGACGCTTGTACACATGCTGTGTTGTTGACAGGTGTTGCTGTACTTGTGGTTGTGATCGTGATGAGTTTTATCTCTTTTTCATCAATGATAGCGTAACTTACGATTACGGTTTGCCCGTCAATGCTGATCTCTCCCCCTGGTGCTGTGACACTGATGATATTTAAACCATCTGGTAGGGTATCTGTTATGACTACGCCGCGACCAATACCTTCTATGCTAGTGATAGAAATCGACCAATCAATCGTGCTGTTGTTGTTGATGAACCCGAGCTTAGTAATCAATGGGTCGAACAAGGCAATGGATGTTACAACAGGTATATCTATCGCTGCTTGTGTTGTAGTAGGTGACGGACAAGCTCCTAGTTGCGTCGGAACAAAGGGGTCAAAATCGACATTTGCGCTTACAGAATCACCGGAGCCTGTGCCAGCACCGGAAGGACCATCGGGTGCGCCCCACAGATTTTGCTCAAAGGTGATGGTCGCCCCTGTTTGGTTATTGACACCTGCCGTGTTATTGATGAGGCAATTATTTACCGAAACCCCTACGCCTCCTAAATCTGAATTATTACGGACGCGCAAACCAGTTACTGAATGGTTGAAGATGTAGTTATTATCGACCTGAACAGGTATGGGATTATTTAAGTTGAGGTCAATACCGTGTGTACCATTAGGTAGATTAGCAAAACTCACATTTGTACCGATAAAGTTATGGCTGATAACAATCGGTCCTGCTGTTCCTGCACGCACGAGAATACCTTCAGTTGTGTTACCTGCTACAACGTTGCCTAGTTGGTAATTTGACCCCCCTATGGTTATTCCTGCTACATCGGAGACATAGATACCGCTCGAATTTCCAAGGGCTACGGTTTGTGTAATATCTAAACCTACGATGTTGGCGGCGATAAGGGTGCTTGTTGTCCCAATGTTGATGATATAAATGCCACGCCCACCGTTGCCAGAGACAAGGTTGCCCTCCAAAGCATCATTCACACCATCGGCATTGCTCCCAAT
Organism: Chloroflexota bacterium; assembly: GCA_038522085.1. GTDB lineage: Bacteria > Chloroflexota > Anaerolineae > Aggregatilineales > Phototrophicaceae > JAUZRW01. The sequence continues at coordinate 3,954 of JBCBKJ010000113.1, forward strand.
AATCGTATTATCAGGACCATTATCGACAAAAATGCCAATTGTCGCATTGCTCACGACGCCGGTTCCGTTTATATCTGTGCCGACGAAGTTCCCAGAAATACGGTTGGCATCACCGTTGCCAGTAATACGAATACCATAGATACCATTACCAGAAATAATATTCCGTTCGAGGGTGTCACTCAAACCATCGCTATTCGTGCCAATTCGATTATTTAATGTGGTGTTGAGTACAACACCAACCTGTGTGTTGCCGAGTGCGACAGTACCTGTAATGTCGGTGCCGATAAGGTTGCCAGCCACCACGTTATCTTGACCTGTCGCTATACCGACCCCATGAACACCATTGCCTGAAATGATATTTCTTTCATTGGCATCGCTCACGCCATCGCCATTTGTGCCGATGATGTTGCTGGAGGCATTACCGTTGGAGAAATACCCGTTTCTGTCATTGGGTATCGCTAGTGTGCCAGTTACATCCAAGCCCATGATATTGCCTGCGATCGTGTTGTTGCTCGCTCCAAGGAAAACACCGACCCCATCTTGCCCATTCCCAGATAAGATATTTCTCTCGCTGGCATCACCCACGCCGTCACCATTCGTCCCAATGATATTATTGTTCGACCCGCCACCTAGTGCGACGCCATTTTGTCCATTACCAAGATCCAACGTGCCGGTGATGTCGGTGCCGATGTAGTTGCCCGCAACTGTATTGCCTGTTGCGTTTGCTGATATTACAACACCATTGGTACTGTTGTTAGAAATGATGTTACGCTCTGATATGTCGCTGATGCCATTACCATCTGTGCCTACGCGGTTATTATTACTCGCTATGGCAATACCGTGTCTCCCGTTACCCAAGGGGACAGTGCCTGTTAGATCTAAGCCGATGATGTTGCCTGCAACCACGTTGTCATCAACGTTAACTTCAAAGCGGATGCCATCAGCGGTATTGCCAGATATGACATTGCCCTCGTTCGCATCTCCGGCGCCATCGCTGTTTGTGCCAATAATATTGCTGCTAGAATCATTGAGACCATGCACGCCATGTAAACCGTTGCCTATGGTAGTTGTGCCGTTTATATCTGTGCCGATATAGTTACCTGCAACTGTCGTATTGCGACTGTTTGTCCCTAAGTTGATACCGTTATTCCTGTTGCCAGAAATAATATTACGCTCTAGTGTGTCGCTTGTGCCATCGCCATTTGTGCCAATTCGTGTGTTTAATGACCCACCTGAAACTTGTACGCCATGTGTCCTATTGCCGAGTGTTGTTGTGCCTGTTACATCCAAACCAATGATATTGCCTGCAACGACGTTATCGAGGGAGGCTGATGTTATGTCGATGCCAATGTTGATATTGGCAGAGATGAGATTACCTTCAACATCATCGTTAGTGCCATCCCCATCTGTCCCTATGATATTATTAGAACCGGCTGATGTGATTGTGATCCCGTGACGTCCATTAGCCGCCGCCGCTGTCCCGAGTGCGTTTGTGCCGATGAAGTTACACTGCACTAGCATATTACTAGCTAGTATTTCGATGCCATCACGGTCAAAATTTTGAATCACGAAACCCCGAATTTCTGAGTTATTACCACCTGCACTGACGAGAAACCCACTGACACCGCCTATTGTCAGTGTCCCATCAAGAATAATCAAAGGTGTTGTGATTTGGTTGCATCCTGTAGCACCTGATTGTGTTGTACCATCTAGTATCACGGCTTCGGTTATAGTCGGTAGACCGCTTGCTAAAGCGATTGTCTGTGTAGAGCCAGGTGCGCCGATGGCGAACTCAATCGTATCAGTGCCTGCTGAACCATCGTGAAGGCATTCATTGACGCTTGCATTGATATTGGCGGCAGTGATGGCTTCTTGTAATGAGCAGACACCATCGACTGCTGAAATATCGGCTGTGGTGGTGACGGTAATGGTGATAGCGGCACGTGTTGGGCTGATATACACGAGTGCTGATAAAATCACCGTCAGGGTAATGACTGAAATAAAACGCATATTGGGCGATTTCCTAATAACAGTGTTGGAAGCAATATGGTGATTATATACTAAAATCCATCATACTTTGATGAGGTATCTGAACGAAATTATCGCTGATCTTTTACCTAAAACTAATGGGAGTTGAGACAAACTAACTGTAAACAGGAATTTCATAAGATGATGACGCAGTATGCTAGAGATGTATTTGAGTAGGCGTATAGAGATTGTTATCCTCACAAGGAGGCAGGGCTTTTTCTGCTACAATGCCGTTGGACTTCTGACAATCACATGGAGTCTGATGATTGATAAACGGCTAGAAAACGCTCAGGTGATAGTTACCCTGAGAAAATTATATTGGTATATGCAGGTGAGCAAGTTCCAGAAAGTGCGTGATATTTATGCAGGATTGGTTAGCAATGCGGGCGAGTGCGAGTCCCGAAAAAATCGCCATTATCGAACACCTCTCGGCTACTGAGACAAACGAAATAAGTTATAAGCATCTGAATTGGCGCGTGGATGATATGTGTCGGCGGATGCTGAACGCGGGTATAGAACAGGGTCAGCATGTCGGTATGATCATGATGAACAGTGTGCTGGCGATTGTGCCATTCTTCGCGGCAATGCGACTGGGTATCGTGTTCGTGCCAATTAATGCGCGATTGACTATAGACGAGATGGATTTTCAGCTTCGGCAAGCCGACTGCGACTGGTTGTTGCCCTATGCCCTCACGGATACGCTAGCGGGTTTGCGGGATAAAGGGCATCGGCTGGCGAACATCGAACAAAAGCCCAAGAAAAAAATTACCATCCCCGAGCGTGAAATTGACCTTGATGCGCCTTTTTTCATCGTGCATACATCGGGGACATCCGGCAAGCCGAAAGGGGCGACCCTGACGTATGGAAATGTCTTTTACAGTGCGATGGCAAGCGCCTATCGGATTGGGCATCTGCCAGATGACAAATGGTTGTGTGTGTTGCCGTTGTATCATGTCGGCGGATTGAGCATTTTCATTCGTGCGTTGTTGTACGGCATCACAGTGGATTTACGGCAGTCGTTCGATGTGCAGACTATCAATCATGCGCTGACATATGATGCTGTGACGTTGGTTTCGCTTGTGCCGACGATGCTTTTTCGTCTATTGCGCGAACGCGAGGGCGATTGGTATCCGGCATTGCGATTGGTGTTGCTGGGTGGGGCTGCGGCAACGCCTGAATTGATGCAACAGTGCTTAGACGAAAATATTCCTGTAGCGACGACCTACGGACTCACAGAAGCATCGAGCCAAGTAGCGACAACTTTACCTGGTGATGCGGCGCGTAAACCTGGCACTGTTGGTAAGCCATTGAGCTTTACACAGGTGAAAATTGTCGATGAGGCAGGCAATCCGCAAAAGCAGGGTGAGTATGGCGAAATACTGGTCAAGGGCTTGAGCGTGATGCATGGCTACTACAACAACCCTGACGCGACAGCAGAGGTATTGCGTGATGGTTGGTTGCATACGGGCGATATTGGCTATCTGGATGCGGATGGTGATTTGTGGCTGGTGCAACGACGTAGTGATTTGATTGTGTCGGGTGGCGAAAATGTGTATCCGGCGGAAGTTGAGGGCGTCTTGCGTCAGCATCCGGCAATCGAAGAGGTGGCAGTCGTCGGCATAGATGACCCTGAGTGGGGACAGCGTGTGGCGGCGGCAATCGTGGTCGAAGCAGGCGTGACGCTATCCCAAGATGAGGTCGAAAGCTATAGTCGGGAGCATCTTGCAGGGTACAAGACCCCCCGCATTGTGCGCTTTGTGGATAGCTTGCCCCTGACAGGGAGTGGCAAAGTACAGCGTCCAGCCGTGCGCGAGTTGTTTGCTGACTAAACAAACAAAAACAGGTAACGCACTATGCGCTACCTGTTGATTATCATGTTATGTGGTTGGCTTAGTCAGCGGCGGCGACGGGTTCTAGTTCGCGTTCGACTTCGTTAATCGGATTGGCTTCACCAATGCGAGTCAGATACTGGCGTACCATCACAGCAGCCGTTGCGCCTTCGCCGGATGCAGAGACAGCTTGCTTGGTGCTACCTGCACGGACATCACCAGCGACGAATACACCATCGAGTGTGGTTTCAAAGGTATCGCTTGCCTTGATGAAACCCCATTGGTCGCGTTCGATAGTTTCAGGCAGGAAGCCACTATTGGGACTAAGCCCGATGAAGACGAACACGCCATCAACGTTGTCCCACTGTACAATTTCGTCTGTTTCGCGGTTTAACACTTTGACCGAATCGAGCATGCCATCATCACCAACTACAAATTCTTGTACGGCATGATTCGTGACGACGCTCATATTCTCGCGGTCAGCGACCTTATCCTGCAAGATTTTACTCGCCTTTGGTGTGTCGCTGTACTCGGCAATCCGCACGGACTTGGCGAATTTTTCGGCAAGGAACAAGCCTTCCTCAAAGCCACTGTTGCCCCCACCGACGACCAGTACATCTTTGTCTTTGTAGAACGCGCCATCACAGGTCGCACAGAAGTGAACCGATGTGCCGATGAGGTCTTTTTCACCTTCGGCATTCAAGCGACGGTACTTGCTCCCTGTTGCGAGGATAACCGAACGCGCCATAAAGGTCGCGCCTGCACTGGATTCCACGATGATGCACTGTCCATCACGGCGAATATCTTTGATGGGTGTACCTTCGACTAGTGTCACGTCGAAGCGTTTGGCTTGCTGTATGAGTCGGTCAGCAAAATCGGCACCACTCACGCCCTCTGGGAAGCCTGGAAAGTTATCCAAAACTTGTGTGATAGCGACTTGTCCGCCGAGTGTATTGGCATCAATCACGAGGGTGTTCAAGCCTTCGCGTGCTGTGTAGATAGCGGATGTTAGCCCAGCCGGACCCCCACCAATGACCAGAACATCGTAGAGCGTGTTATCAGATTCTACGCTGATACCGAGTTGGTCTGCCATCTCTTGATTGCTCGGTTCGACTTGAATCGTGCCATCAGGATAGATGATGGTCGGGATGCTTCGGTTGCCTTTGTTAACTTTCTCGACATAGGCAATGGCTTCGTCGTTATCGGTGATGTCTATCCAATCGTATGCGACCATATGCTCACCGAAGAATTTCTTCGCACGCTGGCAATCAGGACACCACGTTGCACCGTAAATGATAATAGTTTCGTTGTTATTTTCTGGCATGTCTGGCTCTTTTCTCAATTAACCTCACACTATTAGGACGATGCTACGAGAGGGTCTTTTACCTCGTGTGCAAAAGCTGTAAGAAAGTCTTAATAGCTTAAAAAGTTGTAAACGAAAATGCTTGTTAATTACTCAATGAGTCCGAGTTGGTTGCCACGCAGGACAGCGTGCGTTCTGTTGTGTACATCCAACTTAGCATAGATATTCATGATATGTCGCTTGGTGGTACTGAGCGCAATAACGAGTTCAGAGGCGATTTCTTGGTTTGTCTTGCCATCGTGCAATAGACGGAGTATCTGTAATTCACGCTTTGTTAGAGGCGATGCAAGAGTTTTGGGTGCTTGCTGAGGTGTGATGTGTGTGAGTAATGATGACACATAATCAGGTGCAATATTGTGTTTTTGTGCTAGTCGCAGGAGGGCTTGTGTCTCATGAGGTGGCGAAATGATGCTCTGTACCAAACCATATAGTTGGGCATCCGAAAGGGCGAGTTTAAGGTAATCGCGTGCTGTATCATGTTCATTTTGTAGATACTTGATGATGGCGTAACGCATATTCAAATACGGAATGTCTCTCTGGGTACCCTGTTGCTTGCTCATGCTGAGTAATTTTTCGCAGACTATCTGCGCGTCGTCTAAGTGACGGCTGGCGATTAATGCGCGTAGAAGTGCGAGATAGAGCGATGCTTTTTGTGTGTGAATAGTATCAGCAGGTGTGATAGTTGCTTCTTGGAGCATGGACAATGCCCGCGCATGATTACCGCGTCGCGTTTCGAGGTCGATGCGATAAGCTAGTAGGTTATTGTCATAGAGCGTTGCAGCGTCCCACTTGCGAATGATATTTTCATAATGTGTGAGGGCATCATGCGCGACAGACCACTTTTCTTGTGCGGAGGCGACAAAAAAACGATAGGCATAAGCAAAGACGAGCGCATTTTCTACACCACCACGCTTGATGAGTTGGATGGCTTTTGTAATATGCGCGTTTGCATCTGCTAGTTGGTTGTACTCGTAGGCAATCATGGCGCTATTCAATAGGATACCCCCTAATATCGGCGGTTCTATAGCGTGTGCATGACAATGATTGATGAACGTATCAACGAGGGCTTCTGCTTGGCGGACATGCGCTTGTGTGATGTACAGCACAGAGAGGTCAACATAAGCGATGAAACGCAACATTGACGATGATGTTCGCGTGTGTTTTATGACCTGCTGGTAGGTGTCGATTGCTTGTGATACCTGCCCCTGCCGCTTATACACACCTGCCACAGCTAAGAGTGTGAGCGCATAACTACTGTCGTTTTGGGCTGTTTTGTATTTTTCTAAAATACGATGGTGTTCAAGAACGCGGTCATTTTCCCCGCAAACGTAAGCGATGAATGCTTGCAAACCAGCTTTTTCTGCAAGATACCATCGCCTGTCATTTTCGCTACGCATCTCTGCCTGAAAGAGCTTTTCTGCACGGTCAATGTAATGTTGCATACCTTGAACATCACGCACATAACGGTGCGTCCACGCATAGACGATGCACAGTTGCCAGTCAGATGCTATCAAATCAGCCGATAAGGTTTCTATCCACTGACGCAGGTCATTGACATAGCCTTGTGCGAACATCTCTACTGAGCCATCAACTATGATGCGTTTGATAAGGTCAAAATCATGGGCTTGCGTGGCATGGTGTAGCGCGTTTTTGTAGTGTGCATGTTGATGAAACCACTGTGCGGCTCGCTGATGCAAGGGTGAAATGTGGTCAGTCGTCATCGCTTGCTGTAGGTGTTCGCGCAGAACATCATGAAAGAGATGATGGTATCTGAACCACTCGCGCTGATTATCCAATTGCACAATGAATAGATTGGATTGCACAAGATTGTTGATGATGGACTGACTGTCATCACACAACAAGAGGGCATCACACACGTCTGATGAGAAACGGTTTAGAATAGCTGTCGAAAGTAGAAATTGTCGTATCTGGTGCGATTGCTTTTGCAAAACATCATCAACCAGATACTCAAAGATATGGCGATGTGTACCAGAGATTGTCTGTAAAGCATCATTTGGATTATCACGCTGTTTTGCATTGAGCAAGGCAAGGTGAATGCCTGCAATCCAGCCCTCGCTTGTGGTTACGAGTTGCGCAATAGCATCATCACTCAATGGCACGCTGACCTGTGGTGCAATCAAATCATGGGTTTCGGTGAGGCTAAAGCTCAGTTGCGAAGCGCGTATATCCAACAGTTGGTTTTTCGCACGAAAGCGTGACAAGGGCAGGGATGGGTCGGTACGGCTGATGATAATTATGTGGAAATTCGGGGATGTATTTTCGAGCAAAAATGCAATGCCAGCATGGATACTGTCATCCATCAGCACATGATAATCATCGAGAACGAGGCTGACTGGCTGTTTGGCGCTGATTATCTGATTAACCAGCCTAACTAACCAATCGTCTAAGGCGAGATTGCCATTCACGAAGTCAGATAAAGAGGCTTCGTCTAATTCCACACCTGCAAAAACCAGCGCATGAAAGCAATACTGCCAGAATCGCTTTGGGTGATTATCACTTACATCCAGCGAAAGCCACGCGACAGTGTGTGCTGTTTCGTGTGCAAATTGGGTGATAAGTGTTGTTTTGCCGTAGCCTGCGCCAGCGGATACCAGTATCAAACGCTTCTCGTTGGCTGAGTGTAGTTTGGTCAGCAAAGCAGTGCGTTGAATATCGGTGCGTTTCGGCGCAGGGATGAAAAATTTAGATTGTAGTATTTGATACGACATGACGATATGCACTATGGACTATCGTCATTAGTATATGCGCAAATGTATAAATCAGCCTCAGTCGAGATGAGGTTTACGACTACCTAGGCGCTGAAGAAACCGATGATGCCTGCGCCGACGAGTATAACAGTCAAATCATGGGAGGCATTGACGAAATACAACGACAGCGGACGCCCTTCAAACGCATCGCGCACGCCGTTGATGATGACTGCGCATAGCCCGACCATCAACCCGACTTGAATCCCTGCGACAACGCCGGAAACAGCTAACCAACTGAGCAGAACAGAGAATATGACTGCCATAATGGCGGAACCAACGAGTGATAACACAGGTTTAATAGGCGAGAAATCCGCGATGACTTGTTCGCTGGTTTTGCCAATGCCTGCTAACCAGATGCGTTGAAAAGCAAACGGGGCATTGAACCAGATTGCGCCGATGGTCGTCATGGCGATGGTTGCTAGAGCGATTGCTAAAAAATTGAAATCTAACATTGTCACGCCTCACTGATGCTGTGTTTCAGGTGGTAGGCTTGCTCAATATAGCTGATGACAGTATCGCTTATATCGTCTACGGAGCGAAGTTCAATCATGTGTGCGATATTGGGCATGGCGCCCAGTCCTTTTGCCTCTTGCAAGATGCCCTCTAGTGGTTTGCTTGCAAGGTCAAGTCCTAGCCGAAGATATGATTTAGCAATTTTGATGCAACCGAAGACGTAATCTGTCTCCAATGACACATAGGATTTGGTCGGAATCGCTTCGACATCCGGCAGGATATTATGAATTTGTGCGATGAGATGGTCATAGATAGGGCGTTGCTGTGGGAATTTCTCGAAGAGCTTATCAAACATCACATCGTAATCATAGACGGGTTGACCATCGTTCAGGTAGATGCCTGCCAACATAGATGCTTGACGATGGTTAAGCGGGTAGGTGGCTTTTATCCATTTGATAATTCCGTTGGTTTTGTGTTCGCCGGAATCGTCAATGAGCGTCATCCACTCTGACAATGTATGCGTAGTTTCTTCGACAATATTTGCTAAAAAGGCTTGTTCGATAATGCGTGCTTGCTTTGCCATGAGTGACCTCGTAAGACATGTGTATTTCACTTATCTTACACTCATAAAGTAGAACGTACATCAGCCAAAAGGTGTAGATAGGGTGTAGATTTGGAATAGAAAAAGCCTGTCACAGTAGACAGGCTCTTTATGTGTGAAGCAGATTTTGTGTTTAGCTGGCGAAATGGTCACGGGCGCGTTGGAAACGAGCAACCGTTTTTTCTTCACCCAATGCGAGAACCATCTCGTATAAATCAGGGGTGTGGGTTTTGCCTGTCAGCGCCACACGGAACGCCATCATCATGTCACCGAACCAGCCTTTGTAGGCATCGGGGTCATTTTTGTAGTCTTTGCGCCGTTTCGCATAGCCATTATCTGCGGCGTATTCGCGCATTCGATTGAGCCAATCCATCTTATCTTCATTGAAGGTTTGCGGGGTCGTCTCGATGAGATAATCCAGCAATTCGACCATATCTTCGTTTTTGATTTCGGGCGCATCGGCATAGCCAGCCGGCACGTAATTCTCGAAGAAAGCATCAAACAGCACGCCGTAGTATTCTTCGATTTCATCCCATTTAGCGAGGTCTTTACGTGGTTTATCGCCACCCCGTTCGATGTCGAATACGCGGATGCTATGCGCTTTGTCGGCAGTCAGAATCGGTATATAGCTTTCGTCGTATAGTTGCGCCCACTCGACAGCTTTTTCGTAAACTTCTTCGGCTGTATAAGCGGCAATCGTCTCTTTAGCGATGCTCGTCAGCTTATCAAGGTCGAACAAGGCGCTTGCTTTACCGAGTTTATCCAAATCAAAGTCAAAATCTTCGTAATGCGCATCAGGATTTTCCGCACGCCAATTTTCAAAGCTAGAGTTCATCAGATTGAGCAAGTAGTCGATGATTGCCTCGATAGGGTAGCCGTTTTCATAGTAATACGACATCGCCGCTTCGGGGTCTTTGCGCTTCGAGAGTTTGCGTCGGCTGTTGCCATCCATTTTCGCAATCGGGGCGAAGTGTGCGTACATCGGTAATGGTGCGCCAATCGCTTCGTTGACCTGTACATGCAACGGCACAGACGGAATCCATTCGTCACCACGTAGCACGATGTTGATTCCCATAAGATAGTCATCGACTGCATGCGCGAAATGGTACGTTGGGAAGCCATCTGCTTTGAGCAAAACAGCATCTAAATTATTGGCTGGCATCTCAATTTTGTCGCGCACGATGTCATCCACGCGGATTTTACTGTTCGTGTCGTTCGGCGCTTTGATACGCATGACGTATTCTTCGCCCGCTTCGATTTTTTGCTTAATCTTATCCAGTGAATGCTGACGACTACGGGCATATGAGCCGTAGATACCTGGGGCAACCCGTGATTTCACCTGTTGTTCGCGGATTTCATCAAGTTCTTCGGTAGTCATGAAGCATGGATACGCCCAGCCATTTGCCACCACTTCTTTCATGAAAATTTGGTAGAGGTCAAAGCGTTCACTCTGGATATAGGGTCCATAATCGCCACGTTCTTGCAGTGGATTGCTTGTGTATGGACCTTCGGCTGGGGTCATTTCCACACGGTTGAGTGCTTCAACGATTTGCTCTGTGCCACCTTCGATTTCACGATTTTGGTCGGTATCTTCGATGCGCAGAATATACACGCCACCATTGCGGGTAATCATGCGGTTCATCAGCGAGGTATAAATTGCGCCGATGTGCAAGAAGCCGGTTGGGCTGGGCGCAAAACGACTGACATAAGCGCCGTCTGATATGTCGCGGGGCGGGTATTGTGCTTGGACATCCGCAATCGTTTTTTCAACATCGGGAAAGAGTAGATCTGCTAAAGCGCGAAAATCATCAGGGGTCATGCTATCTATGGTCATGAAAGTGTGTGTGTCCTTTGGTGATTAGGTTGCTATTTTCTCAGACCTTCATCGTAGCAGGTTTTAAGCGTAATCCAACAGACGAAAGTGATTTTCAAAAGCGATTCTCACCTTTTGCATGCGCTATTTGCAGTACACTAGCGTCGAGACAGGTTTCACAGAGGGAGAGACACACATGAGCGATATACAAAGCATTCTCGATGCGACCTACGAAAAATACAAAGATGTGACGGATGGCACAGTAGCGAGTTACATACCCGAACTGGCAAAAGCTGATCCTAATTGGTTTGGTATCGTTGCCGTCACGACAGATGGTGACGTGTACGGGGTAGGGGATGTCAGTCAGGGATTTACGATTCAATCGACTTCAAAGCCGTTTACCTATGGCTTGGCACTGGAAGATAATGGACGCGAACGGGTGCTAGAAAAAGTTGCTGTTGAGCCAGTTGGCAAACAGTTTAACGCGATTGTACTAGATGAAAAAACAGGGCGTCCACCGAACCCGATGATGAATGCGGGTGCGCTGGTGATTGCTTCCATGATTGAAGGCGCGACCCTCACGGAAAAGCTCAATCGTATTTTGGCGATGTTCCAACGCTATAGCGGGCGCAAAATGTATTTTGATGGCATTGTGTTCACATCAGAGCGACAAACCAGCTTTCGTAATCGGGCGATGGGCAATTTGCTACGTTCGACAGGCGCGATAGAACTCAATGTAGAAGAAGTGCTGGATTTATATATTCAACAGTGCGCGGTAGTAGCGACGACAACCGACCTTGCGATGATGGCGGCGACCTTTGCAAACGGCGGTGTACATCCACTGACAGGCGAGCGTGCTTTGCAAGCAAAATATGTGCGCGATGTACTGAGTGTGATGCACAGTTGCGGTATGTACGATAGCAGTGGTGAATGGGCATATCGCGTCGGGATTCCAGCAAAAAGTGGCGTCAGTGGGGCAATTTTTGGTGTGTTGCCAAATAAGATGGGCATTGCGGTCTTTTCGCCTCCACTAGATGAACGTGGACACAGCGTTCGCGGGGTGAAAGTGTTTGAAGAACTGAGCGAACGCCTGTGCCTGCATATTTTTCAGCAATGTTAGTGTTAGTCGTTGTTTATCGTGTTTGCTAAATCTGATACAGCAATTTTGTAGGCAATCCAGTGTTTATGCACCGTGAAGCCCATGCGCTCATTAATACTGAGCATGGGCGCGTTGCTGGAGGCGTTATCCGTGCTGATAGATTCCACCGCAGGAAAGTTATCGCGTATATCATATGTCATGCGGGCTTTGAGATATTTACCAATACCACGTCCTTGATAGTTTTTCAACACAGCTGTCAGACCCACATAGCCAAGGGTTGGTTTTTCAGGGTCATGAAACATTTCAGTCATACCCATCATGGCACCATCAGTATCACGCGCTACGAAGACAATGTTCTTACGTCCTAACTCGTCAAAACGCGTATACTGTTTGCGTAATTCTTCAGGGAGGAGTGTGTATTCTTCTTTTTCCATGTCTTCTAGTGGTACCATTCGTACTAAATCTGTCACTAGCTGACAATATACATCCATGTCTTTTTCGGGTGGCAGATGGTCGTAGCGGATAAGCTCTACCTCGGGGTTTCGGGTACGTCCTGCATCCATCCACTGTGCCATTAAGTCCCAATCAATATCTTTGATGGCGACACGATTGACTTTTTCATCAAAGGCTTTTTGCATTTCTAGCATTTCCATAAACTGATGCCCTGATTTTATAGATGTACCACTTTGTATGATAGTTGCACCGAACTTTTGCGCTTGTTGCATGACGAGGGGGAGCAGTTGTGTTGCAATACCTTGCCGACGTCGGTCTTGTGTAACAAATAGCCAGCACCACATGAGTTTTTTATTTGCTTCATAATCAGGGTTATCTGGCTTCGGATGTACGACCTGCATCATTGCAACACAATTGTCATTAGCATCATATGCCACCCAGAACCAAATATATTCGTTGTAGTCAGGATAACCCGTAATCATTTTACGTATGGATTCATACGAATTAACGGGGTCATCGGGGCTTGCTTCCTGTGTATTGGCAATCCGTAGCGCAATCAGGTCATCCCATTCTTGCTCAGTGAGGTTGGGAATATCTAAATATTTAATTGTGAGTTCAGATGTTTTGCTTGGCACTGTTTTATAGCTCCTTGATAGTAAGATGATTTCAAATATGAGATGCCTCGTATTGCATGATCCATATGCGCATCCTTTCC
>JBCBKJ010000114.1:0-16475 GCA_038522085.1 Chloroflexota bacterium
GTTGCGTCATTCTCATTGAGAAATAGTATGACGCGCCCTTGTCCATTATGCAGAGCTGTTTCAAATTCGGATGGGATCAATATGTATTCCAATCTGTTTGTTTAGCTGTCATTTTCAACCTTTGTATGTGTGATGCCTAAACTTTGAACTAAATCATGGTCAACTTGGTATACACGCTCTTCTGGGACAGGCGGAAAGGGCTTTTTCATGTCTTTAGCGTGTTTGATAGCATGTGCTAAGTCAGTCACTTCTTCTAGGCTAATAATCCACTCGTTGACATAAGCGCCGACTGCTTTACTACGTAAGCCAATTTGAATAGCACGGCGTGTCGGATGCTTGCCTGATGTGAGGTAACGGTCAGGATCCCATTGAATGCGAACGGGTGATTGCTTGAGTGTTTTTTTCCATACTGGCTCAGTATCAAATATTGCTGGATTCCATGTCGATTCTACGCCCCAACGGAGAGCTTGCTGAAATCCTTCGTGGGTGAGTTTGATTTTGAGGATGCCTTGTTGATGTTCTTTCATCGCATATCCGGCACGGTAGAGCATCCATCCAAAAGAGGGCTTTATCCATGTCATGCGATCCATTTTGAACCCACCTCCGCCAAAAGTACCGTCGCGCAGTGCAGCTTCTACAATCGACTGTCTGAATGCTTGATAGACATAAATACCTTCGTCATCGTAAGCGGCATAGATGCGTCTTTCCTCAGTCACAATGATTATCCTTTTTTGCTACTTCAAATTTGCTATTCGGTGTTTTGCCCTGGACGAGTAAGCCCGACGTATTCTTCTACACGCTTATAAAACTCGTTTGTACCTAGTTGATATTGTTGAATCAACCAGATGAGTGTTTTTGCGTCATCAGTTGCAATCGCTTTCAGAAGCGCTTTGCCTTCTTCAACCAGTGTGTTGTTATGACTGGTCAATTGAAACCATGCCCATTTCAGTAATTGCTGTTTGGCAGTGGGTGTGTCAAAGGTGACAACAATATCCTCGTAGAATTTGAGAAACCAACTCTTTCGTTGCCAGTTCCCTGATGTTATTTCGTAACAGTGATAATCAAATACGACGAGCATTTCTGCTTGAAATTCATGTGTTTGTTTTTCTATGTTGGCTTGTGCTGTGAAATATAGGTCTGCATCACGATGGTAGAAATCGTACATGAGTTTCAGAAAATCGGCATTTGGCTCGCCAAGTTGTTGTTCTAATTTCTTTTTGACTGCTTTGTACATTTTTGCGTCAAAATTAGCCATCGCAAGTCACTTTCGCACTATTGCCCATAAGTCAGCCGTGTTTCGATGAGCCACTCGTTGAGGTCATCTTTACGGGCGGGATTTTCCGGTAGGTGGGTGGTGTCTTTAGCAGATTCGAGTTCGGCAGTCAGGCGTTGGAACTCGCTCCGATGAAATTCGACATCAACATCCGATAGGATTGCGTGTTCGCCGGATGATATTTTCGCGTCTATCAAATCGGGGATGTAGGGCAATTTGAACACGTCGTTCAGATGCACGAGATTCGGCTCAACTTCGCCTGTGTTCATCAGGTGGATGCCAGTCAGCAAGACGCGATACACATACAGCAATACTTTGACGCTTTTTGCCTCGCGCTTGTCAAATTCTTCCCATTTTTTGCGCGAAAATCCGAGATAGTGAAAAGCGATGTATTTGGTGATACACCCTAGCAAAAGCGGGCGTAGGGTATCGTGTGCGGGTGTCGTATGGATAATGTGTGGCGAGACGACTTGCTCTATTAGATTGCCATTTTTCTTCATGCCGAGTAGGGCGTAGGTCTTGATGTCGTGTGTCACGAGGTCGAGTTCGATGCCCCGCGATTCATCAGAAATTTCGATGGTTTCACGGATGCCATGTAAGCCCAAAACATCGCGTAAGGGCAAACAGTGAACCCCGCGCACATCATAATCGGAATCCGGCGACGGGAAGCCGTAAAGGTGTGCGCCACTGAGGGACGCAAAAATAATCGGGTAGGGTTGCTCATCGACTATGCTTTTGAGAATGTCGTCAGTCATTTAGAGAGCCTCTCTGCGGGCGCGTATCAAAAATGCGTTCGCCGCTTCGTAATTCGGACGGTCTGGCAGGGTGGTTTGCTCATAAGCCGACTTAAAATTAGCGTGTAAATCTTCGCGCCATGTATTGACCTGCTCCCATGCCATCTGCCCCTGACGAATCGTGAGCAGGTCGTCTTTGTATTGCGCTGGCACAGCAACCATGATTTCGCCATCTTGTAGCGCCGCGATGCCTGCAATCAGCAAGCGAATGAGGTGCATGACGTGTTTCCACTTGATTTCGCCATGATTTTTGCGGTGTTTTTGCATGCGCTGAAATTGCGACATAGCATAACCGTTGTAGGTCTGGTAAATCAGCTTACACATGAAAATATCGCGCTGGTCGAGCAGAGCGTCAATCAAGGGCGTGCTGTGCTGGACAATCGGCGTGTACAGGCATTCTAAAATATTGGGATTGGCTTTCAGTGCCAGCATGATGAATTTTTGCACTTCCCAGAAGACCTCGTCTTTGTCGGTGCTTTCGATTTGCTCCGGCACGCCATACAGCGACCACTGGAGGTCAGCCGGCGGGAGATAAATGCCGCGCACATCGACATCAGAATTTTCATGGCTCAGTCCATACGCACGCGAACCGACCACGCAACGATAGACGACATTGTGCGCGAGTAAATCTGTGCTGATGTCATCCGGCTGGGTCGGGTTTTTGAAATGCGAATAGATGCTGAATTGTGTTCGCTTGGCAGAAAGTTCTGTGCCATCCATGAAGCGCAGACGATAGGCATGGGTCGCATCTACGGGGGATTTGATGATGATGCCGACAGTGCCTTTGCTGAAAATTGGCTCGTTGTTGCTATTCATGATTGCCTCGTGGGTGACGATGCGCGTTCCCACAGGTAGGATGAGGTTCGGGTTGTAGTTGGTCATGATAATTTGCTTGCTAAATTGTTTTTTTGATTATATAAAAGGTCATAAAGGTTCACAAGCGTTAATCGCGTTGGGAGCAAATATCCCTCCAATAGGGGACGCGCATCGTATTTCTGTTTGCTATCCTAAGTATCGATAGCTATAGATTTCAGGATGATGCAGTATGCGGAATGAGAAAATTGCGTTCATGACAATATTTTTTGTCGTGAGCTTGAGTTTGGGTATCACCTTTGCGACGATAGAAGATGTGATTGCATTAGAGTACGATATTTCACGGTTGGAGCGCATCGTAGGCTATGTAGGTGTCGCGCTGTTATCGAGCGGATTTTCGCTGTGGGTGCTGGTCATCAAGTTGGGCGAAATTCAACGGGCGCTGGCGGCAATCAACCAGAAGAAAAAGACGCGCCCGATTGAAAGCTATCCGCTGGGATTGATGGATGGGGTCATCAAAGAAGTGAATATACTCGTTGAAGAACACACCGATTTTCAGTCAATGCGTGGGCGTTTATACGAGCAAATTAGTGAGGTTGCCGCACAAGAAGAACGTAATCGGCTGGCGCGTGATTTGCACGATAGTATCAAGCAACAAGTTTTTAGCATGAGTGTGAGCGCGGCTGCTGCGGAAGCACACCTCAAGACGAATGCGGATGCAGCACGGGCGGCGTTGCTGGATGTGCGTCAGAGTGCGCAAGAGGCAATGGTCGAGATGCGAGCGTTATTACAGCAACTCGCTCCTGCGCCACTTGAACAACTGGGCTTCATCGAATCGCTACGGCAACAAATGGAGGCACTCAGTTATCGGACAGGGGCAAAAATTCATACCGAGTTTGACCGTTTGCCGGATAATGAATTATTGCCTATCGGAGCGCAGGAAACGCTCTTTCGCATTGCACAAGAGGCGCTTTCAAACATAGCGCGTCATGCACGGGCGAAACATGTCACGCTTGCCTTGACTGTCGTCAATAATGACTTGACGCTTAAAATCACGGATGATGGTCAGGGCTTCGATATGGACGAGGCAGAGCGCGGGATGGGCTTAAACAATATCGAACGGCGCGTGAGTGAGTTAGGCGGTGCGCAACTGAGAATGCAATCCGCTGTCGGGCAAGGGACAGAACTCACGGTGATGTTGCCACTCGACTATGACCCTGTTGCTGATGAAGAAAAAGCAAAAAATCTCCGTGAATATTCTGAGACAGCGTATCATTCGTACTGGATAGCGGGTGGTTCGCTTGGGGCGGGTATATTCTGTCTGTTGAGCGTGGCAGAAGGCGCATTCATCGAGAAGACATGGGGTCTGATGGCGTTATTGGGCTTTGCTGGCGTATGTGCGCTGGCAGTTGTTCCTTCTTTTATACGACGATACGCTACCTATCGTGACAAAGTTTTAGCGGTAACATCTGAAGATGAAGCGATTGCTCTCTGTATGAAGATGAATAAAGTGCAAGGTGATTGGATCGCGTATTTTACTGTTGCATTTTCGTTACCAAGTTTCATGCTGGTGGCAGGGGTTCCAGTAGCTTACGTGAGTGCTGTTGGCTTGAGCTTGCTGACGATTATGACGCTTGTACTTGTTCATACTGTTTGGCTAAATCGTCTCTATTTACTACGCCTCAACCCAGCCGATAGAGGCGAGGTGTTGCGCGAGACAAAGAAACGGCTCGATAGTGGGTTTTTCTCAACAGCACTGGTTTCTTTGACTTTGTTTGTGCCTGGTGCGAATCCTGGATTTTACTGGATGCCACAGAATACAGATGAGTGGGTGAGTACGGTCTTTTTGACAATGCTCGTAACCTTTGGCATCTATAACCTCGTCTTGGCGATATACTACTATCACTACAAACGGACATTCAAAGTAGGCAATTTAGAGGAGCAAACAGCATGATTCGCGTAGTTTTGGTAGATGATCATCATGTGGTGCGGCGAGGAATCGAGAGCTACTTGAGCGCGATGCCAGATATTGAGGTTATTGGCAATGCGGAGAGTGGCGAGGAATTTCTGGCGCAGTTGGATGCGTGGGTGCCGGATGTGGTCGTTATGGATTTATATATGCCGGGGGGCATGGATGGCATTGAGACGACGAAATTGTTACGTGACCGTAGTCCGAATACGCATGTGGTTGTCCTAACCGCGCATACGGATGATGAGCGTGTGATTGCGGCTTTGCGGGCAGGCGCGACAGGCTATGTGCGTAAAGAGAGTGACCCGCAACTGTTGCTAGATGCTGTGCGGAGTGCGAACAAGGGCAAGTCAATTGTTGACCCTGCGATTGCGAGTGCTGTTCTGCGTGATATGACCCAGCAGAATATCCCCGGCAGTGAATTGACCGAGCGTGAACACGAAATTTTGCTTGAATTGGCACAAGGATTAACCAACAAAGAAATCGCTGAAAAGTTGGTCATCGGCACGGAAACGGTGAAAACGCACGTCGGTAATATCTTGAGCAAATTACATTTGAAGCATCGTCAGCAAGCGATGATCTATGCCTTGAAAAAAGGGTTGATTCATATTGATGAGTTGGAATTGTGAGCATGTGATAAACCTGCGTTAGAACATTGTGCATATCCTCACAAAAGTGTGTTTTTCTGATATACTGATTTAAACTGACCAGTCAGTCTATTGATGAGGCGCACATGAGTGAGGATACTAAAAGCACGAAAGACCGCATTCTCGATGCGGCATTGAGCATCTTCAGTAACAAAGGCTACTACGATACCCGCTTAGATGAAATTGCAGATGAGAGCCAATCGTCTAAGGGGTCAATCTATTTTCATTTCCCCAATAAAGAGCGTCTATTTATCTCGCTGGTTGACCAATTCGCAGATGTGATTGAGCGCAATGTCACGGAAGCGATTGAAGAGCATCCGGCTGGTATGCAACGGGTGCAAGTAGCGATTGAAGCAGTGCTAGATACGTTCGGCAAATATCGGCGTCCAGCGAAAATCTTGCTTGTCCAAGCGGTTGGGCTGGGTAATGTGTTCGAGAAAAAACGTATGGAAGTCACAGACCGTTTCGCTGGCTTGATTCAGACCTATTTGCAAGAAGCCATTGAAACGGGTGATATTGCGCAGGTCGATACCGAAGTGGTAGCACATGCGTGGATGGGTGCGATTTACAACGTGGTCATTCAGTGGGTGCATACAGGCGAACCTGAGCCAGAACGTATTATGGATGCGCTTGTGCCATTGTTGCTCAAGAGTGTCGATTACGAGATGGCATCTGTGCAGGCTGATGAGGCATCCGCATGAGCCAACCCGACAAAACGACCTATCAGAGTATCCCCGCACAGTATGGTCGCTTGGTGAGTACACATGTGCTGTGTCCTGATGTGACACTGTTAGACTTCCTGCATGCGTCGAGAGGGCAGGCGCGTTTTTACTGGGAAAATAGTAGCGAGGAGGTTGCGTTTGCGGCAGTTGGCATCGCGCTAGATATGATGGCGTATGGCGCAGACCGTTTCGAGACGATTCGGCATCATGCGCTGGAACTATTCGCGGATGCGGTCATATTAGATGAGCAGGAATCACACGCCGCACCTCGCTTATTTGGTGGCTTTGCCTTTCGGGATGAATTTGTGCCGGATGTTGCGTGGTCGGATTTTCCACCCGCGCATTTTGTGTTGCCTCATTATCAGATGGTGCGCGTAGGTGATGTGACATGGTTGGCAATTAACGCGCATGTGCCGTATGGCGAACCGCCGGCTGGCTTGTTGCCGGATTTACGGGAAGCACTACAAGCGAAGGTCGCGCAATTGCAAGCCTATGTTGCCGAGAATGTGCCAAGCCCCGCACAGACAGCTTACGATTACCCGATGCCTTACAAAACATGGGAGCAAAATCTCACCGATGCAACGAGCCGTATGCGTGAAGGCGAGGTCAATAAAGTAGTGCTTTCGCGGGTGGCAGAATTGCGCTTTGATGGTAGGGTCGCGGTTGACCATGCCTTGCGCTATTTAGAAGATGCCTATCCTGATACCTATCGTTTTTTATTCGAGCCACGTCCGTACAGTGCTTTTTATGGCGCAACGCCGGAAATCCTCGCGGGTGTGCAGGGCAAACAACTCACTACGATGGCGCTGGCAGGCAGTATTCAGCGTGGGAATACGCCTGAAGCTGATGACGCCTTCGCAAACGAATTACTCTCCAGCAAAAAAGACCGCTATGAGCATCAGTTAGTGATTGATGGTATTCAAGAACGCTTGGCTATGATTGCCGATACAGTTAATGTAGGCGAAACAGGCATCATGACGCTCAGTAATATTCAGCATATTCACACGCCTATCAGTGCGACGCTGAAGGAAGATAATGGTATTTTGCCTGTGGTAGATGCTTTGCACCCGACGCCTGCGCTAGGTGGCGACCCGCAAGCGGTCGCTATGCAGATGATTGGGGATTATGAACCTGTCCCGCGTGGCTGGTATGCGGCACCTGTCGGCTGGATTGACCGCGATATGAATGGGCAGTTTGGCGTAGCGATTCGTTCCGCTATTGCACAGGAAAAGCGCGTTTGGTTGTATGCAGGTGCGGGCATTGTCGCGGATAGTGAGCCTCAGAAAGAGTGGGACGAGACGGCGCTCAAGTTCCGTCCGATGCTAAGTGCGCTTGGACTGAGTGAAGAGGACTGATTTTTGAACGACAGAGACACAAAGACACAGAGAAAAGAAGCATGAAAATACAATGTTGGTGTAGTGAGATGGTAAACGTATTTTGATTGATGAATCTTTGAATGACTTATCATATGCGTGATTGGGGCGGCGATGGAGGTGCATCGCGCTTTGGGACCCGGATTGTTAGAGAGTGTCTATGAAGAAGCGTTATGTATTGAACTTAAACTACGTGGCATTTGCCTTTGAGCAACAAAAGATAGTAGGCATAAATTATAAAGGGCATCTTATTGGAGATATGCGTGCTGATATTGTGGTAGATAACCAACTGATTATTGAATTGAAAGCAGTTGAGCGACTTATGGGCGTTCATCAAGCACAGTTGATGACGTATCTCAAGGTGATGGAACTGCCTCTCGGCTTGCTCATTAATTTCAATGTTCCTGTTCTCAAAAATGGTATCAAGCGGGTTGTCTTATAGTTTTTCTCTGTGTCTCTGAGCCTCTGTGGTTCAAACAAAAGGAGTAAGTTTCTTGGCTAATCGAAATACAGTGTGGGCGACGGTTTTTGTAGAAGAATTGGCGCGGAGTGGCTTAAAAGCTGTGTGTGCGGCACCAGGTAGTCGGCATACGCCGTTGATGCTGGCGTTTGCGAATCATGATGACATCAACGTGTATTCGTACTTAGACGAACGCAGTGCCTCATTTTTTGCGCTGGGGATGGCGTTGGCGACAGATGAACCCGTTGCGCTGGTGTGTACGTCTGGCACAGCGGGGGCGAATATGTATCCGGCGATTATCGAAGCACATCAGAGCCGTGTACCCTTGATTGTCATCACGGCTGATCGTCCGCACGAGTTACGGCATAGTGGCGCGAACCAGACCATCGACCAGATTAAGATGTTCGGGGAGTTTGTGCTGTGGTTTGTGGATATGCAACTACCAGAGGCGAACCCGCCTGCGATTGCCTTCCGTAATTTGCGCACGACAGCAAACCGTGCTTTTGCGACAGCGAATGGACTACGCAAGGGTGTGGTGCATCTGAACTTTCCGTTCCGCAAGCCGCTTGAACCAACCGAGGTTGAGGGGGATATGGTTGAGTTGCCGGAAGAACTGACTAAGCAGGAGAATCATTTCGTCAATATAGTGCAAACACAAGCACACATTGGTGTAAATTCGATGATTGCCCTTGGACACATCATAAATGAAAACCGTAAAGGATTATTCATTTGCTGTGGTAACGGTCCACAGCCCGAAGGAACAACTTTGTATGCAATTGCTGAAACGGTTAACTATCCCGTGATAGCAGAAGCAAATTCGTTGATGCGTCACAATGAGTATCGCATTGGTACTCTTGGGGCTTATGATGCTTATCTAAAATACGCACCAAAGCCCGATGTGATTTTTCGTTTAGGCAATGTACCAGTTTCAAAAGAACTGAACAATTTCATTGCGAACAGTGGAGCACAGCATGTGTTTTATGTTACAGAAGATGGCGTATGGTCGGATGATATGCATCAAAATGGGACACATATACAGACGAATTTTGAAACACTCTTTCAACTATGGCAAGAATATTTGCCATTAGCAGAAGAACTACCAAAGTCTGAATTTAATCAACAGTACACAGTACTCGAAAAAACAACTTGGAACACCATCGACCAAGAAATCGAGACAGGTGCGTATTTTGATGGGGCAGTCGTCTATGACATCGTAGATTTGATTCCCGATGAGAGTACGCTGTTTGCGGGAAATAGCTTGCCGATTCGTCATTTAGACCAGTTCGGCAAACCGCAAAATAAGCGCATTTATACCTATGCGAATCGGGGTGCGAGTGGGATTGATGGCAATATCAGCACGGCGTTGGGGGCAGGAGCAGCGCGTCCTGACAAGCCACTGGTCGCGGTGATGGGGGATGTCACTTTTTATCATGATATGAACGGCTTGCTTGCGGTGCATCGCTGTGGTGTTCCGGTGACGATTGTGTTGCTCAATAACGATGGCGGGGGTATTTTCAATCGTTTGCCGATTCGTGATTATGACCCGCATTTTACGGATTATTTTGTCACCCCGCATGGACTGGATTTCTCACATACTGCCAACCTTTATGGGTTAGATTACGTGCAGATTGATGCCCGTCCTGAAAGTGCTGAGCAGACGAGCGCCCGTGAACGCTTCCGGTCTGCTTTTGCTGATGTTGTTGCGCGTGAGAAAAGTACACTCATCGAGGTGCGGACAGATGGCACATTCGATGACCAACGGCGCAAAGAAATCGTTGCCACGGTTGGGGAGCGAATCAAGGCAGTAGGTTCGTAATGTTCATTACTAATGTTATTGCGAAGACTGAGCTTATTGGCTCACGAAAATATTTTGTATTGTATGAAAAACACACATAGGAGTTTGAAATGGTGACTACACCAGAACAACAAGCGGAGATTACCACCGCAGATTTGATGAAAGAAGTCCAATGGGCAGATGTCGCGCCGGATTACGAAGACGTGACCTATCACAAAGCAGAAATGGGCATTGCGCGGATTGCGTTCAATCGTCCTGATATTCGCAATGCCTTTCGTCCACAGACCATCGACGAGATGACGGAAGCCTTCTTGGATGCGTGGTACGACAGCGATATAGGTGTCATCTGGATTACGGCGAATGGACCGAGTAGCAAAGATGGCATCTGGTCATTCTGTGCAGGTGGCGACCAGAGTGTGCGTGGTGAAGCAGGTTACGTTGGTGATGATGGCGTCGCACGCTTGAACGTGTTGCAATTACAACGTTATATTCGCCATTGCCCGAAACCTGTGATTGCGGTTGTGCCAGGCTTTGCGATTGGTGGCGGGCATGTATTGCACGTCTGCTGTGATTTGACCATCAGCAGTGACAACGCGATTTACGGGCAGACGGGTCCAATTGTCGGTAGCTTTGATGCTGGTTATGGCTCGGCATATTTGGCAAGCCACATCGGGCAGAAAAAAGCGCGTGAAATCTGGTTCTTGTGCCGTCAATACACTGCCGCACAAGCAGAAGACATGGGTATGGTCAATACGGTTGTCCCATTAGCAGACCTCGAAAAAGAAGCCGTGCAGTGGTCACGCGAAATTCTGGAGAAATCACCGATTGCACTGCGCTTCATCAAAGCGGGCTTGAATGCCGAACTCGATGGGCAGACAGGCGTGCAGGTGATGGCGGGGGATGCGACCATGCTGTTCTACATGACCGAAGAAGGTAGCGAAGGCAAGAAAGCATTCTTGGAAAAACGCAAACCAGACTTCGGCAAATTCCCACGTCGCCCCTGACGCATGATGGTAAACGCCATAAAGTTTGGCACTGGATGCCATAAAGTTTGGCACTGAAAAATACTCAGGCATTAGTTACGCAATATTTCCACTACTCTCAAAGTGAAGGTGTTGCGTAACTACTTATTTGAAACTCCCCTCACTTCATTGACATAGACAGAGTTTCAATTAGAAACGGTCAAACTGATTATGTACAAACATCATCATCAAAATAAGGCTCTCAAAAACAGGTATTTACGCAGTTTATACACAAAATTTGACATAAAAGGTCTAAACAAGATATTTTTGTGGTTGGGGTTGAGGTACCTCCATCCATTATAAGGATACTGAAAGGACCAAGCGACAGGTGTTGAGCCATCAGACAACTCGTTGAGGTACCTCCATCCATTATAAGGATGTTGAAGTATAGTAAAAGCAAAATCATTGAAATTGCTATCTCCGCAAGATGATGGGAATTTGTAAGACGGCATAGTTTTTGCGCGCAGTAGTAAATATTTTGCGCCAAAAGTTACACAGTTTTTGTGCTGTGTATCTTAAAGTGACTGTCCAAAGTTTGTACAGTCGCTCTCAAACCAAACATATGTTGCTGTCAACCTCTTGGTCTCTTTGACTGTTTTTATATATCTCAGATGATACAAGAGATTTTCTAAATTATATCATCTAGCCAACTGATATAATCCAATAAATCACAAGATGGTTATAATCATGTAGGAGAAAGGTAAAAGTAAATGACACGCAAATTTGTCTCTGGATTGGAACTAAGCCGTCGTTTCTATATGGAAATAGTTCGCCCTATTCTTGACCAACATTTTACCAATCTACCCCATGCTGCAGGGTGGGTTGGTACAGGAAGTGATGTGCTGGGATTCGACACAGAAACATCGACTGACCATGATTGGGGACCAGCAGTCCTTCTCTTCCTACAACGTCCAGAGCTTGAGGCGCACGGGAAAGCGATTCGTGAGGTGATGGGAAATCATCTGCCGTTCGAGTTTTTGGGATACCCAACCCACAATGTTCTTTCTCTAGTCGAAGAAAATACCTACCATATGGCTTTTACAGAAGAGCGTCCCATCTATCATAATGTCTGGCCGCTAACTGTAGAAGGAGTATTTCAGCATCATATAGGACTAGACATTACCCAACCACTTGATATTTTGGACTGGTTGACGATTCCTTCTCAACTTCTGCGTGGATTCACAAGTGGAGCAGTACATCATGATGGCGTGGGTGACCTCACTGCGGCACGGGAACGTCTAGCGTGGTATCCGCATGATGTGTGGTTATACATGCTGGCTGCGGGCTGGTGGCGAATCGAAGCGTCAGAGTCATTTGTAGGTCGGACGGGAGAAGTTGACGACGAAATCGGATCGGCATTGATTGGAGCGAGGTTGGTACGCGATGTAATGAGCCAATGTTTCCTCATGGAACAGGTCTATGCACCTTACCCAAAGTGGTTTGGTAGTGCATTTGCTCAATTGGGCTGTGCTCCAAAGATGACCCCACTCCTACAGAATGTGCTACGCGCAACGGAGTGGCGTGCACGTGAGGCGGCACTTGTTTCAGTCTATCGGGAGCTTGCCATGATGCACAATGCGCTCGGTTTGACTGAACCACTACCCACCGAGCCTACACCCTATTTCGCAAGACCTTTTCTGGTTATACATGGGGAAAACTTTGTTGAAGCGTTGAGTGCCGAAGTCACCGATCCTAAGGTGCGTGCTTTGATAGACGATGGGATTATTGGCAATATTGACCAGTGGAGCGACTATGACGAACTCAAGATGTTTATTGCGGCGAAGCGCAACCGAGCACGGGGGCTTTATCGGTCAAGCATACCAATAGACAGTGACAAACCAACTTCAGCAGATACATAGTTTTGGGACACTCAATTAGAATTTTACTGCTAGATGTTTTACTCGTTTGATTGGACCCTGGTGGAAAACACTCCGGTCATTAGCCCTGAAAGGGCGGTGTTTTCAAATGGATGAGGAAATTATCCATACTATTGAGTGGGCAACCGACTATTGGAATCAGCACAAAAAACCTTACGTTTGGCGTAAGGTTTTTACATAGTTACTTATCGGATGAAGCACTTAGCAACATTTTCTAATTGGACAAAGTTCCTGAGACTGGCGCAGAAACTTTGCGAAACATACAAGTCTCGCTCAAAATATACACAAAAGCGGCGCAGAAATTCCGCACTACTTCGAGAAAAAGCAAGGGATTTTGGCGGAAAAACTATGCTGTCCTACAGAATTAGATCCTCTGTAGGATTAAAATAGTAATGTATTCAATTCATGCTTGTGGTGGAGATAAATTACTGCCATAATTTAATTATCTAATTGAGGATACTGCAAATACATAACGGAAGAAGGAAGTGAAGGCAAAAGTGCTTCTATCCTTTATAAGGAGAACTGGAGCACCGCTTCACTCAAGTACTTCAACAATATAACGTCCGCACCCTTTCACTGTATTCTTCCCGACATGAAGTCTCTCACCCAACATAATATATGGCAACAACTGTGAGAAATCCCCCGTGTATTGCACATTTCCATAAAACCCTACGATGCGACGCGAATTCCTTTTGTATCTAATCAATCCGTAGCACTGAGTACTATCTTGAATTGTGTTGATACGCTCTGCCCTAGCAAGGAGGTCATTCACTGGAATCCACTTTTCATCAGCATCCGTGAGTGATTTCAAATGCAGAATTCGTTCCAGTAGTCGATGAAACCATACACCGAACTCAGGTGTACAGTGCAACTTTTTATCTTGGATGATAGTGGTTGGCGTCAAGAAATGTATGTTTATTTTTTGTACGCGAGTATATTCCGAGAATTCTACAACACTTTTCCATGAATCGATCTTCAAACTCTGGTCTTTAAATACGCTGAGATATGTATCTTTGGATTGACGTACACCCAGTACATCAAACTTGTTGCGGCTGGTACCAATCCCATTTGTACCCATTGCTTGTACTGCCGAAGTTACATAAGGTAATAAGTTTCTAGCTCGACCGAATAATGAAATTCCAAATGTGAGGTTTCGTTCTTCAGCATGAAGAGGTGAGCGGATGACAAAAGGGGAGACTGTACTTTTAGTAATAGTGTCAATCTTGTTTTGACGCATCATCAAATGAAGCAATGGATCTGTTTGATAAGACTTTGCAAATGATGGATCATTCCCCGTATACAGCACGTCCAGAGCCTGAAACACTGCACCACGTAATGCAACACCCGGAAAACCTCTGAACCTTATAGGAGTTTCAGATCGAATATCAAAATCAAGCGTTAGTGTCGGGATCATCTATTAATTCGCTCATATGCTACGAAATTTTCTGAAGCATGCCCAAGTCTGTACGGAATGATAATGTCGTATTGAATACGTGTTTTGATCCGGGAGCTTAAATGATATTTAGAAATATCCGCCAAGGTAACATCGTTCTGCATATCATCCATACGCTGTACAGTTCCACGGGTAACCTCAGAATAGTCGATAGGATCGCACAGACTATGCCAACTTCTGTCAATCGTTGTAACATCGCTGTATACATACTCGCAGTTCACAACGCTTCCACTTTTACCAATACGAAATAGCATTCGAATTAATTGAGATAGGTCATTTTTAATATTCGAATGTTTGTTCTCAAACCTGAGATAAAAAGAACCAGAGTATGTGCAGTGTTCTTGAATTTTGACTTGTGTTTTAGTTTTTGACTTCTCAAGTCGGTATCCTTTTTCAGTTACTTGCATCACACCAATGGTGAGAGGACCTGCCCAATCAATACTCAAGTCTCTTATGTAGGGGAAAATTTCTTGAGAGTTACCAAGACCAAATTTAACAATCGCACGGTCAGTCAAAGCCATCTTGATTGCATATGGTGTTGGCAATAAAAGCGTACGTCCACTCATATGGGTCACATTTGACGGCTTCAATGCGAATGTCGATACGAATTTCAATTCAGCTATCAGTATCATGGTAATATTTGGCTGGCTCAAAATTGTTGGCTATCTCAAATGCACTTTCTAGTAACTGCTCGCCTGTATCAAAATGAAAACTCATCATTGAGTCTTGATCATCTGATATTTGAGACAGCAGTGCACGCTGTTTTTCTGCTCGAATCCGATAGTTCGCATCAAGTGGACTAACTAAGGGTGCTTTCGAGTGCAAACTCGATACCACAAATAATCCTTCAATGCCCAGCACGTGTGGCAATTGGCTAGCAATACTTGCTCCTAATGGTTGAACAATTGAATACGATAGAGCCAACAATAAGGCTTTGAGACGACCATGACGATCAACGGATGGTACATATGTTTGTGTTTTGTCGTTATACCCTATGCGTGGTACCTCAACTTGTACGGCAATAGCGTATACGCCAGAAGCAGTACTTTTCTCGAAAGGCATTGGCTTAATTGATTGATCTGGAGGTCTTGCACGAAGGAGTTGCTTAAAATCCGACTTTGTTATTTCAGGCAAGCCTGAAATCCAGCCAACATGCAGTAATGAATGCCGAGTAACTTGAATGGTACTCTCTAAAGTTGCCATCCCACAAATATCAGTGGCGATACAAGTTAGTAGTTTATCGTAGACCTCATCAATGCTAGGATCTTCTTCTAAAAAAGCCTGAAATTTTTTGTCAGCCCAGATGCGTTCAGGGTGTCCATCGACAGCAGACTTACTAATCTGCAGACCCATATCAAGCGCAATATTGGCTAGATGTGAGGAAAAGATGTAGCGAAACATATTCCCACTGATTGCATTGACAGTTTCATACTCTTTTCGATTGTCATCACTATTTGGGACTACAATTCCAACATTTCGTATTAGAGTGCGGTTTCCATCAGATTCCTCATTATTTAGGGCGTGTAAATTGTACGTCGCGCGTGCCATGCAGGTGATGGAGTAGGCAGGTTTCATGGTTGAGTCTCCTCAGTCGGCTGAATCTCATCTGCTTTATTCGGGTAATGTGTGGCATATCCCGCAACAAGAAGTAGCCGCGCAACTATTTCTATACCAAATTCATCAATCAGCCCCATCATGTTGGTAACGTCTTCTAGCGATACCTTGTGTCTAATATGACCCTTTTTTCGCAGTTCGCCACTTTCGTCCTGATAATCGATAATGAATTCACCCAATCTATCTATAAATGCAACAGGATCATGTCGGACATGCAGTAATTCACGCCTCAAATCGTCCCGAATCTTAAACGGGTATCGTTTTTCAGTTTCGCCATCAATGTATGCAGCATAGGTAGTGCAGTGATTGATTGCACGCGCAATGCTGAGAAATCCTGCATTCTCAAATATTTTTGAATATTTTGTGACCATAATTCTATTCACCCCTGATTTGCAAATTTGATCTAATTGTCTGATTTGGCTTAACGAGTACGATGCCTGAGAATAAATTTCGTATGTTTGAGAATACCATGAATCCAGAAATTTAACGCAGTCATCAAGTGCACCTGAGTGAATAAAGTTTAGAATTAATTCAGCAAAATTTGTCTTGTATAAATCGTTTATTTGTAAGATTTTTTGAATCTGAGTGAAGAAGAACTTTATCCAATCTACATACTCATTATCCTGTGATGCATTCCATGCCACTCCATAAATTTGAAAGCCA
>JBCBKJ010000115.1:0-16112 GCA_038522085.1 Chloroflexota bacterium
AGACCAACTTCAACCTCAAATCTAACAACATCATTGAGGTTGAAGTTGGTCTTAACCTTAGCTTTGTGACTGTAATTCCTATTTTAGTGAATAATGCAAGTATGCCCCAAAAGGCTTCCTTACCAGAAACAATAGAAGATATTGTTAAGCAAAATGCAATAAGAGTAAATGATGATTCCTTTAGCGATGATATAGTGAGATTACACAAGGCATTAGAGTTTGTATCTCATAAACTGTCTAAGCCTAAACGCAAAAATTCTATGAATAGTGTAAAAGGGATTTTTGAAATAACAAATAGAGGAATATCTTGCCAATTACTATCATCTTTTATTATTTTGCTTATAGCTGGTATGGCTTTACTTAGTGCAATTTCTTACATTGCACCAGAACCTCCAGACTATGAATCAATGACAACTGTTGCCGAGAGAAATAATTTAAATAGTACCAGAGACGCAATTTTGTCACCAGATACTGTAATCGTGCCAGATGGTACCTTTGCGGTAGCTATGACAGGCGCATTTGAATTAGCGACACAATTATTTACTGCTGTGCCTACATCTAATCTATGTAGAATTAGATTGAATGCTCCAACAGCACTGCGGGAATCTGCTAATCCCGAATCAGAGCAACTTGCAACGTTAACTGCTGGAACTTTTAGTGCCCAAGCTCGAACACCCGAAATATATCAATTTGGTGTGTGGTGGCAAGTGAATAACGATATAGTAGGTTGGATTATGGATGAAAATGTGACAACAATAACTTCATGCGAAAGCACACCCATAATTAATCCTCGTTAAATGTTTTGAATGTTCTATAGTTAAAATTAGTTATTCGTCGTCACTGTTGTCTGCTTCGCCATCTTCACTATCAGCATCGTCGGTATCAACATCTTCATCATCCATGTTGTCATCGTCTGAATCTTGATTCGTGCTGTCGGTATTGTCTTCGCTATTTGTGCTATCAGTGTCTTCGTCGTTCATGTCATTATCTGTACCATCAGCATCATCAACGGGTGTGACAGGGGCATTCACATTTTCGACTTCTAAGCGGTTGCGATTCAGTTCAAAACGATAGCTCATCTGGGCATCACGGGCATCAAATTGACGGGTTGCCAGCACATAATCATCGCCCTCAATCAGCAACTGATACACGAGATTATCAAAATTAGAGGGTTCATTGTTGCCAGCACGCGCCAGTGCAAAGCGCACACCGAGTTCATCCGGCACAGCGACGCGCAAATTACCATCACGGACGGTCCATACACCACTGCCATCGGTGATAATAGTTGGTGATTGGGGCTGATAGGCTGGCAAGCGTACAAACACATCGCCTTCATTGAGCGTGATATTCAAGCGTTCGAGATTGATTTCGCCCATATCGAAGCTGGTTGTACGAGCGCGTTGCCCGTTAAACGTCAGACCAAGTGCAATATTCGGGGGCAATTCTAAGTTGAGGGTAGCGCGTCCGATGTCTTGCAGAGCAGGAAAATCACTCGCTTGGGTTTCGATGATACTGAACGAAGCAATATCGCCATCTTCGCCATATTGTGGGTCGATTTCGCTATTGTTGCTTCCCGTGAATGTACCCGTAATCGTGCGACTATTCGGTGCGCCGACAGATACGCGAATATCGGTATCGAGCGTGCGGACATCTATCAGTAGGGTGGTGACGTTGTCACTGATGCTGACTTGGTCATGGTCGGCTTGGTTGGGTATCACCAGTTCAACCGTGTTATCTTCACTCACGACATCAACACGGCTGGTAATCGCAAAATTTACCAAGCCTGCGACCAAACCCACGCTAATAATCAAGGCAATCCAACTGCCGAAGCGTACCCGATAGCGCAGGAGAATCATCAAGCCAAAGAAAATAATCACGGCAGGGAGTGAGCGTAAGACAATATCTATCGCGCCCGCTTGGAGCAAGTCAAAATCACGTAGCACAAAGGCAACGGGTACAAATAGCACAGCAAGTCCGAAAGCGATATTCTGCCAGCGTCCTGTAAGTGCTTGCTTGAGCAAAAAGACACCTGCGACAATCGTCAGGGCAACTGACCAGTAATTGCCAGCGATGCCTACACTTTCACGCCCGAACCATAAGCCAACGAGTACGATGCCGAGTGCGATGCTGAGTAAGCCAGCCAGCGCACTCCCACGCTCATGCAGGGGCGAATCCAGCGGGAGCAACCACCACATCAGCAGATAAACCAATGCGCCCACGCCGAGCGTGCCGAGCGTCAGGGCGATGAATAGGACACGCCAGACCCACGCATTGAGCGGAAGGCTTTCGGATAAGCCCCCACAGACGCCGCCAAATAATCGGTTGCTGAAACTACGCTTCATAGGATATTGGGATTTTCTGGTTACTCACGAATCAGTCAGCGCATATGATAGTAGACAATGCCCTGATGAGCAACATCGACCAAATAGAAGAAAGTGCTACCATGTCAGAAATATTTAAGCTTTCACTGGAAAATGGACTCCGACCTTGGATGTACGCCTACCGTTCAGAAGCTATAGATATTACGGTTGCAGACGAAGCAATCACTAACTTCACTATCAAATACGAATTTACCAAGTGGTTTATCAGTGTCGGTGATACGACAGTGACACTTTTCCTGAGAGAACTAGGCTACTTATGGTTTTTTGGTGAGGCACTGACCAATTTACAAAGTAGCACAGGGACAAGTGAGTAGCTTAACGGTGGTTGAACAGGGATTGAATAAGCAACTCTCGATACGCCCAATAGCAAACGCACACATTGAAATTGAGATGATGGACTATCATGGTTTTGGGTCAGGATATACAACGCTCATTCCGCCAACGCAACTCGATTTAGCTCAATTTCTGTATGAATGGGTGCGCTTTTTCGAGTCTATTTTTGACCTGATGATACGAGATTGCTTAATCACATCTCAGGATGAAAGTTTGCAAGTCTATCGTGAAAAGTTGAGAGCATTAGTATGATACAAAAAAGCACGCCATCGCTGACGTGCTGAGTTGCTAACTTGCTGACGCGCTTTCTAGTCGCCTGCTTCGGGTTCGCCTTCTGGGAAGAGGTCGAGGCTGTTGCTCTGCACGAGTTCCACAACTATTGTGCGGAAATCTTCCAGCGAGAGTGTGCCTTTGTCCTCGTCGGTGCGGAGGCGAACACTAACCGTGCGCTCTTCGACCTCGTTATCACCGACAATCAGCAAATAAGGAATCGCCATTTTGCGATGTTCTTTGATTTTACTGCGCATGTTCTTCTCGCGCGTATCGGCTTTCGCACGGATACCCACGGCGCTCAGATAGCTGACAATCTCGTTGGCATAGTCGAAGTGGTCGCTCCCAATCGGGATGACCATCACCTGTTGCGGGGCGAGCCACACAGGGAAATCGCCACCGAAGTGTTCAATGAGGATACCGACGAAGCGTTCCACACTACCAAATAATGCACGGTGAATCATGATAGGGCGTGCCTGCGTATTTTCGCTGGTCGTGTATTCGAGTTCAAAGCGTTCTGGCAAGTTGTAATCGACCTGTACCGTGCCGAGTTGCCATTCACGTTTGAGGGCATCGCGCACAACGAGGTCGAGTTTGGGTCCATAGAATGCTGCTTCGCCTTCTTCAACGGTATATTCAAAACCGAGTTCTTCACAGGCTTGGATAATCGCTTCGGAAGCTGTTTTCCATAGCGCATCATCACCTACATATTTATCGCTTTCGGGGTCACGCACACCGACACGGGCGCGGAAATCCGTAATACCCAATGAGCCGAGAACGTGTTGCGCGAGTTTGACCACTTCTTTAAATTCGTTCAGCAATTGGTCAGGCGTCACGAACAAATGGGCGTCATCTTGTGTGAAGCCACGTACCCGCGTCAGACCATGTAGCTGACCGGATTTTTCGTAACGATAGACCGTGCCAAATTCTGCGAAGCGCACAGGCAAATCGCGGTAACTGCGGGGCGTGTTTTTATACATCATGATGTGATGCGGGCAGTTCATGGGTTTGAGCATGTACATCTCACCATCAACATCGATAGGGTTGTATTGACTATCGCTGTAATACGGATAGTGTCCACTCGTTTTGTAGAGTTCGATACTGCCGATGTGGGGCGTGACGACAGGTTCATAGCCACCTTTTAGCTGTTGGTCGCGCAACCAGCGTTCGAGCGTATCACGTAGAATAGCACCGTTTGGCAACCAGAGCGGTAAGCCTTTGCCCACGAGCGGGTCAATGATGAATAGGTTAAGTTTTTCGCCTAGATTGCGATGGTCACGTTTGCGTGCTTCTTCGAGGCGTTTTAGATAATCTTGTAGCTCGTCACGACTTTCCCATGCTGTGCCGTAGATGCGCGTGAGCATCGTGCGCTTTTCGTCTCCGCGCCAATAAGCACCGGCTGGCTGACGAAAGCTAATCGAAAAGGCTTTGGCGTCAATATCACCTGTTGCCTCGACATGCGGACCCCGACACAAATCCGTGAAGCTATCTTGTGTGTAGACCGTCAATTTTTCGGCGGGTTCAGCAATGGGGTTGCCATTGTCATCAACGCGCCCATTCACGAGGTCGTCAATGAGTTCGAGTTTGTAGGGCTGGTCGGCGAACATCTCGCGCCCTTCTTTCGGCGTGATTTCACGGCTTTCAAAGGGATGGTTGCCCCCGATGATTTTCTTCATGCGTTTTTCTATTTTTTTGAGGTCGCTCTCGCTAAATTCGGGGGGCAACTCAAAATCATAGTAGAAGCCATCTTCAATCGGAGGACCGATGGCAATTTTTGCATCTGGATAAGCATCCAAAACAGCTTGCGCCATGACGTGAGCAAGGCTGTGGCGGATGCGATAGAGTTTGCTATCTTCGTAGCGTTCGGACATTATTTTTCTCCGTGTGTGGTTCATTTGTTTACAGACAATTTCATCTTCAGGTTATCGCGGATAACCATAGCGGATTCGCATTGAGAGCCGTTATTTATCGACGGAACAGGGCATCGCAATATAATATGCGCTGATTATAGCGAAAGATAGGCAAATTAAAACACGGGGTCAACGCTTGTGCGCGAACCCCGTGCGGTTTGTGTGATTATAGTGAGGAGGTTATTCTTGAACCACCAGCACATCCGAAATCACGACAGCCGCCACCTCTTGGGTCGCCCGTGTACCGTCGTTGCTAGTTCGTGTGCTGTTCATTGTATCATCTGCATTTTGTGTGACCCGCGTGAAGTGACTCTCGAATACATCAAGGGCAATCATGTTATCAATCGTGTCTTCAATGACTTCGCGTGTGAGTTCCTCTACCAAGACATGTGGCGTATCAATCACGCAGTAGCGCACCTGTGGCGTGTCATCAATTTGTTGCGTCACTTGCATTTGCAAATCCATCTGACGCTGAACATAGTCCATGATAGCGAACAATGCTGTGTATACCGTGCCATCATCCATCTGCACGAGTACATCACAAGCGTCGTTTTCGCGGTGTAATTCAAACCACACACGCTCTGGGGTATGCAAGCCCTCAAAAAGTGAGGAATCGTCGGCTACTACGTTATTCATGTTGGTTATGACCTTATAATTATTCTTCTGACTTGCTGACAGTATACGGCAAAAAAGGTTAATTGAACGTTAGCATACCATTGTTTGAGGATAAATTTACATCGGATTCACAATTAGCTAATCCGCGATACGGTCTACAAGCTCGGATGCGATGCCGATATAAGTCGCTGGCGTGAGGGCTTGTAAACGTGCTTTATCCTCTGCTGGGAGCTTATCTAGCCCGTCTACGAACACATGAATATCCTCTGCCGTGATGCGTGCGCCGCGGGTCAGTTCTTTCAGCATTTCGTAGGGTTTATCGTAGCCGGCTTTGCGAAGGACTGTCTGAATAGGTTCAGCGAGGACTTCCCACGCATCCGCTAAATCTGCATGGAGTTTGGTTTCATCCGCCGCGACTTTACTCATGCCTTTGAGTGTCGATTGTAGGGCGATGTGACTATGGGCGATACCAACGCCGATATTGCGCAGGGCAGAACTATCGCTGAGGTCACGTTGCAGGCGTGAAACAGACAATTTCTCTGCGAGATGTCCCATAATGCTATTGCTGATGCCGACATTTGCCTCTGCATTTTCAAAATCAATGGGATTCACTTTATGCGGCATGGTTGATGAGCCAACTTCGCCTTCGACAGCCTGTTGCTTGAAATAGCCCATGCTGATGTACGTCCACATATCACGACAGAAATCGAGTGTGATGGTATTGAAGCGCATCATGGCATGAAACGTTTCTGCGAGGGCATCATGCGTTTCAATTTGAGTCGTCAGTGGGTTGTAGGTTAGCCCGAAGCTCTCTACGAAGACCCGTGCAATCGTCTCCCAATCGGCATCGGGATAGGCGGCGACATGCGCGTTAAATGCGCCGACTGCGCCGTTGAATTTGCCCAAAAATGCTTGATTATCCAGTTGGCGCAATTGCCGTTGCCAGCGATGCACAAAAACAGCCAATTCTTTACCGAGTGTCGTTGGGGAAGCCGGTTGTCCGTGTGTACGAGATAGCATAGGCGTCTCGCGCAGGAGTTCCGCTTTTTCTGCGACGGTTTCTACGAGTTCATATGCTTCCTGAATCCAGACATCGGCAAGCGCGTCCCGCACCATCATCGCATAGGATAGGTTGTTGATGTCTTCGCTGGTGCAAGCAAAATGTATGAACTCGCTCAGGTCAGCGAGGCTTGTATCTGCGATTTGCTCTTTGATGTAATATTCGACTGCTTTCACATCATGATTGGTTGTGCGTTCAATTGCCTTGATGCGGTCAGCGGCTGCGTCGTCAAAATTGTCAATGATGTTCTGGAGTAGGGCATCTTCGGCATCCGTCAGGGCGCGGACATCACTAATAGATTCAGTAGATGCCATATGCGCCAGCCACTTGCATTCGACCAGCACGCGGTATTTCATGAGGGCGTATTCACTCAGGTAAGGATTGAGCGCATCCGTTTTGCGTTGGTAGCGTCCATCAATAGGGGAAATAGCACGGTGAGACATCGTATGCTCCTCGTTAGGTTGGTGTGGACATATTAGGGGTATGATAGCAGGTGAAGCGCAGAAGGCTAGTTAGCTTTTTGATAGCGATTTTCGTTTGCTACATTACGCAATAGACGTCATAATGCCATATGATTGTGGGTGGTAGTCGAATGTGATGGTAGTGTGACTAAATTTTTTATCAGTTATGCCAAAAAAGATACGAGGACGCTTGCTATCAATTTAGCAAATGCGTTTAATCGTGTGCGCGGATTGGAAGCATGGGTAGACAAAAGCAAATTGGTTGCGGGCGAAGCATGGGAACTGAAAATTGAGCGGGCGATTGATTGGTGTGATGTGATGATTGTCTTGCTATCACCTGATTTACACCGTCATAAACGAGGCGAGAAATCAAGTTATGTCCTTAAAGAAATACGTCAGGCGCTCAATACGGGTAAACGAATTATTCCTATCATGGCACAACAAACCCAATTGCCACTAATTATCAACGAGCTTCAATACATTAATTATCATGGACAATCGGCTGAGGCTCTGGTGACAGAAGTTCGTAATAACTTGGGCATTGGACTTTCTACCGGCACGCAACAGACCTATCAACAGCCTACTAGACAGCAACTAGGCACAAAAGCTCAAGACTCCAAAAAAACGCCTAAAGTTGCCAAAATACCAACAAAACATGCTAATTTTCTAGAGTACTATTTTTTACTTATCTTTCGTTTTAGACATTATAAACAAACATATATACCAAATTAGTCACATGAATATTGGGGGCGTGTCGTCACTTTTTTCTTAATTGGAGTGTTAAGCCTTTTGATATTTAATGAAACAAACGCTGCTCTGATTCATATACCTTCGTTATACCTAATCATCGGTGTAGCCTTAGTTGCGGTGCTAGATTTTTCGATTCAATTCCGCCGTAATAATCGATCTATATCAGTAATTTGGTTAGGATATCCTCTATTACTCATGCTAATATTTGATCGAATGCCGGAGCCATTCGATAATATGCTATTCAGTTTCTATTATGTAATGCCCTATAGTTTTATTTTTGGATTCTGGTGGTTGCGATTCGAGAATATTTCATCAGATAGAAAAATGATGCATAACGTAATATATGGAGTAGGATTATTTGGTGGTGATATTCTATTCTATCTAGTTTCAACCCCACTACAAAATGTTTTTGTCCAGTCAACGAATAGTGTTTTAGGGAGTCCAATTCTGGATCTTTTGCTGTTGTTTATGCTTGGCTTCACTGGCTTTTTCTTTGGAACAATGTTTACTAATTTAGATCAGTAATCTTCTTCAGGGGTTTGAAGCGATTGCAAGCCGAGCAAGCCAAGTCCCAGCAAAAGTGATGAGGTGCTAATCACGAGGACGCCTAACCAGAGCAGAGGTTGTCGCCAGAAGGGGGCTTCACCTGTATTTGGGAGGGCTTGTACAGGCAATCCGCGCACGCATTCTTCGCCACTGAGATTGGCGGCGGTCACACAGGACATGTTGCTGAGGTCGCCATTGCTGATAACGCTGGTTTCGATGCTAAACAGAATCGTTTCGTCAGGTTGTAAGCTAGGGATAGAAATCGTCACGGTGCGTCCGTTGATGCTGGTTGTGCCGGTGCTGATAGACACGCTATCGACCTGCAAGCCATCACCCACCGTATTGGACATCACAATATTTTGACCAGCCGTGTCGCCTGTGTTGCTGAACGTCACTTGCCAATCAATCGTATCCCCAACGCGGGTGGACGATGCAAAACCGAGCATGTTGACGACTGGCTCGAACCCAGCAGCGACAACAGTGGATACTAACAGAGTGCTAGTCATTATGATTAATGATGTAATGGCGCACCATGCCAGCATTCGCGCTCGTGACATGCAGTGTCTCCCTTGTGTAATGAACCTCAGCGCGGGAGTATAACACGGCTTTTGATTTCTGCAAACAGGTGAATCGTTAGACTAAACTATCTATAACACGCTACTAAACTGATAGTTACGCGCATCTGTGACCCATTTTCTAGAATAGGACTATGGTATGATATACGTTCATCTATCCGCAGAAAGAAAGCGTACCGATGATTCATTTTGCTGTTCCAACTCCCTCAGATTTTGTATTCAAAGCCACTGTCGAAAGTCATGGCTGGTATCAACTCGCACCGTTTCATTATGACCGCGAAACAGGTATTTTAGCGCGTCGCTTTTTACTATCGAACGGAAAAACAGTTCGTGTGCATATGCGTGGTGGCAAAGGCAATGTCGTCTTAGTGGATGTAATTGGGCGTCCGCTTATAACCAACCGTGACCGCAACGCTATCATCACAGCGGTAAAACACATCTTCAATTTGAACACGCGCCTGACTGATTTCTATGACACGATGCAAAAAACAGACGGCTATGTGTGGGTCGCAGAGAAGAAAGCAGGGCGCTTGCTGGCATCACCTACTCTGTGGGAAGATGTGGTCAAAACACTAACAACCACCAATGTCTCTTGGGAGAACACCGTCAAAATGTGTGCGAAATTATCTGCCCTAGATGAACACAGTATTTTCCCATCGCCAGAGAAAATCGTGTCTATGAATGTAGATACCCTCGCAGAGAAAACTGGATTGGGCTATCGCGCTCCCTATTTGCATGAGTTGGCGACCCGTATCACGGATGTTGATGCGCCATTAGCTATCGAGAGTTGGCGTCAGTTAGCCAGTGATGACCTTTATAAAGCTATCATGGATTTATCAGGCTTTGGCGATTACGCCGCTGGAACGGTCATGCGCTTATTAGGGCATTACGACAAGTTAGCGATTGATACCGTTGCCCGCAAAGCCTTCGAGCATGTGACAGGCAATCCACCCGAAAGCGATACCGACATCCGTGATTATTACGCTGATTTTGGCAAATGGCGCGGACTCGTGCTGTGGATGGATTGCATCCGCGATGAAACAGAAGATGCGCCTCAGCCTATTGAACCCTAACCTGTGATTGAAAATATGATACAGAGACATCTGATTGGATGTCCCTACATTTTGATTTTTTTGTAGGAACGTGCAATAGCGCGTCCGAAATTCAAACAGGCATTGTTGTCATTAGTCGCGTAGAGCATTCCATATAGCAGGCATCGTCTCCCCGAATGCAATCTGCTCCGCACCGAGAAATGTTGCCAGTGCTTCCAGTGAGTCCCGAATATCCGAGACGGCATTGGCGGGCGCGTCATCCTGTGCGTAGGTCGCTAGGGCATGGAGCGTGTTGGTTTTGCGGTTCATTTCCATACTGATACGCCCGATGAGTTGGTCGCCGTGCAAAATCGGCAAAACATAATACCCATACTCGCGCTTTGCAGGTGGCACATAAATTT
Organism: Chloroflexota bacterium; assembly: GCA_038522085.1. Classification (GTDB taxonomy): domain Bacteria; phylum Chloroflexota; class Anaerolineae; order Aggregatilineales; family Phototrophicaceae; genus JAUZRW01. The sequence goes on from JBCBKJ010000115.1 coordinate 10,355, forward strand.
CAATCCGAAAATAAAAATCCCAGATAAGCTCGGTGCGGTCACGGTCACAGATGAGGTTGTCAAATGGCGAGAGTAGCACCGTACGACCTTGCCAATCGCCGGATTCAATTTTTTCTAACAACGGCATATCATCGCTGTGCATATACCAGTCACCATCCCAGCCGTCTATCGCAACGGGTAGTAATTTCCCGTCCTTGAGTAATTGTTCTTTCACGGCTTTATAGTGCCAATAGCGATTGCGCGTGAAATGGTATTTGATGTGCTTCTTGTCCATCGCAACACCGAGTGCTTTCACAGCGCGTTGGGTTGCTTGGTAGCTGGCAGTGTGTGTATCGAGCGCATCAGTGGGAATGCCATCTGGAATGACGCGCTCTGCCAAATCCCAATAGCGTTGATTGCCTTTACGATAGGCGGGCAACACCTCACCCAATGTCCACATATGTTGCATCAGCCGATTCACAGCGCGTCCGCTTGTCCAGCCATTGTACGTGATACCCGTATTCGTATCGTCGTCAAAATCGCTGGTGTTGAGTGCGCCTTCTGCCCGAATGCGGTCTAGCATGTGCTGATGCAAATCATGTAAATTTTGCTCAGATAGCAATTTGTCGAACCTGCCTTTTTCGCGGGTTTTGTGCATGTACGTCGCATGAATCGGGTAATCCTCTGATAGCACCAACGATGCTGCATGCGCCCAATATTCAAACAGTGACTTATCTTCCCAGCGTAATTTTTCCAGCGTATCAACATCAAACGCACCCAACCGACTCCATAATACAAGTAAATGTGTCCGTTCGACTTTGCGGATAGGGTCAAGTTGCACACAACCGAGTTCCCGAATGAGGTTTAGCATATCGGGTGCTTTGCTGGCGTCTAACTGTTGCTTGCGGATAATCAAGCGTCGGGCATTCTGTGGTGTGATGGTACGAATAGCAGACATGGGCAATCATTTCTGTGTGATGAATCGTGTTATCATTTTAGCACGTTTGTTCGTTTTGTGCGATGAGATAGTGTCATTTGCTACGCATTCTGCCCTGACCCTCATATAATGGTGATATGCACAGCACAAATAAGTGGGATGAAGGTGGTCTGCCGATGTATGTCGGTTTATGGGGTTGGTTCTGGCAAGAAGAAGTACGGGCGATCCGAACGGGTGATGCCCCCGTGATGCGCTTGATTGAGCTAATACGGAAAGGGTGGGCGTATCGGCGCAGTGCCGAAAGCGACAAAATGTTAGCGACTTTCCGCGAGGCAGCCGCGCTTGCTAGCGGAACGGAGCATGCCTGCTGGGAATTATTTTGTCGATATTGGGCATGTACAACGCTCTTTTACCATGTTGATGATTTACAAGGGGCGTTGCGCGAAACGGTTGAACTCATCTCACAGGCACATCGACCTCACTTCGCGCAATGCCCTATACGTGGGCGCATCTATTTTTTGCTATCTGATATTTACTACACCATCGACCCCTTTGGCTACGAAGACAAAATTCGAGAAGCCTATACGCATCTCACGGAGCAAATTGGGATGGACGAAGATACGCACCTGCGTGTTAAGCATCGCCTCGCAGATTTAGCGTTTTTATACGAAAACTACGATGAAGCCTTTGACCGTGTGACGAGCTACATGGCAACAGCGCAAGATAATCACTTTCGGATGCGTAGTGCCTACATGCTACTGCATCGCATCGCCTTTGCGCGGGGTGATATTCCGCTTGCCTTAGAACATGCAAAGCAGGTCGCCTTTTTCGCTGGCGATATTGACGCCCATGAAGATGTTGGTATCTCGATATTGTGGGAGGCGGCGTGTGAGCAACGGCTGGGAAATACAGTCAAGGCGCGGTCACTGTACAAGAAAGCCATGCACCTATTCGATGCTTATGATTTACCTCATTGGGCATATTACTACAATGCGTGCTGTGATTATCTGGAAATGTGTGGCGACCCTGAACAGGCATTGCACTTGCGCGAAAAAGAAACACAGGCATATATCGCCTACGGTAGCGTTTGGTACGTTGGGCGGACGCATTTGCAAACAGCCCGTTTGCTAGGGCGTATGGGACGTAATTGTGACGAGGTGCTAGAGCATGCTGAAGCATTGACAAAAGACATGCTCAAACCTGCCATCTACCTATCAAAAGTGGAACGTATCCGCAAAGGCGATTATTATGAATTTGCATGGCAAGGTGTAACGCGCTGAGTGAGGAGGGACGACGATGCGGAACAAACCGGTATATATCAATCCGTGGACATGGTTTTACGATTTTCAACGACAGGCAATCGCCAGCCGACAAGTAGAGTTGTTGCGCTTACCCCGTAAATATCATGAGGCATGGCGCTATCTGGAAGCCGCCCAATATGATGATGCCTTGCGCTTATTCAATGAAGGTATCGACATTGCAAACGAACTTCAGCAACCCATGTGGATTTATTTCTTCGAGAGTTGGTTGTGTGAAGTGTATGTGCTGGCAGATGATTATGACCGTGCGCTGGAAGCGACCACACGCCTCATCGCAAAATCCCCACATCCTCAATTTCGTGACCATCCCGTACAGGCAGTTGTGTATTTCACGCTGGCATGGGTCTATTCGTATGTGGATGGCATCGGGTATCAGGAAGATATTAGTGCGGCGCTAGACACCATCGAAGGTGGCGAGATTCCGCTGGATGAAGAAACCCATCAGCGCAGTATTTATCTGCGGGCAAAAATCGCTTTTGAAAACGAAAACTTTGACGATGCCCGCAACCATAACGAAGACTATATGAGCCGTGTTAGTGGTAATCCGTTTCGTGAATCCTCCGGCTACGGGATGCGTCGGGCGCTGGCTTTTCGTGTAGGTGATTTACCAGATGCGCTCAGTGCCGCCCAATTACAGGAAGGCGCGGCGCGTCAGACACGCTTACTTAACAATGTGATTCATAGTATGCTCTGGCAAGGGATTCTTCATTATCTCATGGATGATATGGTTTCGGCTGAACAGATTATCCAACGGGCGATAGACGAACGCAATGCGCGTAAACTGACTGAGAGAGTCACGTTTCATCATTTGCTGGCGCTCTATCATCGTATACGCGGGGATTTAGACAAGGCGCTTACGATTCGTGATGATGAATTGGTATTTGCGATAGAGAGCAAAAGTTTGAGTTTTGAATTTCGTAGTCGGCTATACCGATGTTATCTGCTGAATGCCCTCAATAGAGACGCCAGCGAAGAGATTGCCACCTTAGAAGCCGTCTCACAAAAGAGTAAATCGCCTGCCTTGCTCATGAAACGGGTGAACGAAGCCAAAGCTGGGCGCACCATCCGTTACGCTTGGTTAGCACAACACTTGGATTAGCTCTCAGCGTGGCAGATAGTAGGGCATCCGGCGCACATCGCAATCCGTGAACATATCTTGCATATCACTTCCGTCTGGCAAAAGCGTCACCGTGCGGTAAGGGCATTGTGTGCCATCGGTAGATACAATGTTGGTCATCAGACGCTCTCCATCCGGTGACCAGCGCACAAAGTAAGGCGGATACAAGCCCTCAATCGGCGTGCCAATCTCCAAGATAACATCCCATTCGCCTGTTTCAACATCGTACACTTGTAATACATAATGCTCGGCGTCTTCAGTCGGTGTGAGGACGGTTGCCACTGTGTCTCCATTTGGGGAAATAGCTATATCACGGATTGAGCCGTAATCATCTCGGCTGAGGATACTCATGCGTTGGTCGCGCTGTACGGGTTCACTATCCGGTGTGATGAACACTTGGAAGCTATTGTAATTGAGTAGGGCATTGCTATTGGGGAAGGGCAACACAAGCAACGTGCGTGACGGATGAAGCATAGCAAGGTTACGGTAGAATGGCGGATAGTCGCCTGTATCAGCATCCAAGATGTAATAGCTTGCATTACTCTCAGTATCGACACCTAGCATCAGAAATTGTGTATTATCGGGCAACCACACAAATGTATCACGGTAGACATTGGCATAGAACGGTACCTCAATAGCTTGGCTAGTGCCGTCTTGAGTATCGTAACTATAAAGTGTACCCGCATCATCACTATACAGAATATAAGTATCATCAGGCGAGATACTGTAGACATGCGCGGGCATGATGCTATTCGGCATCTGGTTCGCATAGGTGCGCTGGGCATCCGTAGAGAGCATGTGTATCCGTCCGGTGCGTGTATGGGTGTAGGTGAAAAAGCTATCATTCACAGACAGCCGTAGCTCACTGACATAGCTTATCACCGTCGCGTGTGGACGATTCGTCTCATACAGAATCAGTTGCTCATCTCGCTGGACATTGCCATAGATAAGCGTGTCACCCTTGCTGGCGCTTGCCCATGCGAGGCTGAGAATCATTAAAACAAGGCAACTGAGCCACAGCAAAATTAGGCGTGTAATGAGTATGCGCATCAGGGACGCCATTCTACATCTGATGATAGAAAGTAGGCGATTTCTAGAGCCAGTCGCTGTGATGTACCATCTGCATGCACCGTATAAACGTTGAATAGGGGCGCATCAACATTGACAAATAACAATCGCTGACTATCTGATGACCAGTCTAAACCTTGTACACCTGTCGGCGTGCGAAAAACATTTTGTGTAGTGCCTGTTTCTAAGTTCATGAGTGTGACGACCCAATCACCTGTATAGCCCGTGTTCAATTTAGAGATAAACGCAATATTTTTATTATCGGGCGCGAGGGCAATATCTGTGTAATTGGCATGGGCATCATGCAAGGTTTGGGGCGTATCGAGGGCATCGTTAGCCACATAGGCTATCTCCCAGCCACCGAGCAATAAAAAGCCAGACCCATCGTGCATAGGTAACATGCGTTCATAAGGATTGAGTTGAACAGGTAAGTAGGTCAACGCTGTTGCATCACCCACATTTATGCGTGCAAAGCTACTATCTGACTGTGAATAATTGGCTCGCATGACAAGATGCTCATTATCAGGTAGCCACGCGATGCTGCGCGAATTTCCGATAGTAGGGATGTCCGCGATAGGACGCAATGTATCGGTCTGCAAATCATAATATTGCAATTGCGCGATACTCTCGTTTTCACCTCTCTCGTAATACACAAGCGCATCACTGTTAGGCGACCACTGTGGCATTGTAAAAAATGAAGACGTGGTTTCAAAAAGATACCTAATTTGAGTGTCATCAGCGCCTTGCAACATGAAAGCGGCATTGTCAAATATCGTTCTTAAACCTACAAGGTGATACGCACCGTCTGGCGACCACGCCATCGTGCGAATAGCTGTCGTTGGAAATTGGGTTCGCAGAGGCGTAATGAAACTGACACCTGTTGCAGTGTCAATGGTAGCAGGGCTTTCTTGCCCTATTCCTAGTTGAGAGTGATAAACAACATAACTCAATACGTAGTCAGATGACCGCGTGCCAATACTGATAGCAATCATTAAGCTGGTCATACAAATAGCGTAAAGTGTGCCGATAATGCGCAACATATTTTTTACTCCTGCGTTGCTGATTTATAGTGTAGCGCAGGTCAGCGTGGGGCGCATGGGATTGGTTTTGTTGCGCTATAACGCAATTACGCAAAAAAACTGAAAAGTTGGTTTAGAGATTCAAATTTTTCTGACAGACAAAACGTGCGAATAGCGATCGTAAAGTGCTAGGTGGTGTGAGTGTAACAAATATGGCGGGTGATGTGTGGGTCATATACCCGTTGATATGACTTTATTGGAGATTATCGACTATCGTCACTAGATATTAATTTCTGTTGTATTGTCAATACAACAGAAA
>JBCBKJ010000116.1:0-15913 GCA_038522085.1 Chloroflexota bacterium
ACAAATTATCTAATTTTTTGTTTGCTTCAGATAGTATCCACAAGATTCACGAATAATAAGTTCAGGTTGGAGTTCGATGTGCCGTGACGCAAGTGGTTTACTATTAATCAGATTGAGCAACATGTCTGCTGCCAGTCGTCCTTGCTGAACATTAGGTGCATCCACCGTGGTGAGTGCCGGCGATAAAAAAGGCGCGAGATGGATACCATCGTAACCTGTCACAGCAATATCTTCAGGTACACGTAAGCCATATGATTCTATGGCTTTCATAGCCCCAAAGGCTACTACATCATTGAGTGCTAATATAGCAGTCGGCTTGTTCTCTAGTTCAAGTAAGTTGTTCATGGCATCAACCGCAGATTGGGGTGTGTAATTGGCGTAGGCAACAAGTTGTTTATTAAACCGTATACCTTCTTCATCCAACATACTTTTATAAATCTGCAAACGACGCTCGGATTCGTGTGTTGCTCCTTCTGGGGCATAGCTGATAGCTGCAATTCTTTCGTGTCCAAGTGAAATTAAATGCGCCATAGCTTGCTGAATACCATAAAGACTATCAATTAAAACAGTTGCTAGTTTTTCCGGTATTTCAGTTGCCGTACCCACACGACCAATTGACACAATCGGGAAGCCATCATCTATGAGCTTGAGCATACGATTGACATCACGTTTGCGCGAGTTATATGGTAATACGATTAAACCCGCGACTTCTTTACCTTTAGCAAGCTGGGTGTAAGCATCGGATTGTGTCAATGTATCGACCATCTCGACGAAAACACGAAATCCTTGCTCCCGAACAACTTGTACAATCCCTGTCAGAACGTAAGCAACGTATTCATCCGAGAACACAGCATCATGCGGTTGCGTCAATACAAGCGCAATATTGTCGCTAACCCCCCGGGCAAGTGTTCTTGCAGCCGCATCAGGCACATAACCTAATTCCTCAGCCGCCTTGTAAACACGTTGTTGGGTTTCTTCGCTTATATTTTGCCCCTCCACTTTATTCAAAACGAAGGAAACAGTTGTCTGCGAAACACCTGCACGTTTCGCAACCATCTTGCTCGTAACACGTTTTTTTGGCATAAATTTATTTACTAATACGCTTTAGTAAAAAGATACTATAAGGACGTGATATTTGTCAAGGAACTGGTTCTGCTGAAGTTCTGTTACAAAAGCGACGTTTGATGAAACGATGCTTCTGTTCAATGTGGTTAGTCAGGTACTTGCTGGCTCGGTACTGACCGTTGGGCAAAGGGAAGGGGAAGCATCAAAACAAAAAGGTTATCTGAGCAAAGTTTTCATGCTTTAGAAAATTTAAGTGTTTTGCACATCATGACGATATGTATTCACAAAATGTGGTAGTAGCAGGCTTGATTTCAGAGGTAAAATACTGTTAAATAAGTAAAGTTATTTAACATAAGGTGTAAAATTCTATGCCTGAGAATCAACAAATATCACATCAACATAATTTACTTCCTCTGCTCCAGAATGCCAGTCATCGTAGTGAAAGGCTGAAAGATGAAGCAGATGCCACACATTTTGCTCGCTTTAATCAAAAGAAGTCACAAAATACATTGAAAGCGTATCGGCAAGATTTACAACGCTTTGGTATTGCTTGGCTAGGTGACACCTGCCCTACTGACTTTGGATATCAGTTAACAGTCGATGCACGGCTATGGTTTTACATTACACATGGCGAAGTGACGGCATTTGTCTTGTGGATGCAACAGCAAGGCTATGCACTGAGTAGCATCAATCGCGCTCTGTATACGATTCGGAGCTATGCCAAACAAGCAATGCTAGTAGGAGTTATCTCGAATGAGGTCTATGCCAAAATTGAGGGAATTGCGGGTTTCGATGGTAAGACAGCAGCGAATGTTGATGAAGGACGCGACTTGACACGTCGGGATCAGCTTGAGGAGATTTCTGTAAAAAAATCTGATGCAACACGTATTCCTAAAGATTTGCTTGAGGTACTGCTCTATGGTCATCAAATTGATACATTGAAGGGTTTGCGCAATGCAGTTCTATTTAACTTACTCCTACAATTAGGATTACGAGCCAGTGAGTTCGCAGATTTGAAATGGGCAGACGTGGATTTAGAACGAGGACAAGTCCGTTTTTATCGTCGTAAAGTCGCTAAAATACAAACAATGGGCTTATCCACGATGTTGCAGAGTCTTTTACGGCTCTATATGACACAAGTACCAGAACCCGACGATGAAGATGGCAAATTACTATATGGTGTAACGCGGGGTGACAAGTTGGGCAAAAATGGTTTATCTGCTGCCAACATCAGCATGATTGTCAAACGGTTTGGGCAAGAGATAGGATTACCGACCCTCTCAGCGCATGATTTACGGCATCACTGGACGACAACACTCCATGAACACGGTGTAGATACACTCCGCTTGCAAAGAATGGGTGGCTGGAACAGCCCACGTATGTTGCAACGTTATGTTGCTGAGAAAAGTCGTGTCAATGAGGGGCTTGAAAATCCTTATCTTGTGGATAAGTAAGCTAGTTACATGACGGTATCAGTTAAGTAGATGGTCGGAAGAAATTACATTTTTGCATGAGCAAACCATTGTGGGAACACATGCAGGTACTCCTTTACAATCTCAAAAACCTTCGTCTGATTACTTATTTGTTGTAAATATTTGTTAATTCTTAATGTTTGCAAACGTTAACCTCATGTTTACGTAGCTTGAATGTTACGTAAGATATGATAATTAGCGTGCAACCTCACCGAGACAGGCGAATGCCCAGTTGAGCAAATAATCGTAGCAGGCTTCGACCAATACATCTTCGATGATGGTGATACCATAACAGAAGAAATACCTACTGAGGTCACGCTTACAGACCGTCCTTACTTCATCGAATTATTATCCGACGAATCGACACTCAGTCGCGTTGAATTTGACCTTTACAATAGCAGTGACGAGTTAGTCATTGACAGGAATGAAGGCTCTGCACCGTTCTTCTTGTACGGTGATACCGGCGGTGTGGATGACCCACAATCACTCGGTTGGAATCCTTTCAATGGTCAAGTCGGTGGTATCGAGCGCGATACCGACGCTGATCGCATCCTCGCGCCATGCGAATACACACTACGCATCACAGTCTTCCGTGGCTTCGATGACGAAGGCGACTTCCAACGTCGTCCATGTGATGAAATTGTGATTATTCTGATTGTGCCAGACCCACCAGACCTACGTCTGAACCTGGCGACTATTAGGTATGTGAGCTTGTGCCAGACGGTTATGTGAATACACAACCTGCACACGCCGCGAATGATGATGGTCTTGTTTGCCAGATTGTATCGCTTAGTTATGGTGATAACTTACCTGTCGTCTTTGGTAACTACGAAGAACCAGACGTGACACCAGAGGTTACGCCAGATGTGACACCAGAAGTTACGCCAGACGTGACACCGCCACCGACAGGTGACGATGGTGGTTGCTTGAAATTCGATCCGAATGTACAGAGCTTGCTAGATAGCGAAACACCAACCTTCCACCTTGAAGCCCGCAATTGTGATGTGGATCAAGATGGACAAGATGAAGCCATCAATCTGAATGGCATGAGCTGTGAAGTTCCGGCTGGTATTTTCATTATCGAAGACACCATTGATGGCGGCTTCTTCACCAACTACAGCTTGGTGACGAACGCAGATGGTAGCACAACGCTCACCTTCGACGGTCTGGTTGCCCCGAATACGATACCAGGTGTATTGCCAATCGGTCAGAACTTCGATGTCTACTTCAATGGCGACATCAGTGGTGTACCAGATGTTCAAGACGGCAACCCAGTAGAAGCACTTATCCACTGTGTGTTGATCGTGGATGAGCAAGAAGATGACGATGCTAACTTCTGTCTCGATGTTCGTACACAGAACTCACAACTAGAGGTCAATGAGCCACCATTCGGTCCTGAACAGTGTGACGCTATCAATCCTGATGACGTTGACCAAATCACTGAGCCTGTTACCAGCACGCCAGAACCAACGGTTGTCGAACCAGAAGCAACACCAGATGCAGTTGTGACCGAACCTGCTGTGACAACGCCAGACCCAACACCCGAACCGATAGAACCTGTCGTGACGCCAGACTACGTCATAAACCCTGTGGATGTCTGCTGGATTGAAGATCCAAATAGCAACACAAGTGCATGGCAAGTCACTAACCCGAACGCATCACCTCTTGTACAAGGTCAACAGGCGAAAGTCATGTTCGACTGGGCAGTGTATGCGCTGGGTGACGGCACAAATCCTGCTACGGTACTCCAATCGGGTATGCGTTGGGATCAAACAGGTGAAACCCGCATCAATACCGTACTCGCAGACAAAATCATTGTCCGCTACTACGTATGGGATAATGGTGTAATGGGTACTGTAACGGTAGTAGAAGCATTCGCTACAGCAGACAATATGTGTGAATCCGCGGTTATCGTGCCAGATACGACACCTGAGCCAACGCCAGAAGTGATCGTGCCGGATACGACACCTGAGCCAACGCCAGAAGTAGTGGTGACAGAAGAAGAAACCCCTGCACCTGAGCAAACACAGGCACCCGCGCCAGAAAGCACGGAAGTGACTCAACCCTGAGCTAGATAAGGTAGGTGTGTATCGCTGAAATCTGTTGGCGATACCTTCTACATCGCTTAACTATACGACCAAAATGCCTGTTATCAGAAGATGGCAGGCATTTTATTTTTTAAATTGTAGGGATAGGGCTGTATTCCTGTCCGGGCGGGCGCAGACGCAACAACGCCCCTACGAAATTTTATTTATCTTCCAGACTCTACAATAGTTGGCATTCTGTTGTTTCAATTTCACTTCATTGATAAAATCCGAGTTGTAATCAACAGTCACGCCCGTCAGGTATTGTGTACAACATGACAGCTCTCTTGGAACGCCTATACCCCAATATTGATTTACGTATCATCCTACCTTTTCTGTTGCTTATTGTTGTCACGGCGATTATTGCTGTGTTCATCGTCACGAGTTTGACTGCTAACACGATTCAGGAACGGCTAGACAACCAGTTACGGGATAGTGCGCAAATTGCAGAAGATAGTCTGACACAGCTTGAAGGCGAGTATTTAGCAGCATTACGCTTGATGGCATTTACAGAAGGCGTGGACGAGGCGATTATTGGCTCAGATTTTGAACGCCTCGAAACAACACTACGTGGCATTATTGCGAATGAACAACTTGATGATGTCGTTGTGTTCAATATTTTGGCAGAACCTGTCATTCGCATTAGCCGTAGCTCGTTCCCACCACCGAATTATGACGCTGATGTCAATTTACCCTCTCGGCTGGACTGGGAGACAGTTCAGAATGTACTGGCAGGGGTGGCGGATAATCAAGGCGATAAATTTGTAGATATTATCTCATATGATGATTTCTCAGTGGTGTATTTTGTCGCCCCTGTGCGTAATGAGCAAAATGAGATTGTTGGTGGTATCGCGGCTGGTATCAGCGAGTTGAACTTATTACGTTTGCTGACCAACCAAGCACTCGCCGAAGTTGCCCTCTATTTTGATGATAGCCAATTGCTTATCTCATCATTTGTTGACGAAACAGCCTTCATTAACCAAACAACACCTGCTGTACAAACCTTACTCGCGCAAGCACCCAACACAGAATCCCCCATTGAAGAAATTACAGTGAATGATGTGCCATATCAGATTCTTTTCACGGATTGGGATTTGCGTGGTGCGCGGGTAGGCGGGATGGCAGTCGCCTTGCCTGTCGATTTTATCTCAGGGCGACTCAATGATACACGCAACAGCTTCATCGCGTTGTTCACTATTTTGGTGATTGTCATCATGATTACAGGCTACCTCATCGGGCAATCTATTGTGCGTCCTGTATTTCGTATGGTGAATACCACCCGTGCCATTCGGGACGGCGATTTATCACGGCGCGTTGGGTTACGATTACCGGATGAACTCGGTGAATTGAGTAGCTCTTTTGACCATATGACCGACCAACTCGTGCAACGCAATGAAGAAATCAGCGGATTGTATCAGGAACAATTGCGCGAGACAGCGCGTCGAACCACTATTTTAGAGAGCATTCGTGACCTCGTTATTGTTCTAGATACAAATGCCAAAATCACACTGGTCAATGACACAGCACGCGCCTTCATACAACGCCTATCAAACCTCAATGACCGTGAGCCGTATCGAAAATTATGGGATATTTGCCGTAATCCACAACGCTATAGCACACCTGTCACCATGCAACTGCTCGATTTAGATGTGAGTGTGCAAGCGACATTCATCAAACAAGAGGATGATAACGTGATTGGCTATGTGGTCGTGCTGAGAGATATTACCTCTGTGCTAGAAGCCGAACGTCTTAAAGACGAAATGATTTTGCAACTCTCGCACGAACTACGCACACCACTCGCAGGCGCACGCGGTTACTTAGAACTCGCGGGAATGATGACAGGCGAAAAACAACAAAGCTATCTGACACGCTCACTTAATCAGGTCGATGTACTGGGCGAGATGGTCAATCGCGTTATCGAAGTGAGTGTTATGTTATCTGGACAAATGCGTTTGAATATCGCAACTTTTAATCTAAATACGCAGTTGCAATCTATAATTGAAGCACACCGAGATGCTATTGCTGAACGCAATATTGATTTACAAGTGCAATTACCAGACGCACCGACGATGATAGACGGTGACGAGGAGCAATTGCAGAAAGCGATTGGGAATGTGGTGGAGAATGCCTATCGCTATAATTTTACTGATGGCTGGCTATTGGTTGAGCTTGAACTGACTGATGAACAGTATGTAACGGTTCTCATCAAGGATAGTGGGCGCGGGATTGATGAAGATGAGCAAGAGAAGGTCTTTGAGCGTATGTATCGTGGGCGGTCTGCGGATGCAGATGAAACCGATCAACGTGGTTTAGGCTTGGGTCTCTTTATTGCACGCGAAATTGTAAAAGCGCATCATGGTCGGATTGCATTACGTAGTCAGATTGGTAAAGGCACGGTGGTCGCTATTCGCCTACCCATAAGACAGCCTGAGGCTTAAAATGCAACAGTGGGAAACACTCAAAAATCGCATACAGGCATGGCTCAATCCATCCCAAGACGACACAGCCCAAGAAGCCACCGAGCGACCTCGTAGTGCTGTTTTGTTGTTGTTGTTCATCCCACTAATGTGTATGGCGATGTTTTGTGCATCCCAGATTGCTTTTTTATTATCAGTGCCTGGTAATATCCCCCAAAGAATTGCGGCGTTGGCTACAGCGAACTATAGCGCATGGGAATACGAGCAATTCCAGATTATTAGCCCACGCATCGAAACCGAAGTTTTCTTAGACCAACCGCCACTCGGCAATCCCATAACCGAGACGCAAATTGCCAGCACAACAGAAAATCAGAACATCATCTCGACAGTATTTACGGCAACACCTACCGAAGGCTTAGTTGTCCGCCCGTTTACGACATTAACCGCTACGGAAACGGCTACAAGTAGTCTCTCCGCAACCCCGACAGAAATATTATCTGCCACGACAACGCCTACATCTTCCGAGACAGCGACTACGACATTAACACCGTCCATCACAACTACGTTCACTGAAACACTCACGCCGATGGTGACATTTACACCGTCTATCACGCCTACAGAGACAGAGACGGCTACCCCTACCGAAACACAAACCTTGACACCCACAGCTACACCAACACCGACGACTGGCGCACCGTTTGTTGCTGCGCCCTCAGCCAATTTCACAGTCGTAACATCAGGCTTATCAGTCACGGTATCGAATACATCATCGGGTTCGATTACGAGCTATAACTGGTCATATGGAGATGGATTTGGCACGCGCACAGGTAGCAATCCAAGCATTTATACCTATAGCGCAGGGGGTACATATACCATTCGCCTGACTGTCACGGGTGCAGGCGGGTCGGATACTTTCTCTGTAACGGTCAATCTCAGTACGCCATCAACAGACCTCAGTATGGCGCTGGCAAGCTCGAATACATCGCCACAAGCCGGACAAACATTCACCGTAACAGCACGGATTAGTAACCTGACAGGGACGGCTGCATCCGGTGTAGCGGCGAATGTATCATTTGGGAGTGGCTTGACCTACCAAAGTTTTACAGGGAGTGGCTCATTTGATGGCAGTCGGTGGACGGTTGGCACAGTAGCGGCGAATAGCACGGTTTCTATTACCATGACAGTTCGTGCAGACACGGCTGGAACATCGCCCACTATCAGTGCAAGTTTAGCATCAGTTACACCAGCGGACAGCAATGCCAGTAATAATAACGCGAGTGTGACGATTAATATCCAAGCTGTACCTGTCACAAGTGTTGACCTTGCCATGAGCATGACGACCTCTGCTAGCAATTTAATTCTTGGTGATACCTTCACCTACTCGCTAACAGTCACCAATAACGGTACGATTGGCGCAACGAATGTGGTCATTAGCCAAACATTGCCGACAGGTATTGCCTTTGTCTCATCTGCGGATTGTACAGCCAGCGGACAGACTGTGACCTGTGCCGTTGGGGCGCTTGGTGCGGGTAGCTCGCAAACAGTCACGGTACAGGCACAAGCGAATCAAACAGGTACGTTGAGTAGTTCCGCATCAGCCAGCGCGACACAAACAGATAGCAATACAGCAAATGATACAGCATCTGCGTCAGTGAAGGTATCCAATGAAGCTGACCTCACACTTGCAATGGGTGTTTCATCAACGACACCACCAGAGCAAGGTACAGTGACCTACGATGTCACACTGACGAATAATGGTCCTGCAACAGCGACGAATATCGGCATTAATGTCTCGCTACCATCGGGGGTTACATTTGTGTTGGCATCCCCTGCGAGTGGTACATATGCGTCTGCGACAGGGCGTTGGACAGTAAATTCACTGGCATCGGGCGCATCAACCGTGCTTAACCTGACCGCATCGGTTAACACTGGCACATCTGGCACGACCTTAACCGCTTCCAGTGCGACAGCCACACTCACAGAAACCGACCCCACACCGGCTAGCAGTTCTGTCGATATAACACCGACGGCAACAGCAGTCACAATTAATCTGAATACAACGCTATCGGGTACAACAGGTAGCGTGACTGCACCGCGCAACCTGACGTATACCGCGACCATTACCAATCAAGGGGGTGGCACAGCAACGAATGTGACCGCCTTATTGACGCTTTCTCCTTCGTCCTTGAGTGTGAGTTCGTCTAGTGGGAATGGCACATTTGATACCGCTACAAATACATGGACGATTGGCACACTTGTACCTGGGCAAAGCGTAACGCACAGTTTCACGTTTAACGTACCCACTACCCTACGCGGACAAACCGTCACAACAGAAGTGAGTCTAGCTTCTTTTGACCAAGCCGATTCGGATACAACGAATAACGCGGATTCTGCAACGGTGAGCATTTTCGACCCTGGTTTGTCGCTCACGAAATCAAGAAATATAGGCAGTCCCACTATTGGGCAAACAGTGACTTATACTGTGGCGCTACGTAATCAGTCTGCTTTTGATTATACGAGTGTTGTTGTGACCGATAACTTGCCTGCTGGCGTTACGTTTGTTAGCTATACAGCTGACCAAGGAACGTATAATAACAGCACTGGATTATGGGATGTTGGCACTATCACAACAGGGGCAACGCTGAATCTACGCATTAACGTCACGGTGAATGCAGACCAAGCAGGCAATAGCATTGTCAACACAGCATCTGTTACGAGTGAAACGCCAGCGGATACATACATGAGCAATCATAGCGATTCTGCAACCATCAATGTCCAGACGGACGCATTGACGCTATCGAAAAGTGCCAGTAGCACATCGCTGACGATTGGGCAAAATGTCACCTATACCGTAACGGTGAACAATACGGATGCAATTGATTACACAGGTGTCATCGTAGAAGATAACTTACCTGCGGGGGTTACATTTGTCAGTTATACAGCCGACCAAGGCACATATGACGAGACAACAGGCGATTGGGATGTGGGTACGATTACAGCGAATACGACACTGAGCTTGCGTGTTGTTGTCAGTATAAATCTTGACCAAGCAGGGCAAAGCATTACCAATACGGCTACGATTACAGCACAATCGCCAACAGACCCAACACCTGCTAATAATACAGATTCTGCTACTGTAAACGTGAGGGGCAGGTTATCACTCGATAAATCGAGGCTATCAGGATCAGCAAGTCCACAAGAAGGTGCGCAAGTTACCTATCGCATAAACCTGCGAAGCTATGATGTTATTGACTATACCGGTGTTATCGTAACGGATAATTTACCTACTGGCGTCACGTATATTAGTCATGTTGCTAGTCAGGGAACGTATGATAACACCACGGGCGAATGGGATATTGGCACATTGACGGCTGGTTCATCATTGACTTTAGATATCACGGTAAGAGTAGATGATGGCACGGCTGGTACAACCATTGATAATATTGCCACTATCACGCAAACGATACCGACTGCACCACCGGATTCAGATTTAGTGGGTAATGAAGTTATACGACCTGTTGCTGGTATTTTGTCGCTCAATAAGGGGCTTAGTTCAGGCTCGACAACACCAGAAGAAGGCTCGCAAATCACCTATCGCCTGATACTCCGCAATGATGATTTTAGCGATTACTCTAATGTCATCGTCACCGATAATTTACCAGCGGGTGTCACATATGTTAGCCATACAGCGAGTCAGGGAACGTATGATAACACCACAGGCGAATGGGATGTGGGTAATTTGCCACGCGATACCCAATTAACGCTCACCATCACAGTGACGGTAAATAATGGTACGGCTGGTACAACCATTACTAATACAGCAAGCATTACAAGCACCACGCCTACCGCCCCAGCCGATGCAGATTTGGTAGATAGCCAAGCGATTAATCCTGTTGCGACAGGCGTCAATGTCAGTTTGAATGTAAGTGACGGGACAAGTCCCAGCGCGAGTGCTTATGATGTAGGGGATATTGTTACTGTACAAGTGCAACTCACGAATGCTGGACCACAAACAGCAACGAATGTTGTTGTTACAGCGAGTGCTATTCCTGATTTTACCTATCTGAGTACAAGTGGTTTGCCATCGGGTGCGACCTATGATTCAGCGACACGCACGCTAACGATTCCTTCGATTAGTAACGGGCAAACACTCACTGCCAATATCAATTTTATCGTTGATGCAAGTGCAGGTGGTAAAACTATCAATGCAAGCGCCAACATAACTGCTGTTGACCAAACAAATTCATCGACAGATTTAGCAGATACCCAGTCTTATGTTATCAATGGCACTGACCTCGCGGTGAGCAAGTCCGTCAGTGATATGATGCCTTTTGAGGGTCAGGCGGTGACGTATACGGTGACGGTCAGCAATACAGGGCAAGATACCACAGCCGTCGAAGTGACTGACCAACTGCCTATCGGTGTGACCTATGTTTCGCATACGACAGCCACAGGCACGTATGATAACGTGACAGGTGTTTGGGCAGTCGGCGATATGACAACAGGGACAAGCGCCCAACTGGATATTGTCGCGTCGGTGGATGTGGGTACGGCTGGGGGTACAGTGACGAACACAGCTGATATTACGAACTTCACACAGTATGAAATAGACCTGACGAACAACAGTGCATCTGTGGGTATAAATCCGCAAGGTGGCACTGTTGATTTAGCACTATCAAAAGCCTCATCTACAAATTCTGTAGTTCTGACAGATACCTTTGATTACACGATTACCGTGACAAATAACGGCACACTACCTGCAACGAGTGTCGAAATAACGGATACTCTACCAACGGAAGTTACGTTTGTATCGTCCGCGAGTTGTACACACAATACAGGCATCGTGACTTGCACAGTGGGAACACTAGTAGCAGGTGCATCCCAAGCAGTCATCATTAATGTAGAAGCAAGTGCGGTTGGCGACCCTGTAACCAATAGCGCAAGCGTCACACTCACGGAAACAGATGCCGATACCAGCAATAATGCGGCATCTGTAGACGTGACGATTGCGCCACAAGACCTCAATGCGGTGTCGTTGTGTTCACCGGATCCCACGACTTTCCAGCGTTGGCGTGTAGATAACCCGAATCCTTTTGTCATCAATTTTGACTGGGACATTTTCGGCTCTATCGAGACAGGAAGCAACACAGTACCTGCTGCCAGCGGTGGGACGCCCGGACAAGTGGTTTTCACCACACAAACGCAACCCAGCAATACACTGATTGTCAGTGTAGGTGGTGTGCAAAATGATACAGTAGCATCTGGGCTGGTGACTTGTGATATTGACTTAGGTATATCGCTGGCAGTTGATGATGCGGCACCTTATGCCGGACAAACTGTGCAATACACGCTTACACTCACAAATAATAACCCGACACATACAGCATCTAATATTGTAGTCGATGTTTTACTGCCATTAGGCGCGACAATAGAGGGGAATACCCCATCGGTAGGCACATGGACGGCGCCACAATGGACTGTCAATACCTTGGCTGCTGGTACATCCGCGACCCTCGTATTAGATGTCACAGTGACAGGCAATGATAGCGATACCTTGACGACCTCTGCCAGCATCAGCAGTGCGCAACAACCAGATGTAAATACAGCAAATAATACGGCAACTAGTGACGTCACAATTACACAATTCACCGAAGATTTGGCGATGACAGCCTTTATATACGACCCGACGCCAATTTTAGATGGCAACATGACAGCCATTGATATTACTGTCGAGAATCTCTCTGCAACGACGGATATTCCGAATGTGAGTGTCCCAAATCTTGTGCCAGCAGACCTCAGTTACGATAGCACCGTCACCATCACGGCTGGGACATTCGATTCAGTCACCAATGTGTGGTCAGTTGGTACATTGACGGCTGGTGGTACAGCGAGTTTACGTATTTTGGTATCTGATAATACGCCCAATAATACAGTCACGACTACGCTAACGGTGAACAGCGTGTCGAATGATGACCCTACCCCTGCCAACAATTCACTATCCGCAACATTGACCATTGCACCCTTATTGCCAGATATTGTGGTTAGCAAAACAGCACCTGCAACTATAAATAATGGAGTCGCCTTCGACTTCACGATTGATGTGCAGAATATGGGTACAGTCGATGCAACGAATGTATCACTAGAGGATGTACTACCATCGAATATGTTATTTGTATCCGCCTCTGCCGTCCAAGCCTCGACGAATTGTACCGAAAGCAGTGGCACAGTGACTTGTGATATTGGCACGTTGACGGTTGGAGAAACAGACACTATTACGATTCGCGTTTTGCCAACATTGAGTAATCCCACAATGGCAGAGACAGTCACGAATACAGCGAATGTTACACTCACAGAAACAGACGCCGCGCCAAGTGATAACAGCAGTAGCGTAACCGTTACTGTACAACCCTAGAGCTAATTTTTATACATTACTTAGCACTGTCATCATGCTAGTGGCAGAATCTGCTTTGCTAAGTCCGTAATTTGCCAAGGCTTGGGTATCCAGCCAAGATTAAGCGACTCCATAACATTAGATTCTGGTTTTTCATAAGCTGATGACATGAAAATCGGTTTATCGAAGCCTTTCTCGCGTAACTGTTTGGCAACTTCTAATCCATCCACTGTTCCTCGCACACGTATATCAAAAAAACACACGCTGATAGTTTCTGTCGGGTTTTCCATATAATCGAGGACATCTGTTCCTTTTGCAAAGTGAACAATGCTGATACTCTCGTCCAAGGCTTCGATTGCCTCTGCGAAAATTTCGGTCAACATCAAGTCATCTTCTAAATGCAGAATAGCCATAGGTGTTCCCTAAAATGTGAATTTTGTACAATAATCAATAGAACTTTACATCGTTCTATACAGATAGCCAAATGATTTGACAGTTACCTGTTAATTGGTAACCTGAGTTTCGTTTAAGCATAGAAATTTGCAAAATTGGAATCAAACGCAGAATTTCTACTTTGTGGACGCTAAGAATGGCGTACTTACACAGTTTCTACGTGTTAGAATGGCTCAAAATTTGGACAGCCTCTTATCCATAACGATGTCATTATCGACACGAGGAGGAGTAACAGTAGATGGTCACCATTTTACACTTAGAGGATGACTTGATTCTATTAGACATCTTCAAAACTGCTATCAAAGAGCAGGAAAGTGATATTAACCTGATACAATGTTTACGTGGTGTTCAGGTTTTGGAACAAGCACAATCAAACGATGCGAATATAGACTTGTATATTTTAGATATTCGCGTGCGTGGTAGGATGAATGGTATCGAAGTTGCGCAAAAATTGCGTGATTCTGGTGTAACAACACCCATTATTTTATCATCTGCGTATGAAAAACCACGCAAGCAACTGCTGGACACACTCGATTGTCTGTGGATACCAAAACCTTGGACACTTGACCTGTTTTTGGAAGATGTCGTCAAAATAGCAACCAACCGAGAAGAACAAGCCAAAATTGAGCAAAACCTGCCTAAAACAATCCTCGCTATTGATTTATATGACTTGGTAAAGACCTGTATTTCGCACGCACGTAAAGCAGCCGAAGCAAAACAAATTCGGCTGAGGTTGGCATATCGCCAAGGCGATGATTTGCGTGTGCATGGTAATTACGAAGAACTGTATCACGCATTTTCAGAGCTAATCGACAATGGCATTCGATACGGAAATGATAATGGCAATCTCATCGTGAAGTTATTTCAATCTGATGACAAGGTAATGGCAAGTATTGAGGATGATGGCATCGGCATTGCGCCTGAATATCATAAAAAAATCTTCGAGCGATTCTTCTACATTGATGACGATGATAACAATGAGCGAAAGACAAAATTGACACGCGGCGAGGGTCTATATACCGTTCAACAAATTATTGACACCTACGGAGGAAGTATTTCTGTGCGTAGTGAGCTACACAAAGGCACAAAGTTTCTGGTTACACTGGCGTAGGTACAGAATGTGTATGTTTTCTCCGCACATTTTCCGCAAATTGGCTTGCAGAAGCGGGGACATTCCGTATTAGGGCATAAGGTCACATTGAGTCAAACTAGCGAGTGATTGCCAAGAACCGACTTCAGGGCATTATCCTCCCTGGCTATTAGCACCATTCTTCACTGCAACAATTTCTGCGAGAATAGATAATGCAATTTCTTCGGGTGATTGTGATGCTATCTGCAATCCTACTGGACCACGAATTTGGCGAAAGCGACTTTCACTAATGCCCATTTGGCGAAAGCGTTCAAGGCGTGCAAGGTGTGTGCGACGACTCCCTAAAGCACCGATATATAAGAGATTATGTTCTAAGCCTGCCAACAAGGCTGGGTCATCAATTTTGGGGTCATGACTAAGCGTTACCAATGCTGTCCCACCCCCTAAGCTAACGATACCACTATCAAAGGCACGGTGCGCCCATAGGTGGTGCAGTTCATCAGCATGGGGAAACCGTTCGTGTGTGACGAAGGCAGAGCGTGGGTCGATGATACATACTTGATAGTGCATCGTCTTCGCTAGTTGAGACAGGGTTTGTGCAATATGATTGGCACCGACGATGATTAATTTTGTAGTAGGTGTGATTTTTTCAACAAACAAGCGTATACCCTCATGTTCTGATACGCCTGTTTCGTTGAAATAGAATTTGTCGGTCAGCAGGTCGTCATAATACACATTTTGTTCAGTGATGATGCGCTGTTTGGCAAACTGAGAACCAGAAAGTATGATTTGCCATTCTGCGTCAATCTCATTTTTCGTGATTTGGTCTAAGCTCTGGTGTAAGTGCCACTCATAAGGTTGAACAAACACTTGTAACTGTCCGCCACATGCTAATCCGTTGGATAGCGCTAGGTCATCGCCAACATCATAACGTAGGGTTC
>JBCBKJ010000117.1:0-15453 GCA_038522085.1 Chloroflexota bacterium
GGGAAAAGATTAGGTTACTATTTTCTATATGTTTAATCACATGGCAAAATTATGTTTACCGCATAAGACTATTTGTTCTTTTCTCATATTATTCTTACATTCGCGCAACCCTGCTCTGCTATTTCTCGTATATCCGTACATGAATAACCAACATATGCAGACGGGATATACATCACATGCCACAAGCGATACGATATACACAATACGGCTCACCAGATGTTTTACAACTCGTTGATGTGGAAAAGCCACAACCTCAAGCAAACGAAGTGCTAGTCAAGATTCACGCCGCCGCCACCAATCCGCTTGATTGGCATCTCATGCGTGCAGAGCCGTTTTTGGCACGTCTCGAAGCCGGACTGACTAAGCCCAAAAATCCAAAACTCGGCGCAGATTTTGCCGGTCTTGTTGAAGCTGTGGGTAATAATGTCACCGAATTTGCCGTCGGAGATGCCGTTTTTGGGAATACAGAAGGCATTGGGCTAGGCGCATTTGCAGAGTATATAACGGTCACTGGCAATATTATTGCCCACAAACCAGCCAACGTTGACTTTTTAAAAGCGGCGGCACTGCCCGAAGTAGGGTTCACAGCCCTGCAAGGTTTGCGCGACACAGGCAAAATTCAACAGGGACAAAAAGTGTTGGTCAATGGCGCATCAGGGGGTGTTGGTTCAACAGCCGTGCAAATTGCAAAAGCCTATGATTGCGAAGTTACGGGCGTGTGTAGCACGCGCAATCTCGAACTCGTGAGGTCGATTGGCGCAGATTTTGTTGTGGATTATACAGACGAAGATTTCACACGCATTGGGCATCAATTTGACCTCATTTTTGACGCCGTCGGCAATCGCACATCCAGCGACCTGATACGTGCCTTAAAACCCAATGGCAGAGGTGTGGTCGCAGGTTTCACGACAATGGGCAATCTGTTCAATAATGTATTCATCGGCGCTGTACGCTCTCAGTTTAGCGATAAGCAGGTCGGCATCATGCCAACAGCACAAGCCAACAAAGCAGATTTGCTCATTCTCAAAGGCTATCTCGAAAGCGGTGCTATCAAACCCGTCATTGACCGATGCTACCCTCTCGCCGAAACAGCCAAAGCTATTCGCTACCTAGAAACGATGCGGGCGCGTGGTAAAGTCCTCATCACGATGGATATGCACTAATAACAAAATCAAGATTCTAAACAGGGAGACAAAGTTGTCTCCCCATCTATATGTTATAGCAATGTATTTCAGCAATTATGCTGGTGCAACTGTCACCCCACCCGATTCTGCTACCTCGTCAAAATCTGGCACAATCATTTCGACATCACGGATAAACGGCACAGTGAATGCAATCGCTACGACGACGACCATCGCGCACCCCATCAGCACAAAAAGCAAACCCATGCCTGCCCCCGCACCGACCCCAACGAGGTCGCCGAACATACCTGCCAACGCGCCATCCGGCATCATGGCGGGTTCAAACACATTGTCAGATAACACCCCACCTATCAGCATTGACGCTGGAAATGCCAATTGTGCAAAAATACGCCGTGCGCCAAATACCTTGCCCTGTATATCCGGCGGGATTTTCGCTTGCCAAATTGCTTGGTTGCTGGCGTTCATCATTGGTAATGAGAACGAGAAGCAGAATCCTCCAATCCCCCATAATAAAAGCGATTGCCCCATGCCCAACACAACCGCGCCTGGCACAGCTGCAATCAAAAAGGCTATCAACACACCATAGACCTTACGCGGGAAGCCACCCCATGTACTCATCAATATGCCACCGACCACGCCACCGATACCCATCAGCGCATTGACCGTCGCCAGCAAAATTTCATCGTTGCCCGTGCGTGCCAGTATCATCGCCGGAATCAGCACAATCACCGCGCCAAAAATCAAGTTGCCGAAGAAGAAGACCATCTGCACAGCCAACAAGCTCTTACGCTCAATAATATACTTGAACCCAAATAGCGATTCTTGCCATAGATTGCTTCGGCTACCCTCACCTGCTTCTGTGTGTTTTACAGGCGGGACAACAATCAGTAACAGGGTCAGGGTCGCAAATAAAAAGGTCACAATGTCAATTGCCATGATGCCCTGCAAACCAATCACCGCATACAACGCCGCCGCACTGATGGGCGCAATAATCGTCGATACCGAATTTGCCAAGCCCAACATCGCACTCGTGCGCGAATACTGCGATTTATCCACCATGACAGTAATCGCCGCGCTGAAAGCCGGAAACTGAAATGCCTCGAATACCGAAGCAAAAGTCGCCGCCGCGTATAGATGCCATAATTGCAAGTTGCCTGTCCATGCCAGAAAAAATAGCGCAATCGTCGCCACTCCCGCCATTGTATCGCTGAGTATCATTACCAACTTACGATTCCACCTATCGACCAGCGCCCCCGCCACCGAGCCTAAAAATATCTGTGGCGCAAACGCAAAAAAGGTGATGAGTGCCAACGCTGTCGCAGACCCCGTCATCTCCCACGCCCATAGCGCAATCGCAAAGCGCGTCATCCCGCTACCGAGCAAACTCACAAATTGCCCGACCCACATCACCACAAATCCGCGCATCCCACTCGGACGCCATGTCTGCTCGCTCATCTATGCCTGCTCCCTGAACCCAACTTTACATTTACCCGTTTAATTGCATATACGGGTATTATACCACAACCTAATAACGTGATGCGAGCAATTACACCACTAGGACGAATCGCATAGTAGTTAAGTATTTACTTGGACTGATATTGAAAAATTGAGTGATGGGAGAGACATTGCCCTCCCAGAAGAAAAGCTCAGTCTTGTGATTCTACAATTACTTTTATCCACGTCAGGTGTTCGTCATAATGATGAACTGTATCCCAGTGAATCCACTTGATGATGGGTGTTTCCTGTGTCGAGGTCGGTTGATAATGGCTATGCGGAAGTTGCAAATCGTCTGCCGTCAACGCATTAATTTTTGTCACCATTCTTGCATGGTTTTCTTTGAGCGTCTTTAGTACATCTTCCCATGGCATATCTTTATGACGTTCATACAACACAGCATTGATAGGGTCATCATCTTGCTCCCATATCTCCACCGTAATATCCAGTTCTTCACGCTTCGATTTACCCTCTAACATAGCAAACGCGGCGTGTTCCCACACAGCTACATGCATGACATGATCTTTCACGCTCCAACCACCTGCATCTTTTAACCTAGTGCGTTGGCTTTCACTCAGGTTTGTTACATAAGTCTCAAATCTAGACCATGTAGAAGTGAGTTCTTGCATCAAGTTTTCCCGTGTTGGTGCATCTTTGAAGTTACCCATCACACATTATCTCCATCATTGATGACGATTACCAATCATACACTAGCACATATGTTCTTAACTCGCAATATAACCCATCACATTACTAGCAAGCTCTATACAGAACAAATTTTCGTGTTACCATAAAAGCAATAGAACGCTATCAAACATTGACTTTGAAAGTATCCACACCACATGACCTCCAACCCCACACAACAAGACAATCTCACCAACAACCCCGTGATACTGTGGTTGCTCGATTCTGACCCTGCTATTCGCTGGCAAACTTTGCGCGATTTGACAACAGCTTCCACAGACGTGATTAATGCAGAGCGTTCAAAAGTTGGCATTGAAGGTATGGGCGCACAGTTGCTCAATATGCAAGCAAAGAATGGGACATGGAGTAACACTGCATGGAATAGAGGATGGGATTCCACTATGCACGTCTTGATGCTTCTGCGAGATATGGGGCTTGACCCAGCCAGCGAGCCAGCAATAAACGCCCTCGCTTGTGTCAGTGAAAATGTTACTTGGCAGGGCGACGATGCTTACAGTGGCAACCCATTTTTCTCTGGCGAGGTTGAACCGTGCATCAACGGACAGGTTGGCGCAGTTGGTGCATATTTCAAGCAGAATGTCAGCATCATAATCAACCGATTACTCACAGAACAATTGCCCGATGGAGGTTGGAATTGCGAAGCGGAAAATGGCTCAACACGCGGTTCTTTCAATACGACTATCTGCGCGCTGGAAGCCCTCTCGGAATACGAAATTGCATTTGGGTCACGCTCAGATATAACCCAAGCACGGCACAGAGGTGAGGAATATTTGCTGGCGCGTCGGCTATACAAACGGTTATCTACTGGCGAGGTCATTTACATTGACCGCAAAGACGGGACAGGCAACCATGAGCATCCCGCCTTCACACAACTTGCTTTCCCGACGTGGTGGCACTATGACATTCTACGCGGACTCGACTATTTTCGTCGTACAGGTCAGGCACCTGATGACCGTCTATCAGATGCAATCAACCTGCTAAAATCGAAACGCCATGCGGATGGCACGTGGCACCTCGATAGGCGCTATGAGGGTCGCATGCCTGTTGAGCTTGACGAAGGCGTAGGCAAGCCCAATAAGTGGATAACCCTACAGGCGATGCGTGTACTCAAATGGTACGAGGGCGCATCAAGTTTGTGAGCAAATACCATGTGCAGTTGCAGAATCGGCTATACTTGACGTTATACCCATCTAACGGAGTATCTGCCCATGCGCTGCCTGACCGTCGTTTTTCTTGGCATCATCTCGTTTTTTCTCTTCGTGCTTGGTATCAATACAGCATTTGTAAATCAGACCCAAACAACCCAACTCAGTGACATTGAACAAACCGCTACAGTAATTGACGCTACTAACCAAGTTTTCGGACTCACCGCAACCCAATTGATAGAGTACGCCACTGCCTCTGCCATTGCATCCACAACCCAATCTGTAGACCCCTTTGTCCTCACTGCAACCCAACTCGTAGAAAACGCCTCTCAAACAGCCATTGCATCAGCCACCCAATCTGCGGCTGACGCAACCAACATAGTTGAACCATTTGCACTAACGGCTACACAACTCATTTTTTGGGCGACTGCATCGTCGGAGGCTTTTGTTACAGAGGCGTATTTAGCAACGCAAGATATAACACTCACGCCCAATTATACTCTCACTGAAACACAACAAGCTATCGAAACGCAGTATGTAGCGACAGTTGGAAGCACGGCAACACCAACTATAAATTATGCTACAGAGAATGCAACAGCAATACGGATAGCCACCGCAACCGCCGAAGCACGCAATCCATAACAAAAAAATCTGCCCTGACTATTCAGTGTGTGATAATCAGGTCAGAAAATAATTCGTGTATCGGGTATACGATAAGATGCTACGGTGACGTGAGAGCCAGTTGTTTATCAACAGAGTCAGCTTGCCGAATCATCATAATCGCTAGTGGAATCACCAGCCAGAAACCTGATAGGGGCATCAAAATGACACCCAACACACAAACGATGAGCAATCCCCAGCCTAAGAACGCGGGTATCGTCCCAACGCTATCCATCAGCCACTGCACAACCCAGCCTATCAGCAACAGTAACCCGCCGAACATCAAAAACCAGAACGCCGCGTCTCGTTCCCAAAACGGAGGCACGACTGCATTCAAGATACCGGCTTGTAAAATATCGTGTAGTGCCGACGAGTAAAATATTAATCCTACCACTTGATGCAACAGCGCAATCGCTATCAGGATATACCCCATTTTCTTCTGCATAGCCTATTTCCCTCCATAATACATACGTGAAATCAAATGGTTGCTTTGACCAACTGCGCATCTTTTACACCTGCACGCATCATCATCTGCACTACAATATGATGAAAGGGACGAATAACATTGAAGTAGACGGGTCCCGCCCAGTTGTGATACTGCACAGCCGTCCCGACATAAAAGCGATTCATCCCCCCTGCCAATGGTTCGCATAAAATAATCAAGTAAGCTGTCAGATGCTTATCAGTGCCACGAGCTACGAAAAACTCACCTTCTTTAGCAACATCCACAGCGAAAAAACCAAGCATCTCGCCTGCTTCAAACGGAATAGTCTGTGCATGTAAAGCTGGTTTGTCTGATAGGCTTATTTGTTGCAAGCCCAGTAAGCGCACAAATTGCCCCCGCACACGATACAAAAACGCTATCCACGCCGGATGATAATTCAAGAAATTTGCAACAAATTCCCGCAACGTAACCGTACCTACAATGTCTTTTTCGTCATAATGAGCAACGTCTTTCAAATATGTTCCGAGTACCTCATGGTCTTGTATGAGCGTCATGTGTCAAAATCCTTTCCCGTTTTATTCATCAGGTTTATCTGCCAACAGCGCATTGACTAAAGGTTCAAAGAGCGCGGTCATTTGCGCGAAGTCGGCTGTTGTTAAGGGCGGAATCACACTCGTGCTACCGATGAGTGTTGTGTAGACCAGATGCGCCATCGCACGCGCCTGTGCATCATCCCCCAGTAACTCTCGATACAAATCTTGCAAATACGCAATCCGACGTGCATCCACCCTTGCCTGATACGCCTGCGCCATCGGGTCAGCTTGCGCCCATGCCCGAATATGAACTTCGTATTGTCCAAAACTTTCGATGACCAGCGCATTCAATTTTTGTAACCGTTCATACACACCCTCCCCCGTGTTGCTCTCGTCGATAAAGCGCGATGTATATTCAGCCTCCCAATGCGCCAACACACTATCCAAAAAGACTTTCTGATTTTTGAAGTGATGGTAAAACGACCCCTTCGTCACGCCCAAGTCACGACACAAGGTCGCAATCGTCACGGCTTCCACCCCCTGCTCTGCAATCATGTGTAAGCCTCTGTCCAACCAATCTTCGCGGGTTAACTGCGTCATTGCGCTCTCCTCTATCATTAACATACCATACCGTATGGTATGTTTGCAAGTCACATTCATTTTTCTGCAAAATATCATAAAGCCAAACACATGCCAGCAAAATCGTGTATACTGTAAATAGAACATCCATTCGTTTATCATGTAGGAGACATAGCCATGCCAGCACACCCCACCACAGCAGACGAATACCTCACTATCGGATGTGGACGTTGCCCCTTGGGTAGCACATCCAAATCCAGAAATGAGTACAACGCATAAAACACAAGGATTTGAACTTGGATTCCACTGAACAAATACAACTGGCACGTCAAATTCTGGAATATGAGTACACAACAGCCATCACTGTTGAGCAACTGAGTAACAGAGTTGCCCTCTCACGCTTCCATCTCATTAGACGTTTTTGCCATGCCTACAGGCAGACACCCCATCAATACCTGATACATCTACGTATAAACAAAGCAAAAGACCTTCTCGTCAACTCTGAATTGAGCATCACCGATATTTGCTTCCGTGTTGGTTACGAAAGTCTTGGTTCATTCAGCACACTGTTTTGCAAAACAGTCGGCATACCCCCTAGTGCCTACCGTCAGAGTGGTCAAAATATCCGAGAAGCATCTTATATTCCTCTGTGTAATTACTATCTACACGATTTGAATCATACGCTTGACCCCTAAAATGTAGCAATTTTCGAGAAGCTATCTCTTCGTACCTCTGCTATGCTTTTATTCATGAATCAGTTATGTATGGAGATAAAAAATGATAACTAGGTTATCAGTTGCGACGATTTGGGTCACAGACCAAGCTGAGGCACTTCGCTTCTATACTGAAAAGCTAGGCTTTGAGATTCGAGCCGATGTCACAAATGGCGATTTTCGGTGGCTAACAATCGGTTTACCAAACCAGCCGGAGCTTGAATTTCAACTCGGTGCAATAAAGCCAAGTGAACAATTTACACAAGAGGAAGCTGATAACCTAGCTAAACTCGTCAAAGCGGGTCAGATGGGCATCGGACCATGGAAGACTGATGATTGCCAAAAAACGTATGAGACGTTTAAAAATAAAGGTGTTGAATTTATACAGCCCCCCACAGACCGCCCTTACGGTATCATCGAAGCTATTTTCAAAGATAACAGTGGCAATATTATGGTTCTCACACAAGACAAACCATGATTTACAAAAAGTCACAATCTTAATCGACCAGCATTTCAAAAAATCGTATGTCAAACAAACATAAGTAAGGAGTAGGTTATGTTTAATATGGGAACAGACAAAGAAACAAAAATCCTCAAAAAAATAGCAAAAATGGATAAGCCATTCGATACAATTGGTAAACAACTCCACGAAACCATAACAAAAGCGAATCCCGAGCTTGAACCGACAACATGGTATGGCGCACCAGCATACACAAAAAATGGTGAGGTTCTCTGCTTTTTTCGTGTTGATGGTGAATTTATGACATTTGGTCTCACTGAAAAAGCAACCTTCGCACCAAATAAGAATGCACCACATAATCTCATGGGATCCGCATGGTTTCTAACACAATTCAACGAGGCAACAAAGGAACAAATCTCTGCGATAGTGCGTCAGTCCACAAGCTGAAAGCATCCAACTTCTAAATCGTGTATACTACAAATCGTCAACACGCACCGGAGACATACCTCATGCCCAAGAATCCAGCCAATGTAGACCAATACCTCACTATCGGATGCGGACGTTGCCCACTCGGTAGCACACCAGAATGCAAAGTCCATAATTTCGAGCCAGAGCTAAAAGCCTTGCGCGAGATTCTGCTAGGGAGCGACCTCGTAGAAGAAATCAAGTGGAGTGTGCCGTGTTACACGCACGATGGCGCGAATGTCCTCTTGCTGACTGCCTTCAAAGACTACTGTTGCCTCAGTTTCTTCAAAGGCGCACTCATGAACGACCCCGACGACTTGCTCATCCAGCCGACAGCCAACACGCAAGCCTCGCGCCTCATCCGTTTTGAAGCAGGCGATGCCCAAAAAATCGCAAACATGACAGGTACGCTCATCGCCTATCTAAACGAAGCTATCCGCGTCGAAGAAGCTGGTTTAGAGTACGAATACAAATCCACCGAACAGTACGACATCCCCGACGAACTCATCGCCAAATTTGAAGATGACCCGCAATTCCAAGCGGCATTTGAAGCCCTCACCCCTGGCAGACAACGCGGTTATCTGCTCCATTTTTCCGGCGCAAAAAAATCCGAAACCCGCATCCGGCGTATCGAAAAACACATGCCCAACATCTTTGAGGGCATCGGCTTACATGACCGTTATTAGCCGTTTTCAGTTTTCAAGCGTCAGTTGTCAGATGAATAGCGAGCTTCGTTTTCACACATTAAGGCAAAATTGACGTCTCTAGGCGTGCCATATACGCGATGCCAAAACCGTTCTTAGTAACCAGCGAACACCCCACCACCCAACCCGCCAAAACGTGACACCACGTCGGAAAACGCGCATTTGACCCGTTCAGCCGAGCTTTTGCCATCCGCATCCCCTATTTTTGACCCCTCAGCCGTGACACAAAATGGCAAAATCCCACCGTTTTAGGTTTCTTTTTTCCAATGCCCGATAAACAACAGTGTGTCGCGTAAATCAGTCACGAATTGCTTGCATTCTGAGGTCAAATCGGATACAGTATGTTTAGTGGAGTCACGCGAGGGTCTAGACAGGCGGTTTCCCCGCAAGGGGATTGAAACACAGGTTTCAGTGCTTTGATTTCACCCTCGAGCTTGGTCTAGACAGGCGGTTTCCCCGCAAGGGGATTGAAACATGGTCAAGCTTTCACCATCGAATGTGACCTTCTCGTCTAGACAGGCGGTTTCCCCGCAAGGGGATTGAAACTAGTACCCGTACGCGAACGCAGGGATACCTGAGATGTCTAGACAGGCGGTTTCCCCGCAAGGGGATTGAAACAAAAAATAAGATGGTTACGCTGAGTTTTACGTACCGTCTAGACAGGCGGTTTCCCCGCAAGGGGGTTGAAACCGGTCACTCATGTACTTACGCTTTGACTCTTGCCACATCTAGGCAGGCGTTTTCCCCGCAAGGGGATTGAAACAAAAGCTGTATCAATAGATTTTTTTGCTCGTTTGCTGTCTAGACAGGCGCTTTCCCCGCAAGGGGGTTGAAACCCATCTCCGAGAATTTCACGAAGTGATTTTTCGTTAGTCTAGACAGGCGCTCTCCCCGAAAGGGGATTGAAACTTAAACGGCATGAAGTCCCACTCTGGATCAATCACGTCTAGACAGGCGTTTTCCCCGCAAGGGGATTGAAACGATGTGTTTCTGCGGTTGTCGGTTCTACATACTCAATGTCTAGACAGACGTTTTCCCCGAAAGGGGATTGAAACCTAATGCTGCTAAGAGCAGCGCGACTACTACTGCGAAGTCTAGACAGGCGCTTTCCCCGCAAGGGGATTGATTACGCTAACGCCCCCAGCCGACACTCACACCGCCCTACCCAATCTTGGCTCTGCGCCTCTGTGGTTCACAAAAAATAGCGCCCCTTCTTTAAGGTAATTTCACCCCTGCATGTGTTAAACTTTTGGCGTCATACACACATTCACCACACACAAAGAGGCAAGCCAACCGTGAACCGTAAACACCTGCGCGAATTTACCGACACCATCGACGGGGATTTCTGGCAAAACCCAGAAGGCGTCGCTGTCGAATACGACCACCTCAAATTTCTCTATATCCCCGACCATGTAGAAACCTACATCATGACGCAAATCGCCCGTTCGGTGTATCGTCATCAAATCAACAATATCAGCACCCAAAAGCAAATCACCCATGCCGTCATGATTACGATGGGCGCACTCCTACCTGGCGTCCTCCTGCACGACCATCTCGCATGGACACTCAACAAGAATATTCCTGCCATAGATTTCGGTACACTCGGCGTCAAATATTACGCGGGTCCCGGCGAACCTCTCGATAAGCCACGCATTATTCGTCCGCTCTCTATAGATGTAGAAGATAAAGTGGTCGGTGTAGTCGAAGATTTAGTCGATTTAGGGGGAACAGCAAATTTCGTCAATCAGTATCTAACAGAAGACAAAGGCGCACGGCATGTTGTGCTGATTGCACCCTACCTCAAAACAACAGCCGTCATGGAAAATATGGAAGTCATTCATTATGGGCATGTGCCGAAAGATACGTGGATTATCACCCCCCGCGAAAAAGTCGAGACACTCATCAAGCGTGTGCCACATTGGCGTAACAATGGCGCTCCCATCGAAGTCTGCGAGAAAAATTTGCGCAACATCGGCTATCCCCCCTACCTGATAGATATTTACCTGCGCCCGACCTATGAGCGTGGCTAGGAGAATATAGTGTCCGCGCAAAAAAATAGGCGAAGGTTGAAAAACAACCATCTAATTAGGCGGAAATTTTCGGACACGATAGATCGTGTCCCTACAACGCCCTATTTCGATAAGCACGTAAGCTCAAAATAACCAACATTTATAGGGACGGTATCTATGCCGTCCGCCATATAGCACTCATATCTGAATTTCCACCATTTTCGACAGACTACTTCAAGGTCACTATAAGTAGATGGTCGCCAGAAATTCTACTTTTGTAGAGGCAGTGCAATGTCGCCGATGTAGCCTAATGACATAACGCAAAATCGCAGGGACGCCCTTCTGTGCATCCCCCGTCTGCTATCTCATAATTAGCACGCGCTACTCAGACTCATCTGCCATCTGTGCCGCCTGCTCCAAAATCAATTCACATGGCACATCCTCTTGGTTGATGCGAATCGTGCCACCCGCGCCTAAGTTCTCGCAAGCTGCGATGTTCAAAGGTGAAATGTTCTCACGCACTTCTTGTTCAAAGGTCAGGCGTGCGCCTACGCTGAACAATGCCAAAAATACAACCAGCAACACCACATAATTGACCGCCGCAAATGCCATCCGCCAACTAATTTTCTGGTGGATGTCTATCGGCGCAGGATACGCATTGCCAGGACCATGCAATAAAAATACCAGCAATGCCGTGTGTAAGTGCGTGTGACCAATCACTTCAACTTTGCCGAAAACGAGCGTCGTCGTGAAAAATACCAGCGTAATCACTAAGCTCAACGGACGCCCCAGCAAGCCAATGATGAGCAAGTACCCAAGCGTGAACTCAACAAATGCGGCAGCCGTCGCAAAAAATTCTGGTGGGAAACCCAGCGTCAGTTGCGGATTTGCCGCCAGAATTTCCAATCCCCAATCAGGATAGACGAGCTTTTCCATTGCCAGCCAAGACAGCGCAAACCCAACCGTGAAATACAACGCCGGAATCCCTAATTCGCGCACCCGTTGCGTTTTCGCTTGGCTCAGTAGTAACCATGTCCCAATACCGATAAACGCCAGATAATCCAGCATATAAAAGACACCAAACTGGAATATGCCAACGAACCACAGCAAAATAGTTCCTGCTCCGGCAATCGGTGTCGTGCGTGGGAACAGAAGCAAGAGCACTAGCACAAATTGTACCCAACCAAAAATCGGCTCAGTCCGTAAATAGGGTGCGAGGAGCGTATCTGCTTGCCAACTCAGCAAAAATGTAACACCCATCCCAATGCGCAAAATCAGCGTGCTTTCGTCACGCCGTTCATAGAGCCATGCTTTAATACTTTTATAGGCATCGTAGTCTTCCAAAAACTTATCTAGCCATACGGTTATGGGCATCGCAATCACTGCCGCAATCGTCAAGCCAATGACATTTGGCGTCAAGGTCTCGAAAAAGCTGAGTGGTTCATCCAGAAAGCTAAAATCAGCAAACCATTTCACATGGGCTTCTGTCACAAAAGGCATCGCCAATGCGAACACCCCAGCCAGCACCAGCCACTTCAACCATAGATTGTTTTTTGTTTGTATAAGCATCCGTTTACCTCTCATTTAACGTAAAGAAAATGATACCGTATCACCTATAAAATCGTTAGTGATATTTATCACAATCTTAGGTAACGAAGGTTAGGTCTACCTTAATGAGTGCGCTTACTATATAAAGCACGTACCTCATCTAATACTTTATTCGCTCGCCGTATTCGCGTTTCAGGACGTTTGGCACGTTCGATGCCGTAAACAAGTGTTTTACGTTTGCCTGGCGATAGCGTCTCCCAAAACTGTGCAATTTCATCATCCGCGTCTGCTAATGCGGCTTCAAGTTCATCCGGCAAATCCACACGGTCAGGGTCGGGGTCGGGTGCAAGTGTAACCACAACGGGGTCTGCAATATCGAAGCCTGCTTGTTTGAGCCACGTCATCCCAAATTTAAGACACATTTCTACACCCTCGTCGCCTATGCGCTCGTGCAATACCCGACGGAAAGCCACATCATCTAATTGCCCTTCCACATGCGTGATGTCTGCCTCATGGAATACTTGCGCAATATCATCAGGAATCGGGACATAATGTTTCATGTAGCCTGCATCCACTGTCATATCAATCCGTACTTGTGAATCGAAAGTAAACGCCATCTCTTGTTTTGCCATTGTCAACCTCCGTGCTTTTTGTTTAGTGTCACTTATATTGGTGAGCTTCTGCTGAGTGGTAGTAGAATATATGTTCATATACATACAACGATTCTACCTTGCGTATTTAGTGTAGGGGCATATAGTTGATAAAAGACCTTACACAGGAGCAGACAGCATTGAAACGGATATGTGTATTTTGCGGCGCAAGCGAAGGCAACGACCTTGCCTATAAAGAAGCAGCCGATGCCATGGGCGCGGCATTGGCAGAAAACGGCATTGATTTGGTTTATGGGGGTGGCAATAAAGGCTTAATGGGCAAAGTTGCCGATGCCACCATCGACAACGGCGGACGCGCATTCGGTGTTATCCCGAAAGCCCTTGTAGACCGCGAAGAAGCACACAAACGCTTATCAGAGCAATTCGTGGTCAATACCATGCACGAGCGCAAAATGATGATGGCGACGCTTTCCGATGGCTTCATTGCGATGCCGGGTGGCTTCGGCACACTCGAAGAATTTATTGAAATCATCACATGGGCAAAACTTGGTTTTCACAAAAAACCTTGCGCTCTGCTCAATATCAAGGGCTTTTACGATCCTCTCCTGAGTTACTTCGACCAACTTGTAGACGAAGGTTTCGTGAAAGGCAACATGCGCGAACTCGTGCTACAAGGCGATTCGCCCATCTCTGTACTAGAAGCCATGCAAGCCTTCCAACCTCTCGACCTCACGCCTATTCTGCAAGAAGACGATATTTAAGCAAAAAATCCCTCTCTACAGTGTGCGTTCGTGGAGAGGGATTTAGGGAAAGCTAAAATTATCCAATTGCGATACCAGCACCTATAACTACAAACCATACCCCAATCAGAACAGCCACAGGCAAATATGCCCACATCCAAGGACGCATGAATCTATCATGTTTCAGCTTTTGTGTATTGATTTTCCCTAGTTGATACCAAGCCTCAAAGCTACCTGTTGCAATAGCAAAAAATGAACCATACACAAGACCCAGCACCAGTATCAGATATACAATATTCATCAAAATCGTCATGATGGCGTAGCCAGCAAGAACACCCTGAACCACAATTATGCTTTCGGGTCGTACTATTTCATAATAATTGCAACTGTTGATGCAGATCATCAGTGACAACATTACTGAACACCTCTTTAGTTTGCTACATGATGCCACATAACATTTACAATAGCTATCTAGTGACTAACCAATCTTTATTCTAAGAACCAGATAATAGCATATACTGTAAATAGATTAATTAAGATAGTGAATTGGTAACACAATGACTAAGTCGGAACTAAAACTTATAGGTATACTTGCTAAAGCATTCATCAACAATGTTCGTGTTGATGACACATATAACAAGATCATCCATGAATATGGACTTATGTCAATCAAAGATGATGATTGGATTTCTGTCCTGACACTGAATGAAGTCCTAACAAAACTCGTAGAAAAAAGACAATCATTTGAATCAACCTATGACATGGTTGCCGTTGGAGTACAAGCAGCACAAAATGCAGATTTACCTCAAGAGATGACACTCATTGATTTCTTGACAACTCAAAATGCTGTTATTCAAGAAATATACCAAGGTGCTGGTAAAGGTAGTGTCAAAATGCAGACACTGAGTGAAACACATTATATTTTAGAGGTGGATTTGCCTTGGCCTGATGACTTGATGTATGGGAACTACTATGGGTATGTCAAGCGATTACTACCCAAAGGCACATCATTTACGCTTAGAAAAACACAGAGCAGTAATATTGAAGCTGGAGTTCCGATGATATTTGAAATCAAGTGGTGATTCGATTTACCATTGAAGTTAAAGCAGACTACAAATTGCAGTCTGCTCTAAGTATTACATTCTCAGAATTATCACGAATTTATATATGTCTAATCTAATTAAATATTTCAAAATGTTAAGCTCTATTGTATTATAGCTCCCTTCTATTGTATTTAGCGTCTTCTATAGGTACTAAGGTATGAGTCTTATCAATGTATGGCAACTTAAAGCTGAACCTTTTACGTTTGTTTGGGATTTAAAGACAGGTTGGAATTTTGATGATTACAAGAATGCCCTGTCGAAATTTAATTCTCTTATCGAGCAAAATGAACTTCTACTCGCTAACCAAACCATCACAATCATAACCTATATTGCTGACTCAAGTGAACCACACCGTATAATGGAAATGGCATGGTATGGTTTCAAGAACTTTCAGTTA
>JBCBKJ010000118.1:0-15383 GCA_038522085.1 Chloroflexota bacterium
CACACATTTATACCTTAGCAGAAATAATTTAGGTTACATACCACCAGAGATTGGCAACATTAATACCCTTATCTACCTGTCTCTGAATTCCAATTCGTTAGTTGAACTTCCACCGGAAATAGGCAACCTGACTAACCTCACACACTTGACACTAGGAAGTAATTCGCTGAGTTACCTGCCCCATGAAATCAGCAACCTCAACAATCTGACAGTTTTAGGATTAATCGCAAATGACTTAGGTAATGTATCATTTGAAATTGGCAGCCTCAATAAACTCACAGAGTTGGGGTTAGGCTATAATGACTTGAGTTATGTACCATCGGAAATTGGTAATCTGACCAGCCTCATAAATCTAGGACTAGAAGGCAATTCGCTGAACTATCTACCACGAGAAATCGGTAATCTAACCAGTCTTAGACGCTTGTATCTAAACAACAATACGTTAAGTCACTTACCATCCGAAATTGGTAATCTCACAGAACTCAGAGAATTGTATCTGACCGATAATAGCTTCAGTAATCTACCTCATGAAATCGGCATCTTAACGAACTTGGAACGATTAACAATGGATGCTGAATTGTGGGAACAAATCCCTGACGAGGTGCGTAGACTAGGAACGCCAACCGTTGTTGTTACCTATATTCGGAATCAAGCGCAATGGCATCTGCGCCGGATGGTGGGCAGTGCTGTGTTGATGGGCGCGGGGGTTATCACGGTGATTTTGTTGCTCGTGCGTCGGCGTCGGTTGGGGCGTAAACCCAAGCAGAAACGGGGAGAGGGTTAAGTGCTATATAGCGGATAGCATGATGTTATCTCTACAAAGGGTCGTAGCGAAAGAACGTTTTGGGCATAAAATAGCGGACACACAGAAGTGTGTCCCAACAAAAATGTTTATTTGGGGATATTTTGTACCTCCAAGACAGTTTTTCGGGCTCAATGTGTATGCTCTACAGTACGACCCTACAGAAATTCTTTTTCGGAAAGGTTGTTAAATAAAACTCAGGTTATTTGTGCCAGTTGATGATTTCAGTCATTGGCATAGACTGCAAAACGACCTCGTAATCACAATCACATATCTATGCCGAAGGTTTCCTCACACTAATAGCATCTTTACCTTGTCTAT
Organism: Chloroflexota bacterium; assembly: GCA_038522085.1. Lineage (GTDB taxonomy): Bacteria > Chloroflexota > Anaerolineae > Aggregatilineales > Phototrophicaceae > JAUZRW01. Next base: position 1,124 of record JBCBKJ010000118.1, read on the forward strand.
CAAGTCAGGAAAGCCAAAGGGCTTATAAAGCACCGCTATCGTGCCATTTTCGTAACCCGCTAATTGACGTATGCGCGGGTCAACATCCAAGGTTTCTATCGTTAGCATGATGATAGGTGTATTCGCTAACGCCTCGCGCTGTCGTATTACATTGACGAAGGCAATACCATCCATGATAGGCATAACCATATCGCAGATGATAATATCCGGCGCAATATCGTCTAGCTTCTCCAACGCTACTTTGCCATTTTCCGCAGCGTAAGCATAATGACCCGCGTCATTCAGCACTCTAGTCACATTCAGGCGTAGGTCGCGGTTATCATCAGCAAGGAGTACCGTTGCTGTGCGTGTGGTTTGTTCGGTTTTTGCTACCTGTAAATGCACAATTCTATCAGTCTTGTCTCTGTAGGCACTGGGGGATTTGCCTTTCCAATCAATATCAAGTGCTAACCAACGGTCTACATGACGGTCATAGATAGATGTATCGCCCAAGAATGTTAGCTCAGCATGCCATGCCGCCATCTGTGAGGTATCGCGGATGCCAAATTTGAATTGTGCGGATGTTTGTGAGATGGCGTCATTGAGATGCGTCTTTTTTGCTTGCGATTCGCCCAACACTTCTAGCAAGAGTTCTGCACCTGCGAAACGTTCAGCGATTGCGCTCAATAAGCCTTTGATTTGCGTCTCTGTGAAGTACATCAGCAAGCCTTCAACCACAAACAAAATAGGTGCATTCGTTGGTAATTGTTGCTTGAGTATATCCATCCACTGTGTTTCTAGGGCGGACGCCGTTACTGTAAAATGCCGTTCTGTTTTGCTCATCAACTTTTCGCGCACGGCAATAGACGGTGCAAGGTCAAGTTCACGCCACTGTACTTTGCCGTTATCCATGCGATAGAAGCGTGTATCTAAGCCAGCCGCAATATTCACAACTGTTGAGCTAGGGTGACGTTCCAGAAAATTGCTTACATATTCGTCTAAGATTTCGGTGCGAATGGCAACACCAAGATGATTCAAGGGCGCTTTATCGGCATCAAAGCGCGAAAAATCATAGTCGATACGCTCTGCCCATTCGATTGCAATCGGGTCGTGAAAAATGGCGTCTTCACGTTGGCTTTCGACTACCCGCGAGTATAAGACAGGCAATAGCGTTTCCATGACGCCTGTCAGTCCATCGGTGCTGATTTTATCGTTCATGATGACTTTGCCTTATGGTGTTGTGCGACCATCTCTAGGATAGCTGCGTATTGGTCAGCAATGACTTCTTTATCAAAATGTGCCAGCGCATAGGCACGTCCGTTTTCACTATATTGACGGCGCAGGTCAGGGTCAGCAAGGAGTTTTTCGGTAGCCTTAATCATGCCTGCTTTGTCTTGTGGTTCAAAGACCATCCCTGCTTGTGCTTCACGTATCATATCTATAGCATGTCCTCTTTGCGCGGCAACAATCGGTACACCACAGGCAGTCGCTTCGTAGAGTTTTGCCGGAATTGTGCCATCATAAAGGGGTTCGTCGCGCAATGCCCAATAGATAATCGTGGATGCGCCCCAAGCGAGAGGCATCTGTTCGTATTCTACCCACTCGATCATGCGCACATTCGGAATATCGCCCTGCGCAACTCGTTCATCAACCACTGCCTGCTGTGTCCCCGCGCCAATGTACACGAAGCCAACATCGTCGCGGTCAGCAAAATGAGCGGCGATATCGAGCATCAGCGGGAAATTATATGGTGTGGAAAATGTGCCTAAAAACGAAACCCACAGTTTATCAGGATCAAGATTGTGCTGTGCTGTGAACGTTGCAACGGCATCGGCTGGTTGGGGGGACAGGCGTTTGGTATCGACACCGTAGAGAATCGTTGTGATGTCATCACTCATCTGTGGGGCATATTGCGCGACCTTTTCTTGCCATGTTGGGCTGAGGGTGATGATATGCGCCGCACCCCTGTAGCCAGCATCAACGACTGCCCGCGCCACTTTATAGACTGTATCCGTCTCGTCAAGGACACCAACAGTCAACAGATGGTCGGGCCATAAATCAGAAACATCCAGCACATAGGGCGCACGCTTGAGGTCTGCCAGCAAGCGTCCGGCAACGCCTGTGAATATCGGCTGATACTCGATGAAAACCACATCAGGGCGTGGTAACGACAAGCCGCGCACACTTGCGGATACCATGAAAGTCAGTTGACTAAGCAGGCGTTTCGCAATCGACGCGCCTGGACGTGTCCATAACCAAGACCGTATTACGCGAATGCCGTCGCGCTCTTCGCTGACTGTGAATTTGCCACGATAGGCAGGGTCAATTTCACGCTGTGGGTAATGTGGTAGCGTCGTTAACACTGTGATTTTATGCCCCCGTGCTTGCAAGGCTTTTGCTAATCGTGTGAGTTGGACAGCCGCCGCCCCGCTATCGGGTTCATAGTAATGTGTTACGAAGAGAATGTGCATAGCGCCTCAGCATCCGCTACCTGAATCATCAGGCAGAGAATAGCATGATGCCTGCCTCGATGCTAGTGGTACGCAATTCAGAGGAACGCCTATCGTATGTGGTGCGTTCGCAATTTTTGTATCATGATAGTTAGAAAGTTACGAACGGGTGAGTAAATACAATCATATGTCTAAATGATGGATAGCTAAAACAAAAAATCCACCGTCTGTACATGACAAACGAGGGATTTTTGTTTGTTCTGATATTAGGTTGAGGCAGGTAAATTAATCACCAGCCGTTGACCGACGTAGATAGTCCAATCGGTGCCGATGCCATTATCAGCGGCGATTTGTTGATATGAGACACCGTAGCGCAAGCCAATACGGAATAGGTTTTCGCCAGCTCGGACGGTATGCACGATGCTATTGTCACTATCACTTGATGAGGTGGTAGTCGTAACCGTTGTTGTCGTTGTTGTGGTGACAGTGCTGGTTGTGCTGGCATTCGCGGTAGCTGTTGTGTCTGTGCTGGTGCTATCGGTGGTTGGTGTGCTGGCGATAGTTAAACCAGCGTTGTTATTGACTAAGACGACTGTGCCTTCGGTGGTGATGACAGTGCAAGTATATCCCCCACCGAAGTTACTGCCAATAGGTTGCGGGATACGTGGCGCATTGACAGCATCCAAGAAAATGAGATTACCGCTACCCAGCAAACACACATCTACCGCACTATTAAATTCACCAAAGACATCCACTGCACGCACTACGCCTTGCATTATGACTTCTAGATTGCCGACGCCTGCTTCATCTACTGTGTGGCAATTCACTAAGCCATTCAGCAAATCAGCTTGTGAACGTGCAACGACTTGTACATCGCCACCTAAGAAAAAACAGAGTTCTGGTTCGTCAGCGTCGGTTGTCGCGCCAACTTGCCCAACCATCATGCTCATCATGCTGAGTAGAATGCCGAAGACCGTTAAGTGTCGTAGATATGTTTTTACCATGTGTCGTACTCCTAGTTTCGATTGTGTAATAAGTATAAAATGTGACGGATAGCGACGTTGTTTGAATGTGGGTATGGAATATGTAGAGGATGGTTAGGGTCTTAATTCTTGTACGCGCTGAGGATGTGCTTTGATAGTAATTGGTTGGTTTTGTATTTATAAGACGTTGGTTATAACAGCCTATCTCCAATATTGATGCGATTGTAAGCTGTACTTAATCAATAGCGGTTATCGTAAGCATTGGTCAGCGCAAACATAGGAGCAAATCATCGCAGTGGCTATCGCAACGCAAACACAAGAGTATGATGTCGTCATTATCGGTGCAGGGCAAGCAGGACTCGTACAAGGCTATCATTTACAACAAGCAGGCATCAATTTTGTCATTTTGGAAGCGAACGATAGTGCAGGCGGTAGCTGGCATCATTATTGGGATAGTGTGCGCTTGTTCAGTTCGGCAGAGTATTCAAGTTTGGATGGTTTGCCGTTCCCAGCCGACGCTGATTATTATCCCGAACGCGAAGATGTGATTGCTTATTTACAGCAGTATGCCGCGCACTTTGATTTACCGATCCACACTAAAACGCGCGTAGAGCGCATCGACAAAGACGCGGATATTTTTCAGATTCATACGAATCAAGGGATGTATCATGCGCGGGCAGTGATTGCCGCAACGGGTCCTTTCACTGCGCCGCATATGCCTAAATTTGCAGGTGATGACATGTTTCAAGGTAAGCGGATTCATTCGCTACACTACACAAATGCAGATGCTTATCATGGACAACGGATTGTTGTGATTGGCTCGAATAATTCAGCGGTGCAAATTGCCTGTGAACTCGCTACGGTTGCGGATGTGTCTATGGCGACGCGCAAGGATATTCAATGGGCGCCCCAACGCTTATGGGGCAAAAATATTTTCTTCTGGTTGCACCGTACAGGTTTTGACATGATGCCTGTTGGCTGTCATTTTAATTTGTGCAAAAACGATTCTGTCTATGATGATGGCACATATGAAGCGATGGTCAAATCTGGTAATCCTGACCCGCGTCCGATGTTTCAGCGCATCACTGAACAGGGCGTTGTGTGGGCAGATGGCACAGAAGAACCAGTTGATACGATTCTCTATGCGACTGGTTTTGAACGCCGTACAACGCCTTTCCTCGCTAGTCTCGGCGCATTGGATGATAAGCATATTCCACAAGAACACAAAGGCGTCAGCACAGTGGTTGATGGCTTGTTTTACGTGGGCTTAGAGGGGCAAATTGCGCCTGCATCCGCAACGATACGCGGTGTCAGCCGAGATGCACGTTACGTCGCTGATGCTGTAGAAGATTATTTGGAAACACAGCAAATTGTCGCTCTGCAAATCAGCTAATTACTTTGGCACAGGTGTCTGATAGGTCATTTCGTAGAGCATAGTCGCCATCTCTTCGGGGGTATGCTCGAAACCATTTTCCGCCCACCAGCAGAGTGTCCGTAGGGTTGCACCTGCCATGTATTGCGCTTGAAAATAAATCGGGGGACCTGCGTGTGGTTGGTAGGCGCCTGCTGTCATGTTCATTTCGTGGCTGTGTGCCAACCAATTTTGATATGCCTGAATCAACTCCGCACTGCCGTCTTTGCCGAACATCTGCAAAAACAACTCGCTTGTTTCCCTGACAAACTCGAACATGTAAATCCAACTGAGATAGGCACGCCGACGGGGTGGTTCGCTGGCGAGTTGAGTAACCATCACTTCGTTAGTCGTGTTAGCGTTGCGCTCTATCACTGCCCATACCGCCCCATCCACGTTGTCAAAATGTAGATAAAATGTCCCATGTCCCATATCAGCATAATCCGTGATTTTGCGTACTGTGAGTGTGGTATAGCCTTCGGTGTGTAAGAGATGGTCGGTGGCGTTGAGCAGACGCTCATAGGTGCGTTGTTTACGTCGTTGAGCGCGATTGAGGGTGGGTTCTTTAACTGACATGGTGTCAACTCTGACAATTTGCAAGTCAAAATGAGTTTAGCGTATTCTGTGGAAAATACAAAATCACAGAGTAGAAAGTACACAGCATCATGAAACAGATGGTTGATTATCGCCTGACCCAAGCTGACCTAAAAGCGTTCAGCGAGAACCAAGCCGAAGCCACCCGCCAAATCATTCATAAATTGGATTACCCCGAAGCGGTGACCATGAGTTGGATGAATATGCTCAAGATGACCTTTTTCACGACGCCAGCCGCGCATCGTGATTTGCTGGTCAACCAAGCAGAGAAATTTCACCGTGACCCGCGCAGTGGACGCTTATTTCGCTTCATCATGGGCGAGAGTGTTTTTACGGCAGAGGGCAAAGAATGGAAACGTCGTCGCCGTTTGGTGCAACCTGCGTTCCATGCGATACGCATCAACACCTATGCCGAGACGATGGCAACCTATACGGCAGAAATGGTCGCCGAATGGGAGCATGAAACCACTGTCGATATTGAACGTGCCATGACTGACCTCACCATGCGTATTATTGCCAGTACGATGTTTGGGGTGGATTTGAAAAGCACGGTTGAAGAACTGGGGCAACTCATGCATACCGTGCTGAAAGTCGGTGAACAGCGTGTGAAAGAGCTTATTCCCTTGCCAGATTGGTTTCCATCGCCCGCGTATCGTAAACAACGAGCGGCACTGAATGAACTCAAGCGTATTCTAGCGGATATTATCGCGGAACGGCGCAAAACAGGCGCTGACCATGGTGATTTATTGAGTATGCTCTTGCTGAGTGAAGATGAAAATGGGGATTTGCTCTCTGAAGACGAGGCATTGTCCGAAGCGATTACGCTCTTTGTCGCCGGACACGAAACGACGGCTGTCACGCTGATGTGGACGTTTACACTGTTGGCACAGCATCCGCGAGTTGCCGAAAAATTACATGCTGAACTGGATACCGTGCTAGCGGAGCGTGTCCCGACGCTCGAAGATTTGCCGAATTTGCCCTATACCGAGATGGTGATGAAAGAGACGCTCCGGTTGTATCCAGCGGCGTATAACTTCGGGCGCGTTAGCACCCAAGATGTGACGGTAGATGGCTTCGCGCTTCCTGCAAAACGGATGGTAATGATGTCACCGTATATATTACAACGTCATCCGGCGCTTTTCACTGAACCTGATACATTCCACCCAGAACGCTTTGCTACCGAGACAGGAGACGACATCGAGAAGTATGCTTTTATTCCGTTCGGGGCAGGTCCGCGTGTTTGTTTGGGGAATATGTTTGCGATGCTGGAGATTCGCTTGCTATTAGCGACGATTGCCAGTCGCGTAATGCTATCTTTGCCATCTGATACAGATGTAAAAATGATACCGCAAGTAACCTTGCATCCGATGATTGAAGGACAGACAGGTATCCCGATGACGGTTGCCCGTCGCCGTGAGAAAATCGCGCTGTCAGGATTTAGGGGTTTTGTTACCACTTCACATGAATGACTGTTTCTGTACCACCTTGTTCCATACGTATTGTTTTTATGTCAAACGCAACGGTGAAAGATGTGCCGACAGGTAAGAAGCGTTTGGCATAGCCATATAGTGAACCATAGAGCAAATCATCGGGATACGGCACACGATAATGAACGGTGACATGCCTTTCAGATGTGATAACACCACGTATATAGCCGTAGTCACTACCACGATTGCTATATTGATAGGCTTGGTCAACATTACGAACCATCTCTATAAAACTTGAATTTGCCATCTCTGGAGGAAGAGGTAGATTTTCTGACATTTTCATACCGATGCTCACAAAATCCATCACTGCATTACCTGATGCCTGAATATCGTTGAAAACATCAACTAGATTTTGCATTGGATACCAGGCGTCAGGGTTGATAGTGCCTAAACCGTGTTTAGTGTATATATCGAGGTAGTTTTGTGAATTTATAGAATCACGGTATGGGATAATCGTAGCACCGCGAATTTCGTGGTCATCGTGGAAAATACTATACCGACCCATTGATGTACCTCTTGGGATATTTGCTAGTTTGAACAGAATAATCGTTATATTTTATACCTAAGATCATAAGGGATAATTGAGGTTTTTATCCATTAATTATCTGATAGAGTGGCGCAAATTTTTGTCGCCAATAGAGGTGATGCGTGATTTTTGTGTGATGCATCTTCTCATAATCATTGGACTTAAAGCGATGCCCGACTATCCGTTAAGATAGCGGGCATTGTTGTTTTAAGAGAAAGTTATGACTGTGAGCGCACAAGCCTCTCCTGCCCCTGTTGGGTATCTACAATTATTACGCCAAAATCGTAATTTCCGTGTTTTATGGTCAGGACAGATTGTGACCTTGCTTGGTGACTGGTTTAACCTGATTGCCTCGGCATCGTTGATTGCGGCACTCACAGAATCGGGCGCGGCAGTCGGTGGCTTGTTTGTGGTGCGGATGCTCGCGCCATTTTTAGTGAGTCCAATCGCTGGTGTTTTTGCAGACCGCTATAACCGTAAGCATTTGTTGATTGTCACCGATATTTTGCGGGCGTTTGTTGTGCTGGGCTTTTTGTTTGTCCGCACGCCGGAGCAAGTCTGGTTGATTTATGTGCTGACGGCGATTCAGATGGCAGGACAGGGCTTTTTCTTCCCTGCGAAAAATTCAATTTTGCCGGATATTACTAGCGATGAAGAACTTGGGGCAGCGAATGCGCTCAGTTCGGTAACATGGTCGGTGATGCTGGCATTCGGCGCGGCGCTGGGTGGCTTGTTCTCCGGTACATTTGGTGTGTATCCGGCATTTGTACTGGATGCGCTCACATTTGTTGTATCGGCTGGTATCCTCTGGCAATTACGCTATGATGCGCCACCCACCCTTGATGCTGACACATCCATTGCGGCTGGGGTCAAGCAGTACATTGAAGGGCTTGCGTATCTGCGCCAGCACATGGACATTCTCGTGATTTCGATTCAGAAAATGTCGAATAGCCTCTTTGTCGCGGGTGCATTTCAGGTGATTCAGGTGTTGATTGCCGAAACTTACTTCACGATTGGCGAAGGTGGCGGCATCAGCTTGGGTATCATCTACGGCATAACGGGCATCGGCACGGGCTTGGGTCCGATTGTGGCGCGTTATTTCGTGGGGGATGACCACCGTAAATTACGCTATGCGATTTTAGCTGGCTATGGCATCTCGATTGCAGGCTTGTTGACGGTTGCGCCATTGACGAGTTTCCCGATTGTGCTGATAGGCGCATTCTTGCGTGGATTCGGCGGGGGTATTGTGTGGGTGATGTCTACACAATTGCTCTTACAACTCGTGCCGTTAGATGTGCGCGGACGGGTCTTCTCGACAGAATTTGCAGTCAATACGCTGGGGAATGCGATTGCGGCTGGGAGTGTCGGCTTCTTGCTGGATGGTATATTTGACTTACCGATGTTGCTCACGGTGATGGCTGGCTGTGTGTTGTTTCCGCTGGGTATATGGGCAAGCTGGACACTCTTCGGCACACACGAAAAACGCAAACTCACGACAGCATAATTGACAAAGCAAAAATGGATACTCATGTAGATGGTATCCATTTTTGTTGCCTCTCAATAAGATTTGATTATACAGAACATAAGTGCTATTATTTCTCCATATAACAAGCAGTCTAATGGCTAAAATAAAGAGGTACTGTTGTGGAGACGATAAAATCATGTTTATGGGAATATGCTCAAGATCATAGTGTTGAGTATTTTAGATTGATGGAGGGCGAACGTCATTATTTGCTCAAAGGACGTGTGAACTGCTTGCTAGAAGGTCACCCTACCAACGTAAATTATTTGGTTCGATGTACCAGAAATTGGGAAACGCGCCATGTTTATATTCAAAATAACTGGGGAAATACAAGAAAACAAATAGCTATTAGAGTTGACGACGAGCAACACTGGAAGGTGAATAATGAACCACTTCTCTTTGCGAGTGGATTAATAGATATTGATTTAGGGATTACGCCAGCGACGAATACCCTTCCTATTCGACGGCTATCACTTGGGATAAATGATGCACAAGATACGACGGCTGTTTGGGTACGCTTTCCCGACCTATCACTACAGCCTTTACCTCAACGTTACACACGGCTAGGACAGAATGAATATGCCTATGATAGTCTAGCATCTGGTTTTCATGCCAAAATCCATGTTGATTCAGAAAGTGTCGTTACTGCATATGGTGATTTGTGGCAAAGCATATCTTGATTTATATCATTCTTTTTATTCACCCCTCATCAAAACAGAAAGATAATCATTATGATTTTGAACCTGAGTTTTGTTTAAGCGTGAAGTTCTGCGAAAATGCAATCAAAAGCAGATTTTATATTTCACGGACGCCCAGAATGGCATTCCTACACAGGTTTCTACGATTTAGAAACGTTCAAAATTTGAATGTTCTCTTATCCGAAACTGAGGTTATTTGAGCTAATTTCTCGATTGTACTTGACTCTCCTGTTAGGGGAGGCTGTATGCTGATAATCAGAGAGGAGGGGTTATGCTCAAAATCGGCGAATTTGCACGACTTGCACAAGTATCTATCAAAACGCTACGTCACTATGACAAAATTGATTTATTAGTGCCTGCTCATGTTGATGAGAGTAGTGGGTATCGTCTGTATAAGATTGACCAGCTCACAGACATCATGCAGATACTGGCACTCAAAGATTGTGGTTTCACACTAGAAGAAATCGCTGATATTCGCGCTACCAACACACACGATACAGATACAATCGTAACCTTGTTATCGGAGCAGATTGTTAATCAGCAGGAAGTGGTGGATGCTGAGCAAGCAAGGCTACAACGGTTGGTGGCGCGTCGCCAACAGATGACCACGATGTCTAACGCACCGCAGTATGACTTCGTTATCAAGCAAACTGAAGCACTGACGTTGGTCGGGCAAAGAACGCATTTACCAGAACAAAGTGACATAGATAAATTTGTACGTGATGTCCTTGCCCAACTCACGCATCAACTCATTGTGCCTATTGGTCCGATGGTGCATGTGTACTTCGCTGTAGACGAAAACGGATATGACTTATTCGTGGGTGCGCCTGTGATGGCACTACCATCTGAGTTAGATGTGCTTACTTGCCAACGACTACAAGCAGGTCAAACAGTTGCAAGTGTTTTGCACCATGGCGACTATGCGACTATCCAGCAAACAGGCGCGGCACTCGCTGATTGGATAGTGCAGAGTGGCTATCAATATGCAGGACATGTGCGCGAAATTTACCATCGTAGCCCAGCGCATACGTCTAACCCCGAAGCATACCTCACTGAGTTGCAATGCCCTATCTCCCAAATAAGTAATAAACACGATAAGCATCATAAGGAGACAAAATGATGACCATCCAACAAGATCGCTTGGATTATTATCGCACGCATGGCACGCTGACAGATATTGGTAAATACGCAGAGCATATCAAAAACTTGCCGGATACGATTCCTGAATTGGTGGCAATCGTGCAACATCTGGGTATTTACGATATGCTCGCCCGCGATTTTTATGGCGTATCGTTATCGGAAGAGCGCATGGCAGATATTCATTTGCGTTCAGCGGGGGAAACGCTCGATACCATTTTTGCTATCAGTGATAAACCGCTTGCTGTACCCCGTAAGCCAGAAGACCGTATCGGTTGCCGATGCCATGCTTTCACCAAGCTCATCGTCACGTTGTTACGCGCCAAAGGTATTCCTGCGAGAGCAAGATGTGGCTTTGCAAGCTACTTCAATCCGGGCAAGTATGAAGACCATTGGGTATGCGAATATTGGGATGCTAGTGACAACCGTTGGGTGTTGCTTGATGCTCAGATAGATGATGTGTGGCGCGAAAAATTAGGCATTACATGGTCGCTACTGGATATTTCCCGTGACCAATTTTTAGTCGCTGGTGATGCTTGGGTACGTTGTCAAAATGATGAAGCTAACGCAGATGATTTTGGCATTAGTTTCTACGAAGGGATGGAAGGCTTGTGGTTCATCGCTGGTAATTTGGTGCGGGATGTTGCCGCCCTCAATAAAATGGAAATGTTGCCATGGGATGTATGGGGTGCAACCGCTATGCCAGATACGGAAATTACTGATGGACGATATGCTTTCTACAGTCAACTAGCGGGGTTATCATGTCAACCGGATGACACCTTTGACGAGTTACGTCGTCTCTATGCTACTGATGACCGCTTACGCGTGCCAAAAAGTGTGTTTAATAACCTCCGACAAGCCAATGAGATAGTCGAGATAGGTGCTAATGGTTAAGCATAGATGTTTTCTGTTACTGAATAACACAATATGAAGGGAAATATCATGCCAAAAATCACCGTTCACGCCAGCATTGGTCCATCGCCTAGAAAACAATTTTTGCTAGAGTGGCATACTGCCCAAGCTGAAGAGAATTTTGACTTTCTATCTGACAATGTAATGGATGAGATAGTGTTACAGGTGGTTGGTAAGAAAATCGTAGAAGGCAAAGAAGCATGTGTTACTGCGCTAACCGAACAACTAGACGCTGATATATCTGAATGGGTCATTCATGAAATTATTACACACGGGAGAGAGGCAGCCGTGAATGGTGAGATTCACTATGGAGATGGTAATGTGCTTGCATTTTGTGACGTGTATACGTTCAAAAATACGAAAGCAAATGACCTAAGAACGATAACGGCTTACCAGATACCGCTATGATATTAATGAGGATGGACACGCGCCCATCCTCAAGCATCACACTAAAACGGAAAGATAATCGGCAAGACAATCATCACGGTGATGAAGGCTAGGATAATCATCGGGATGCCGATTTTAGCGTAGTCTGCAAAGCGATATTGCCCCGCACCCATGACCAACGTGTTCACAGGCGATGCAACAGGTGTCGCAAATGCCATAGAGGCGGCAATTGCCACTGCCATCAAGAAAGCACGCGGGTCAATGCCCAGTGATTGGGCTGTTATCAGTGCAAGAGGCGCAATGATAACAGTTGTCGCTGTGTTTGATAGTACCTGTGTGAAGATAGATGTTAACAAGAACAGCCCACCCATCATAACAGCAGGTCCAAACATGCCGAGTGTATCTGTAAAGACTGTCGCTGCGAGTTCGACTAAGCCAACTTTGACCATCGCTGTACTCATTGGCAACATGCCCGCAATTAAGACGATGCTTTTCCAGTCGATGGCATTGTAAGCGTCGTCCATCGACAAGCATCCTGTGACGACGACGAGCAACGCCGCTAGCATAGCAACAGTTGTTGTTGGCAACCAACCGCCAATCATCATCACGAGCATGCCCGCGAGAATTAAGAGAGTCATCGGTGCTTTGTCAAAATTCAGCAAATGTGATTGTATCTCTTGTGTGCCACCGATAATCACAAAATCATGCTGGCGTTTGCGTAGCTCAAAAATATCTTTCCACTCGCCTTGTACGAGTAAACTATCCCCGAATTGTAGTGAAACATCTTTGAGAACATCGAATTTCGCACCTGGACGCTTGATGCCTAGCACAGTCAGGCGATATTGGGTGCCGAAACGCAGTTGCTCAATGGTTTTCCCAATCAATGACGAACGTGGTGGAATGACGATTTCTGCTACACCGACTTCCTGCGAGATGAGGGCGTCTTCTTCGTTTGGCTTGCGTGGCTGGATAGAGAGTTTGAGTTTAGCCGATGCCGTAGCAACATCTTGACTACTTGCCCGCACAATCAGCACGTCGTTATGTTCGAGTACGGTATCAGGGCGCGGATGAATTGGCACATTGCGCTTGGATTGCACCACCAACTCCGCATCCCCAATAGCGGCGAGTGTTCTTGCTGGAGCAGGGCGCGATATTTCCAGAATGTCGATGTGATGACGTTGCCCGATTTTCGTATCTTTAATCATCTTGCCTTTGAGTGATGAGCGACTCTGTACACGCAGACGATAAATCTGGTCTTGGACGCGGTAGGCATCGAGTAGTTCAACGGGCGTGGTTATCGAATCGTCGTAATCACTGCTGATGTGTTCGGGCAAAAAGCGTTGCATGAATATCATGTACGCAATGCCGATAAGGGTCAGGATGACGCCCATCACTGTGAAACTGAAGAAACCAAAGGGTTCTAAGCCTGCTTCTTGGAGCGTTTCACTGACGATGATATTGGGGGGTGTACCGATGAGTGTAGATGCGCCACCGAGTAGCGATGCAAAGGCAACGGGTAAGAGGAGTTTACTCGGCGCGATGCGCAAACTGGAGGCTAAACCGATGACAGCAGGCATTATCACCGCGACTGTGCCTGTGTCGCTCACGAAGCCGGATAATACGGCGACAGTAATCATCAGTAGTACCAGCAAACGGGTTTCGCTTGTTCCTGCAATGCGGATGATTTGCTGTGCGAGTGAAAGCGCCAACCCTGTCTGAAAGACCGCACCGCCGACGATGAATAGCGCGGCAATCAACAACACGGCTGAACTAGAAAAGCCCGCAATAGCTTCTTCCACACTGAGAATACCTGTCACCATCAAGATGACAACGACGCCGAGTGCAACGACATCTACGCGCCATTGCTCGGTCACGAAAAGGATAATAGCTACAATCAGAATAGCGAGCGTTATCCACATATCTATAGTCATGATGTGCTACATATGCCTCAATGTTTGTTGTGAGTACGTAGCTGGTAAGAAAAATAGTTTGTGTATATGCCTATTTTACGCCTGTTGAGGTGGGTAAGAAATAGTGTCTGAGGCGTATTGTGAAACATGTTACAAATGACAGTGGTAGAGGATGAGGGATGTCGTCTTGGGTAGTGGTCTAATGTTGACTGATACAGGTTGAATTATAGTGTCGAATAAATAGGCGCAATACCCCATCGTGCA
>JBCBKJ010000119.1:0-15269 GCA_038522085.1 Chloroflexota bacterium
TCTATAAATGTCATCCATAGACTCATATCGTTTTACTTGCTTAGGCACTATTTTATGTCCCATTCCTTATCGCTTTTTTGTTGGACAGAAAGATATTTTGCCTGTCTATATAGCGATTTATCATCTCGAAGAAGATATTCCAGAGCATGAACGAGATTTAGTAGGAAAAACAGGAGACATATTGCTTGGTGGTGGCAGTGGTGAAGCACCCGCTATGCTCATCAAGATGCCAGATAATATCATTCGATTTCGTGCATTCGATGCAGAAGACAAAGCACAGATGGAGGCTTGGGATAAAGCACTTGAGTCACTCGATTCGTTTGATAGGTCATTGCCTTCTACACATCAAAAATGGGTTGAAATGCTATGGGAGGATTACCGCCAGGCATACATGATGTGCGCAGGTTACGAAACACTTGGCTGGAATCCTGAGGAAAATAGTGTCGAGTCGTGGCTCACACAACATATACTGGCATTTGTACTCACGCATTTTCCAGCCCGTTTTGGTTATGATAGGGCATCTATTGATGTAGATGAAGATGGCTCAATCTGTGCATTACTTACAAAGGAAGAAGAGCAAATTTATAATTGGCGAAAATACAAAAATACTTGATGTGCAAGCCAGAACAGCCTTTTAATCATATCGCTCATAATTGTCTGTACCAACCAACTCCCCATCATCACTGAGCCACGCCGGACGCTCATCGTAATCCTGCCGAAAATCGCCATTTTCATAATGCGCTTCAAGGTCAGCGTATTCGCGTTTGCGCTTATACACTTTTTGTTGTTCTAGCTCAATTTCGCGCTCAATGGCTTTCTCGATATTGTTCTGGTAACTCATCCACACGAGATGCAATATCCATGCCCCTGCCCACAAGAAAAACCCGAATGCCGAGCCAAAACCTCCGATGACAGGCAAGCCCAACACAAAAATCGCCGTATGAAAGAAAAAACCATAGCGTCGGCGCACCCGTGCGACAACACGGCGTTGAATCGTTTCGTAATCAATGGGGTCATGGTACATCAGCGCGTTGCTCCCAATAAAATGTGCGCGATAAGTGTGTTACGTCAGTTTAGACACATCTTGTTTTTGTATATTTGACTCGTGACGACATATTTGCTCAGGTGAAATTTCAAAGGTAAAAGGTCAAGAACAGTTCACAATACTTGTCTTGTTGTTATGAAATGAATGCTAACAAGTCACTCATTGATATTTCTCAGCAATAAAATGGGAATGTAGCATCATCCGCTATTTAATTCTTAACTCGCACTAGCTTCTGATGAAACTGCATAACCTGATGACGTTTTCATAATTAGGCAACGCATTCACCTTTCACGCTTTTACCTTTTACCTCAAATTGTGTAAATAGTAACGACCAAGCCATCATACGACAGAATCTATTATTTGCTTCATCCCTATCTCTGGCTACTCCGACGTTCCTCAATGAAGCTATCTGTCAATTCACCATCTTCCGTCAGGCGCACGCCCCCGCGTTCACTCCGCTTTTCATCGACCAAGCGCGAGAAATCATCATTTTTCTTGGGCTTTTGTGCATACTCATAAGACGGACTGCGCCCCATTTCAGCATCCACTTCACGACGAATACGCTCTTCACGTTCTGCCGCACCGGGACCATATTTGTTGTAATATTCCACACCCTGCGCGACGACACTCATACCCCAGAAAAATATCGGGAAGAAAGGCCAGAAGAAACCCGCCCCAGTGAAAAACCAGATGCCGACCAAAAACGCATTGACCATCAAGTAAGTCGCCAAATGCCCGACAAATTCCTGACGTACTTCCAAGCGTTTCATCACGCGCCGTCGTGCAATCTCTTCTTCAGTTAGGGCAATGCCACGTCGCTGGCGCAATTCAGTGTCGATGCTCTCTTCAATCATCTCCGCCATGCTACGTGCGCCACTAACAACGCCTCGCTGAATAGATTGCCACGACAGATTACCCATATCAATATCAAACTCGGCACGCATCTCTGCCTTGCGCTTCGGGCTTTCTATCACCCCTGATGGACGGTGTGCCGCACTATTCTGTGCCTCCGAAGGTGTCATTATTGTTTCGCCATCAAGGTCGGTGTTTGCGGATTGCCCAACGAAACTATCCAGCACATCATAAGGCGACGGTGCTTGGTTTTGCTGTGGTTGGATTTCTACAATTTTTGGTGCAGGCGTTGCCGTACTGCCAACAATCGCTTCACTGAATGCCAGCATCAAATCACCAGCCGTATCAAACCGTTGATTCGGCTCTTTGGCGAGTGCTTTTTCAACAACAGCATCTATCGCAGGCGTAATATCAGGGTTGATGCTACTCGGCTTCTCTGGCTTGGTATAAATATGCCCATGCACAATCGCATAAGGCGTATCTGCACGGAAAGGCACTTGTCCGGTCAGCAATTCGTATAAAATCACACCCAGCGAATACACATCCGTGCGACGGTCAAGGTCTTTATCGCCCTGCGCTTGCTCTGGCGAAATATAAAACGGCGTGCCAAGCATCATATCATGGCTAATTGTAGATGCGCCCGCTTCAACAATCCGCGCCAAGCCAAAATCAGTGATATATGCCTGTTCGCTATCATCTTCTATCAAAATATTTGACGGTTTCATATCACGATGCAAAATCCCACGCTCATGGGCATAATCTAAACCGTGTGCGACATCAGTCAAGTAACCTTCGATTTCACCGAGCGTCAGTCCTTTTTTGATATAATGCTTCTTGAGCGTCATCCCGCGAATATGTTTCATCACAAGAAAGGGGATGTTGTTGTGTTCGTTGTAATCGTAGATTTGCACAATAGCTGGATGTTCGAGCTTGGCGACAATGCGTGCTTCACGTTGAAAACGAGCGCGAAAATCCTCGTCTTGCAAAAATGTCGTGTGCATCAGCTTGATAGCCACATGGCGGTCTAGGCGCTCATGATACGCTTTGTAGACCGTCGCCATGCCCCCACGCCCGATAGCAGAATCAATTGTATACGAATTGGCAAGTACATCGCCCTGACGCAAGTCCATAGCACGCAACTCCAAATGACTTCCTCGTAACTAGGACTATTGTACGTCCTGACTACATATTATGACAAGCGACGAGGTCAGATTAGATGTAACAATACGATGAGATTCTCATGAAGAGTGTGTCATTAAACAAAAAAGAGCGAACACACAGCGTGTCCACTCTGTAAAATGCCTTTACTTACTGCGCAATATCCAGCGATTTACGGTCATAGACCGCATCAATTTCTGGAATCGTATATTCATCAAATGTGTTCAACAGCGCATCGCAATCATCAATCGCACGGCGTGTAGATAAGCGCAAGCCATACAGCGTGCGTTCACCACCGTTCAGAACATAAAAAATTTCGCCCAGCACATCATCTCGCTTGCCACCTTCACGGCTGATACGGTTGGCAATCGCTTGTAACGTCCCATTCAGCGAACGGAGATTCCCACCAGCGATGCGGTCTGCCATGACTGCGCTGTGACCGTTCCGCCGTCTTCGTAAAGCATCTTGTAGATATTAATTTGTCCGGCGGTGAGGGGATTACTCTCTAATAAATCAACAACTTCTTGCTTAGATAATGCCATCTGTATGGGATTGCTCCTGAATGCTATGAACGGGTTTGTGTGAATTGTAAGATTATTTAGCAGTAGACGTAGCGTTTGACAGAAAAATCACTTTGTAGAGGTGAAAGTGAAAAGGTAAAAGGTGAATTTTGCCTTTCTGCCAGCAATTTTGACCATGTCTTATAGTAATTGTGTCCTCATTCACATATTAATCATAACATTCTGAGCGCATAATATAACCCCATATCTTATCACGATGACTGCTCTGTACAAATTTCATTTTGTAGAGAAGTTAGATCTGCTTCCTGCTGTTCCAACAATGTAATTTGTCTAAGATACATGCAAGAAAGCGAAAAGCTCCCCTCTCCATCAGTGAGGAACGAACGTCTTGGAGAGGGGCTGGGGGAGAGGTTATTACCCCACACAGGCATGTGAACAATTCATTCTGCCGACATACTATCTACTCAACAATGGCTTCTGACAACTCATCTGGTGACGGCGTATAATTGCCCACATGACGCACCACAATCCCACTCGCAAAATTTGCCAGCATTGCCGCATCCACCAAATTCGCGCCTACAATATACGCCAGTGTCAGTACCGCAATCCATGTATCACCAGCGCCCACGGTATCATACACATCACTCACAGCCGGCGCACCGAGATGTACCGTTTCATCAGCCGTTGCCAGCGTCGCGCCCTCTGACCCGCGTGTGATAATCAAGGCTTTCTTGAGTGCCAGTTGTCCGGCGAGTTCTTGCGCTGCTACTGCAAAATCGTCATCTGTTACCAGTCGCGCATCCAAATGAGACGCCGCATCATCGGCATTGCATTTCACAATATCGAAATTACTATATTTATTCAGCCCACCTTGCGCATCCACAATCATCGGCACACGCCCACTCAAAATCTGCTTGGCAAGGTCAACCATTGTCGGTGTCAGCAAGCCATTTTCATAATCGCTAATGAGAACCGCATCCAAATTGTCGAGATTATTCTGCAAACGCTGTAAGAGCGCCGCTTCAATGAATTGCCCAATCGGACGCCGTGAAATCGTATCAATTCGGGCGACCTGTTGCGGAAAACGCAAGCCCATCTGTGCCAGAATCCGTGTTTTGAGCGTCGTGGGTTTGTCGCGGTCAATGACCAAGCCTGTATAGTCGATACCGCGCTGTTCCAGTTGCTGTTGCAAGCTATCAGCCGCGTCATCTGCGCCGATGATACCCACCTGAATCGCATAACTCCCTAACGACACGATATTCGCCGCCGGATTCGCCGCCCCACCTGGAATATATTCCCGCGATTCCAATTCTAAAACAGGCACAGGCGCTTCCCGACTCATACGGTTTGCCCGTCCCGTCACGTATTCATCTAATATCACATCGCCCAGCACCAGCACCCGTCGGTTGGCTAATTGAGGGACAAGCTCTCGCAAAGTATCTGTCATAAAATATCGTTTCTATTCCCCGAATGAATGATCTGTATCAGCACGTAACGCCTCACGCACGCGCATCAAAATGTTGCCGAGCATATTTTTACCGCTTCCGTCTGCCCCGCATCCCCAATAATAGTCAAAAGGCGAGTTTTCCACAATTTCTTCGTCGCCTGTGCTGAGTAACAACGCCCGAATATCTGCATGCGTCTGGAATTTTTTCAGCACGCCTGCATACATAATCTCGTCTTTGACAGCCTCCCAATCCTCCCGCAGAGGAAAATCGCGCCGTCGCCCGAGCTTCTTCGCCTCTTTCGGAGAGTGTGCCTCGCGTACCTTGTCTTCGTATTTTGTGCCAGCAAATTTCATTGCCTGAAAATAATGCTCAACCGTTTTCCAGTATTTGTCGTCTATACCGAAACCATGCGAACTGAAATTCGAAAATTCGGCGTAATCGTCTGTGCTGGCGTAAAAATAGATTGTCATCTGTCTGACCCTAACTGACGAGCGATTTCTGTCATTCCATACTACAATGATTGCTATCAACTTGTATATCGTGGGGGCAAAATATGAACTGGATGATTTATGGCGTAACAGGCTACACGGGTCGGCTAGTGGTCGAAGAAGCGGTCAAACGGGGGCATCAACCGATTGTCGCCGGACGCAATAGCGCCAAAGTGACTCCTATCGCGCAAGCACATAACCTGACACCGAGTATATTTTCGCTGGATTCAGTAAATGCTATTGCAGGCGAGTTACAGAAGCACAATATTGAACTGGTGATGCACATCGCAGGACCTTACAAATACACCAGCGACCCGATGA
This sequence comes from Chloroflexota bacterium, assembly GCA_038522085.1. GTDB lineage: Bacteria > Chloroflexota > Anaerolineae > Aggregatilineales > Phototrophicaceae > JAUZRW01. The sequence continues at coordinate 5,834 of JBCBKJ010000119.1, forward strand.
TACAAGCCTGTTTACAAGTCGGCACACATTATCTCGACATCACAGGCGAAATTGATGTCTATCAAAATGCCTATCGCTATCATCAGCAAGCAGACGCCAAAGGTATCGTCGTTATGCCAGGTGTAGGATTCGATGTTGTACCGAGTGATTGCCTCCTGAAATACGTCGCTGACCAAATCGACAAGCCAACGCATTTAGAAATCTCATTTCACAATGAAGGCATCGCCAGTCGTGGGACGCTCAAAAGCGCCGTAGAAATCATTCGCACGGTTGGTAATGTCGTGCGACGAGATGGTGAGTTAGTGAAAGTTCCGTTTGCCAGTCAGCAAAAGACAGTTGACTTCATGAGTGGGAAAGCTACCGTGTATCAGAGTATGTGGGGGGATGTGGAAACAGGCTACCGCACAACAGGCATTCCCAATATCACAACCTTTTTCACCTTCAGCGATGCCGTCTATAAGCAATTACAGATGCTCAATCGTGCCGCGCCCTTGTTGGGTATTGGCTTTATCCGTAATTTCATCAAAAGCCAAATTGACAAAATGCCAGAAGGTCCATCAGAAAAAATGCGCGATACACTCAAGATAAATTTGCATGCCAAAGCGACCAACGCAGAGGGCGATAGTGCCGAAGCATGGCTAGAAACCGTTGAAGGCTATCGCTTCACGGCGCTTGCTTGTCTGCACGCTGTGGAGCAAGTGCTAGATGGCAATCATAAAGGCGCTCTCACCCCCGCACAGGCATTCGGCGCAGATTTTGTGTTAGGCATCGAAGGTACAATCCGCAAAGATAGCTTGACCTAACTCACATGTTTACGTCTACATGTGACAAAATACAGTAAGCTCCCTTTCTCCGAAGCGAGCCTACGAACGCGTGGAAAAGAGCGGTTTTCAAGGGTAGGTCTTCTATTTTTTCTGAGATGTGCGCGATAAACCATGAAACTTCCCTCTCCATCAGTGAGGAACGAACGCATTGGAGAGGGACTGAGGGAGAGGTCAATACCCCTAAACATGCTTGCAGAATGACGCTCATTGACAGATTCCTATACCTACCCCTCACTTACTTCCGCGTGCAATCACTGCAAACACAAAACGGGGTAGGCGCATCATCCGCACGATGCGCCATGGCTCTTTATACAGCCGATACAGCCATTCCAGCTTATAATCAATCATCCATTGAGGCGCACGCGGCACTCTGCCAGCGATGAAGTCAAATGTCCCCCCCACACCCATCGCCATCGCCACATTCAAGCGAGGCAGGTTACGCGCAATCCATTTATCTTGAGCAGGTGCGCCGTAGGCAACCAGCAAAATATTCGCATTGCTGGCGTTAATCATCTCGATAATTTTGTCCTCTTCTTCTACCGCAGGACTCCCACTATACGTCCCGACAATGAACAGTCCCCGATACTGTGCTTGAAGTACCCGTGCCGCTTCTTCTGCGACCCCCTCTGCCGCACCCAAGAAAAAGAGTGTCCAGCCTTTTTTCGCCGCTTCTTCCGCAATTTTTGGTACACCATCACTGCCTGTCACGCGCTCCGGCAATTTTGTCCCTAGCAAATTCGATGCCCATAACACGCCATTGCCATCCGGCACACATAAATCTGCGCGTCGGATAATCTGTGCAAATAGGGGGTCATGTTGTGCCATCATCATGAACTCTGGATTGACCGTACACACTTGATGCGCCCGTTTGCCTTGCAAAATCCACTGGTCAATTTGCCATAGCCATTGCTTATACGTGATGATGTCCACAGGCAAGCCGAGTATTTGCACGCGGTCTACCCAATCACGTCCACTCCGAGCATCATAGCGATAGTCCGCTGGTGACTGAAAACGTTCATTACGCAACAGCGTCCGTGAAGCAGATAGCACCTGCTCAACGCTAATCATCCGCATACACGTTCGCGCCTCGCACCCTTCCCGCGCACCGATACTATGCTCCACATAAATACACGGACTGCACAGGGGCGCACTCCGTAAAATAGCGACATTCCCATTAGGCGACCAAGGTGACCATGCCTCATGATTCGTCGCGCCATAAAGTGCCACGACAGGTGTCCGTACTGCCGCCGCAAGATGTGTCACCCCGCTATCTGTGCCGAGATACAAATCTGCCGAGCGCATCACATCCGCGAGTTGTGTCAAAGACGTGCGCCCACTCAAATTGACGACTTTTTCTCTATGTTGCATCGCGTCTAAAACAGCAGTCGCGTTGTCGTTTTCTGTGCCGACCAGCACAATTTCCGCATCGTATTCTTCGCGTAGATTGTCTGCTACTTGCGCCCAACGTTCCGGCGACCAACGACGAGCTTGTGTGTAACCGCCCCCGCCTGCGTGTAAAATGACCCGTACCCCACGTTTGACAGTCAGAGGCAAAATACCCCCATCAAAAGCGATGCGTGCGCGTTGCGGTGCTGTATCCGCACCCAGCAAACCGACCAAATCCAGCCAATACTGTGCCTGATGTTTTGCGCCAAAACCCTCATCAGGAATCGTGTGCGTCAAAAAGGTGCGTCCAAAAAATGTCGTGTTGCCATTATCCAAGCCTAAAACCATCTCTGCGCCGGATGCCCATGCCAGCAACCAGAATTTGAGCGTTCCCAGCCGAAGCGTGAAATGATGGAAGAAAATCACCGTATCAAAATTATCCTCACGGAGCGCATAGAGGCGTCGCCAATTCGCAGGATTGAGCAAGGCTTTGGTGCCATTGAACCCCTGCTTGCTGAACGGACGCACTTCATCTACCAGCCCATCTTCAACAATAGACACCGCTTGCTCAGAGGTGAGCAGGGTCAGATGAGCGTCCGGCAGGGCAGAGCGCAAGGCGGCAATCGCAGGCAAGGTCACAATTAAATCGCCAATATCAGCGAGTTGCACCAGCAAAATTCTATCAGGCATAGGCTTTAATCTGGCTTTGATTATCATCGGTTAGCATAGGCAAAAGCGATGTCATTGTACTTTGCACAGGCAAAAATAATATGGCGATTCCTGCTGTGAATTACAAATTCGTGTCCAGCGCCGCTGGAATCTCCACCGCACTCTCCAGCGTGATATGCTGTCCGCTCTCGGAAGATTCCCCAAATGCCAACATCGTCTCTAGCACATGCAACGCCAGTGCACCACTCGCCCGATGGGGTTTATCGGCTTCAATGCACCGCGCCATATCCGCCACACCAATCCCGCGCTGAATATCTCCCCGATGCTGATGCGCAACCGTCTCCCATGTACCACTTTCCGGCGTGAACAGCTTGACCTCACCATCAAAGCGATTCGGGTCAGGCACACTCAGCGAACCCGCTGTTCCATGAATTTCGATGCGTGGCAAAACGGATTTCCACACATCAAAGCTCGTAATCATCGTGGCGACTGCGCCCTGTGAAAAACGCAATACACCCGCGACATGCGTATCTACTTCGACGGGGATATTTTGCCCTGCGACGCTCTCGTGTCCAGCCGTACGATTCTCATATGCGCGGTTTGCCATCCCTGCGACAGTATCAATATTGCCCAGCAAATTCACGAGCGCTGTCAAATAATAAGGACCCATATCCAGCATAGGACCGCCCCCAGCTGTGTAATAGAAAAATGGGTTCGGATGCCAGCTATCCGGTCCATGCCCCATCATGAACGCATTCGCAGAGACAGGCGTACCAATCAAGCCTTCGTCAATGACGCGCCGTGCGGTTTGACCCCCTGCACCTAAAAAGGTGTCCGGCGCACACCCGACCCGCAAACCTCTTTCATCTGCTAGTTGCATCACCGCTTTGCCATCTTCCAGCGTAATCGCAAGTGGCTTTTCCAGATAGACATGCTTGCCGGCGTTCAAAATCTGCTGGCTGACCTTCGCATGTACGGCGGGAATCGTCAAATTCAGAACGATATCTACACGCTCATCTGCCAGCAAATCATCAACTGTCATTGCTTCCAGACCGTGCTTATCTGCGAAGGCGTTTGCTTTATCCATGTTGAGGTCAGCACATGCCATCGGTGTGATAGCATCTGTAAAATGGCTCATGCCTTCGATGTATGCCGGAGCGATTGCCCCTGTGCCGATAAAACCGATATTTTTCATGCGCCTTGCTCACTTTGTGCGACCAAGTAGTTATAACTTTTTTCGATAGCTTCTAGCATATCCGTACTGCAACAGTCTAACTCGACAATATGCCAATCAGAGGTACTCGCGCTCAACACGGCTGGCATATCCAGCACGCCATCCCCAACGGCAGTCATATTCGATTCGATTTTATCTGCCGGACCATCTTTCACATGCAAAAGGGGCAAGCGACCCTCTAAATCTTGCATCACACGCTGAATATCTTGTCCACCGACCTGTGTCCAATAGACATCCAGCTCAAAGACAATCGCAGGTTCTAGCAAATTAAGCATATGTTGATACGCGGGTTTGCCATCAATAATGTTCATCTCAAACCAGTGATTATGATAAGCGAGTGTCAAACCATGTGCTTGTACAGTAGCATATGCCTCATTGAGCAGATTGCACGCTTTTTTCACGCCATCCAAGTCAGCGAAATACGGGTCGGGGTCAAGCCATGGACACACTAAATACGGACTTCCCAGCGTGCGCAACGTATCAATTACCTCTGTAGCAGTGTCACGGGTCGGCAACGGACTATGTGCCGATGTAACCGTGATACCAAGTTCATCAAATAGGGCTTTTGCTTGTTTTGGCGATACACTTTCTGGCAAAGTAGCGACTTCCAGAACGCGATAGCCAAAATCTGCTAATTTGCGAATGGTACCTTCAAAATCTGCTTGCATCGCCTCGCGGACACTATAAAGTTGCACGGCGATATTATCTTTTTTGAGCATGGTTCCCCCTTACGAGTGGTTCATTAAATGAAAAAGCATTGTAGCCCGTAATGAACCACAATGCTATCGTGTGCTACTTACAAAATTTAGCCACCAAGAGGCTGTGGCTTATTGTCGAGAATACCTTCAATACTGTCCATCACATCGTCAGTCAGTTTGCCAAGTACCTCAATCGCGGCGAGGTTATCCTCAACATGCGAGATTTTCGTCGCGCCTGTAATAGCCGTGCTGACATTCGGATTTTTGAGCGTCCATGCCAGCGCGAGTTGTGCCATCGAGCAACCGAGGTCGTTAGCGACAGTCGTCAGTTCGCGCACTTTTTCTAACTGTGCCTGACCCTCGTCACTTTCAAGGCGTTTGCGCAACCAGCCATAGCTTTCGAGCGCCATACGGGAATCTTCCGGCACACCATCGTTATACTTCCCTGTCAGCACACCACTTGCTAATGGCGACCAGATGGTTGTTCCCAGCCCAATTTGACTGTATAAGCGTGCGTATTCCACTTCAAAACGTTCACGGTGGAACATATTATATTGTGGTTGTTCCATCGTCGGCGGGACAAGTCCGTACTCACGGGCGACGCTGTAGGCTTCCATTAATTCTTGTGCTGACCATTCCGACGTTCCCCAGTACATCACCTTACCCTGACGAATCAAGTCCGTCATACCACGCACGACTTCTTCAATTGGCACTTCTGGGTCAGGGCGATGGCAAAAATACAAATCAAGGTAATCAACATTCAGGCGCTCCATCGCTTGATGACACGCATCAAATAAGTGCTTACGGCTCAAACCATGTTGCGTTGGTTTAGGGTTATCGACTGCGCCACCCAGCACCTTACTCGACACAATATAGCTATCCCGACGCCACCCTGTGCGCTTGAAAACCTCGCCCATGATGCGCTCTGCTTCACCACGCGCATACACTTCGGCATTGTCGAAAAAATTCACGCCGTTGTCATAACACAGCGTCATGATTTCTTGCGCTTTTTCCACGCCCAACTGATTTGAGAAAGATACCCATGCGCCATAGGACAAGGCACTCACTTTAAGCCCACTGCCCCCTAAACGACGATATTCCATATCCATGTAAAAACTCCTTTTGTGACAATTTTTAGGCACGCAAGAGTATAGCGTCCCTACATGAGTAGCAGACTAATTGGTTATGGCGATTGGATAGCAGAACATAGTGTAAAATAACCTCAATTTCGGATAAGAGAATGTTCAAATATTGAGCCATTCTGAACCATAGAACTCTTGTAGGGATAACATCTATGTTGTCCGCTGAGTAGAAATTATGCTTTTTGATACCAATCACACAAGATTCTATGCTTAAACGAAACTCAGGTTAAAATAGTAAAAAATCAGGAGATAGCGATATGACACTCCAAGAACTTATTCACGCAATCGACAATTTATCACCCGATGAAGTGGCACAAGTGAAGGCACACATCGAAAAACGACAATCTAGCCAACGCATGTCACATTCGTTAAGTAGTGATTTAGAACGAGAATTAGAGAACGCGCTTGCGGAGGCACAACCTGTTACTTTACAAGCGGGTACAATGGATGTTGACCAGCTAGAATCGGCAATGGCGTCTATCCGAGAGGGCTTTACACAGCAAGAGCTAAATAGTATTGCCGATGCAATAGCTGGATAGCTAGTTGTACTGAATCCGCATCCTCTCCTCTCCAATTGGATAATGACAGCGTGACACATTTTGCAAAATGCCATCCTCAAAGAAAAAGATTATTTGATAGCGAACATCATTGAATATGACCTGCTTATTGAGAATATCGCCACAAAAAGGCATACCCTGTGCTGATACTCTTGGACTGATGCAGTCAATAACTGATTCTGTAGCATTGATTTGAACACTTTCGCATTCCAATCGTCTGTAGATATTCGATTGCAATAGTGTACTCACACCCGTCTCTGTAAGAGTATCTGTCTGTAGAATTACGTTACCATCTAAATCAGCAAACAGTGCATTCATGTAACGTGCGTTTATTTGCTCTTGTGCATAATCGGTAGTTATGATTACTAATATGAAAATAATTACACACGCCAAAAGAATGCCGATTAATTTGAGATGTCGTCTCAATGAATTTGGTTTTGCTTTGTTCTTATATTTATCCATATATATATAACCGATGTTGCTCTATTCGATGCAAATCACCCTCTGTAAAGTAAAACTCAACTACCTCGTATACATGATTGAAAAGGTAACTCTCGATTAGATTATCGTCCCATCTGTAAACATACACAGGACTCTCACACACAATCCGCGTATCGATATATCCCATCGAGATGGATTCTGTTGAACATTTTAAACGTCTATAGGGTGGGTTACTTAACAACGTCTCTACGTCATCAAAAGTTAGGTCTGCCTGCCATACCGGATTGCTTTCTAAATCTTCGAGTACAGTCGTAACATAGCGTGTATTCATGTGATTTGTCACGAGAAAAAATAGAGGTAATATAACTAATATCGCAATCATGAGAATCACAGGAATGCCCAAAAATATCCCTATTTTGAGACAATTTTTTTGCTTTGATGGTTGTTTTTTCTTCTTATTTAGCATGTGTCTGTTCCCATCCCACATAACCATCCACGCATAGTCACATCCTGCAACCGATTATCGTCAAAAGTGAAAACAACTGTGTAGTATCCATAATCTGACCCGTGAGCTTCTACAGGTAGGAAATAAGGTATGCGCCGAAGCATAGTGGGCGTACGACAATTGATGAGCGTTTGTTCTTCTATATCTGCACTTTGCTCTGTAGCACAATTCAGACCACGATATGGCGTTTGGTTTAGTAGGCTTTCGACATCACTCTGCGTTGTAGTATCCGCGCTCAAAATAGGGTTAATATCAATATCAGCGCGTATGGCATCTGCCTGATTCACCAAATGGTGATTACGAACAATAGCGCCTACATAGGCAAGCAAGACAACACAGAAAAATCCAATGAACACATAAGCGATTTGCTTGCTACCGTTGCTACTATCAACAGGTGACGTTTTGCGCTTGTGCTTTGCTTTCGTGGGACTATCGTGAAAGTTGACTTTGAATGCGACAAAAATGCCGACTGCCATCCCAAAAATTGGACTCGCATAAATAGCAGAGATAATGAAATCCACACAGGATAAACCGCACACAGGATGCAGTAGCCAGAAAATACCACCGCACGCTATCGTGCTGATGAGTGAAACAAGCAAGAATACGCCGAGTGTTTTTAACATGACTATATGGTTACTCATAAATGGGATTTTCCACTTTGCACACTTGTCTTTCACTGTAATGATACAATGAAGCATATAGAGCTAATGAATAGATTGGGCAGCGTATGGTAGTCGTACATCAACAAAATCCCATGCACATGAGCGAAGCCGAATATCTTGCCTTTGAACAAGATAGCGATACACGGCATGAATTTTTAAATGGCAAAGTATACGCAATGGCAGGTGCAAGTCGGGCGCATAGTCGCTTGATGGTCAATCTCACCCGTTTAATCGGCAATCATCTACAAGATTCACCCTGTGAACTATACCCAGCCGATATGCGTATCATGATGACACAGGGCAAATACACCTATCCTGATTTGAGTGTTGTCTGTGGCGATGCACAGTTCGCAGAAAATACCTTTGATAGCTTGGTCAATCCTGTGATGATTATCGAGATACTCTCACCCTCTACTGAAGCATATGACAGGGGCGCAAAATTCCGCAATTATCGTCTGTTGCCGTCATTGCGAGAATACGTGCTAGTGGCGCAAGATGCCCCGCGTATCGAGCGGTTTACCCTGTCAGATGATGCTATTTGGCATTACGTCGATATAGGTGGTTTGGATACTCAGATTGAACTCACAAAGATTACCTGCACGCTTGCCCTAAGTGATGTGTACCAAAATGTGCAATTCAAGAATGATGAAAAGTGATTTTTTGAGAATAGTACATTGGTAGGAGCGTGTCATAATGTGGTATGACGTAATAGATCATATTCAGGAAGATGTTTCTCTAGGCTATTTCCCAAAAGCTATTGAGTACGTCGCAACGCAACTGAACAAAATGCCACCCAGCCCGTTTCATACTGTTTTGCAATATGATTTTCAAAATGATTGTGTGAACTTGTTGAGGCATTTTAGGTCTTTCAAGGAATCAAAGTCTGCTATACGAATTATTTACGCAGAGATGAATGGATTCTACATTAACCCCGATGATTGGTATTTTGAGCTATTTGGATATACGCACTCAAAATTGAATACAAATTATGGCTGGTTGGCTGATTGGGATAGCAAATTCAGTAAACAAGTATCGCTAATTGGCATGGAAAAATTCATGCAAGTATATAAATCACATTATATATCTGACAATGTGACTTATCAAAAGGCGAAGGATTTGGCTGATTTACTTATCGTTTTGAAGTTTCAGCAACTTTTAGCAGGTTGTTTACAGGCATCCAAGCTGAATTGTTCTGTTATTGTGTCTGCACATGAATATGATTTGTTCTTCAAGCTCACATACTAAATATTAGTTGCAGAACTAAACTACTTTTCCAATAGATACAGTGTGTTTAGAACATGTATCGGGCTATCTGGAG
>JBCBKJ010000120.1:0-15043 GCA_038522085.1 Chloroflexota bacterium
ATCTGATGCCTGAATGGGAACCGCCTGAAAATATGCAGTGGTTCACTGAAGTTGACCTCTTAGAATTGACGATTGAGCGAGAATTATCATTCAGATTTCATCGCTTTTTTGTTAAGTCCGCGTGAAAAACATGGACTGGGCGATACTTTTTTGGCAGAAGCACTTAACAATGTAGGTAGGCAACAGGGCATAACAGCAGATAAAATCAGACAGTTAGATTTTAAGAATGCCATTGTGTATCGTGAGAAGTATCGTATTGATATTATGATTGTTGATGAGGTGAATAATATTTGCTGTGTCATCGAAAACAAAATATACAGTAGCGAACATAGTAATCAACTAAAACGTTATCACGAAATTATAGAAAAACATTACCAATCGGTACAGTTTATAGGAATATACCTCACACCCAAAGGCAGTGCGCCATCATATGAAAAATACACAGCTTTCAGCTATGAGGAGCTTGCACGCATAATCGACAAAATGCGTGTCCAAGATGATAAAGTGAATACTGTTTTAGCAGACTACACCAGCGCACTGCGCCGATATATCATTGAGGATAAAACACTGATAGCAAAATGCCATGCTTTGTACGAAAAGCATCCTGTAGCTTTAGAATGTATTCGAGAATTTTTGCCTGATATAAGCCAAGAACTTGCTGAACACATAAAATTCGTTTTCAACAGAGATTTAGATGCTCATAGCCTTGAGTGGGTGACAAAAGGATCGCGGAAAATTCGTGTGCGACCCAAAGAGTGGCAGACCGTCGATAATTTTGGAAAAGCCATCAAATGGTGCGATTCTATTATTGCTATTGTTGTTTTGAACTATTCCTCACAGGTAGAGATGCGTGTATCGTTATATCCGATTGATAAAAGCAACCAACAGTCCAAAAATATACGTAAAAAAATATTTGATCATGCCCTCCAACAGCAAGATGTCTATGTTGGATGTACACGCAGAGACTTAGACCTCAAACCTATTTACTATAAATCTATAATAGGCAAGCGTGACTTCGCTACAAAAAACTTAGAAGCGTTAAAAGAACAGTTTGATGAATTATGGACAGATTTCAAAGAAAACTCTTTAAAGTATATAAGACAAGACATAGCACAGGTAATCAATAAAGAGTTAAAGCAATAGACAGAGGCAGTCATTGCTCTAACTACATTGTGATAGCCTAGCCATTTAGGGTACACTCGTTTATGAGCATACTCACCCGATGAAAGTAATAATCGACCATGACAACCCGCACCCTTTATATCATTCGGCATGGGCAATACGACCAAACAGAAAAATCACGCGATGGGGGCAGTCTGACTGACCTCGGACGCCAACAAGCAGCCAGTGTAGGCAATGCTTTTAAGCGCATCACGGTTGATGCTGTCCATGCCAGCACCATGACCCGCGCCCGCGAGACAGCCGGTATCATCACAGATGCCATCGGCGCACAGTACGAATTACATGATAGCATCCGCGAAGCCATTCCATCCATTCCACCGCGCATTGCCTCCGAAATTCTGCAACTGATGGAAGACCGTCCGAATTTCACACACGACACCATTCATCAGGATAAAAAACGGGTCGATAGCGCCTTTGACCAATTCTTCTCGCCACCTGACGAAGGCGCAAAATCCACCAATGAGTTACTTGTATGTCATGGAAATATCTTGCGCTACTTCACCTGTCGCGCATTAGACGTGAATATCGACACATGGGCGAAGTTCAATATCAATCACTGTGGCATCACCATTATCACAGTAGATGAGCGCGGACGACGTCGGTTGGTAACACACAACGCCACCGGACATATCCCGATGGATATGCTGACGGATTGACGATGCCAAAATCAAAATTACTGTATTCTCAAAATACAAAGTTTCTTGAGGGCGAAATTTCGTTACCTGTGAATATCATAGAACTATATAATTATATAACAGCCAATACAAAGCCTCAGAACATTCGTGAATGTAGTTTCGTGCTGTTAACGATAGGCATATCTTCATTTTCATTTGGTTGCTGGATGACTGTCCGCACAGTTGAGTACATCATCAGTGATATTCCTCAAATACTGATGACTGATAATTCTGTCTCTTCAATTTTGTGGATGTTTGGAACTGCTACAGGTTATATTTTCACTTCAATCTTGATGTTGTACATTCTAAGAGTAAGTTGGCAAACATCAAATGAGCGTATACGTATCAAAAATGCTGAGGCACTACTTGATAATTATGATATTTTTTATGGACGCATTATTGAAGTAGTGAGTTCGAGTAAATATCGCACCCGTATTCACTACGAATTTGACATAGATGGTCAAATCATTGATGACTGGTTCCGCACAAGCTCAAAAACACCTTTAAATATTGGTGATTCAGTGACAATCATCTCGGATAGACAATTTCATGTCCTTATTTAAACACGATAAAACGCCGAAAATCAGGTGGAAACGGGTGTTCCGCTAGTGTGAACGTGCTATCTAAAACGGCGAATATGTGAAACACATAATTCGCCTGCATCTTTGACGCAAAATCACGATCTTGCAAAGCCAAATCTTCTAGCCCTGTGGTGTCTGTTGAGAAAACGAATACAACATCAATATCTGTCTGCGTTACGGTTATCTGCTTTACACCGATGAGTAACACGCCTCTGATGTCGATGTTTTGCGTCAACCGTGCCATAATTTCTAACACTTTGGATACATCCTGATACGCCAGTTCGTCAGCAAATGTCGCACTGACATGAACCTCAAATTCGCTAGCGTCTTTGCCTTCCTGAATGCTGTGGTTAGCCACTAGAATACCCCTTATCAATCAACCTCAACTTTTGAGCCAATCTCAACCGCAGAAACAGTGTGGGGACGCCATTCTTTGGCGTCCGAAGTAGAAAGTTCGCTCTCAGAGACAATTTTGCAAATTTTTACGCTTAGACGTTCAGCTTATGTAAAAGAGTAAGTTCTCTGTGGCTTTTAAAGCGCCCTTGATGCAGGAGTGAGGACATCAATCCAAGATAGCAATACGCCCGAAAATATCATGCACATCATCAGGCCGACACAATTCTGTGCCAGGTGTCATGACAGCCGCACTACCTGCCGCAATACCATAACGCACAGCCGTCTGTAAATCATCCCCACGACTGAGCGACCACACAATACCGCCAACCATGCTATCTCCTGCGCCAACCTTACTCTGAATCGGCACAACAGGCGGACGCATTTTCACAGCTATATCCGCTGTGATGAGCATCGCCCCTGCGGATCCCATCGACACCACAAAGACTTCTGCCATACCGCGCTCAATTAGCTTACGTACATTCTCTTGCATGATAGCTTCACTCTGAAATGTCTCGCCGGAGAGTTTTTCGAGTTCGCGCAGGTTGGGTTTCAGCAAATACACACCCGCACTCGCGCATGCTTCTAATGCCTCGCCTGATGTATCGACAATCAGCTTGCTATCGGTTGCTTTGACCCGACGCGCCAACGTAGCATAAAAGTCTTTTTCCATTGAGGGGGGTAAACTCCCGCTAGCGACGATGTACTCTGCACCACTCTCCAGCACCACATCCAAACACGCCTCGACTTCGGCAGGTGTCATATCGGGTCCCGGCATCCCAAAGCGATACTGCAACCCTGTCGCGTGTTCATAAACAATCAAATTTTCGCGGGTCATATCGCTGATGCTAATCGGTTGGGTTGTCAGTCCTTCGGCAGTCAGCAAGCGCGTGAGCATCGCCCCTGCACCACCGCCAGCCGTATAGACCGTCATCGACTCGCCCCCGAGTTTGTGCATCGCCCGCGATACATTAATGCCCCCACCACCCGGGTCAAATTGAGGCTTTTCGCACCGCAACTTAATTTCACTCGCCACACTATCTACACTACTGCTTTTGTCGATAGCCGGATTCATCGTCAAGGTAATTACGTTTGGCATAGGATTCACTTTCTGCTGGTAAAAGATTATGTATCTACTCTAGCGCATGTCATGGGAAAGTACATCTCATTTACGTGGCATTAAATATATCGAATACCGTGTACTACCTCCCTACTTTACTGTTTGCTCTTTTTAACGTGGTAACAAAATGAAACCCTTCACTCGTGCGGATGTGTCATTTTGTGTACAATGCTACGCACATGGTTCACATCGGGGAAACGTAATGGCTTTTGAACTGGAAGCACTGGTTGGGCATTTGTATATCGCGGGGGGACGCACAATTAAAACCACCCCGCCCGGCGCACTCTGCGAGGTCGCGCCCAAACGTGCTGTTCGTGGTCGGGAAATTGATACGCTGTTTGTGCTGGTATTGCCATCGGGCAAGGTCGCGCCAAACACATTTTATGAACAAATGTCGCTTATGGCGGCAGAACGCTATTTCAGCAATACAGGTAGCGTCACGTCTGCCCTGCGCGATGTTTATAATACTCTGAATAATAATCTGTTCGAGCATAATGCCAGTGGTCGGACGCACTACGAAGCGAACATGATAACAGCTGTTATGCGCGGGATGGATTTATACGTCGGGCGTGCGGGTGCATCCACACTGATGCTACGCTCCGGCGGGAATACCGAAACGATTCCTGCACCCCTCACTGATGATAGCAAGCTGTTCATGCCACCATTGGGCGTACAACCGATTCCCGAAGTAGAAATGTCGCGCTACAAACTAGACCGTCGCGCCCGTTTGATACTGGCAGACACAAGCCTGACGGAAATTACTGAAGAAAATCTCACGAAGGCACTCCGCGCAGGCGACATCGAAAAAGTGCTGGATGACCTCAAATTGCTCATCACGCTCCAAACGCAGATGATGGTGATTGAATTTGTCCCGCCAGAGCACCCTGTGATGGTACCAGCCGCGACAGGTCAATCAAGCGCGGTGATAGCCACCGAACTCGCCGCCGCCCGTGCCAAAGTCGCCACTGCGACAGTCGATGTCCCTACAGCTACAAAAGCGCCTGCGACACCGCGCCCAAAACGCGAGACACCGCAGGACAGGCTCAAGAAACGTGCTGAACGAGGCGCAGTCGGCGTAGCGCGTGGCTTAGGACATAGCATGACGCGCATGAGCAGTGTCGCTAAGCAAGTATTTGGAGGCAACGCGAATGCTCGTCAACGACGACGCAACGCAACCATTATCGCACTGCTCGTGTTTGCAATTCCGGCTGTACTCGTGAGTGTCGTCATGTTCTCGTGGGTTGGTAACGTAGGTGAAACAGTCTACGAAGAATGTGTTGGGCGTGCTAACGATGCCGCGACGGTTGCTCGCGCTCTGCCATCCGAGCAACGTCAGAGTCTCATCACGGCATGGGGCGCGACCTTAGATATCGTAGGTGAATGTAAAGAATATCGTCCCGACCTAAGCGATATTCCGCTCAACACACTAGAAGCCGAAGCACAAGTCGCTGTCGATTCGCTCAGTGGTATCTCACGGCGGGAAACGTCGGTTGTATGGGCATCCCCAGACGAAGGCGCAAACCTCCGCGAAATCGTCATTCAAGGCTTGGATATTTACGCTTTCGATGACGCCAATAATGTCGTATATCGCTTGCAACTGAGCGAAGATGGCACAAGTATTATCGGCCAAGCACAACCGCTACAGTTCATGAGCATCGGCGCACGGGTAGAAGGCAACACACTCGGCAATATTGTCGGTATCGCCTTTGATGAAGAACGCAATCGCATCGGCGCACTCGATGAAAATGGTGTGTTGGTAACGTGTCGTCCACTGTCTATCAATGACTGTGAATCGCAACAATTACCCGGCTTTGAACTCATCGCTTCGCCAACGCGGGTACAGTTCTGGCAAAATCGCTTATATGTGTTAGATATCGGCGCAGAGCAAATCTGGCGCTATCAACCAATTGGGGCAACCAGCAACTATGCCGACACACCGACAGAAGTGTATTCTGGCACAGTGCGTCCACAGAACATGGAACTCGCCACTGATTTTGTCATTGGCTCGAACCGCACAGCTATCAACGGACATATTTTCACCCTATTCAGTGATGGCACAATGGCGCGTTTCTTCTCAGGGCAGAATCTTGGTTTCGCTTTTGATGGCTTCCCGTTAGGGCTAGAAACACCTGACCAAACAACCGTACAGGGGATGTTCTTGGCAGATAATTTCACAACCGGCTTTTATGTGATTAGCCGTCCGCTACGCACTGTGTATTACACAACGGCAGCGGGTACATTCCAAGCGGCATATCGCATCTATGACGAATCATTCTTCGAGCGCCTGAATGATGTCGCCGCCGACCCCGAAGCCAACTTAGTCTATGTCGCATCCGGCAACGCTATTCTGAGCTTCGAGGCGGGTATTGGTAACTAGTAACCCAATTCAAGACTAACGCGATGCGGTAGCGTACCTGTCTCCACCCATGTATTGAGCGAGGTAGCGATAGCATCCATACGCATGAGTTCAATTTCAAGATTGCGTCCACCCCCTGCCCGATGCGGACTCATAACCATATTATCAAGTTCGTGAAATGGCACATCAGCAGGCGGGGTATGGGTCTGGCTCTCTTTATCCGGTGGGTAGTGATACCACACATCCGATGCCGCCCCGTGTAGATGCTCACTTTTGAGCGCATCATAGAGCGCGTGTTGGTCAATCACACTAGCACGTCCAATATTGACGACAATCGCCCCTTCCGGCAAGAGCGATAACTCGCGTTCGGCTATCATGCCTTCGGTGTCCGGCGTACCTGGCACAGCGACAATTAGCACATCGGCTGTAGGCAAGAGGTCATGTAATTTTTCTGGCGGATAGATACGTGCCTCAGCATCATGGTGGCGACGACGAATGCCTGTAACTGTCATACCCATAGCACGCAGAATATCCGCGAGGTATTGTCCTATCGCTCCATAGCCAAGAATGAGCGCCCGCTTGCCCCGCAGTATCACCGAAGGATAGGGTTGATAACGAGGTGTCCAATCATGCTGACGAAAATCACGGTCACTCGGAATCAATCGGCGAGCGGTTGCCATCAAGAGCGCGAGTGCCATCTCTGCTGTGGGTGGCGCGTTGTAATGGACATTATGAATAGCAATATCAGGATAATCTGTCATGCGGTCACGGGTCACGGTTGGTAAACCAGCAAAAGGAATCAGAATCGCTTCGATATGGGGGCTTGCTTCTAAAAGTTCTATGGGAGGACGCCCTGAAACGAGTATGTTGTATTGTGGTTCGTCTGGTATCTCTGTCCCGTAAGTGAGCATAATATCAGAGTTTAAATTCGCTTGTAGGTGTGCGAGAGGCGCGCCATCAGGGGTATAGCCAAGATGAACAGCATAGGGCATGGACAGTGCCTTTCAGTGTGGATTGGTCAATATGATACGATTATACCTTACCCACCGTCAGGCAATCGTTGGGCGGCGCACGCTAGTCAGACATGTTCGCTATGCTATAATGCCGCCGATAAATTCAAAACCAATCGCTCTCTGAGGGCGTCTAACAAGCAAGCATCATAAGCATCAAAGGACAACATGCACTATGCGGATTTCTGGTTTCTTGATGGGCATCGTCGGCTTTGTATTTCTAATTGGTTCAACGGTTGCCTGTGCGCTATTCTCTTACAATTTCAGCCGTGATGGGGTTATCAACCTGTGGGATAGTGGCATGCCGGTTGAATCGGTTGGCGAAGTCGCGCAGGCTGTTTTTAATCCAGAAGATTTTGAAGCGATTGAAACGCCTACCCCATTCGCAGAGGACGGTAACGGGCAAGTCGTGATCCCGTCTATCACGCCAGATAGCGCGAATGTTATCCCGACTGTTGACCTTGCCTCTGCGCAAGGTGACGATACAAACGAGACGACAGTCGCTGCTACACCTGTGCCTGACCAAGCCGACACAGTTGTTGAACCTCAAGCGACTGCGACCACAGAATTTGCATCAGAACGTTGGAGCGACCCGCGTGAAATCAATATTTTGCTGATGGGCATTGATGAGCGTACAGGGTTCACCAATGAGCGTGCTTATCGTACCGATACGATGATGGTGCTACACATTGACCCCGTGCGACAGACGGCTGGGGTTATCAGCTTCCCGCGTGATTTATACGTGACCGTGCCGAACTATGGGCAAAATCGCCTTAACCGTGCGAATTACATTGGTGATGGTGATGCCTATCCTGATGGTGGAGGTCCTGGTCTACTGATGGAGACGATTAACACGAATTTTGGTATCCGTGTGGATTACTACGTGATGATTAACTTCACAGTATTTGAAACAGTTGTAGACCGTCTTGCTCCGAATGGTGTTGAAGTGTGTGTAGATGAGTATATCTATGACCCAACTTATCCTGATGAGGGTTTTGGCACGTTAGAAGTTGAATTTCAGGTAGGGTGTCAGCCATTGGATGGGCAACGCCTCTTGCAATATGCGCGTACCCGTAAAACAGAAGGTGGCGATATTGATCGTAACGAACGCCAACAACAAGTCATCGAAGCAACACGTCAACACGTCATGAGTGCGGGGGGTGTGGTGAACTTCATCACACAAATTGGCCCTCTATGGAATGACCTTGCTGGTAGTTACCGCACAAACTTAACGCTCAGTGAAGCAACCAGCCTTGCATGGCTCATGAACGACATCGAAGACATCACTTATACGAGCTTGGGTCCGGGTTATTGGTTGCCAGAAACACTCGAAAATGGCGACCAAATCTTAATCCCTGTACCGAGCGAGATACAGAACCTCATCCAGCAAACGTTCTATCCGGGCGCAACGCTCACCTTGAGCGATTATCGTGCGCTGGCAGAGGAAGAAAATGTACCTGTGCGGGTGTTCAATGGCACGAATATTGCTGGTCTAGCAGGCGAGACACGCGAGTATCTCATTGGTAGTGGCGTGGTCATTGAGTCCGTAGGTAATATGCCTTCGCCAAGTGATAATCAGACAACAGTAGTGCAATACTACGGGACATCACGGAACACGGCAATCTACATCGCGAATGTATTGGGCTTACCGAGTACGGCTGTACAACGGGGTAATGATGGCTTGGCTGTGAATGGTGTGATTGTGGTCGCTGGAACGGATATGCCAGGTATCATCAGCGCGGGAAATTAAATGTATCTGGTCAGCTTTCAGTTAACCAAAAGGTCAAGGACATTGCCTTGACCCTAGGATGATTTTTCCTATTGTGAGAGACGCTTAGTCACCTGCTTCGGCAAGTGGTTGGAGCGTCTCTTCGTTTTCTTCCAGCCAATGAATCGTACTCATTGCGGCAGATACCCCTTGCCCGACGCTGGTTGCGACCTGACGCCAGATTTCATCTTGGATTTCGCCAGCCGCGAACACGCCATCAACATTGGTGCGGTATCGGTCATCGGTGATGACATAGCCGTTGTCATTGAGTGCAATCTGGTCGCCAAAGACTTTGCTATTCGGGATATGCCCGATGAAGATGAACACCCCTTGCGTTGGGTGTTCGTAGGTGCGGTCTTCTTTGTTATTCCAGAGCGTCACTTTTTCGACAACACCTTTGTCGTTGGCGTGAATCTCTTTGACTTCGGTATCCCAAACGAACTCGATTTTCTCATTCTCGAAGGCGCGTTTGGTGAGTGCTGCCCCTGCACGCAGTTCATCACGGCGATGGATAATTTCGACTTTGTTGGCGAAACGTGTCAGGAAGAGGGCTTCTTCAATCGCACTATCACCACCACCAATCACGACAATATCTTTGCCACGGAAGAAGAAACCATCACACGTCCCACAGTAGCTTACGCCTGCGCCTGTATATTCAGCTTCGCCCGGAATATTGAGCTTGCGCGGGTCAGCGCCGATGGTAACGATGACGCTATCTGCGAGATAGGTTTCTTGCCCTGTCGTGACGGTGAAGGGTGAGCCATTGCTGAAATCAACATCGTTGACCATCTCGAATTTGTATTCCGCGCCGAAGTGTTCGCTGTGTTCTTTGAGCTTATCGACCAACTCTGCACCACCGAGATGGATATAGCCTGGATAGTTTTCGATTTCGTGTGTGATAGCGACCTGCCCACCCAATTGATTACCCGCAATGACAACTGGTTTAAGGTCAGCGCGTGCCGTGTAGAGTGCCGCAGCCATACCAGCCGGACCTGACCCGATGATAACAACCCGTTCGCGTTTCATAGTTTATAGACTCCTAATTCAATTCCAATTACAGTAGATTTATGTGTTCAGTGTATCGACTTCGTAGGCTTATTCAAGCTCTGGTAGCTCATCACGGAGTTCCGCTTTGAGAACATTAACCAAAGCAATAAATTCCTCCCGACAGTCACCCCAATATTTCATGTATTCGCGCAGTTCGGGCAAAACGTCGTCCAACTCTGCACCATTTGCGACTTGCTCCGCCAATGAAGACATATTCTCGCAATGGTCATTACAATCCATTGCCATAATTTTTTGGTCTTCGGGGGCATTTTCAACAAAATTGAGTAATTTACTTAGATTCTCTAGGGCTTTCTCGTTATCCGCCATGATACTGATTGCTCCTGTTGTATTTAACTATCGTAGATGACATACCCTGCTATCGCCTTACAAATATGTGACGTTTAACGGCAGGTATCCATCTGCATCCGTCTGTTTACACTATTATGACGCATTGAGACGGACAAACTTACATTCAATTAATAAAAATCATATCAAAGTCGCACAGGTTCTCGATATGGTGGTGTGATGTTTGTGACATTGTAGACTGCATGGTGTACTTTGTTTGACGTATTGAAAACATCTTCATAAACTATCGTGTGATAATGATAAAACGCATAAGGATATTAGACATGAAAATATTGGTTATTGGTGGCACACGTTTTTTTGGACGGGCATTCACAGAATTAGCATTAGAAAAAGGGCATGAAGTTACTATTTTCCACCGTGGTCAGAGTGATTCCGAACATTTCACAGAGGCAACCCGCGTCATTGGCGATAGGCACGAAGACTTAGAGACATTAGGTGATGGTCCGTGGGATGCCGTGTTAGATACCTGTGGATTTTTGCCAGGTTCGGTGACACAAGCGGCTGAGTATCTCAAAGACAAAGTCGAGCATTACGTGTTCATCAGTTCGGTATCTGTTTATACAGATAGCACGGATATGAACCGTGATGAAGATGCTGATTTACTGTCATTGGGTGACGATGAGCCAGACGACGAATTTAAGATGGAGAATTACGGCGCTCTGAAAGTGTTGTGTGAGCAAGCGGCAGAAGATGTGTTGCCTGGAAAAACAACAATTGTGCGTCCAGGCTTAATTGTTGGTCCGCATGATGGCACAAATCGGTTTACATATTGGCAAATTCGCGTGCGTAAAGGTGGCGATGTGCTTGTCCCGGGCGATGGTAGCACGTTGGTACAGGTCATTGATGCGCGAGATTTAGCGGCGTTCTGTCTGACACTGATTGAGAACAAGACGATTGGTATTTTCAATGCGTGTGGTCCACAAGAGCCGCATACACTCAAAGATGTCATTGACACAGCAAAGGCTGTTTCTGGTAGCGATGCGAATTTCGTGAACGCTGACGAAGCATGGTTGGTTGAAAATGAGGTAGGTCCTTGGATGGAATTACCTCTGTGGATACCCTCGCCAGAAGGACAAGCGATGATGAATGTCGATGTTCAGCGCGGGATGGATGCAGGCATGACCTTTCGTTCGCTAGAAGAAACTATTCGGGATACCTACACTTGGTACGATAGTATTGATGGTGATGATAAAGAATGGGTGGCTGGTATGACATCTGATAAAGAGGCGCAATTGCTAGCGGCTTGGCGCGAGAAGCAGGCATAGGCTAGAGCTTCAAAAGTTTGTAGATGTTAACCGGTATTGTAGCGGATATAGGCGTAAAAGGGGGTTTTGTTGCGGTATAGCGCAAAACCGCAATAAAACTAAAAAGTTGGTTTGGGTTTATTAACGAGATGGTTTGTTAGTTAAGTGCTGGTTGACCTCTCACTCGTCTCCCTTCTCAGGGGTAGGTATTTACCTTGTGAGTGGTTTTAAGGGTACAAGCAACACATTCTTTTGCACTTGGTTCGGGTGCGCTACAGCACACCCCTACACACGTTCTACTTCTTGACACCGATACAAAGATAACAGACCTACCCTTGAAAATCTTGTCTCCCTCTGCTCGGACGCTCGCAGGCTCACTGCGGAGAGGGACGATACTTGGTTGCCGAAGCACGCTCGGTTGGTAAGGTGCGGTCTGGTTTGAGTGTAGACGATTTGGGATGTGGTGTGTGGGTTATATGCACGTTCATATGGTCGGGGATATGATTTTTACGCTCGTCCCAACAATTTACAGCGGACAACGCAGGCGTTTGTCCCATGCCTGTAAAGTTAAGAGATTTTTCGACAAATAAAGAATGCCTATCCTATTATCTTATCTGACCTCTCCCTGAATCCTTCCCCGAAGCGTCAGGGAGGGACTTTTGTAGCTATTTCTTGCTTAGTTGTGTGCTTGAATGATGATATGTTTATCAACGTGCAAAGGGAATGGTGTGTAGGAGATTTTAGTGTCGGGAAATACAAAAGTAGATATGTTTTTTTCTGGTTAGATGAGAGAACGCATTTTACGGTTTTCTTACTATTAGTAACAAACATTTTCCCCTATACTGCAAGTATAAACACACACTGATTTTTATAGGAAACCCATAAGCAATGACCTCACGCACACTTTATCTCGTCCGGCATGGTGAACGGCTGGATGCTGTTGATAAGAAATGGTACGAAGCCGAAAATGGCAATAAGCACGATTCCCCTCTGAGCGAAAAAGGGCATGAACAAGCACAAAAGTTAGCACAACGGCTGATACAAGAGCCGATTGATTTGATATTTTCGTCGCCGTATCACCGTGCGTTGCAGACTGCGCATCCGGTAGCTGAAGCACTCGATTTGCCATTGTATGTTGAGCCGGGTATCGGGGAATGGTTGGGTCGCAGTATGATGTCGCATGACCCGAATATCACACCGCCGTTTCAGCGTTGTGATGAATTTCCCACCTTGGAATTTAGCCATAATCCGCGTGTGATTCCGCATTATCCTGAATCCGTAAAAGAATGCTTTGAACGTTTAGAAAAAGCGACCACTGAATTACTTGACCGTTACGAGGGTAATTTGCTGTTTGTGGGGCATGGTCGCACAGTGACAGGTATCGCGCATCGTTTGTTAGGCAAGCCGGAATCCCAATTCAAGTATGAGCAAGCAGGCATTACCAAATTGACGCTGTATGAGGATGGTAATTGGACAATACGCCTCAATAGCGATATTGCTCATTTGACGAGTGAGACGGTGCCACATTACGTTTAGTAGTCAGTTTTCAGTATACAGTTTTCAGGAGTGAGCATATTAAAAATGCTCACTTTTTTTGTTGGTGGAGGACGGCTTCGGCGGCGTGATAGCCTCCCATGCCATGTACGCCTCCGCCGGGTGGTACAGAAGACGATGCTAGAAATAGGCGCGGATTCGGCGTGGTATATGGCGATAGGCGTGTTACGGGACGGGTGAATAGTTGTGTCAGGTCTTGTACACCACCGTTGATGTCACCCCCCATGTAATTTGGATTATAGGCTTGTACATCCATGGCGGTCATGGTGTGTTTACTGATGACTGTATCGCGGAAGCCGGGTGCATAGCGTTCGATTTGGGCTTCCATGATGGCGGTCATATCGCGGGTTGAACCGTTCGGGACATGGCAATATGCCCATGCAATGTGTTTTCCGGCTGGTGCGCGGGTGGGGTCAAAGGGCGTTGGTTGCACGAACAGCACATAAGGCGCGTCACTATGAACACCGTGCGTTATGAGATGCTCCGATTTTGCTATCTCTGACAGTGTACCACCGAGATGCACAGTTGCTGCTTTGCCGACTTCGGCATTGCGCCAAGGAACGGGTTGAGAGAGCGCGTAGTCAATTTTGAAGATACCTGCGCCGTAAGTGTAATTTTCTAGGCGACGTTTATAGAGCGGTGGTAGTGCCTCCCCTGCTATCGAGAGCATCTGACGGGGCGTTGTGTTGAACAGTACAGCGCGACTATGCGGCACTTGTGAGAGATGGCTTATCTCAGTATCAGTGATAATTTCCCCGCCGAGTGATTCAAAATATGCCGCCATCGCTTTTGTGATGCTATGTGCGCCACCTTTTGGCATCCCCCAACCGACAGCATGTGCCAATGTTAGTAAGACCCAGCCGAATGCCCCCGTCGCAGGATTTTCGAGTGCCTGAATAGAGTGCGCCGCCATGCCAGCGAACATCGCACGGGTACGTTCTTCGCGGAATAAGAGACGGGCGGCACGGGTCGCGGGGAGTAATGCCAGCATACCAAATAACGCAAATGGAATGGGCGCACGCGGAAATCGTAGAGGGGCTAAAAAGTCATGGAGCAGGTTTTCGTAATTCGATACCAAGTAGTTCATGACGAATTTGTAGGTAGCTTCGTCTACGCCGAGTGTTGAGGCAGTTTTTGCGACATCCCGCGAGACAAGCACCGCATCGCCATCGCTGAGAGGATGGGCGGCTTCGTATTCAGGAAATACCCACTCTAAGCCAAAGTCGCTCAGAGGTAATGTTTTAAGATAGGGAGAAGCAATCCCGAGTGGGTGTATCGCCGAGCCAATATCATGCTGAAAACCTGCTTCGGTGAGTTCGAGGGTGCGTGTGCCACCGCCGATTGTGCTACCACGTTCAATGACCTGTACGCGATACCCAGCTTGGGCAAGGCGAATCGCGGCGGTGAGTCCGTTGGGTCCTGAACCGATGATGATGGCATCATAGATATAAGTAGTCATTGTGTTTACCCGTAGTTACCGTTACAGAATACAGGATAGCAGAAAATACCATTCTATGTCGTTGATTAGACATTTGGTGGCAATAGTCTTCGTTTGCTTATAGGTAGCAAGAATAACTGTCTGCTAGAATGTGCTTACTCTGCACATACAGGATATGTCAACGACCCCGTAGCAAGCTACGGGGCATGGAGTGAAAGTTAGCTTCATGCCTGTGTTGACCAGCCCATGTCATGCCGAAGGGCAAAGACACCGTTAGGAACGAATAGATAGGTACGATGGGGTGACGCTC
>JBCBKJ010000121.1:0-14847 GCA_038522085.1 Chloroflexota bacterium
CTTCTATCATAGGATTTCCTGCGTGCGAGTCCTTCTTAGCATCCTCATAATCAGCACGAGTGAGTTTGCCTCTCACTAATTTCCCATTACGTGTCACTCTACGTTTCATTATCATCACCTGAATCTGTGTCATTTAATTGATGTTTGTTACGTTTTCGGTTTGCTCGAAGTGCGTCCAAATCATGATTAATCGTCTCATCATGACTGGTGTCCCCTGATTGATCAACGTCATCAGAATTTGTGCTATCAGTTTCATCAAAATTAGGGTGCAGTGCGTTCAGCTGACGTTCATAGTCTTTCTCATCTTGACGATTGTCCCTGATGCCACTTACAGCCTCAGCGCGACTCATATCAGAAAAATCAGCAGGTGGTACATCATCAATGGCATTGCGTCGGAATGCACGATACTCTATTTCGTTTTGCAAATCTTTATTTTCTTGCTGTGCTTCGGTGATAGCATCAATGGCTTGTTTGTCGAGTATCTCGTACCACTCATATTCTTGGTAAATTTCACTACTTTGTTTGAGTTGGCATGGTTCGACAATTTCGCCGTCATTGTCACATAAATACACGTTGTTTGGGTTGCGCACATCAACTGCAAGGCGAACTGACCATGTGCCTTGATCTCGCGCTTTCATTTGCCATGCACCTTGCTTAGAAGTCTTGCACTCATAGTACAAACTGTTATAACGTATCCCTGACGCAGTCACACGCCCAGATACACGTGGCAGGAGAGCTTTATATGTATAATCATAGTCAAACTGTTTAAGTGCTCCTACCCGATTACTCATTCCCCACTCCCACAAATCAACAGGAACATTTCTCATACCACTTAACATCAAATGTTTATCTTGAGGTCTTGCTTCGAATGGACGCCGATTATGGCGTAATATATAGCGGAGCATGATTCTACGAAACTCGTGGAGCGTAAATTTTGCATCCAGTCGATAGTCACCACTTCCACGTTCACTGCGTGAATAAACATATCCTGGAACCCATGAAATCAATTCGTTATTAAGGACCACAAAATCGTTTTCAACAAGACCTTTCCAATCTGGACGAAATGGGGGTAGTAGTCTAAGACTACGAACACCCAAAAATTCGAGAAGATTTTTAGCGTTTTTACCTGCCATCTCGCCATTATCAGCAACTATCGTGAACGGAAAGCCAATGGATTGCCATTGATGTGGCAGAATGGTGATGCCATATTGCTGACAAAGCTCAACTTTATCCATTGATAACATCTGTAAAGCCTCGGTAGCACCTAACCACGAAGGACCTTCTAAAGTGACAGCGAACGCCACAATCATATGTGAGAATGAATCGCTAATTATGTATATAACAGGTCGTCCGATGATACGCTTTCTATTGAGCTGACTAATCAAATATAAATCGCCAATAGTGGCATCAATCTGAAACTGCGACCCCGGTGCAAAAACTTTTTTATTTCCTTCAAGAGCACGAAAATTACGCTCGACTCCCGACAACCCATGTTTACTTTCTAGTGCGCTCCTATAAATTCGCTCCTGTTCTCTAAATTCATAATAAAATGCCCTAAATCGTTCAAATCCTACACGCTGCTCGCGCGGAATAATCTGTGGTACGAGAGAACCATTTATCACTTCTTTGTGAGTGTAATAGTGATTCTCCAACATCTCGTTAAAGGCATCTTCAAGTTTTACTGGCTTCCCATCTCCTATTGTTTTTCCTGCCTTTTTGTCCTTTAAAAATTTTTGAATTGCCTCACGGAAGTTTTCCTCATCTGCGGGGGTTAAGTTGACACCGAAATCTTCTGTCTGTAGTTTTTGCAGTTTATGAGGTCTCCCCAATTTTTTGCTACTTTTGCGTTTTTGACCCGGTGCACCACTATTGCCTTTGTTGTGATTTATTAATGCATTTATTTGCATTCCTTCTTGAAAATACCATGCACACCATTTTTCTAGCGTTTTCCTATCTTTCCCGGTCACGAGCATTGCTGAACGTAGTAATTTGCCTCGTTGTGTAGGATCTGAATATCGGAAAATGTCCACTACTAGCGGTTCTATCACTGACCATCGCTCATCACGCTTCTCGTATAGCCGTTTTCTTTTCGAATTTTCTTTGGAGGATTGATCCTGCCTTTCCACAAACTCTGGAGGTATATCACGTAAAAGAGGGTCGATGGTGGTTGTCCATGCTATTCCATCTCGAATGGCGATCTGATATACCTCCAGATTCACAATTCGAGGAAATGCTCTCTTGTTATTTCGATCACGATCTATGACACAGATTTCGTCAGGTTCTTTTGGTGTTCGCCCCGATCTTATCGCCAAGATGCGCTCAGTTTTCATAATTCGATCCGTGTCGTCTGGATCATTCCAATGAACAAGTACATTTTTTGCTACGTGTATCAAAATGTCCTCCTATGGTAAAAGTTCAGAAGCAATATACTTGAATGATGGTGGTAGATGTGCAACAGGACCCAATGTCAAATCCAGAACCCAGCGATAGGTAGCAATCAAGTGATAGGCTACCCGGAGTGCAACGGGATCAAGGGGATCAGAAAAATCACGATCTACTTCATGGACAATATCAATCAGAGGTACATCAGGATTACTTAGAACACGACCAGTCAGTTGTCTTCCAATCATGAGCACTCTTTCTTCATCGACACTATTAACACCATCTAACTGGAAATAATTCAAAGTGGTATCGATATTTTCAACATAGTTGCCGCTATAATCGCGCTCTGTCATGATTTGATACTCATCCCACTCATTTCCAAAAGTAGAAAAATAGATGCGTTTCACCTCGAAATTTCTGATGACACGCTCGGTTTCCAAATCTTTCACATATTTAATACCTACAGGCTTAAAACGTTTTCTATTATCTCTATAGTAGGTATACACAATGTCCACAGTCAGCGGAACTGGTCCAGTTGGCACTGTGAACCCCAACTCTTTGTAAATTGCATCTGTTGTAGATCGATCCAAGACACCGTGCTCACGAATATCGAAAACTGGAGCTAGCGAATCTAATATCGAGATATATATACCTTCCAAATCACTTTGAGCGTAATGGTCTCGATTTACAGTGTTGCTTCGTATAATGGGTCGGACACTACGAAGTTGTGTGTCGCGGTCTGTATAGAATGGGAGAAAATTCTTTAGGTGGCGTGAGAGATCACCCCGTCCCTCATCCTGTCGTTTGCTAACTTCTTTTTTCGAAAGTTTTACCATCTTCTATCTCCTATATCACTGTAACTCCAGACATTATTCATTGAATTCGTCATCAAACTCATCTGCATCAATGACATACAAATCGACTATTGTTGCATCAATCTGTAGTCTTCCACGATCTGCGAAGATCTGTGCTGGTATCCCCTGTATTTGTGACCAGTGCTCAGAAGTTTTTACAGTCCGTGCCTCAATCAATAGAGATTCATTTCTGAGAACGGAGCGTGAGATGTATTCATATGTTGGATTTGGTGGGATGTTCTGCCTTGATGCTTTACTATCAGTGATATTTTGAGTTTTGAAACTCAACGGAGTGATCTGAATTTTGCTAATATCATTTCTATCGAAAACCACCACGCCCCAATGAATATGCAACAACATTGATGTGCTCATGTAGCTGCCTGTGTTCGAAATCAAGGCAAGCGAGATTGTATTGGTAGATTCAGACCTCTCAACGTCCTCTGACTTGTTGTCCACCACAGAAACCTTGTTCCCAGTCATATGACTAAACAACTCAAAGATTTTGTACTGAGCCTCCACAGGTAGACTGGCACGATACATTGAGTTACCGATACGCAGCTCAAATTCCACTTGGTCTACAAACGCGATTAAATGCTTATTCGCTCTCACCTATCTCATCTCCTTCACTTTTAGGAATTAGTTGGTTAATTGCCTGTATGCAGAAATTTCGTACGAGCGCGCTCTCAGAAATCCCGTAGCTGTGTGCAATCGAACGTAGCTGTGCTTTCTGAATTTCAGTAACACGCACGTTGATTGACTGGCTGTATTCTGGTTGTTGACCAGAATCAGGTGGTTCGAATTGAATCGGTTGCATATTTGCTCCAGATCGTTAAGTAATGAATTTGTTTCGTTTACAGCATAGATTGGAATACAATGTGGATGGGTGCAGGACGTGCACATCAGCGTTTACAAAGCGTTCAAGGAGGATTTTGTGCAAAGTCATGATGAGTGGCGACGTCAACAACAAACAGCTTGGACGTATTTTCAAGGGATACCAAGTCTGGGTGAGGCACGAAACATTTTTGAGCAATTATGGCAAATACCAACAGCACAGACTCATGCAAATAGTGCCAGAATATTAACGGTATGCTTCGCAGAGCTTTTGTTTCTTGATCTATTTGCACGTTCAAAATCAGAAAAGCGAGTCATGGGTGCAATCATATGGCTAATCGATCGCATCTACATGGGACGAAATACTAATCTTGTCGTTCTAAGTGATGCATTGAGTGACCAACCAGATTTGCAACGCGTATTTGTAAATTCAAGGAGTGCTTTGTGGGTTGAAGCAACTACAAAACTGGTCAATCATGAATCACATTCATTTGAGACTGGAGAGTCTTTTAGTAGAAGCTCAATAAGTCGGGGGCGAGATGATTTGTACGAGATTATCTCTGAAAATTTATCGAGACTCTATGCAGAACGCTATACACAACAATTCATACTACCCAGTGCCATCGAACCTATAGGCATCCCATCACTATATCAAAGTTCGCCTATCATACGGAATGAAGTTGATGTCTCTGCTCTCCTCATGCAATTACCTACCAGACGCATAGTTGACGAGAACCACGTACAAGATTTACCTTTCGCTAATCATCAATACATACAAAGGTTATCATCTAGCTCATTGACCCTACTGGTCAGTCGAGCAATTAGAATGGGTATATCAGTTGATGATTTAAAGCGAATCATGCACCCCATTAGTGATGAAATGAATGCAAGTCTTACGCAGAAATACAGAGAAATATTGTATAAACATGGTGAATTAGAATCTGAATATATCTGGGACTTGGAAACACTATGTATTGAGATTATTGATCTGAATCTATCTAAAAAGATCGGGTTCAATATGGGACACATTTCGTGTCAATTATGCTTGGTGTTTGGTATCGAGAGTGATGGAAGTATCGTGCCATTGATGTTTCAAACCTTTGAAGACCCATCAAACTGGACAGATCTAGCTACACTATTTGATGCACAATATTTGTCACCCGACACAATTATCTGCGAAATATTTCGACCAAAAAGGAAATCACTACTCCGTTTTCTAGCAGATGTTAACCTTGTTCCCAATCATATAATTTTTTGGGACTTCAACAAGCTTTACTCTAATGTCAGTACAAATACAAGAGCTATACTGGTGGATGACACAATTCAAAGCATACCTGCAATCAGTGATGAGCGTTTTAAGCAAATCTTTCCATTCCGAGACCAAATCAAGAAAGAGGGAGATTGGACAGAACACAAGATAAATTTGCTCAGAAAAACATGGTATGAAAAGCTCAAATCTTGATTTTTACCCACTGTGACTTTTTACACACCGTAAACACTCCGTTTACATCATGTCTCACGAGTGAAAACAGGGAATAGAGCAACTGAATTTCTCGTCTCAAGTAAGTTCACCTAAATCAGAGAAAAACCGCAGGAAGAGGCTCTCATGGAGCGAAAAAGTTATTCCCTGCTTCCAATCTAACCCTGTTTCTTGAATTTATAGCAGAATTCTATGTAAATCGCTTCAGAGAGCAAATCATACCAAATAATTCGCACCTTTATCTGCAATCCATCGTTTACGTGTTCGATAGTCGGGGATAATGCGTGCCACTTGTTGCCAGAACTCATCAGTGTGTTGCTTGATTTTAATATGTGATAGCTCATGAACGATGATGTAATCCACAGCATGGATGGGTAGTGTCATTGTTTGCCAGTGAAAATTAATGTCAGCGAGTTTAGTACAGGATCCCCACCTATACCCTAATTCACGCACCTTGACTGACTGTGGATTGAGGTTCATGCGTTGTGCATACGCAAGAACTCTGCGTTCGACCCAGCGTTGCCCCGTTTGTTTGAACCACTTGGCGAATTCGTCTTCAGCATAGGCTCGTAAAGATTTTTTCAGGTTGAACCACCCACCATAGAGACGTAAATTCGCGTGGGAATCCCTATCATCAACCAAACGTAACCGATAACTGCGTCCCAAATAATAAAAGGTCTCACCGTATGTGTACCGTCGTTGTGGACGCTCAGGGAGCATCAGTTGTTTTTCCTCCAGTTTCTGATACACCCAGAACAGACGGCTATGCGCTATTTCTTGCATTATATGCTCACTACATTCTTTTGGAGCGTGCAGAATCAACTCGCCTGCTCGCCCGACTGTGATACCCACTGTGCGACGGGTCTCACTTTTTCGGACTTCAAACGTTAAGTTGTCTACTGTGAGTGTTTCAACCATTTAGTTCAAGCTCTGTCTACGGGCTTTGGCAGTTTCGATTATACGATCAGCAACCATTTCTTGCTTATCAAATGCAATGATGTCATTCGTATCCAAGAATCTCACAAGCCAGCTATGAAGATTGCGTTGAGCACCTGGTTTATCCCAGAAACCAACCTCTTGCACAGCGTCTTGCAGGTAATCGACCATCGATATTATGTGTTGAATCAGAGCGGACTCATCTTCAGAGGATAAGGTTTCGCCTGAAATTTCTTCTTTGAGAATATCGAAAAATGGCAACTGTATGTTTTTATCCAGTCCTGTGTGATCAGATTTTCGTCCAGCTTGCAAATCTTCTGTGAAGGATAGCAAAGCCTGCACACGATTCTCAATATTTTCTGCATATCGCGCAATGATATTGTTCAGTCGCTCACTCAAACGACGATAATATGCAGGATCTTCGGAAAAGTGAACATTGATATGGTGCGTTGCAGCGTGTTCCATTTCTGCGGCTTTCGCCTCATCAGAAATATGTGCTTGAACTGTCTCGATGAAGTCATTTGCCATAATTGAGATAGGCGGTACTTTGGGATCAATACCATTGACGACCAGATAGTCATCAATGAGTTGACGTACTTTTCCACCTATATCATGAATATTGAGTTGTGAATCTCGCAATAGACGTGATGCTGCGACATTGATGCGCCCGAGTTGTTTGGCATCTGGCACATAGGGCAACCCTTCGGGAAGGGGCAAAACCACATCAAGCAAACTAAGAAATCGCTTCAACCGCGCTGAAAAGCGTGCCCTCAGTTGAACATCATCTTTTAATCGAAGGACACATTGCTCTGTCTGGTAGATGTCAGCAATACCATTTTCTGCGAAGAGCTGTAATACTTCTCGGTGATAGATTTCAAGGTTATTGATTTCATCGCGGATGGGATGCAGCACTGTATTTAAATAGTCTTGAGCATTGCTGTAAGCAGTCAACGCGGCTTTGAGTTCTTGCGGAATGCCGTAGTAATCGACGATATAGCCACATTTTTTACCCGATGCCGTGCGGTTAACCCGTGCAATGGTCTGGAGTAGTTCATGATTTTGCGAGAAACGATCCAGATAGAGTACCTGTGCGATAGGTGCATCGAAACCTGTGATGAGCATCCGTTGCACACACAGAAAAGCCATACCATCTTTTTGAATTGGCTTCTTGAACCGTGCAATGACATCTTTCTGAACATGTGCTTCTGCCCATTGCTTCATCTCTGGAGGATCGTTATGCCCTGCTGAGATGACTGCCCCAAAGTCCAATCGTCGCAGTGTTTCCAGATGCGGATAAACTATCCCGACAAATCGCTCATCCGCATCTTCAGCATCAGGCGATGGTACATTATTAGGATCAACTGTATCGAGTTCAGCAACTAATTCTACTAACGCATCTTGTAAAGCTGATTGGTAACGCACGGCTGCCTCACGACTAACGGCGACGAGCATCGCTTTGAAGCCATTGGGCAAGATGGTTTGGGCGTAGTGGCGCAGAATATCACGCGCTTTTGCCCGAATGAGTGGCGCAGACTCCAGAATAACCTTTTGATGAGCGATCTGGCGTTGAATTTTCTCTTTGTCGCCGAGTGAATAGCCATCCATCATATCTTCAAAGAGCGAATCAAGCCCCTTTGCATCGGAGATGGTGACTTTGGACGCACGTAACTCATACAACAACGGGACAGTCATGCCATCTTCTTCAGATTCGGTGATGGTGTAGGTGTCAATGTAGTTGCCAAAGATCGTTGCTGTTCGTTTGGCATCCCCCAAAATAATGGGTGTACCTGTGAACCCGATATGGGCGGCACTGGGCAGTAATTTACGCATCACGGCATTGAATGTACCCGTATGTGAGCGGTGTGCTTCATCAATCAGCACCAGAATATCCTCGCTGTGATTGAGTGCGGGCATCTGCTCAATATCTTCGAGGGTCATACCATCAGGGAGACCGTATTTTTGCACCATGACAAAAATCAAGTCTGAGCCTTCGACAGCTAATTTTTGTTCGAGACCACGCCGACTTTTGACGAGGCTGACCGTTTCGCCCGTGTAAGCCATCGTTTCACTGAGTTGTTCTTG
The DNA here is from genome assembly GCA_038522085.1 of Chloroflexota bacterium. Classification (GTDB taxonomy): domain Bacteria; phylum Chloroflexota; class Anaerolineae; order Aggregatilineales; family Phototrophicaceae; genus JAUZRW01. The sequence continues at coordinate 8,566 of JBCBKJ010000121.1, forward strand.
TAAATCTGTGCGGTCTGTGACGATAACGACTTTGAATTTCGCTAAATCAGGACGCGAGCGCATGAAACGTACGAGGAAAACCATAGTGAGGCTTTTACCACTGCCCTGCGTATGCCAGATGATGCCACCGCGCTCATCTTCGTTCTGGTCGCTTTGCTGGCGTGTTTTGCCATTCAGCAGACGATCCACGGAATAGTGAACCGCGCGATACTGCTGATAGCGTGGCACAACTTTGATACGCTGACCGTCTTCGGTTTTGAAAAGGACGAAATTTCGCAGAATATCCAGCAGGTGTTTCGGGCGCAATGTGCCAGCCGCGAGAACCAGTTGCAAGGGGTCGAGATTATCGCGGTCTAGTTCCTGCATAACATCGCGTTTAGTGAAGGGCGCGACATCTTTCCACTCTAGCCAGAAGCGTGCAGGAGCGGCGATGGCACCCATGCGTGCGCCATAATAATGTGTGCCGATGCAGAAGACATTCGGATAAAATAGTTGCACCGCACCCTCTGCGGTTTCTGCACTACGCAGATTCATATAGCGATTGAATTGGTCGAGTGCCTCGCCTTCGGGGTCGGTGATGTAGGGGCTTTTACATTCGATGACCACCGACGGGATGCCATTAACAAACAGCACAATATCAGGTTTGATGTGGTCACTATCACGGACACCCCCGATACGATTGACCCGAAACTGACTGATTGCCAGAAAATCATTATTGGCGATATTGTCCCAATCGAAGAAGGCAATTTCTTGATCGCGCTCCCCTGCTTGCCCTATGACAGTCACGCCTTTGATGAGTGTGCGTGTGAGGGCGCGGTTGATTTCAATGAGCGAGAGGCGCGTATCAGGGTTACGGATGGTACTAATAGCTTCTTCAAGGCGTGTATTATCCAACCATGGATTGCCGTTTCGATCTCGATTGATGTTATATAACTTTTCGCGGAGAATACTCTCAAGTAGGAATTCGCGATAGTCTGATCGACCGTGCAATTCACCGCCAGTGCCTTCAATCACAGTCCAGCCCATCGATTCGAGTTGATTTAAGAGAGGCTTCTCGACTTCAGTGTATTCAGGTTGACTGGTGTGATTAAGCATAAACCTACTCAGTTTCTAGATGATATAAGTGCATAATCGTGTGATTATCCAAGTTATGAGCTTGTTGCGTTTATTTCTTCATTTGCTTGCAGAATTGCCTGAAGGACAGGATTGGGCGGCAAATCAGGCATATGTTCCTTGGGTAATTGATCTTGCACAGGCAGCGTATCAACATCATATCCCTTGAGGATCATTGTCATCAGCGTTTCACGATATAGAACTGCAATATGTGCATCTTTTGTATTCCTCCATTGCCCAGCAAGAGCGGTCAACTTATCTGATAAACGGAGAACTTCTGCATTGGCGTAGCCGAGAGCACGGGCTTGTTTGTCTGTATAGTTTCGTCGTTCCTCAAGGAACTCTTCGCGTGAGATCATTTCCTCGGGTGTTAGTATTCTTTTCGCCATGCTTCGCTTACCACCTTATTTTAGCTACAATTTACTTTAAGATGATACCATGAACGATAATTGTCTGACATTTCCGCATCAATAATAGCGATGGATATTATTCAATATCGTCAATAGGCTCTGGGATGACGACACCATCCTCAAGGCTAACCATCAACCATGATTCTTTTGCTTCCTCAAGGATTTCCAGTACTTCCATCTGTGTATCTCCTGCCGCAATACATCCGGGTAGTTCCTCGATTTCCGCATACCATCCATCAAGATAGGGTTTGAGACGAATAGTATAGGGTAAACCCATGTAGTATTTCAGATCTTTAGCCATGTTATCCTCCGATGCTAGAATGCAGACTAATCAATAATGGGAACAGGCATTGGGATACTTTCGTTGCGTTCAAGGCGGATCATCAGCCACATTTCTTTAGCGCCTTCAAGGAGTTCAGGAACTTCCAGTTGCGTATCTGCTGCCGCGAAGCAACCTTCTAACTCTGTGATTTCCGCATACCAACCATCTCGAGGGTGTGCCTGAAAACGAATGGTATAGGGCAATCCCATATAATATTCGAGATTTTTCGACGTTTTTGTTGCCATTATCCTCTCCAATATTACTAAATAGATCTAAACCCGCACCCGACCCGTAAGCAGATCATCCATCAAGCCCTTTTTGGCGAGGCGCAACTTGGCAAGCAATTGTTCTTCTTTGCGGATTTTTCCGTCTTCTGCTTTCAATCGTTGAACAATCAATGTTTGCTCTTTGGATGTAGGTAAGGCTAATCTGAAACGTTGTAGATTACTCAGGTTCACACGGTCTCTTGTAACTCCTTGAGCAAAATCAAGTAATCCCTTACGCGTAGTAGGATTTGACAGTATGTACATAACATACTCGTGATTTTCAGTTAGACGAAGGCGAAAGCAATCAGCTTTAACTACACCAGACTTAAAATCTAATGGGTAGATACATGCGCGTGCAATTGGGTGATTATCATCTCCCATTGATGCTACAAGCAAATCGCCACCTTCAACTTCATGCCTAGAAAGTGATTTTGCATAGTTATCAGATATATACGCCTTATCTTCATCATTAAAATACCCGTCACCAATATTCTGCAAACGTACAACTCTAGTTTGATTATCTGTGACATAATGCTCTGTTTTCAGTTTAGAGCCAAAAGGACCATCCACAGCAGATAACACAATATCCCCTACAGTTTTGACCTCCCACTCCTTCGGAATGCGACCCAGTGGTGCGTCTTTGAACAAGGCATCATCATCGGGATTGCGCGGTGTGCCATCGGGGAGCAAGCCATAACTGAGCAAATCATGGAGCAAGCCCTGACGCGCCAGCTTGAGTTTGTCGATGAGGTCAGCCGTGCGTCGGATTTCGGTATCTGCTTCGTCAAGGATGCGCGCTATGGCGCGTTGTTCTTCGATTGGGAAAATCATAACACGAAGCGCATCTAAATTTGCTTTGTTGATTGCTCTAAATGTAGAACCCTGCGCTACTTTTTCAAGTTGATGACTCCAATAATTTATCATGTGCCAACCGAAGGCATTATCAACTGAGTCATTGAATCGAATTGCGGCTAAACCTCGTCCAATACAATAAACTTGGTCTGCTTTATTCAAATCGCCCACTGGCGCACGAACGCTAATTAGAATGTCGCCTGTTTCACATAGCTTATTCGGTGTCGTGCAATGCACCACAGGCTTAGGACAAATGAAACCAAAATCAGCGTTACCTTGAAGAAAAGGTATACCTTTACCTTCGTCGTTGACTGTAGCTGAAAGTGGTGATTGCCCCATTTCAAAGGTTGCCAAACCACCTAATTTAGCTTTCTCCATCAGCGTAACCCATCTCACTCATGTACTCACGCAGATTATGAGATGCCGTATCCCGTTCGGATTCAATCATCGCCAGCGACACACGATATTTATCCCACCAATTTTCGACTGTCGTAATCACCTGCCTGCGGTGCGCCACAATGTAGCGTTCTAGCAAGTCCGTCAGGTCGTTATAGAAAATTTCCAGCACCACCTCACGGAAGTCTGTCGGTTGCAGTGTGTCGCGTTTGCGCTCAGCATGGTCAAGTAAATCCGCTTCCAGTTTCTTTAGGTGTTTCTTCGCCGCTTTTATCGACCCTGTGATGTCTTTGTAGGGTTGCAATGCCTCTTCATAGAGGGTCATCTGTGCATCAATATCGGGCGTTTCTTTTTCTTGCTTGCGTTGGTCTTTCAGGTCTTTGATGTAGGCACGGAGGCGTTTGGCATAATCCGTTTCATCACTGGCTGGCAGGTCAATCTCTACACCTTCGCCACGCTGAAATGCCTCACGCTTTGCCTCAAAGTTTGCAATGTGCTTGTCTAGCTCCGCGATTTTCGCCTCATCTTTGAGCTTCTTACGTTGCTTCTTGAAGGCAGTAATCTCACGTCCATATTCCTTGTAAGGTTCATAAGCCGCTTCGACAATCGCTATCTGTGCATCAAGCTCTGGTGTACGACGGGCTTCGGTGCGGTCTTCTTTCAAGCCTTTCAACAAGTCTTTGAGTTCATCCGCGTAATTGGTCACTTCTTCGTCATCGGGGTCAACGGGCGCATCATCTTCTACATCCTCGCCCTGCTCAAATGCCAGTTTTTGCGCTTCTAAGTCTGCAATTTCTGCGTCAATCGCTTCAATCTGCTCAATGTAATTCGGGAGCAAGCTATTGACCACTTTATGCTCACGGGGGTCAAAGGCTTTCTTTGCTTTCTGGGCGGCTTTATCATCTTCATCATCAGGTTCTAGCACAGCGCGGAGGGTCGCAATCCAGCTATCAACTAGCCCATCAAAGCCGCGTGCGGATAGTGTCCGCAGGTCATATTGGGCGGCATCCCACCAGCCTGCAATCACGCCTGTTGTCTGGTAGCGGTCTAGCAAACTCGGTGGCATATCGGGCGCAGTCGGTTCTGCACTCAATTCATTGGAGAATGATTTGGACAACTCTTTACGCAAGTCCGCTAATTTTCGATTATCTGGCAAGCTCATCAGGTGATGGAGATTCGTTTCCCACCAGCTTTCAAATGCTTGGCGAATCTCATCTTCACGGGCAACTACGCCATCGTCTGTTTCCACGATGGTTTTCAAAGTCGCGCGGTCAGGGATGTCAGAATCAAAGTCAAAATACTGCTCATCGCGCTCTACAAAAATGGTGTCCACAGGATTGAAACCGTGTGCAGCGAATAGGTCGCGCTGTTCATCCACCTCTGTAATTGGAATGCCGCCCTGTAAATGAGCGCGAACGTCGTGCGGTTCAGGTGGTGGTGCGTTGTCCGCATAACGTCGAATGTTCAGGTTATAATCGTTGGCGGCAATTTCTTCACGGGATACCACAGCCGCGTAGCGTTCAATGCCTGCAAAATCAGCTTCCTCACGAAAACGGCGATATGTCCGCACAATTTTCTCGATGTGTTCAGGTCGCAGGTAATTCTGGGCGCGTCCTGCGTAGTAATCACGGTCTGCATTGATAAACAGCACCTTATCGCGGGTGTTACCTGTTTTCTGTTTCCGCATCACGAGAATACAGGCAGGAATGCCCGTACCATAGAATAAGTTCGGTGGCAAACCAATCACAGCCTCTAGCGCGTCTTGTTCTTCAATGAACCATCTGCGAATATCGCGTTCAACGCCACTACGGAACAACACCCCATGCGGCATGACAGTTGCAAGCGCGGGTTCAATTTCACTCGTTGTTCCGTCTTTTTTCAGCACACTGTACATATGCTGGGCAAACATTAAATCTGCTTTTTTACCTTTTTCAGGCGCAAAGTGCTTGAAGCGTCCTTTGAATGCCATGCCATCGCGGTTGTAATTCTGGCTAAACGGTGGATTGCTAAGGATGTAGTCAAACGCCTCCAGCGTTTTCCCTGTCGCATGAAGTGGATTTAAAAGCGTATCGCCATTCTCGATTCTAGCATCCATTACGTCATGCATATACAAGTTCATTTTACAAATTGACCATGTTTGCCCGTTGCTCTCTTGCCCTGCCAAATCAACATTTGCATAGCGTTGATTATCGCGATGAGATGGATAATTGTCTTCTATATACTTGCGTGCCTGAATCAACATCCCACCTGAACCCACACATGGGTCGTAAATGTGCGAGCCTTTCTTGGGATCAAGTAATCGCACCATCAATTGCACAACTGCACCTGGTGTATAGAATTCACCCCCCTTCTTGCCTGCACTGTCCGCAAACTCCTTGATGAGATATTCGTAGGCTGCACCAAGCAAATCAGGAAACTCGAACTGTTCATCAATCAGCTTGTATTTGCGAAAATGTTTGATGAGATCATTGAGTTGTTGGTCAGATAAACGAACACGACCTATGGTTTTGGCGAATTCAATATGCTTTAGCACATGCTCTAGCCTCTCGTTGTTGTATTCCTCCAACCCCCCTAGTGCTTCATCAAGCCGTGATGCTACATTTGACATTACACCCGTGTCTACATTGTGCCACCTTGATCGAGGTGGAACTATAAAAATATCGCCACCATAGGTTGAAGGGCGTTCCAGTCGTTTTTTTATCTCGTCTTCTGCTAAACCATCTGCGCGGTAGTCCTCTTCAAGTTGCTTGCGCCGATGTTCAAATACATCCGAACAACGTTTCAGAAACAACATGCCGAAGATATAGGTTTTATAGTCGGAAGCATCCATCTTTCCGCGCAAAATATCCGCAGCAGAAAACAGATGACGCTCCAACTGCGGTAACGTCAATTGAGCCATAATTAATCCAGTTTGTATGGCGTT
>JBCBKJ010000122.1:0-14807 GCA_038522085.1 Chloroflexota bacterium
CAGATTATTACTTTATGGCATTCACAAAGCACGAAAATAAGTTTTATGAACTAGAAGTTATGTTTGCATTCGAGGACTATAACTGCAAACTTATAGATTTTTCGGCATCTTTTGGTAGCGTATGTTCAATGGGTAAAATGACAAAAGAAACTATAAATCTATTCCCAAGAAAAGGACAAGATAGAGAGCAATTTCGGATAAGATATCGGCTAATGATGGAAATGTTCTATAATTTAAAGAATGCGCGAACTGCCTTGATTAAAGTTATTCAGAAGTTCTATCCAGAAATAATAGTCTGATCAAAGAGGCTCTACTGTGAACGTAATAGCATAACCCTGTGCATTTTCGATGCCTAGCCATAATCCACGAACGAGTTGATACGGACAATCACCATCTGTAGAAAATGTTGCGGTGATGCTGATTGTACGGGCGTTATCATCACGCTGAAAATCAGTAATCGTATGCGTCGCTGTACACCCACTACCTGCATTCCAGATTCCAGCTAGTACATCGCCTGTTGTGAAGTCAAAGGGATAGCGTCGCACAGGTTGCCGACACAAATTGCTGTTATCGACTTGGTTGTAAAAGTTGATATGAGCTTCGGCATTCTCCATCACAAACACGCGCCCGACAGCATCTGACGCAGATTCATAGCAGATACCTTGCATCGCAGGGAGGGCGTCGTACACGCCAACCGGTAGGGCGATACTTGTAGCAATCGGTGTCAGTTCGGCAATGGCAGTATCTGGTGTGATAGACGGAATTGTAATGCCTGAACGAGTCGGCATTACCTCAACGGGTAGCAAGGCACAGCCACCTATCAGTAATGCACACAACAGCCATAAACTAGCAATCTTCCGACTCATTCTTCATCCTTGATTTGCTACAATGTGCAATCTCGACAGCAGTTTAGCAGAAAAAGTAACAAAAAGAGCATTCTTTATAACTATTTTATAGCCCGTTAACGTTGCTAATGATGGCGTTGCGAGTACAATCAAAGGACGGGGGACACATTATCGAATGTGTATCGTTTGCGGAAGGGTTATCCGCATCCATCAAGACCGTCTGACACTATACTATTCGCAATACATAAAACACGGTCTGCTTATTCATAATTGCAACGATTTTACGTGGTGTTCACGGTCAAATACAGGTAAGACGTGCTGTGCTATGAATATCTTCATCGCAGGAAGCCCTAAGTCATGGTAACATGCTCTTGTTTCGTATTCTGACAAGCACTACTGCAAGATACTAAGGTTAGCTATGCGCATTTTAATTATTTCAGATATACACGCTAATTTAACAGCGTTCAAAACTGTACTAGCAGATGCTGAAGGCAAGTGGGATTACGTCTGGTGCTTAGGCGATGTTGTCGGCTATGGACCCGACCCTAATGAATGTGTCGAGTTGCTCCAGACCATGCCCCATCTCTGTTTGGCAGGCAACCATGACTGGGCGGCACTCAGTCGGCTGGATATTCGCACTTTCAATCCCGACGCTCGTCGCGCTGTTGAATGGACACAGGAAACCCTCAAACCGGAGAATATCGCATTCTTAGAAGCCTTGCCGGTCACCTTTGTGATTGGTAACTATACGCTCGTGCATGCTAGTCCCCGCGAACCTGTCTGGGAATATATCTTAGAGCCACTTGTCGCGGCGCTCAATTTCCCACACTTTGAAACACCATACTGCTTTGTGGGGCATACACACCAACCTGTGATTTATGAACAGGTCAGCGAAAATGGAGACACCCGCGCTCGTGACCCGCGTTATGGCGAAAAGCACCATATGAACGGGCATCGCCAAATTATCAATCCTGGCAGTATCGGGCAACCCCGTGACCAGAACCCAGACGCGGCGTATGGTCTGCTGGATACGACAACAGGCATCTTTGAGCATCACCGTATTCCGTATGATATTCCTGACGTGCAAAAACGCATGCGGGCATATGGCTTACCAGAACGTCTGGTGACACGTCTCGAACATGGTTGGTAAAATACAATCCTTGATTAGGGTGCGCGTCGGCGTACCCCAATATTCTATAAGCATCCCCCAAGAAAAGAAGAATCCCCACTATGGATGATTTAAGTACAAAAATGCGTACCTATCTCGCAGAGATTTATCGTCTGGAAGATAGAGAACGTCCCGAAGATGGTTATGTGAGTACCTCGTCACTTGCGGAGATGCTGATGGTCAGTGCGCCAGCCGTCAATCGGATGGTCAATCGACTCAAAGAACTTGATATGCTTGACCATGAACCCTACCAAGGTATTCGCCTGACTGAACCAGGCAAAAAAGAGGCACTCCAATATTTACGGGCGCATCGCATCGCAGAGGTGTTTCTATCAAAAGTGATGGGCTTTGATTGGGAACAAGTGTATGAAGAGGCTGGACGCATGAGCCCGGCGCTCAGCGACGCGCTTGTTGACCGTATGGCGGCGATGTCCGGTAATCCTGATGTCTGTCCACATGGCGAACCCATCCCCAAACCAGATGGCACAATAGCCGATATAGAGGATGTGCGTCTCTCAGAATCCGATGCTAAGACAAAAGTACAGGTTACACGTATGCGTACCCGCGAAGCAGACCGTCTCAATTATATAGAGGCACTAGGCTTGCTACCGGGCGCGACGCTCGATGTGATTCATAAAGCGCCTTTTAATGGACCGATGCAACTCAAGGTCGGCGCAGAATACCGCATTATCGGGCATACGCTTGCCGACCTCATTCGCGTCACTGTAGTTGGCGAAGCAGAATAATCTACCAACCGATACCAGGTGTGCCACTCGGGTTAATTGCCTCGCCATTGATCATGATTTCAAAGTGTAAATGCGGTCCCGATGAGTTACCCGTGTTGCCGACTAAGCCGATGACTTGCCCAACGCTCACAAATTGCCCACACCCTACTGCAATACTGCTCATATGTCCGTAGAGTGTTGAGTACACGCCACCATGTTCGATAACGACAGCATTGCCGTAGCCCCAGCGACTAAACCCAGAGAAAATGACATTACCACTGTTTGCCGCGTAAATCGGTGTGCCAGTTGGTGCAGATAAATCTATGCCAGAGTGTCCGGCATAAAAACCCCTTACCCAGCGACCATTTGGTAGAGGATTACCCCATGCCGCACCACCAGCCGGCGTCACAGACCCACAACTGCCGGATTGTCCGTTCGCAAAGCTGACACCTGTCACATTACCAGATGAATCAGTTTGTTGAGCGGCGGCATTCCATGAAATGACAGCCCCTTCACCACCTGGAATGAACAACTGCGTGTTCCCCAACAAAACATCATTGGGCGTGATATTCGGAGGCAATTGTCCGCGATTGTAATCTGAGTCGATAATCACGAAGGGATCATCGACATTGTATTGCTCTGCAATGCTGGTGATTGTTTCTTCGCGTGTACCAAATACCTGATGACACGCCCCGTCTACAGGCGGAATCCGCAATACATCGCCCGGACGCAGTACCAACACAATACGTCGGTCATTGCACCATGCGAGGCTTTCCGGTTGCAAACCGTAGCGCGTCGCAATTTCGTTGATACTATCGCCCTGCACGACAATGTAGTCAATGAAACCACTGCGCGGACGGTCTGTATCAATAACAGTGAAAGGGTCATAGAGTGCTTGTTGCAAAACGGATGAGCCAAAATCTACTGTTTGCTGACCAATAGTGATTTGTTCCGGCGCGATAACGGGTGGCAGGCTGTCTGCTACAACATCGCTGGAGGCTGTTTCGTCAGTAGGGACGAGTGTTGGCACAACAGGCGCATCTATAGGCACATTTGTTGGTGCAACGACGACATCTTCTGTCGGATTTTGTGCTACTTCTGGCACATCATCAGGTGTATTATTCGGCAATAGCAAAACGACCAGCGTTGCCAGTGTGAATAATCCCGCACCGATAAGGCTTAACCAACCAGCCGCCCGTTGCCACCCAGCCGGCTTCGTTTCACCACGCGCTTCTGCTACCCGTGCATCAAAATCTACCGGACGAATGGCAATAGATGGGCTAGTATCGTCATCATGAATAGGAGGTTCAGGAATGTTTGTCATATAGTAAGCAACCTTGGATCAACGAACACGTTGCGTAATTTACATATTTTCAAAAGGATGCTTAGTATAGCAAGTGAAGAACGCTGGTCAATCATTGAGTAGGGCGTAGGGTGAGCGTTGGTTTAATCGCGTCGCCCAAAAAACCATCCCAACACGAAAGCAATTAATGAGACACTCAGCAAAGCCTTGAGCCATAAGCGTGTCGAATCTGACATATGCGCCATCCGTGCGCCCCATTGTCGCCGTACCCCGCGTCGGTAGGTGAGTGTCAGCAAACCGTTACTAAGCACATTGATGACATCACGCGCACTATCACTTGTGTACATCGCAGGTTGTGGCACAGTGTCATCAGGCATAGGGGGCGTATCCGGCAGAGACAGTTCAGATACAATAAACGCATCGCTATCGACTGTGATTTCTGCTAATTGTTGACCGTTCGCGCCGATAACGCCTGTATCACGTTGAGTTGGTACAACCAACCGTGCCTCTGCACCCTGTTCATAGGCAATTTGCCAAGCGTCACTACGCCCAATCAACAAGCCCCCAACAGAGAAAAGTGGGTTCGGTAAAATCGTGTTTAGCGTACCACTTGCGCCTGCGCAGATTACTGGCACACCCAACCATTTGGCTTGTTCGCGCACGTCGTAACGCAGTTGATAATTTGTACTATCGACGAACCAGCGCCCAAGCCTGCCAAGTTCATCGGCTTTCAGCACCGCATCAGCAAGGTGTAACTGTAACGCTGAGGTATCTAGTGCGTGATGCAACACTACCAGCATATCAACCTTTGCCGCGTAACTTTCCCACAGTTCAGGATGTGCCGTATCCCACCCAATCAGAAAGCCGATTTTGCCAAGTGATGTATCCGCAACGGTGATGCGATGCCCATCTCGATAAAATACCCGTTCCCACAGTAGGGGATACTGTTGGTCGTAGTGCCATTCTGTGCCATCCGGCGCGACTAAAAACGCCCTGTGGAAAGTATCATCATGCTCGACAATATAAAACGACCCCACAATACGCACATTATATTCAGAGGCTTGTGCATGCAACCAGTGGTGTGTTTGGTCTGTCAGGTGTTCGGTCACTTCGTAAGTCGTTTCCGCAAAGGTGACACCTGTATTGAACGCGGCTGGTAAAACAATCAACTGTGCGCCCGTATCTACCGCTTGTTTAATTTGTTCGCTTGCACGCGCAAGCCGTATGTCTGTTTCCTCTGGTGTGATGTCTAGCTGAATCGTCGCTACGGTCAGCGAACGCGCCATAAAATCCCCCTCTAGTGCCTACGCGCTCTCGTAAGATACGAATTTGAACTGTGGCACGGTTTTATAATGTGTGTCGCCTGTTGTTGCTATGACCTGTAACGGCGTATCGGCTTCGATAGTGACTGTGTACTGTGTATCGGCATGTGCGAAAGTGATATGCCACTGTCCATCGTCTTCTGTATGTGATAGATACTGCACACTGCCAATTTTGCTATCGTCTAATTCACGCCGTAGGAAATACTCCGCTACCTGTATTGGCTTGTCGTGGATAGCCTGTCCGCGTAATTTCTCCAGCCATAGATTACCATTGCGGTAAGTGTGAATGAGCGTGTCTGTGTCGTCGGGGTCAAGATAGCCGTAGCAAAGCGCATGTGGGAAACAATACATTGTCCCTGCGAAGCGATGCCCGCCAATATGGCTCACCTGCCAGACGTGTTCGTGTTCTTTTTCGATCATCGCATTGTAGAGTGCAATGCCATACTTGGAACAACATTCATCGCGTCTGCCGTTGGTGCAGATAGCATATAGCGGGGCATCGTAACGCGATTGTACTTTCCCCGCGAGAATAGCATCCAAATCTAATAGCATCACATCATTGTACGATTGCAACTCGAACGAATAGATAGCTGGCTTGGGCGCATTCGCATGTACGACAAAGAGCATCGTCTTACGGTCAACGGCTTGTAACTGATTGGGTTGCCGAATCAGCAAGGCACGCCCATTCGGGTAATCTGCAAGTTTGCTTTTGACCTCACTAGGAATCCGCGCATCGCTCCATGCGTCATGAGTGAAAACACCGTTGTATTCCAGCAGAAAAAAGACATCCGCAGATTTAATTGTGCCGTAAAGGGGTTCATTGTTCGCTCGCGCAATATCCGCGCTGGTGCGGTTTTCGATTGCCATGTTTCCAACAGTTCCTTTGTCGCTGATTGCGTGTTAGTGACCTTCGATGAAAAATGTGGATTAGATCATTTAGCTATCAGCGGACGCCCAGAAGGGCGTCCCTACACAAATTCAATTCTTGTAGGGACATGCTTCTGCATGTCCGCTGAAGAAACTAAAACAGTTACACTATGATGCTTATATTCAAAATAGCCGACTAGCTGAAGGCTGACCGCTATCTTAGTTCCCTCACATATTTCTTGGGAAACTCGTTAGACTACGAATGCCATCCGCTGTGACAACAACATCATCTTCGATGCGCACGCCACCTACATTTGGCAAATAAATACCCGGCTCAATGGTGAAGACCATGTTTTCTTCTAGTACCGTGTCATTGTTCGGTGCGATATTCGGTAGTTCGTGAACTTCCAAGCCCAAACCATGCCCCAGCCGGTGGGTGAAATACTCGCCAAATCCAGCTTTTTCAATCACGTCACGGGCAACACGGTCTACTTCGTGGCAGGTCACACCTGGACGCGCAAAGGCTTTTGCCGCCTCGTTGGCATGGCGCACGGCTTCGTAAATTTCGCGCATTTCCATCGTGGGTTCGCCAAAGCAAAATGTCCTCGTGATGTCCGCAGGGTAGCCACCTTTTTTGCCACCAAAATCTATCAGCAGAAAATCGTTTTCGCCCAACGGACGCTCGCCTGTGTTGCCATGTGGGAGCGTACTCTTTTCGCCTGTCAGCACCAGCGGTCCAAACGCATTGCCTTCTGTGCCTTGCGCTGTCAGTTCATCGCTTAATTTACTAGCAATTTGGCGCTCGGTCATGCCCGTTTCGACCCAGTTAATCGTGTTTTCTAGCGCCTTTTCGCTGATGTCTACAGCCGCTTGCATCAGGTCAATTTCATACTGTGATTTGATAGCCCGTAAACCGAGTAATTGCTGACCTGCATCAACAGCCGTATCGAGGCTTGCGCCCGCATTGGCGAATGCTAACCACTCAAACACGCGCATCGTCATCCCATCGACAGCGAGTTTTTTATTGTTCAAATCCAGTGCATCGACAGCCGACTTAAACGCATCTTCATAACCATCGGCATCGCTCCATATGAACGGCTGTACTTCAATGTCATCTCGGCTGTGGAATTTGGTCACTTCCAATTTTGGTACGACAAAGGCAATCCCGTCTTTATGCAAAAAGCCAACTGTTGGGCGTTCAGACAGGTGATAGTGCAAGCCCGTGAAATAAACCATGTTCGCACCCGGCACGATAGCGACCATATCGGCTTCGACCTGTGCTAATAATTTTTCGCGCCGTGCAGTGTAATCAATCGTAGTTGTCATAATAAAATGCTGACCCTTTCAAATAATACGCTCCATGTCGGCTATCTTACCGTCTTATGTGGATTGTCACTAGCTTTGCGCGAGAATGGTTTCCGAATACACATGCTGTAAATTGATATACACATCTATTTGCCACTGTCCAGAAATATCTAAGGGATGAAACCAGTACACAGCCGATTGTGTCACATTCTGGCGGTCTATCTGATATGAATACTGTAAATTGTTCGGTGAGGTATATAAGAATGTGAGGCGGGTGTCGGCAAAATTCAGATTGCGCAATACCAAGCCCAACGCCAAATTGTCGTTTACAGGATAAGTCAGGCGCGGACGCATATTCGAGAAACAATTTTCCAGTGACGGCACAAGCGACGTATCAAAACCCGAACTGAAATAGGGATTCCAGCACGTTTGAATTGTTGATTGGTCGTTCAAGACAATCGTTGTCAGCGTGAAGTTATTTACGACCTGTGGCTGACGATAATTCGGATACAAGGTATCGCGGATAGTGGGCGATAGCTCAAAATACAAATCATTGAGGGCATCCCCGAAGCGGTTTGGCAATTGTGCATTGTTACCGCCTCCTGATAGCGATTCGTACTGCCCAAACATGATAACCATTCCCGATGGCACACGGTCATCTAATTCGTTGAATAGCACATTCACTTCTGCCAACAAGCCTCTGTCAAAGCCATTTTTACTAGCAACATACACATTGCCCGGCATTGCTTGGGTGCTGTATTGGCGTTGTGTGAATAACATCACATTGAAAACACTCGTTGCTACAAACCACTGTTCGGGCGTGCCGGATTGCTTGTAAGTGCGCAACAAGTCAATGAAAGACGCCAGCGCACGCGGGGTTAGTGTGTTGAAACTATAATCATCAAAATAACGCTGATTCATGTTGATAAACGTAGCGCGTCCTGGGCGGTCAGGAATCGTATCAAAATAAGCATCTAAGCCAGCGGTGCGTCCACTGCGGTAAAAGCGCGATGCCATCGCTGTTGGTACATCTGCCCAACGCTCATCCCAAAATTCGAGTTTCAAGCGGTCTACTTCTGCATAGGGAATGACCTCGCCAATACCTGCGATGCCCAGTGATTGCACATAATCATTCACCCGTTGCCAACCGAGTGCATCCATCAACATCCATGTGGCGGCGTTGTCACTACAATTAATCATGAACTCCACAAGTTCGGTATAGGTGTAATTCGTGCCGATGTCATTTTCACTCAGGCAATCGTTATTACCACCCATCCAATAATCGCGTGTGAATTGTAGTGTGCTGGTTGAATTGAACGTGCCAGTAACCACTGCATCATAATAGGCAGCCGCCACAAAAATCTTCGGCACACTCGCTGTATTGAAAGTCATATCAAGATTTTGCACACAGCCTAACCGTGTGTTGAAATCTAGCACCACCGCGCCGATTGCCAAGCCAGCATCCACTTCGGGGTTATCAAATTCACAATCGGGATAAGTCGCTAGATAATCGACATTTTGTGCGTGTACAGGCGCATGAAAAACACCCAAACACAGCATGGTGATAAGCGAGAAAAATCCAAATAAGCGCGACATCGCACGTCCTCATAAACGTGAAATCTGCGCTTAGATTATTGCCTGTTACGGTGTATTGCAAGGTCGATTTTCCACTACCGACAGATAGTCGGCTCTGGTAGACTGTTTTCATTGTTTGACGTAAGAGATTAGCTTATTTATGACCCATCCTTCAGTAGAGATTGTTATCCCGCAAGACCTCACCGAGCTTGAAATGCAGGCACTACACGTTTGGTTAGCGACTATCGCCTCAAAATTAGAACGTCGTCGCCCCTTTGCGCGTCGCAATCAACAGCATCATGATTATGTGCGTGACCAGCGGGAACTCTTGCAATTGCGCTTGTCTCTGTGGCGTGATGAGAGTCGCTTGCCTGAACTGAGAGAAAATCTTGAGATATTGCGCGATATTGTCCAGCAGAAAATACATCACTATTGGCATATCGGCGTTACAGACGGCACACAGCTTGATGTGCAATATCCCATAACTAACGCCGTGCGCCCCTACAGCGTTGATTTACAGGCTTTTCGTCCGCTGTATTGGGATAGCGACACAACGACGATGCTCGAAGTTCAACAATTGTTCCGTGCATTGGGGACTGTACCAAAATACCGCATCGAAATTACTGGTTTTCTAGAAAGTACAGAAGACCATCTACTCGCGGGTTACATGGCATCCGAACTTGCCCACGAATACAACGCTTATGCAAAAATCTGGTTGCGTCCTTATTTCCATACAGCGCGGGGTGAACGTGAATGGACGCTCGATGATTCGCGTGCGCTGGCATATTCGCTAGGTGGCAATAGTCACGAAATCGCGTTTCGTACTGGACGCCGTGACGAAGAAGAGCAGTATTTCTTGCTCGATAGTGAGGCGATGCGTAAATGGACGCAGGATGATAGATTTTACTTGCACACTTAATAATCACAGGCGCAAGGCATAATCTACGCTTACCTGCTAATTAACCGTGCATTAATTATAATTCGGTATGTTGGCATACCAATTGTTATCACTTAGCATGACTAATCAATAAGGATTTCTTATGGCTACCAGCGAACGCCCCCTCATTTTGTTTACCAACGACGATGGTATTGATTCGCCTGGTCTGTGGGCAGTCGCCAAAGCCTTTGAGGGTTTGGGCGATTTGTTGATTGTTGCCCCGCGTGAACAGCAATCTGGCACAGCACGTAGCCTACCCACGTATAGCAAAGGGCGCATCTATCCTTACGAGACACCCTTGCTGGAACTCGAAAATTGTAAAGCCTATGCGGTAGATGGGACACCTGCGCAAGCTGTGCAACATGGTGTGCTTGAACTCTCAGACCGTTTGCCATCTCTCGCGGTATCAGGTATTAATTATGGCGATAATACAGGCAACGGCGTCACAATTTCTGGTACAGTCGGCGCGGCACTGGAAGCCTCTAGCCTGCGGATTCCCGCCCTCGCTGTTAGCCAGCAAACACCCTTTGACCTGCACCTGACCTATAGTGATGATGTAGATTTTTCTGTGGCGGCGCATCATGCACGTCAACTAGGGGAGTGGCATCTGCACCACGAAGCCTTACCCGATGATGTTGATGTGTTGAAGATTGATGTGCCTTGGGAAGCCACGCTCGATACCGAATGGCGTATTACCCGCGTTAGTCGGCGACGTGTGTATTGGCCCACCCGTCCCGAACGCACGAAACTCAATAGCACAGGCAAACTTGGCTATAAATTTGAATCCGACCCCTCGCAAGCAGAGCCGGATAGTGATGTTTATGCGGTCATGCACGATAAAGTGGTTTCCGTCACACCAATGAGCCTCGATTTAACCAGCCGGACAGACCTCTATCGCCTGCGCCAGATTCTGGAAGGCAAACTCGAATATGGCAAAGGAATGGACTAAGCCTTAGCTTTCGTCCGTATGAGCATGTGCAGCTTCAATCGCATTTTCCCAAGAATCATCCAATTCAACAGTCTTGGCTTCGGTATTCAATACTTCTTGCAACCATTGCCAGATTTCTTCGTGGTCATAACGCGGATTAATCGTAAAATACGCACGCCCACTGAGATTTGGCTGAAAACGACTATTCCCAAAACGATTATTCTGGTTAATCTGCATGCAGTGCAAATTCTGCACGAACGATAGCACATCGTCATCGGCTGTTAACCAGAAGCTCCACAGACCATTATTCAAAATCGGTTCAGTAATATGAAATGGCTTTGGTTTTGGCAACGGTGGCATACCATCGCTCAACTGAAAACCCTGTGATTTGTTCTCTTCGTTGTTTTGTGTACTCATTGTGCAAGCTCCTCTGCTCGTTGGGTCGCTCTCATCTGCTCCAACACTATATGTCGCGTCTGCTGTGTGTTTACTGTTTTGATAGCAAAATGAGACGGAATCAGATTCTTTTGTGACAATTCGTGTTACAAATGCTCTGAAAAGCACTAAATGGATGCGTTTGTACATACATATATCATGAGTGAGAAATAAGCCCCCGATTAAATAAATAAATGATGGTATACTATATATGAGATTACAAATGCGAGGGAGCAACCGTGCTCATACCTTCTGATTCACGGAACAATTTTCGGGGTAGTTCTAATGACGCTGAACGCTTTGTTCAGTCTGCGTTGGATGCCTTGTCTGCTCACGTCGCTATTCTGGATGATTCTGGTAGTATTATCGGTGTCAATAAGGCGTGGCGCGGTTTTGCGGACGACAACGGGTTTTCCGACCCAGACTATGGCATTGGTACGAACTATTTAGCTGTCTGCGAAGCAGCTACAGAGCGTAAATCGCAGGATGCACCGCTTGTTGCGGGGGGCATCCGTGAGATTATCAACGGACATATGGAAGAATTTCAACTGGAGTATCCTTGCCACAGCCCTATTCAACGGCGCTGGTTTGTGGTGCGTATCAGTCGTTTTGAATGGTACACACAACGACGCATCATTGTGGCACATCAAAATGTGTCGGAATTGAAACGCGCCCAACATGAGCTAGGGGAGAGTAAACGCCGCATTGAGGCGATCATCGACAATGTAAATAACGGCATCCTCACGATTGATACACAGGGGATGATTAACACAGCGAACCGTGCCGCCGCACGTATCTTCGGTTATACTATTGATGAGCTAGAGAACTTGCATCTGCAAGACTTGATGACTGAAGTTTTCGACGGTCATAAAACATTTCGTCGTTTAAATGGCGAATACGGACACGAGATTACGGGGGTGCGTAAAGATGGCGCACATTTCCCGATGTATTTCTCGCTCAACCAATTGCGCCTAGATGATGGTCCACTGTATACGTGTATCATCCAAGACATTACCTATCGCAAGCGCATGGAATCCGAGATATTAGAGCGTGAGCGCGTGCAAGTTGCCTTTGAAAAAGAGCGTGAATTGCGCATTCTCAAAAATCGCTTCCTGTCCATGATGGGACATGAACTCAACACACCACTCGCTTCTATCAGCTTGTCTTATGACATGCTCAAAAAGTATGGTGAAGTTTCTACACCTGAAGAGAACGAACAGGCACTCGATAACATTCAGCAACAAGTCGAGCATCTACGGGATATGGTCAAAGATGTAATGACCCTCAGCCGTTCCGAAGCACAAGGCTTGAGTGTCGCTACAGAGACAATTAGTCTATCAACCTATTGCGAAGACATCGCGGACGAATTTCACTTCATTCATAGCCGCACGCATCAAGTTGAATTTAGAGGGGAAAAAGGGGTTCGCGCACAAGTTGACCGCCGTTTGTTGCGCCGTGCCATGACTAATCTACTGTCGAATGCGATTAAGTATTCGCCAGAAGGGGGTACTGTCCTGCTAGAGTTAGATGTCAACGAAGAACAGGAAGCTGTCGTTCGAGTATCAGACAGTGGTATTGGCGTCCCTGAAGAAGACCGCGCCCGTTTATTCGAGCCGTTCCATCGTGCGCAAAACGCAGATACCTTGCCTGGCACGGGCTTGGGATTAGCTATCGTCAAGCAAGTCGTGGAATTACACAACGGACGTGTCGATTTCGAGACGAAAATGGGCGAAGGCACAACCTTCATTCTCGTGTTGCCACTTAAGCAAACACCCACAGATAGCCAGCACTACATCGAGATTGACCATTCAGAGGACTTCTAAACGTCGCTGACTGCTATACTCAAAATCGAACCTAAACAAAAACGGTCATGCCCAGTGGACATGACCGTTTTACTATTATCATAGTTGTGGTTCGACTTCTCGGTCTGGTTCTGATGTTGCCTCGTCGCCCTCATAGCCTAGCTTTTGCAATGATGTGAGCGCCGTTTCTTGCAAGCGGTCACGACCATTTTCAGCAATGTACAAGAGTGGTGGAATTGCACGGGCATCACCGAGGCGTCCAAGTGCCTCTGCTGCATAGAGTGGGGTTTGGTATCCTGGTGCATCCAGCGCACGCATCAATGGCGCGACGGCTGTCTTATCACCGAGCTTACCCAACATCATGGCGGCTCTGCCACGTACAATCAGGTCTTCAAATTCATTTTCCAGTGTTTGAATGAGTACGCGGACAGCTTCTGTGCCACCAAACATACCCAATTTCATCACTGCCGTCCTGCGTTTGTCCTTATTCGTATCCCGTAATTCAGCGAGAATGGCTTTCAGGTCAGCGGAATTCGGTTCAGACATGGCGTACAACCTTTCGCCTGCTACGTGCGTTTGCTGAACGCTGCGGTGCTGTCATTAGAAAACTGCGATGTCAGACGTTCGCTTCGGAACAACTAATAGGAATATAAGTATATATTCTCAATTCATAATAATAGTTGTCTTTGTATAAATTATACCGCCTATTTCTATTATTACCCCATTATCTTAAAAACAAAAGTGAGATAACACCCAAATTGTTAAGATATATTATCGGGCAGTTTCCACAACTGGCGCTCTATTTTCTTGTGCTGTCTGCGCTGTAATCGTAAATTTGCCATCATGGATACGCGCCACACGGTCAGCAAGTGGGACAATTTCTGGGCTATGCGTTGCCATGATGAGCGTCTTACCAGCAGTACGGGTTAAGTCGAGCAAAAGTTGCATGACCTGCTCGCCCGTGTTTTCGTCCAAGTTGCCTGTTGGCTCGTCTGCCAGCAATATAGCTGGTTCATGCGCCAACGCCCGCGCAATCGCAATCCGCTGTTGCTCACCACCACTCAGCTTATCAGGGAAGCTATCTGCACGGTCTCCCAACCCAACGCGCTCTAGCAGACTGCGCCCTTTTTCTTGCGCGACATCCCTATTTTTACCCGCTAATTCTTGCGGGAGCGTTATATTTTCTAAAACTGTCAGTGTGGGAATAAGATTGAAGAATTGAAACACGATGCCGATATTGTCGCGTCGAAAGAGTGTCTGCTCCCGTTCGTTCAATGCCGTGATTTCGGTGTCATTGACGAAAATCGCGCCATTGTCCGGTGTGTCTATAGCACTGACGAGGTTAAGTAGCGTACTCTTACCACTACCCGATTTACCTAGCAACACGAAGAACTCACCTTCATGAATATCAAGGCTCACATCATCAAGCACATGGCGGGTACGCCCACCGAGTTCATAAGATTTGGTTAGATTTTCTACGCGCACAACGGTATCTGGCATATGACTTATTCCAATTGGCTCAATTCATGTTGAGTGTAACTATCGTAAATGAGGTTACTATGTGATAAGCGTTAAGGTTCACTCTACTTTGTGAT
>JBCBKJ010000123.1:0-14653 GCA_038522085.1 Chloroflexota bacterium
CCGACTTTGCAAGCGATGGTCGGTTGGGAATGGGCATTCGCGTTTTTGGCATTAGGTCCACTGGCAGGTATTTGGGCAATGCAGACCCTCAAGCGAGAGATTGAAAACGGGCAGGAAGTGGCTGTGGCATGAGGGTTTTACCTCTTACTCGATACGCTTACAGGTGTAGGTAATATATGCGTTTTGAGATTATAAAAGCGATATTGAGATAGCTTGTGAGTTTGTTGCGGGCGCTGTATACAACGCCCCTACAGTCGTTAGTGAATTGTACTCCAATGCAGTATAAGCGCGTAAGCTAGGGGCGTGTTACACTGTCGGGTATGTACCAAACACACACAGAGGAATACATTTCATGAGCGACGAAAAGAACACACATCATCTAAATACCTTGATGATTCATGCGGGGGTTGAGCCTGACCCAACGACGGGTGCAATTATGACGCCGATTTACCAAACATCAACCTATGTACAACCTGCCCCAGCCGAGCATAAGGGCTTTGAGTACAGTCGCACGGACAACCCAACCCGTCAGGCACTGGAAAAGAGCATTGCGGCACTGGAAGGTGGGAATTACGGATTGGCATTTGCAAGTGGCATGGCAGCGATTGATATGATTATGCGCTTGCTTAATCCAGGCGACCATGTGGTTGTCGGCAACGATGTTTACGGTGGCACATTCCGCTTATTTGATAAGGTGCTATCACGGTATGGACTGCAATTTTCGTGGGTTGACCAAACAAGTGTGGACGCTATACGCGAAGCGATGCAAGAGAATACGAAGCTATTGTGGCTAGAGACACCGACAAATCCTATGTTGGCGTTGGGGGATATTGCAGCATTGGCAGAAGCGGCTCCACAAGATGTATTGGTAGCTGTAGATAATACCTTTGCAAGTCCAGCGATTCAGCAACCGTTGACGATGGGCGCAGATATTGTGATGCACAGTAGCACGAAGTATCTGGGCGGTCATAGCGATGTTGTGGGTGGATTGTTGGCGATGAAAGACAAGGCACTGTATGATGAACTCAAGTTTTTGCAGAACGCTGTCGGCGGTGTGCCGGGTCCTATGGATTGCTTCCTGACCTTGCGGGGTATCAAAACACTGGCAGTACGCATGCAACGTCATAGCGAAAATGCGTTGCAAATTGCGCGTATGCTAGAAGACCATCCCAAAGTGAAACAGGTCTTGTATCCGGGCTTAGAGAGCCACCCACAACACGAACTTGCCAAAAAGCAGATGGCATATTTTGGCGGGATGGTGAGTTTGATATTCGAGACAGCCGGCGAAGCACGCGATTTTGCGATGCGCACTAAGTTATTCTCTTTAGCAGAGAGCTTAGGTGGGGTCGAGAGTTTGATTGAGCATCCATACAGCATGACCCACGCCAGCACAGCCGATAGTGATATTGCGGTTGACCCCGGACTGGTGCGTTTGAGCGTGGGGATTGAGTATGTGGATGATTTGCTAGATGATTTGCGTCAGGCGTTGATGTAAGTTTTAATCGCGGAATTTGGGGGCTGAGTTATCATGTCTGCCCCCAAATTTTATCTATATTATCAGGAGAGTTCAGAGGCAGCAGCTTGGTCGATTGCCCAGATAATGTGTTGATGGTCGCTGTGAACGATGACTTGTGACGGATAGGTATCGGGTTCGTAGTCACCTTCGATAACGTGTTTGAGTGCTTCGGCTTTCCCCTCCCCAGACACTAAAAACATGATGTTTCCACTTTGTAGAATAGTTGGGAATGTCTGCGAGATGCGCCAGAGGTTGCCTTTTGCTTCTACATGGTGGGCAATCATGAGCGCGTCTTTTTCATGCACGGCTGGCGTGCCAGGAAAGAGCGACGCCGTGTGTGCATCACCACCCATACCAAGTAAATTGAGGTCAAACATCCCCTCTTCATTAGCGAAAAAGGATTCGAGTTCCTTTGCGTAGGCTTCAGCGGCTGCTTGGGGGTCGTCTTCGCCTTTGATGCGATGAATATTTTCAGTCGGGATGGCGATATGGTCTAGCAAGGTTGCTTTGACCATTTTGTAATTACTCTCGTCATGGTCGGGTGGGACACAGCGTTCGTCACCGAAGAAAATGTGTATCCGCGACCAATCAAGGGTATCCGTGAAAGTATCGCCTAACATGCGGTAGACGGGTTCGGGTGTTGAGCCACCCGCGAGGGCGATTGAGAAACGGTCATTGACTTCGAGTGTTGCTGAGGCGATACGAACAATGCGCTCGGCAGTGAAGCGAATGAGGTTGTCTTTGTCGGGCAGGATTTTGATATTATCCCAGTTGTCGGGTGTTTGAGGTGTGGTCATGGTATGGTTTTTCTTTTTATGTGTATGTCGATTTTGGGCGCTATATACAGGGTGTTTAGAAGGTAGCAGTAGAAATAACGGGAGGCAGACCTGCCTCCCCTACAAGTCACTATTTTTAGCAAGATGTTTATTCGTGTAAGCAACCGGATTTGCGCCAGCGACGTTTTTGTTCTGCTAGGAAAATATCGGATTCGACAGGTCCCCAGCTACCGGGTGTGTAGAGATGAGGTGGCGGTGCAGATTGTGTCTCTGAGTAGGCGATAACGGGGTCAAATAGTGACCATGCTGTTTCGATTTCATCACTACGGGTAAAGAGTGATGGGTCGCCTTGAATGGCATCCAGAATGAGGCGTTCATAGGCATCCGAAATAGGTTCATCGAAGGCATCGTTATAGTGAAATTCCATGTCTACACTGCGGAATCCCTGTGATGTACCAGGAATTTTTGCTTCAAATTTGAGGTGGATGCCTTCATCCGGTTGGAGACACAGTGCCAACACATTACGGGCGAAACGATCCCCTTCTTCGAGATTGAAGAGCATATGTGGCGGTGCTTTAAATTCGACTAAGATTTTAGTCACTTTTTGCTTGAGTGCTTTACCACTGCGTAGGTAGAACGGGACACCCTGCCAGCGCCAATTATCAATATTGAAACGCACGGCGGCATATGTTGGTGTTTTGCTATTTTTAGCAACACCCTCTGCATCTAGGTAGCCTTCGTATTGCCCGAAGACGACATCATCAGGTGTGATGGGGCGGATTGCCTGTAGGACTTTGACTTTCTCATTACGGAGGACATCCGCATCAAAAGAGCTAGGCGCTTCCATTGCTGTTAGCATCAGCAATTGTAAGAGGTGGTTCTGGAACATATCGCGCAGAACACCGGATTTATCGAAGTAATTGCCTCTATCTTCGATGTCTACGGATTCGGCTACGGTGATTTGGATGTTATCGACGTAGTTACGATTCCAGACTGGCTCGAAGATGGTATTTGCGAAGCGGAAGAACAAGATGTTCTGTGCGGTTTCTTTACCAAGGTAGTGGTCGATACGGTAAACGGATTGCTCTGGGAAGACTTGATGCACAACCTCGTTGAGTTTTTGTGCGGATGGGAGATCATTACCGAAGGGTTTTTCGATGATGACACGGCGGAAGCCTTCAGCATCTTTTACCATATCAGCATCACCTAAGTTGGTGATGATGGGTTCATACAAAAAGGGTGCAACTGAGAGATAGTACAGGCGATTGACTTCTTCGTCTTCAATCTCTGCTAGACCTGCCTTGATGTCGTCAAAGCCTTCGAGTTTGGCAGCATCGCCGGGAATATACCAGACTTTCGGTGCAAATTCTTGCCATGTTTCTTCGTCATAGTATTTGCTGAACTCTTGGACACCTGATTGCATGCGTTCGCGGAAATCTTCGTGTGAGAGTTTGGTACGCGAGACACCTACGATGTTGAAATCGCCATCGAGTTTGCCTTTTTTGTACTTGTTGTAGAGTGCTGGAACGAGTTTGCGTCGTGTAAGGTCGCCGGATGCGCCAAAGATGAGAATGGTTGTCTGCATAGATAAACTTTCCTTGTGTGGCGTCTGTAAGGTACTCTGCTTGATTGTACTGATAGTTATTGCAGAGAGCTTGTGTTCAATTCTTATATGTTATTGTTGCATGCACATGAAGGTATCTTACCAGTGTTTACGAAGTATTATGGGCATACATAGGAATTATTTATGATTGTCGAAAGATAGACTTATGAGCGAGAGAGCATTAGCCGGGTTGCGGGTACTTGACTTTACGCGGGTGCTGGCGGGTCCGATGTGTACGATGATGCTGGCAGACTTGGGTGCAGAAGTTATCAAGGTGGAGCGCCCGCGTTTGGGCGACGATACACGGCATTGGGGTCCACCTTGGGCAGGTGAGATGAGCGCATATTTTGCGAGTGTCAATCGTAACAAAAAGAGTATTACGCTTGATTTGCGGACGGATGCCGGTGTGGAGATTGCAAAATCGCTAGCACGCGAGAGCCATATTGTTGTCGAAAATTTCAAGGTTGGGCAGATGGCGCAGTACGGATTGGACTATGAAAATCTGCAAACAGAAAATCCTGCCATAGTGTACTGCAGTATCACAGGCTTTGGGCAAACGGGACCCTATGCAGAGCGTGCTGGCTATGATTACGTTGTGCAGGGGATGAGTGGCTTGATGAGTATTACGGGTGCGCATGAGGGTATGCCACACAAAGTTGGGGTTGCTATTAGTGATGTAATTGCAGGTTTGTTCGCGCACGGAGCGATTTTGGCGGCATTGCGTCATGCAGAGCAAACGGGGCAAGGGCAACATATTGATATTTCACTATTGGATACACAGATTGCCGCGTTGGTGAATATTGCTAGTAATGTTCTGGTATCAGGCAAGGATGCGGGGCGTTTTGGGAATCAGCACGCGAATATTGTACCGTACCAGACGTTTGAGGCACAGGATAAGGCATTTGTGCTTGCTGTGGGCAACGATAAGCAGTTTCGACTGTTAGCACATTTGATTCAGCGACCCGAGTTGGCTCGTGATGACCGCTTTGCTGGCAATCCAGCGCGGGTAAAAAATCGGGAGGCGCTTGTGGATATTTTGGCGGAGGTTTTTGAGGACAAATCAGCACGCGAATGGGTCGAGTTGCTAACAGATGCAGGGATTCCGTGTGGTGAAATCAATACGGTGCAAGAAGCTCTCGGTATGGAACATGTGGTTGCGCGGAATTTGGTGCATGAGATGATGCTATCGTCTAGAACGCCATTAAAGCTGGTAAGGTCGCCCCTGAAAATGAGCGCGACCCCTCCTGAGATACGGTCTGCGCCACCTGCGTTGGGTGCAGATACGGATGTCGTGCTTGGAGAGATTTTGGGCATGTCTGAGGAGACAATTGCGGGATTGCGGAGCGATGGGGTTGTGTAGTTGTTAGAATGGCGGACGCACAGAAATGCGTCCCCAAGGAAGTGAAAATCGTTTAGTTGTTGAATTTGGCTAGGAATAAGGTGAATAAATCAGCAACGGTATCGAGATTGGCACGCAGGTTGTGTTCGCCATTTACAAGATGCAGGGTCGCGTTGTGCTGACGAGCGAAGGTGATGCTATTTTCTACAGGAATAATAGCATCATGCCAGCCGTGTACAATCTCGATGTGGTCAGCAGAGGGTGTCAGATTTTGTTGTTCGTAGGTAGTAGCAGGCATAAAAACTGCGGGTGCCATCAAGAACAAACCGTGTGGTTTGTAGCTGGTAGATAGTACTGTGGCAACGTATCCGCCCATGCTAGAGCCGACGAGTAGACATGACTCGTCAGGCTCACGTTTGAGCATATCTGCAACCCGTTTGTCAGGTTCGCGGATAGCAGAATGGTCAGGAATTATAGTCGTAAACCCAAGCGATTCTGCGATTGTCTTCAAACGTCCAATTTTGACACTTTTAGGACTACTGAATGCGCCATGAAAAAAGTAGACGGTTGTCATTCAGCCGTAGCCTCATCGGATGAGGGGGCAAATTGACGGGCAAACTCTGCAAAGAGACGTGCGCCATAGCCGCGTGCGCTGTGTTTTGGGTTGAGAATGTTACTTCCGTCGTTGTTGAGCATACCTGCCATATCGACATGCGCCCAATCGTAATCTATGAAATTGCTCAAAAAGTGTGCGGCAACGCCTGCCCCGCCTCCGCGTCCGCCACTGTTTTTGGTATCAGCGGTATCACTTTTGAGGGATTTGCCGTAATCAGGGAACATGGGCATACGCCACACATATTCATCAGTGAGGTCGGCGGCTTGCTGGAGGGTGGCAACGATACTATCACTGTTACTATAGACCCCTGTGGCGGCGTGTCCGAGTGCGACGACAATTGAGCCTGTGAGCGTAGCAATGTCTAGCACGGCTGTTGGTTGGTAACGTTGGGCATAGACGAGTGCATCTGCTAAAAGCAGGCGTCCTTCGGCATCGGTGCTGATGATTTCGATGGTTGTGCCATTGCTGGCAGTGATGACTTCTTGCGGACGGTAGGCTTTGCCACTGACCATATTATCGGTGGCGGGTACGAGTCCGACAACGTGAATGGGGACATCTAATTGAGCGATGGTTTGCATCGCACCGATGACAGCGGCTCCACCGGACATATCAGCTTTCATGCCTATCATGCCATCGCGGGATTTGAGGCTATAGCCCCCTGTATCAAAGGTGACACCTTTACCCACGAGAACGATAGTCGGGGTGTTGTCGTCGTCGGCTTTATCGGCGTTATGTTCGAGAATGATAAATTTTGGTGGATAGTCGCTACCCTGTGCTACACCGAGTAACGCGCCCATTTTGAGGGCTTGCATCTGTTGTTTTTCTAAGATGGTACATGCTAAACCGACTTCTTTTGCCATCTGTTCGGCGCGTTGTGCCATGTAAGCAGGTATGAGGATATTGGGTGGTAAATTAATAAGGTCACGGGCGAGATTGGTGCCACTGGCAAAGGCATTGCCTGTGTTTATACCCTGCTGGGCAAATGTGGCATCGGCTTCGCTATCAGCGGCAATGATGACCTGTTCGGGCAAGTCTTCTGGGGCATCGTCTGATTTTTGTCCGTGATATTGATAGAGTGCGAGTTGCATGCCTTCTACGAGGGCTTGTGTGGATTCTGCTACAGAGAGCTCATCTATAATCGGGTAGGTAGCCACAGATTTGAGATTGAGTGTGCGGGCACGTAACGCACCGACTGCGGCGGCACGGCGGATACTATCAGGCGAGATGCTTTCAGTATCCCCTAAACCAACGAGGATGACACGTTTGGCGGGGATTGCACCGTTGGTATAGAGGGTGATGGTTTCTTCTGCTTTGCCGGAAAAGTCGCCATCATCAATGACGGTTGTGATTGCGCCATTGAGGGCTGTGTCAACGGCTGATGCCCTGTCGGTAGGCTTACTATCTTGCGCTACATAAACAATCAGAGCATCTGTTGTGATGCTCTGGATGGGTTCGGTACTCGTGGTGAACGGCATGTGGTTTGCTCCTGTGTCGGGTGGGTTATTGAGGTGTGATTATGACACGGGCATATGGTTTTTGCTAAGTCCATTGGTGACGTTAAGTGAGTTATAGTGGGCGCTGTGTACAACGCCCCTACGATGACATTATGCTTGGAATATACTATTTTTGCGGCGAGAGTTTGTCTTTTTGGTGCGCGAGTTCGATTTTTTGCTAGTCGCCTTTTTACTACGAGATTTTGTAGAAGATGATTTGCTACGACTGCGCGATGATGAACGGCGTCTGCTCTTTTTGGGCATCAATTCTTTACTGAGGAATTTGCGCTCGTTGGCGTTGGTAAACAGCAATAACAAAAATATGAAAATTGCTAAGATAATCATTATAGAACCTTCGTTAGGGTGCTAGCGTGTGATTGCATTATTATAAAACATTTGTTCTATATGTGCAACAAGCTCGTGGTGTCATGTAGGGCAGATTTGGTTATAATCGACCTACTATTCGACATGAGGGAGACATGTAGGGATGGCAGTTAATGCAGAAGAAGACGCTAAACAAATGGCACCGAGTTCACACCGGCATACCTATACGCCACCGAAAATAGGGGGCGCGTATCGTGGGAAGCATATTATATCCGTTGACCAGTTTGAACGGCGTGATTTAGAGATATTGTTCAATGCAACCGCATCTATCCGACGACGGGTGCGGGAAGAAGACCGAGGTCTAATTGAGGTGTGTGCGGGTAAAGTGATGGCGTCGTTATTTTTTGAGGCAAGTACGCGCACAGATATGTCATTTCAGGCGGCAATGCGACGGTTAGGTGGTGAAGTCATCAGTGTGAGTAATGGCGTACGTTTTTCGTCTATGTATAAGGGCGAGACGCTGGCAGATACGATACGGGCGGCTGGTTGTTATGCGGATGCGATTGTGTTGCGTCATCCGCAGGTGGGGTCAAGTTATGAAGCAGGCTACTATCTCGATTTTTTGAATCGCAATATTGATAACCCAACTGTTGTGGTGAGCGGTGGCGATGGTGTTGGAGAGCATCCGACACAGGCGCTACTAGATATGTTCACGATCATTGACGCGAAAAAGGAAATCGACCATTTGACTATCACGATGGTTGGAGATTTGAAGCATGGGCGAACGGTGCATTCGTTGGCAAAATTGATTGCGTATTATCGTCCAGAAAATACACGAATTGCGTGTATTGCGCCGGAAACGTTGAAGATGCCTGCGTCTATTGTGCAGATGTTGCGTGACCTCGCTATTGAAGTGGTGGAAACAGATAATTTATACGATGTGCTGGGTGATAGTGATGTGTTGTATTGGACACGGGTACAAGAAGAACGTTTTGAGAACAGAGAAGATTATGAGCGCATCAAGGCACGGTTTGTCATGTTGCCAGAGACGCTTGACCAAGCACCGAAAGATTGTATTCTGATGCACCCCCTCCCCCGTAAGCACGAAATGGGTACGCTGAAAGACCATGATGTGTTAGACGCTGACCCGCGTAGTATTTATTTCAAGCAGATGGAAAATGGGATGTTCGTGCGGATGGCATTATTGGCGAAGGTACTAAAGGGCGCGTATGTCTAATTTGATAAAAATTCATGGGATGGTTGATCCACATTGTCATTTGCGTGACTTGGATTGGGCGCACAAGGCGACTTTTCACAGCGAAACGGCGGCGGCAGTGGCTGGGGGTTATTGGGCAGTATTTGATATGCCGAATACCCCGCCGGAAACTATCAACCGTGAGGCTCTCGATACCAAGTTGAAAACGATCAGCGAATATGCTGTTTGTGATTGGGGCGTGTACGCGGGGGCATCACAGGCAGATAACCGCGATGAATACGCGAAGATGGTTGATGATGTATGTGGGTTGAAGATTTTCAATAATAGTACGACAGGTAATCTACTTTTAGACAAGCAAGAAGACCGTGATGCGCATTATGCGGCGTGGTCAGATGAGAAGATTATCGCTGTCCATGCGGAAGATGAAACGGTTCTGGATATTCTGGCATTAGTGCGCAAGTATAGAAAACGGACGCACTTTTTGCACATCAACACAGCAGATGAAATCCGTTATTTGCGCGAGGCAAAAGCAGAGGGTTTGCCTGTCACTATCGGGGTATGTCCGCATCATTTGTATTTGACAGAAGCCGATGTGGCGACGATGGGTGGCTATGCGATGATGAAGCCCCCTCTCAAAACACAAGCGGATGTGGATGCGTTATGGAAGGCGATTGCTGTGGGTGCAGTCGATGTTATTGAGAGTGACCATGCACCGCATAGTAAAGCGGATAAAGAAGCAGAGAAACCAGCTTATGGTGTGACGGGTTTGGAGACGACGCTCCCATTGATGCTGATGGCTGTGCATGAAGGGCGTGTGACTTTGGAACAGGTTGTCGCTATGGTGGCAGATAATCCACGCGCGATTTGGGGTTTAGACTGTCCGGCGGATACTTATGCGCTGGTTGATCTCGATGCAGAATGGACAATTGATAACTCGCAATTATTCACGCAACCAAAAATATCGCCGTTTGATGGGATGCAGGTACGGGGAAAAGTCCTAGAAACATGGATACGCGGGACGAAGGTGTATGATGGTGAGCGCGTGTTAGTTGATGGCGGTTTTGGTCAGAATTTATTCGGGTGAGAGTTATGGTAAATCCCTTGCGGGACATGGTATTAAAAGTCAATGACGTTGGGTATCGTGGCGTGCGAAATGTGTTGTTTCAGCGTCCGGCGCAAGAATGGCATGAGCGCATTTTGGGTACTTTGGCGGCGGCTGATGCCTCACCAGTGTTAAGTGAGGTTGCAAAAATTGTGCATCGCTGGAGTTTCCGGCAGGCACAGTCGTCTGTGGGTGGGGTGATACTGCCACATCCGTTCATTCTGGCGGCTGGGTTTGTCAAAGGGCATGGTTTTGAGACAGAAACTCAATCCCTATCAGCAGTCGAGCGCGGTGAGAATATCATACCAGGCTGGAAAAGTATGCCTCGTTTGGTTGGTCTGGTGGAGTTTGGTTCATTTACACGGCATCCACGTATGGGCAATGCGGGAACAGTGATGTGGCGGGATGTTGAGACACAATCGACGCAAAATCGCATTGGACTGAAGAACCCAGGTGTGGTAGCGGCGGCGACGTTCATGCAGAAAAATCTAATAGATTTACCGCATGTTTTCGGCATCAATATTGCGGTGAGTCCGGGTGTGGATGATGCACAAGCGATTGACGATGTTCGGGAATCATTCAGCGTATTTTTACAACGTGGGGTCGTTCCAAACTGGTTCACATTGAATGTAAGTTGTCCGAATACAGAAGATGACCCAAGTGGTAATCAAACCGAGACGTTGACGCGGGGATTATGTAGCACTGCATTAGAAACGATTGCGAACGCAGGCTATGATGTGCCGTTGTGGGTAAAATTAAGCCCTGATTTAGCAGAATCACAATATGCGTTGCTGATGGGTATCTTTGATGACTTGGGGGTGCGTGCGGTGGTGGCTACAAACACGCTGGGACGCCCTGCCCCCAATGACGCAACTTTACAAGCTGGTATCGGTGGCGGGCAATTGTATTCGCATGCGTTGCGTACGGCTGTCTGTTTGCGGGAAATTGCACACAAAAATGGCTATGCTGTTGATGTGGTGGGTTGTGGCGGTGTGCTGGATGGGGATAGTTATTTGGCTTACAAGGCGCACGGACTCGATGTTGTACAATATTGGTCAGCGTTGATTTACAGAGGTCCGTTGGCGGCGGCAATCATAGAGAGTGAATATCGATGAGTGAAGCGGTTGCAGAAGCGTTATTAGATATTGGTGCGGTTGGATTTTCGCCTACTGAGCCTATCACGTTTAAGAGTGGGATTGTATCGCCTGTGTATGTTGACAATCGCAAACTGCCCTATCATCCTAAACAATGGCGCATTGTGGTTGAACAGATGAAAGTGACTGTTGAAACGCTTGCTAATGAGGCAGACATAATTGCGGGGGTCGCTGTTGGGGGTGTGCCACATAGTTCCGTATTGGGGTATGCTCTGGAACGTCCGTCGGTGTTTGTGCGTCAAGAAGCCAAAGGACATGGCAAAGGCAAGCGCGTTGAAGGTGGCGATATTGTAGGTAAGCGTGTTTTGCTGGTGGAAGACCTTGTGACAACGGGTGGAAGCAGTTTATCGGGCGTGGAAGCGTTGCGTGTGGAAGGCGCGATTGTTGAGCAGATGATAGCGATTGTGAGCTATGGTTTTCAGGAAGCACGCGAGGCATTCGCAAGCGCAAGTGTGACACTGCATAATTTGACCGAATTTGAAACTATTCTGGATGTAGCACTGACGCGAGGTATGTTCGATGAGGCGCAACAGGCTATCATTCAAGATTGGTTCGATGACCCACATGGATGGGCAAGCAGGCATTTTTAATGATGACGATTGTAGAGAAATATAATGCGCGGGTAGATGCAGTGGACTCGCTACTATGTGTGGGATTGGATGCGGATATATCGCGGTTGGATGATATTTATCTGCAAGAAGCGAATCCGCAATTTGCGTTTAACAAAGCGATTATCGAGCAAACACATGAGTATGTGGCGGCGTATAAGCCCAATGTCGCATTCTATGAAGCACAGGGAACGCAGGGTCAGGAAGCCTTACAATTGACGATGCAGTATTTACGCGACGTGCATCCTAGCATTGTGACAATTTGCGATGCAAAACGAGCTGACATCGGCAACACGAGTGAAGCGTATGCACGAGCGATATTTGATGATTTGGCTTTTGATGCTGTAACCTTGCACCCCTATTTGGGGAAAGATGCCCTTGCTCCTTTTCTGCGCAGGGATGATAAGGTGTGCATTATTTTGTGTCGTACATCCAACGAAGGCGCGGCAGAATTTCAGGATTTGGAAGTAAATGGTGGGATTCCGTTGTGGCAGAAAGTGGCAACACGGGTAGCGACTGACTGGAATGTGCGCGGGAATTGTATGCTGGTGGCGGGTGCCACCTATCCTGATGAGATAGGAATTATACGCAGCGTGGTCGGTGATATGACGCTACTTGTGCCGGGTATCGGTGTGCAAGGGGGGAATGTTCAGCAGACTGTGACACAAGGTATGAACAGTCAACGCAAGGGGCTGATAATCAATAGCTCGCGGGGCATTATTTTTTCGGAGAATCCGGCGCGGGCGGCACAAGAATTGCGCGATGGCATCAACGAATATCGTTAGGAGCGATTGATGGACGGTGTAGGCGAATTTTTACGATGGTTTTTCTTGCTTGGCTGTGTATTACCAACGGTGATTCTGTTGGTATTGGGCATTGCTCTTTTTTATTTTGGGCAAAAATGGGTAGGTGATTTTGTTGACCCTGACCTCGAAAAATTAGAAGCAAAGCTCAAGGCATTCAAAGAGGAGGACCCTGACATCACTGACCAAGAGTTGATTAGTAAGGTAGTGCATCAAGAGGCGTTCAAGTGTGGCGTTGTGGGGGCGATAACGGGCTTCGGTGGCTTTGTTACTTTGCCGATTGCGATTCCTGTAGACATGGTGCTGACCGCACGGTATCAGGCGACGATGGTGAGTTTCATTGCTAAGATCAATGGGTACGAAGAATCACTCGAAAATAAGATGACGACTTACGCCATCATGACAGGGAGTACAGAGCTATCCAAGCTGACAATTGCAGCCCTTAAAAGTTATGCGCCGCGTATTATCGGGAAATCATTGAGTAAGTTGATTCCGTTTCTTGGTGCTGTGCTGGGGTTCATTGTGAATTATACGATGGCGCAGTCACTGGCACGGGCGGCACAGGCTTGGTATCGGGATGGGACACGGGACGAGATTTTGAAACGTCTTGGTTTGGATACGCCGGAAGGACAAGCTCGCCAGCGGTCTGCACTGGGCATGTTGAATGGGTAGTTTTCAGTAAGTAATCTACAGTTATCAGAAATCTGTTTTACCTCTCCCCCAGCCCCTCTCCTTGAGCTCGCAAGCTCACTGAGGAGAGGGGAGCATGATATGTTTTTTCGCATATTTGAGTGCAAATTGTGCTATTTTCTCCTGCGAACTTTAAAATTAAAAATCATACTCACTTACTTATGTCGTTCATGTAGGCACTAGCAAGCGTTTTTTGTGTGCTTATGAAGCTCTCAGGAAAGTACTCACGTAGATTTTATACGTGCGTGATAAAATTCACATAATTTTGAAAACATTGAATGGACAGATTATGAGCGCCGTACAAGTCGCCCCAACAAATGCAAAAGTATATGAAAAAAGCACGGTCATGGAGACAACGCTTGACCGTATGATGGCATTTCATGAAGCGTCGGAAGCCTTACGGCAACTGACGCCCCCACCAATTTTTATGCAACTGAAAGAAGATAATCGCACATCTATCAAAGATGGTGATTTGAAATTCACGCTGTGGATGGGTCCGATTCCGATTGATTGGCATGTGGAGCATCAAGCGGGTCCGATTGAGTCTTCTTTTGCCGATATGATGCTGAGTGGTCCGATGGCGTATTGGCGTCATGAGCATATTTTTGAGGAAGTCGAAGACGGTGTGAAATTGACTGACCGCCTGACTATCGCGCATAAAGAGGGCTGGCAAGGTTTGTTGACGCGCTTGATGTTCGATGGGATTCCGTTGCGTATTTTGTTCTTCTTCCGGCATTGGCGCACACGGTTGGCTGTGGAGTAAAGATTCCTACCCCTAAAAAGTTTAAATCTCAAATTCGGACGGCATGGATGCCGTCCCTACAAGCCCATTCTAAACAAGCAAACATAATGCAAAAGGATATTTTGATTTGGTAACAGAACGCGCAAAGGTAATTGTGGTTGGTGCGGGTGTTGGTGGACTGACTACGGCGGCGGTGTTGGCGAATGATGGTTATGATGTGACAGTTTTGGAAGCACAGACGTATCCGGGTGGGAGTGCGAGTACATTTTTTCATCAAGGGTATCGTTTTGAGAGTGGCGCGACAGTAGCAGGTGGTTTCCAACCGAATGGTCCACATCATGTTTTGGCAGAAATGCTGGATATTGATTGGCATGTGCATCTACATGACCCTGCTTGGGTGGTGCATTTGCCGGATAGAAGTGTTGCATTGACGCTTGATAACGAGGATGTGATGGCGAAGTTTCCGGGAACAGAGGCTTTCTGGGAAGAACAAGGTAAAATTGCTGATATTGCGTGGTCACTATCTGCACAGGGCTTGCCGTGGCCTCCGCGTGACCTTGCCGAGTTATTGCAATTGGCGAAGGTTGGCATCCTGAATTTCCCGCGTGATTTACAAATCATTCCGTTTGCCCTATAGACCATGCAACAGTGGTTATCGCGCAAAGGATTGG
>JBCBKJ010000124.1:0-14255 GCA_038522085.1 Chloroflexota bacterium
TTTTTTGACTCTTTTGACAGACAGGGTAGATACTACTACACATCACTAGCCACCATGCCACATATCTGCAACATCCTGACCACTGATTGGTACGCTATCTACACTTTGTAAACTACCTGCTAACCTATTTACTACCTTCAACAGAGACAAAAAAAGCTCGGTACACTACCGAGCCTCATTTCATAACACGCTTGTGTCTACTGACTCGTTCTATTCAGTTCCCACTACTTCCAGCATGTTTTGCAAATGAAACTCCGTTGAAATTCTTCAATGTTCGGACAGTATATTGCGCTTAGCATCCACTGTCAAGGACTTGCTATACTTTTGCTATATCTTCTGATTCAGCAAGGTTTAAAAGCAGAGTAGTAAGTCAGACAACTTCACATCTAGCACCATCTTCGACCAACGCTCCTCATCCATCCGCGCTCGCTTCCCTACGCGACTTCGTAGCCTTTGCTCAGTGTCGCTGTTTCCAGCTAACACCAATCTCTTAGAAAGGAGGTGATCCAGCCGCAGCTTCCGCTACAGCTACCTTGTTACGACTTCGTCCCAGTCATCAGTCCTGCCTTCGGCGGTAGCTCCCTTGCGGTTCGCTTCCCGACTTCAGGCGTAACCAACTTCCATGACGTGACGGGCGGTGTGTACAAGGCCCGGGAACGTATTCACCGTGCCGTGCTGATACACGGTTACTAGCAACTCCGACTTCATGCAGGCGAGTTGCAGCCTACAATCCGAATTGAGACGCACTTTCGGGATTGGCTCCACCTCGCGGCTTCGCAACCCATTGTATGCGCCATTGTAGCGTGTGTGTAGCCCTGGATATAAAGGCCATGCTGATTTGACATCATCCCCACCTTCCTCCCGTTTGTCACGGGCAGTCTCGCTAGACACGTATAACTAACGATAAGGGTTGCGCTCGTTTGCGGACTTAACCGAACACCTCACGGCACGAGCTGACGACAACCATGCAGCACCTGTATAGGCTCCCGAAGGTCGATCCACTTTCGCTTCTCTACTACCTATATGTCAAACCCAGGTAAGGTTCTTCGCGTATCCTCGAATTAAACCACACGCTCCGCTGCTTGTGCGGGCCCCCGTCAATTCCTTTGAGTTTTAGCCTTGCGACCGTACTCCCCAGGCGGCACATTTATCGCGTTTGCTTCAACACTCATTACCCCGTAGGATAACGAACGTTTAATGTGCATCGTTTACGGCATGGACTACCGGGGTTTCTAATCCCGTTCGCTACCCATGCTTTCGCGTCTGAGTGTCAGTTGGATGCCAGTAAGTCGCCTTCGCCACTGGTATTCTTCCTTATATCTACGCATTTCACCACTACACAAGGAATTCTACTTACCTCTCATCCACTCTAGATTGTCAGTTTCGCTCAACCTCTCCCAGTTTAGCCGGGAGCTTTCATGAGTGACTTAACAATCCACCTGCACGCGCTTTACGCCCAGTAACTCCGGATAACGCTTGCCTCCTACGTTTTACCGCGGCTGCTGGCACGTAGTTAGCCGAGACTTATTCCTGTGCTACCGTCCACTCTCGTCACACAGAAAAGGGCTTTACAGGCCGAAACCCGTCTTCACCCACGCGGCGTCGCTGCATCAGGCTTGCGCCCATTGTGCAATATTCCTCACTGCTGCCTTCCGTAGAAGTCTGGACCGTGTCTCAGTTCCAGTGTGGGGGGTCACCCTCTCAGGTCCCCTAACCGTCGTCGCCTTGGTAAGCCTTTACCTTACCAACTAGCTGATGGTTCGCAGCCTCATCCTTAAGCGCCTGAACTTTTCTCACATAACTGTGAGCTTATCCGGTATTAGCCACCGTTTCCGATGGTTATCCCAGTCTTAAGGGCAGATAGCTACGTGTTACTCACCCGTTCGCCACTCACTAAAAGTGCGTTCGACTTGCATGTGTTAGGCACGCCGCCAGCGTTCATCCTGAGCCAGGATCAAACTCTCCATAGTCTTGGGGGTCTCATTGATCTTATTTGGTTCTTTTGGATACTTCCAAAATGCTCATTGTCTGAACTTACTATTCTACTGTTAAACTGCTCGCTCTTCTCAGAGACTAAAACGATGTGACTTGCGCCACACCGCGACTTATAGAGACGAATATACCAACCGCATCCTAACTTGTCAAGAATCTCTTTTAAGAAATTCTTAAAGCTGAGTCGAGGATGTGTCGGCTTCCACATCTCTTATGGTGTTGGAAATTGGACTGGCGATCCCTATTTGAATCCCGCCAACTCGCACCTTTCGTCGCGTTTCGCTTGTTAATTGGGTCGCGCTTTTTTCAACGCAACGATGAGTATTATATAGCTACCTAAACGTTTTGCAAGGGCTATTTAAAAGATCATTTGAAATTGCACTACTATGAACCCAAATTAACCCATGATGACCCGTAGATACGTTTGAATTGCTTAACACAATCAAAACGCATATCAAACATACGGCGAAAACGGCAACTTTCAGCGAATGCGTGTAGGTGTTCCGCCAGAAAGCACATCAATGATGCGGGCGACGTTATCAAGCATATCATCACTTCCCATAACAACCTGCACACGATTCAGACGCGGGTGCATGTTATCTGGGATAGTCGTTTGCGGGATAAACGGATAAACAGGTTTGCCAGCTCCCATGAAGTAACTCCATTCATGCGTGACATATTCAGATGATAAAGATGCCTCGGTTGTGACTAGCAACATCGTATCGCAATCATCTAGGGCTGTTTGGATACTATCATCCCAATTTGAACCAGGTTCAATATCTTGGTCTATCCATAAATCAAGTTCCAGCCGTCTCAGTTCGCGCACGAGTTCGTAGACGTATTCGCTATCTTTACGGGCATAACTGATGAAGATATGCCCTTCCACCTGCCCTTGCGCAGCATAAATCGCCTGCGTCAACTCATTGATAGCATCTGTCGCATTGTGATAACGCTCGTTTGGTTGATAGCGCGTGAGACGGTCTAGCACACGGTCAACTTGCATAGAAAGTGTCGGACGTTGCGCCCGGACAGATGGCAAACTCACGTTTGGAGGAATCTCTATCATAGTGCCATCCCCTGCCCGTACCTGTGTAACACCAATTTGCGCGTTGATTTGTGCATAACCCAGTGGCATCCCATCGAGAGGCAAACGATTAGCAAAACATTCATAGAGAACCACGCCGAAAGCATACAAATCTGCCTGATGCGTGAGTGGCTCGCCAACGAATGCTTCAGGTGCCATATAAGGAGGGCTACCTATAATCGTATCCGGCTGTTCTTCTTGGAGCGCCGTATGTGCAGATGACACGACTAGATTAAAGATATATGGTTGCAATTGTTCGTCTAATAAGAAGTTATGGGTACTGAAATCACCATGTACCACTTCTTTTTCACGGAAGAAATCCAGCAAGCTCGCTAGTTGGTTCGCTATAGCAAGTATTTCAGATACAGTCAGCACGCTATCTTGTAGATAAGTTTTCAGGGTGCGATTACCCGGCAAATAGCGCATCACAATGAAGGGATCATCACCTTGTACCCCAAAATCATGCACAGGAAGAATCTGTGGATGTTGCAGGCGTGCGAACAGTTGTGCCTCACGACGCAGAATCTCTATCGTGGGCATATAGGCATCGAGTTTGCTAGCATCGCCTTCATCAGCTTCTGGTTTTTCTCGATAACGCACCGCAACTTCGCGGTCTAAGATACTATCGTAAGCAATCCAGACCGTGCCCGAAGGTGCGACAAGGGATTTCAGTTCATAGCGATTGAGCAGTATATCTCCAACTTCAAATGACATAAGCTCTACATCTCACTCCGACCTTGTAGCGCACGCATGAGCGTCACCGAATCCACATATTCGAGGTCGCCACCTGTTGGCAAGCCACGCGCCAGCCGTGTAATTTTGACGCCTTTCTTCTCTAAAGCACGTTGTAAATAAAAAGAGGTCGCGTCACCTTCTTGTCCGGGATTGGTAGCGATAATGACTTCCAGCACATCACCTTCATCTATACGCGCAACGAGTTTGGGAATGTTCAAATCATCAGGACCTACCCCGCTGACAGGCGAGATTGCCCCATGCAACACATGATACGCCCCATCGAATGTGCCTGTGCGCTCGATTGCCAGTAGGTCAAGCGGTTCTTCTACAACAGCAATCACACGATGGTCGCGTTTAGGGTCGCTACAAATCGGACAAGGGTCATTGACCGTGATATTGCCACAGGTGGAGCAAAATTGTGTGTTGGTTTTCATCTCTGTGAGCGCCTCTGCTAAATTCAGCGACAGATTATCCGGCGCACGCAAGAGATAGTATGTCAGGCGGGATGCAGTCTTGGGACCCACACCCGGCAAGGCACTAAAGGCTTCGATTAGTTTAGTTACGGGTTCAGGAATGGCACTACTCATTTTTCTTCACCATTAGATTCATTTTCATCATGAGCAATTATTTTTAATCTACTCTCAATCAAGTATTCAACTTCGACTGCACTAGAATCAGGGAAAGCACGAAGTACTTCGGCAAATATTTCCTCTTTTCTATTGAAAACTGGTTTATTGTCAGAATCCGTGCGAAAGTAGCGTTTTATATACCTTCTCCAAAACTCATCTTTGTCAAAGTATTCAAAGGCTGCCAACCAATCTTCATCAAAACGGTCAAGGATATATGCTGGGAGACGATACTCATAGTTCATATGCGTGAAATCAATATTTGAAACATCCCGCAGATAGTCAACAAGTTTCCAACAATAGCGATATTGCCTACCATTCAGAGCAGGTTTTCGCTCAAGTATAATTGTACTTAGTTTACTTTTTGCCAGAAGTGAATCACGCGCAAGCTCTTCAAGCATATACCTCGTGCTATCAAAATTTTCGGGAAAACCATGGTCGCCAAACCAGTGCAGTATGAATAACTGTCTATGAATAGAATATACAATTTCATGTATTGCATCATTCACAGCCTGCACCTGTGGCGGCGTACTTTGAACATCATAAAATTGATGAAACAAGGTATCAGGAACAGCTTGTATGCAATCAACGATTTGACGAGCTTGCAATGGTGCAGGAATATCCGTAATGTTCAAATCCTCGAATAGCATTGGAATCACAGGTATGCCCTGCCCCAACGCATACGACCATTCATATGTACAGTATAAGGATTTGACAGATGTATTGGTCAATAGAACAGCGACAGCAAACGACGTATCTAGCGACTCAGCAATTTCATCACGCCAGTTATTACCACCCTCAATCTCTTTATCGTACCAAACACTCATCGGACGCCGTTGATTATCATTATCGTGAAACCATTCAACAACACGCTCACATATTGCTCTGTCTTTATGTGCATAGCTGATAAAAACGTGCGACACTATTTATCCTTATCGAAGATTTGTTCTCTATGTGTCTCAGTGTACACCAAAAAGCAAAAGAGCGTAGAATCATCTACGCCCTCTGAGAGTCTTTTGTTAGCAGATTGCGCTCTGCTTAACCGAGTAAGCCACCGAGTCCAGGAACATTACCAAGACCGCCTGTGATTTTTTCCATCTTATCGGCTGCCATTGTCTGACTTTGCTCAACAGATTGGTTCATTGCCGCCAGCAACAAATCTTGCAGGTCAGCGACCCATTCTTCATCATCAGTGTCGATGACATCTGGGTTGATTTCGATGGATTGGAAACGTTGATGCCCTGTGATGACGATTTTGATTGCGCCGCCCCCAACAGAAACTTCTACGGTTTCGTCTTCCAGTTCTTCCTGTGCTTTCGCCATATCCGCTTGCATTTGTTGGAGTTGTTGCATCATACCGCCCATTCCTCCGGGCATACCTCCACCTGCACCACCGCGACGACGTTTAGCCATAAGATAAAGCTCCTTCTTTGAGTGTTCTATTTTTTACTAGGAATGATTCTACATCCCTTTTGTTATATATACGTTTATACTATCACATTATTCGCTATCGT
This sequence comes from Chloroflexota bacterium, assembly GCA_038522085.1. GTDB lineage: Bacteria > Chloroflexota > Anaerolineae > Aggregatilineales > Phototrophicaceae > JAUZRW01. Next base: position 5,952 of record JBCBKJ010000124.1, read on the forward strand.
CACGGATTTGTCCGCCAAGCTCTAAGCCTTCTTGAATCAGCGGGTCATCCGTGAGCGTATCATCTGCCTCATATTGGAAATTATCGAGGTCATCTATCAATACATAGCGCACATGAAGCGTCTCGTCAGAGTCTGTCACGCTCTTAATCGCCCGTGCCACCCACTGCACACGGGTATCGTCACTCAGCTTATCCAAGTAAATTTTCTGCTGGACGCCCATGACAACGACATTGCCCTCTACCGTGACCACCCGCGCATGTTCCATCAGATTCGGTAAATTGACAATCAAATCGCCTGCATTATGTGAATGCTTGAAGATGAGCGTTTGTGCATCAACCCACTTACTTGCCACGAGTGATGGCGCGATGACAGGCGGTTTGCCACTGTCGGCGGGGTCGCCTGCTTCAAAATCAGCCGCACGTTCTTTTTTCTGTTCTGATTGATTCGCACCCTGCGATTTCATTGCTGCACCCCGTCGTGGTGTCTGCTGGACAACTTGCACGGGTTCAGGGGCTTGCAAGCTCTCAATCAGTGCCAATTCCAGTGCGAGTTGCGGTTGCCAACCCCCACTATATGTATTCACCGCTTCATTAAAGGCACGCACAGCGCGTAATAAATCACTACGGGAAATCTGGTTGGCTTGTTCGGTAAATAATTCACGGTCATCTTGTGAGGCTTGCAATAAATCAGCACTTGCTGTTTGTGCCAGCATCACCGAACGCAAATGTTCAACCACCTGTTGCCCAAACTGACGCGGGTCGCTACCGGCATCTATCGCTTGATTGATGACGTGAATACCTCGTCCTGTTTCACGTTTTACCAGCGCGTCAATCAGGTCACGCACCGCACGCGCACTTGCCGTCCCTAAAATACGCTGGGTCAATTCGAGCGTTATTTTCTCTTCAGGGTCAGCGACAATTTGGTCAAGCAAGCTGATACTATCACGCACACTGCCTGTCCCTTCGCGAGCAATCAATTCGAGTGCAGCACGCTCAATATCCAACCCCTCTTGTTCTGCGATGAATGCCAAGCGGTCAGTGACTTCTTGCAAAGACAGCCGACGAAATTCAAATGGCAGACAACGACTTTTGATAGTTGCTGGAACTTTGTCAATTTCGGTGGTCGCCAACACAAATAGCGCATGGTCTGGGGGTTCTTCCAACGTTTTCAGCAACGCATCGAAAGCATTACCACTGAAGCGATGTACCTCATCTATAATATAGACCTTGTATTGCCCTTCATTTGGAGTGAAGGCAATCCTATCGCGTAAATCACGCACATCATCCACGCCGGTATGCGACGCGGCATCAATTTCAATTAGGTCTAAGAAGCGCCCTTCATTAACCGCATTGCACATCGCGCAATTGTTACAGGGGCGAATATCCATATCCTCATTAATGCAATTCACGGCTTTCGCCAGCAGACGTGCTGAAGTCGTCTTACCTGTGCCACGCGGTCCACTGAATAAGTAGGCATGGCGGATACGTCCGGTTTTTATAGAATTGCGGAGGGTACGGGTGACGTGTTCTTGTCCGACAACATCTTCAAATGCAAGAGGTCGCCATTTGAGATAGAGAGCTTGTGCAGGCATCGAATCTCCTCGATTTGTTCAGCTTGCAGTCTAGCATCAGGGGCGAATTGCGACAACTATTTTTTGTCAGATAGGACACTAATTTGTATTTTGATTATAGTATCGCAATCTTTTGATTGTATTATCACAGTCAGACAAAAACATGACACACAGCACGCTGATAGTTCGGCGCAAGCTGTGTTATAATGATATGCACATAGATACAGAAACGAGGATTCGTATGACTTTTGGCATGGGTGAACTTCTCATTATCTTGGCACTTGTCTTACTGCTCTTTGGTGTCGGACGAATCGGACGACTTGGTGGCGAATTGGGCGAAGCGATTGGTAATTTCCGTCGAGGTGTTCAAGATTCTAACGACACAAACGAAGAAGTTGCAGAAGATAAATCCTAAGCTACAGATCGAATACAAGAAAACACATCAGGGACATGCTACCATGTCCCGTTTTTGGTTCACTCGCTCTCAGCTTTAGAGAGTGCCTTGTCAATCACGTTGTCAGGGTCTAACGGAATCATCTGCGGAATGCCGGCTGGTACTTGTAAGTTATAGTTCAGCAATTCGGCATTGTACTTGCCAATTTCCAGACGGAGTTGGCTGGTCGCTTTTTTCCAGCGTTCATCGGCTTTTTGGTGATATAAAAAGCTCCCGCGCTGAATCGCATCATCTCGACGACGCACATAATCACGGGCGTATTGCTTTGCTTTACGGGTGATTTTCGCGTGCTTGTCGCGCAGTGTAAAACCAAGTGCCATCCAAGGCGGGACAGCATCGTTGTCTTTCATAATTTTGTTGGCGAGGCGCTGGTCTTCTGGCACATGCTCATCATCAAATTCGAGCCGTTCGCCTGCTTTTGGATGCCACGACATATCCCCATCCCCTATCCATTCACGAATGCGCTCATCAACGAGGGTTTCCCATTTGCTGAGATGATCCCACGCATTATTTTCTTCAATTTCGCGACCGTTATTCTGATTCATGTTCATTGGATGGTCAGTCATGTGTATGCCTCACATGTTACTATTTGTTTGTGCATATTTTCACACGTTCTGCATACTGTGTCAAATCAACACCACATGAGAACAGGAACAAACCTTATTTGATTTCACACCAATGGCGTAGTACGCTATGGGTATATATTGTTTAATGGGGGTTCATGTATGCCAAAACCGCTTGCACTCGTCGTCGAAGACCAAATTAATCTTGTCACACTGTATGAGGACGTACTGCGTCTGGTGGGCTATGACGTTCATAGTATCCAAGATGGTTTAAAGGCGTTGAATTATTTAGAAACCAACGACACGCCACCCACACTCATCATCTTAGATGTCAATTTACCCTCGCTTTCAGGGCAAGATTTACATGCGCACATTCGCAAAAATGACAAATACGCCAATACGCCTGTCCTCATCCTAACAGCTAATAGCCTGATGGCAGAGCGCATCAAGCCCAAAATTACCGAAAAAGACCATCTATACATCAAGCCTGTAAGTGTCATGCAATTGCAATCACTGGCAAAATCTATGCGCCCTGACCCAAATGCACAGGGGAAAACAGCACACGAACGGGATACCGATACGATGCCTGTCGCAAAAAATGATACTCCTTCAACTGAGCCAACAGACAACCCCATTGCTGATACCGATGTACTACGTCCTGATGATACACGCAGTCATGAAGAGGCACTATCAAGCGATGCACAAGCCATCGTTGAGGATACCGTACTCCAGCCAAATGACACTGTGACAGCTTCAAGTGCATCATCTATAGATAGCACAGACAAGGCACAAAGCGACGAGACGGTTCTCAAGCCAGAAAACGAGTGAGCAAAAACGGACACGCGCAGGTGTCCGTTTTTTTGTTTTGCTGTTATGTGGGCAAAATTACGGTGCGCTACTTTCTTCCTCTACGCGGAAAGTCGCCTTCACTTCACCATCGGCATCGGAGAGCGTGACGACATCGCCAATTTCCCACACGTCTTCTTCTAAGCCCCAATACAAAATCGCTGGCACATCTTGTCCGCTACGGGTATAAATCGTGTATTCGCCCCCTTCAAAGATGAGCTTATCAACAAATGTATATTCGTTGCCTTCGCTATCCGCAAGTGTCCAACCGTCGATGTCTACGAGGCGTCCGTTATTGCGGATGCGCACCCCTTCTGCTGTCACATCACCGGGGCGAATGACCTCTACAATCTCAATTTCAGAATCCGTTGCGACGGGTGGAAGCGTAATCGTTGGCGACGGGCTTGGCGTAAATGTCTGTGCAGGTTCAGTTGCTTCAGCAGTCGATTCTTCCGTGAATTCTGCTGTTGCCTCTGCTTCTTCCGTGAGTTCCGCTTGGGTAACAAGCAAGTCCTCTATTGGGCAACCTTCGACAGGCACAACCAGTTCATCACCAATATTCAAGAAAGCAGTTTCTTCTGTGAAGCCGTTGATATTGAGCATGATGAAGGGGTCAACGCCATAAATTTCAGCAATCCCAAACACCGAGTCGCCATCTTCTACAATATGAATGAGACAGGACGACGGCACCCCATTATCATCCTCTGTGTCTTCACTGCTAGAAGCGGCAATTTGTGTGCCACTCAGTTGTGTACTACCACCGTCTTCATCATCGGTATCCGGCACAATATCATCCGGCACAGCAACTTGTGTGCGGTCAGTGGTCGCCGTGACAATAATCACGTTTGGCGTCACGTTGGGGTCAGGCGTCGCGGTAATAATCACTTCTACGGTGATGAGTTCCGTGCGCACTTGGTCGCCGGATGCTGGCACACCACACCCCACGATAATCATAGCAAGTAATAAAAATAAAGTAGTGAGTAACCACCCAAATTTGCGTATAAACATAAGCGTCTTTTATCCTAAATGTTTAGGTCAATGTGTCTCGAATCGTTAACTGCGTTTGACTATAGCATGGCACATCCAACAGGGCAATAAACGCTCTACCACCGCTGATGGGCAACTATTCTCAGGCTGTTAATCTGCTACCGATACTGACATGTTATGATAGCCTCAATTGAGACGTATTATTAGACGAGCAAGCCGTATGCCTTACCTCATAGATGGACACAATCTCATTCATCATCTGGACGATATTGATATTAAAGACCCGCACGATGAAGCTAAACTCGTGCTGAAATTACGTGGTTTTTGCGAAGGACAGAAGAAAAAGGTCGTGGTCGTCTTTGATTACGGCTTACCAGGTGGTTACTCGCAATTGAGTACCTCGCGGGTACAAGTTGTGTTTTCGAGCGCCATTGCCAGCGATGCTGATACGATTATTCGTCAGCGTATCCGCAAAATCCGCGACATTAAAGGCTGGACGGTGGTATCGAGCGATAACGAAATTTTGACCGAAGCCAAGCATGTTGGTATGCGTGGGATACGCTGTGCTGAATTTGCCGATATATTGGAACGCCCGCAACGCACCAAACCACACAAAGGCGTGAATCCGAATGTGATGGTATCCAATAATGAGGTCGAAGAATGGCTGGAACTTTTCGGGGTATCCGCTGATGAAACCTTCGCTCATATGCGCCCTAAACCAGAAGACCGCGCAGATAGTAAAGAACGACAACCACAGATTAAGCGCCATTTTCCAAAGAAAGTACAACGTAATAAATCACAGACACAATCATCAGCCACGCCCAAACGCAAATCTGCCACTGAGCTACGTGCCGAAGCGCGTCAGCAAGATGTGGAAGCATGGCTGGATATTTTTGATGAGAACCCGGATATTGAGCCAACCGACAAAGCACAGAAAATAGTCCCGCGTGGTAAGAAGAAAAAACGCAAGCCCACCCCACAAGGACATGCCGATACCCCTGAGAATGTCGAAGAGATAAAAGGGGGTTCACTCAGTTTAAGCGATAACAGCGTCGAAGCATGGATGGATGTCTTCGGTGGCGAGCCCGAGAAAACACGCAAGCCAACTGACCCCGCACTCGGGCAAAATGACCCCAGCAAGCAAGGGCGCTATCGCAATGCGGATGGCAAACGCGAACCGACGGTACACAAACGCATGGCAACCTCCGATGAAGTGTATTTGAATGATGGTGAGGTCGATGCGTGGATGGATGTCTTCGGGGCAACAGACGAAGACGACTGATTTTTAATTTGCCCGAACGGCACACTAGGGCTAGACTGATTGTGTAATGCACTATCAGCTAAATATCAGAGGGAATGCAAACATGGATTACAAAATTGAAGGTACAACCATGCCGAGCTTGGAGATACGCTTGCAACAGGGCGATGCGGTCTATACAGAATCCGGTGGTATGGCATGGATGACCAACGGCATCAAAATGGATACCAACAGTCGCGGTGGCATCGGCAAGATGTTCGGGCGGGCGCTGGCTGGTGAATCCTTATTCCTGACAACGTATACCTGCGAAGCCCCACAAGCCCTGATTGTTTTCACGATGGAATCACCTGGTACGATTTTACCTGTTGAACTCGGCACAGGGCAATCTATCATCGCGCAAAAAGATTCGTTCATGGTTGCAGAAGATGACGTGACGCTCGAAATGCACTTCCGGCGCAAATTGAGTACCGGCTTTTTCGGTGGTGAAGGCTTCATTTTGCAAAAACTCACGGGACCTGGCACAGCCTTTGTGGAAATCGCAGGCGAGATGCGTACTTATACGCTCAAAGATGGTCAGGTGATGAAAGTTGATCCCGGTCATATTGCGATGTACGAGCCAACTGTCGAATATGATTTAGAGATGGTCAAGGGCTTGAGCAATATGTTCTTCGGGGGTGAGGGCTTGTTCTTGGCGACACTCAAGGGACCTGGCAAAGTGTGGTTACAGACGATGCCACTGGTGAATCTCGCAGGCGCGATTCGGCGTTATATTCCGACGAGTGGATAATTCGTAGTCGTTGCAAGTCATTTACGAGGACAGCTATGTGCTGTCCTTTTGTATGTGATAAAATTAATTTCACTTTTTTACACATCTAAGACAAATTATGCCTAGACAAGCCCCCTAAGCAGTGATAATATTCACAAGCATTAGTATTCGGAGCGTGGCGCAGTCCGGGAGCGCGTTCGGTTTGGGTCCGAAAGGTCGTGGGTTCGAATCCCGCCGCTCCGACATTGATGCGAGTATGGTGTAGTGGTAGCACACGACCCTTCCAAGGTCTTAGCATGGGTTCGAGTCCCATTACTCGCTCACTCGCGGAATGACTCACTAGACAGTGGGTCATTTTTTATTTACGCCCCTGCCACTCTTCTTCTAGCACACTCAGTAATACTAAATCGTGATATGTACCATCTTCATAGTATTCATCGCGCAGGATACCCTCTTGCTGAAAGCCAATACTTTTCATTAGTTGAATAGATGCTGTGTTATAGATACTGGCATCAGCCGCCACACGATGCAGTGCCATCTGGTCTTTATTGAAGCCAAAATCGAGAATTGCCGATAGCGCCTCACGCATGATACCTTTGCGCCAATAAGCCTGTGCTAAATCGAAACCGACAGAGGCATTGTTATTTTCACGATTCCAGTAATTGAAACCAACCATCCCGATTACAATATCATCTGGTGGGAGCGTAATGCCCCAACGAACAGTATGTTCGCGTTTGTACTCACTTGCCATCGCATGGATGAGGCTTTCTACCTGTGCAATATCGGTATATGCCGCGCCGATATTATATTTCGTGACTTCGTAATCACCCCGAATAGTAAAAATAGCTTCTCTATCTGCCAATATCATCCGTCGTAGACGCAAACGCTCAGTTGTCAAAATCGGGAAGGTCGTGAAATCGAACATAGATGGCATCTGCTCTCTGTGTGTGCTTATGGCTGAGGGTGACAAAATCTGATTATGGTCGCTGGTGACTGATGGTGCAAGCGACATGTGATTTGTGATAAAATATACAATACATGGTATTGGTAGGAGATGAATCTGCAATGCAGAATACACTCAACACATTAGATAGTATGATTGCCCGTGTTTTGTTCGTGACCCCTGCACAGGATGTTTACGACGAACGAACAACCTCACAAGCAGAAAAGACGTTCAGCATGGCGCTGATGTTTAGTGGTGTGCGTTGTGTGCTGATGTACGCAATTTTGCCATTTGTGCTACCGCTGGTCGGGCTGGCGGGTAATTTTGGCATCTGGATAGATTTGGTCATCAACGTGATTGCGATTAGCGCGATTATCTATAGCTTGCGTCGTTTTTGGCGCATCAATTACAAGCGTAAATGGCAATATTTACCTGTGGCATTAGTGGCGTTGGTGTTGCTAGTCGCGTTCATTGGACTTGACATCTACACCCTGATGTAAGACAATATGAACTATCATGACCTGCTAACAGGTCGTATCAAACGGGTCTATAGCTCAATTGGTTAGAGCAGTCGACTCATAATCGATTGGTTCTAGGTTCAAGTCCTAGTAGACCCACATAAAAACGGCGGACGTGATGTCTGCCGTTTTTATATTCCAACAAATAATTCCAGAAAACAACTATCGGAATATATGTTCTTATTCTACTATTAACAATAACTCTAATCACGGACATCGAGACATATAAAGAATGAGAATTTTTATCAGTTATGCGCGTGTTGATAAGCCATTTTGCGTCAAGCTAGTGCGCTATTTGGATGCTCATGAGGTTTGGTTTGATAGGAAACTACAGGCAGGGCAAGATTGGTGGGAAACCATTCTTGAAAGAATTGAGTGGTGCGATTGTTTTTTATATCT
>JBCBKJ010000124.1:14265-14572 GCA_038522085.1 Chloroflexota bacterium
AAGCAGACGTGGCGCTAAAGATGAACAAAGTAGTAATGCCTGCTTTAATCCGAAAACGAACTCAAATTCCGGCAAGTATAGAAAAAATTCATTATGCTGACTTGTCAGATGGGTTAGATGAAGTTAGTGGTGTTGTATCTTTGCTCAATTCATTAACTGAAGTCGAGCGAAAAATTCTCATTAACAAAATATACACAGAAACATTAGATAATTTAACAGTGGACGATAATATGAGCCCTGACCAAAATGACTTAGTTGGGATATCACATCCACATGGAGTTCCTTTCAATCTCATATACTATTTGGA
>JBCBKJ010000125.1:0-14521 GCA_038522085.1 Chloroflexota bacterium
TGAGTTTTAGAGATTATGTGGAAATTCTCTCTTATTCTCTTTCTCATGTCTCATCAGTCAATGTCTTACCACTACCACGTACCATATTTCAATGCGGTGTTCGTTCCCTGTCCGGTGTCCAATCGTTATGAGATAGGTATCCTCGGTTTCACTCATACACGATCGCTCACAGCAGATAAGTCAATTTCTTTTACGACTGAGGCACTCGACAGATTTATCAGATAGCGCATTGTTCTCAATAAATCCTGAATAGGAATCGTAATTGTGTTGTCTTCAACAGGCTCTAATGACATCGTTCCGTCGGAATAAGTGATTACACCAACATTCCCAAGGTTTATGACAGTCGTAGCAATCTGGTCATCACGTAGCACCTCTCGTAATCCGTGTGCCACACCACGCAGCCCAAACTTACTGGCATTGTTAGCAATCTCAGGCCATCCAGAATTTTCCAAACCGGAGGATGCTCCAATAAGGATGATTTTGCCATTAGACGATTTCCTGAGCGCAGGCAATAACTTCTGAATTCCGGTAATGGCACTGGTGAGATTTACCGCGATGAGCTTTTCGGTCATTTCATCAGGCACTGCTTCGTAATCATATGCCTCCGTGAATGCGTTTTCCTCCCAGATTCCGGCATTATAAATACAAACATCCAACCGTTGCGCAGCGAACTGATTAGCAATTTTCCTCGTGACCCCTGATTGTCCGAGGTCAGCGTTGATCCATATCCTTTTAACACCATCTTTCGCTGTAAGCTCAGGCTCGGAGCGAGAGATCATCCATACGGTATCACCAGATTGAGGCAGTTCATGAGCAAATAAAGCACCTAACCCTCGACTGGCACCGAATACGAGATAGTTCATCATATTTTTCCTCTGATACTCTTTTGTTGTTAACTCTACCGTGAGTATCACAGTGCTAGCCAGTCCAATATGGGACTGATTCTATATAGGAATAGTGTGCATATTTATACTTTGTAAATTATGAGTGTATAAGCCAAGAAAGAAGAAACCAACTTTAGCTGACCCATGCCATGCTAGAGGTGTATCAGCAAGCAATTGGATTAAGTTCCTGATAAAGCATTGCGAGTGTTGCTTCTGATTAATGTTATGGGTCTGATAACGGAGCGGAATAGTCAAAATATGAGTCAATGTCCTAATGACCATAATAATCAGATCTATTGTTTGTAATGCACTACGATCTTGATCAGGTGTATTTCAACTGATTTTATAGCACTGCCACAAGCAATAGTGCGCGTTTGAGCAGGATTCTATTCAGTCCTTCTCTGGTTTAATTCTCTCAATATCAGATCTAATTGGTCAGAGGTCTAGCGATCATCCATTAAGTAGCGGTCATCTTCATGGCATGAATATCTCGTGCAAAGCCAGACACAAACGCAACCAGAAAACAAGCAAATCCACTCAGTAATAAGATGAACAAGAAGATGAGTAGTTGATCTGCATCATCAAAGCCAGGGAAGTATCCGTATACAGCGATATACAAAGCGATCAATATTAATATAGTTCCAGCGATCAACATCACAGACCAGATCAATCGTAAGAATCTTTGTAAACGTTTTGGCAGACGATTTTTCCACCAACGTAAGTCTGTATTGATGCGTGTTGCGACAAGACACACCCACGGGAAGAAGATAATTTGTGCAATTCCGCCACCAACTAAAAATAGTAAGATGAAGAGTACCAGCAGAACAAACGCACCGTAGGGGAGGTATAAAAATCGCACCGACCAAACAATTAACAATATGCTGATAAGAATTGTCGCAACACCCGCTTGTGAGAATGTGGGCAAAAGTGTGAAAGCCGCCTCGCTGCCATGCTCCCAGTACTGCTGTTCCTCAGCTATGGCTTCAATGAGGAAACCGTCGGTTGGCTTGTTGCCTTGTTGTAACTCAAAGAAACCGTGACTCATGCCCGCGATGGCAAAAATGACTGTGAACACTACCACACCAATATGCGTTGCGCGATTCATGCTACTTTCCTTCCACCTTTGTGATAGATAGTGTTAGCCGTTGATCTGAATAATGCATCTTTATCACGATTGATTGCGGCAAAACAAGCAAGTAATAGCAAACAGATTTCTGCTATCAATACAAAATTACCTATCTCTAACAAGATATCATTGAGAACATCATAGAAAACAAGCTGTATGCCTACCCAAAGGAAATAAACTGCCAGCAAAGTAGCCCACAAATTACCCAAAAGGTTCGATATTCTCTGTGGAACAAATCGAATTTGCCTGACCCATGCGTTCGGAGATCTGCTCATAAGAAATGCTGCCATACAGCCATATAGAGGAGGTAAGAAACCACCCCCAGTGAGGAGTAAGACAATGGACAAAAGAAATATGGTAAATCCATAGCTTGTATGTCGCGTCCCCCAAATAACCCAAAAAGCGAAGACGACAGCAATACAAATTGTAACGATACCACTCAAGGTCAAGTCGGGAAAAATCGTCATGGCAGGCCAGCAGGCGTGTGCATTCAAAGCGGGTTGACACGGATCACCGATTGCGCTGACAAATACAGTATCTGTTACAATACCCTGTTGCATCAAGAAATAGCCATGTAAACCGCCCAGCAGGGCAGCATACAATGCAAGAAGCCATACAGTAAGTTGCATCGCAGTAAATTTTGCAGACCGACTGATGAGTTTATTGTTGCTCCCCACGACTTATGTCTCCATCTCTACAAGCTGATCTGCCATATGTTCAGCCCAGAAACGAATAGCATGCCAGTTGCGATTGTCTGTCTTCGGTAGATCATAGAGCGGACTCGCAGGCAACTTCGCCAAAACCTTGTGCTGGAAATTGAGCTTTGCAGGATCGTACTTGCCTGTAAACACGACCTTAGCAGTCGGTTGTAGCCACTCATATCGCTCCAGTTCCTTTTCAACACACTTTTGGGCTTGTTGCATTTCTTCCAAGTCGACTTTGATCGGACCTAATGTGAAGATAGCGACCTGCTGCGTGTTGAGTACATTTCTATTACGCTTGAGAAATCGGTGCACAGCGTTGGGCCACTTGCCGATATACAAAGGAGTACCGATGATAATGGCATAGTAGGCATCCAGATTCGTAATTTCCGATATAGGAGCTACATCAATCGCTAAGTTCCTAGCCCGCAAGGTAGTAGCGATGACATCTGCCACTTCTGCTGTCGAACCATAGCGGGTTACAAATGTGACAAGTATAAGATTGGACATGTAAACACATCCTAACGATACATATGCTGATATATCTATTATTGTCGGACTTGTTTATATCCGTGAAGTTTCAGATGTCACAACCTCCGACGTAGAAGATCATGCACTACATTTGCTGTGTCCGTAAAATTGGAGGAAGATCATGGATGGACTCATATCAATTAACTGACACTATTATAATCTCATCCAATCCATCCACATCATTAATTCGCCAGCGGTATCAATTCGGACTGAGAGGTGTCGATGGGCTTCAATTGCTTTTCACTTCCTGGACACCTCAGAACTTGACAACGCCCTACTTGAGCTTGAGGTGTTTGTCTTAGCAGACATTATCAATATGGTAGCCCTCGACTTGGCTTTTAGTAGCTTGGGCGTGCTGGGATTGCTCGTCATTATTCGTACATTTGTGAGTTGAACACACGTACTTGAAATCGAAGGGTGGTGGCCTTGGGAAGCACCCTCTGAGTGTCGGTTCTAAGCCAGAAGTCAAAAGTCGCCCAATAGAACTTCACTATTATTAGCAATTATCAGGCGAAAATGTGTGATTTCTTTTTGGGTGACTTTCGGTCAGTGTCTTAGAATCTTCCCGATTACCCACTGGTCACGATGACGATAGCACCCCGTTTTTGACCGCTCTCGGCATAGCGATGGGCTTCGGCAGCGGCTTCCATCGGGAAGCAACGGTCAACGAGGGCGGTCAGGGCGCCAGATTCGACCAGCTCACGAATTTGAACCAAGTCCGCTGGTTTTTCTGCTGAAAGTGCGACTTTGGCACGTTTGCCACCCCGGGTCGATGTCCACAGCGTTTGCCACACCTCGCGCATTTTGAAACTCGCACGCAGATAGAGACCATCGGGCTTCAGCACACGTTTGGCATGCTTGAAGGTGCTCTTGCCCAGAATGTCAAAGATTAAATCATAGGTTTCATCGCCCTGTGTGAAGTCTTCGCGTTTATAATCGATGACGTGATCAGCGCCAAGTGCCCGCATATAATCCAGCCGTTGTGACCCAGCCACGCCTGTAACCTCGGCACCCCAGTATTTTGCCAGTTGCAGGGCAGCCGTGCCGATGCCGCCGGATGCGCCGTTGATGAGCACTTTTTGCCCGGGCTGAATGTTCAGGTTGCGCAGCAAGGTCAGTGCAGTGAGCGCACCATAAGGCACAACTGCTGCTTCTTCATATGACAGATTCGCGGGCATATGCGTGACCATACCATCAGCGGCGATGGTCAAGTATCCAGCATTGGCGCCCATATTTTGTGCGAGATAACCGAATACTTTGTCACCGGGTTTGAACTCGCTGACTCTGGTACCCAGTGCGACCACATCACCAGCAAATTCACTACCGAGGATTGGGTTGGCCGGTTTGCGCCAGCCAAATGTGAGCTTGGTCGGCAGCCACAGGATATTGGGCATGTTAAATTCGCGTAGTGGTATGCCTTTGCGGGCGAAAAGATCGCCATAATTCACCGAGCGCGCCCGAACGTGGACGAGAATCTCGTTATCGGCGGGTGTGGGTTGCGCCATCTCGGTCATATGCAAGACATCAGGTGTACCGTATTCGTTATATACAATGGCTTTCATGGTATTCATTTGGATTTCTCCTGTTACTAATCAGGTTTGTTTTATCAGTTTACTGTTGTGAATCGGTTGTTATGCGCTGAATGCTGATGAGTTCTAGTCCGAGATCTCGTATTTTCCTAAGTAGAGCGTGTAGGTCCGCCTGATCAGCTAACATGCACGTGAATTGCGTTGTATTAGTTTCTATCTGTGTGATGGTCGTATCGTTGAAATAATCGACCCACGCGGCGCTCAAATGTCCTTTGATCTGAATTTCGTAACGTGTCGGTGTATCCACTGGATCATTCATATTATCCCTCGTTATGTACCCTCCATGTTGGTTGTCTGAGTTGTTATTAGGATACAGAAAACTAGGATCAGTTGTCCTCACCACATGTGGTGATTTGAGGTGGTGATTGATGATGTGAGAGCAGGGTATGGGCATTAAAGCAGGTCGAGTTCTTGGGCACGGCGCACCGCTGAGTGACGGCTGTTGACACTGAGCTTGCTATAGATGTTCTTAGTGTGGGTGCGCATGGTATTGAGTGAGATCATCAATTCGCGTGCGATTTCGGGACCGCTGAGTTCGGTATGTAACATACGCAGCACATCCTGCTCACGCTTGCTCAAGGGTTCCATCAGATTTTGTCGTGCAGGTGATTTGGTTGGTGCTTGAGCCATAATCGTTTGTAAACGCTGACTGAAATCAGGCGTGAGCTGGTATTTCTGTGCAGTTTTTAGCAGTTCCTGTAACGGTGCGCCTACGTCCAAAAATGGGCGCATGTATCCATGTGGTGCCGCATATTCTAATGCCAGTTGTAGGGCACTTAGCACCATCTCTTGATCCTTTCGGACGTTGTGCGCTAGCGCTTGCAAGATGTGAATGGATATTAAGTTGCCAATGCGGTTTCCGCTTTGCGCATTGGCTTCGAGACGGCTGAGTAAATTAAGCGCTTGTGGCAGGGCATCACGAACGAGTAACACATGTGCCCGCACCGTGTATTCAAACTCGTTCAAGTAGGTGAGGTCAGCATCCAGTGGCACGTGTTGCGCCCAAGTCTGAGCGGTGTCCACGTTGCCTTGACGTAGCCAGATGGTGGCTTTGCGTGCCTCAATCGCACGTGGGATCGGCAGTGGGGCAGAGGTGATAACAGATGCCGCTTCATCAAGCAATTCGAGCGCGGTATCATAGTCGCCCTGTGCCAAACGTAAATCAGCCAGCGCGCTATACAGACGGTATTCCCAATTGGTGAGGGTGGAATAGGCGCCTAGTTTCTCGGCTGTTGTTAAATGGTGTGTGGCAGTGTCGATTTCGCCACGTGCAAGATGCAATTCGCCCAAACTACGATACAAGTCTGGTATACCATATGACGGTGGCGGCTCCATACGAATTGCTATTTGCAGCGTGTGTTCGACCGTTGCAAAGGCATTTGTGAGTTGTCCAAGTGTGGTGCGAATCTCAGCGAGGACGAACGCAATGCCCATCGCATCACCATATTCGCCAATTTGCCACATGCTCTCCCAGAAAGCTTGTAGCATGGTATCCGCCGCCACCAAATCACCATCAGACCAGTGTGCAACCCCGCGTAAGGCGATTGCTTGTCGATGACTCGGCTGTTCAATGTTGCCAGCGAGATCAATTGCCCGCTGGCTGTATGCGAATGTCGTGGCGATATCACCGAGGGTGAGGGCGCTATAAGTGCGGGCAGCAGCGATGGCAGCGGGTAAGTTGCGGAAACGGTCATCAGTTATGGTGGCTGCATCGATGGTTTGCTCGGCATCATGGAATCGTGCTTCGGCGGCGTCTAAATCGCCCCTGTTGAGCAAAGCCCACCCGTAGCCGAGGCTCAGCAGCGGACGGGCAAGTACCACGTCGTCCGGCAAAGCCTGCACCCACTGAATCCATGTGGCAAGTTCATAATTCTGATCCATCTCCGACCACACCTGCTCGATTAATGGCGCCGCACGGTCAAAATCTTCTGCCGCGAGGGCATGGGGGATAGCCTCGCGTGGTAAATCGTGCTGGGCATACCAATCGCAGGCACGCTGGTGGTACGTGGCGACAAGCGCAGCATCTTGGCGAGTAGCGTGGGCACGTAAGGCCTCCGCAAACAGGTGATGATAACGATACCATTGGCGTGTGTCATCTAACGGCACTAGAAACAAGTTGCCGCGTTCTAGAGCTTGCAGCATATCATTGCTCGTGTTCGTATCGATCATCGCATCACACAGCCCCACGCTCAGCCGATTTAGAATAGATGTCTGTAACAGAAATTGTCGGGTAGTGTCTGGTTGCCTTTGCAGCACTTCATCCACAAGATAATCGAGCACGAAGCGGTGGCTTCCGGTGAAAGCCATGATAAACGTCGCGTGATTGGCGTTCCCTTGCATCGATAATGCCGCCAATTGCAAACCGGTAATCCAGCCCTCAGTGCGGTTTTCGAGTGCTTGAATAGCGTCTTCTGGCAGATTAAGTTGCATGATCTGATTTAGGAAAGTAGTTGCTTCTGGCACAGTGAAGCGCAAATCGCGTACCCGAATTTCAGTTAATTGACGGCGTGCGCGCAAGCGGGGCAGGGGTAATTGTGGGTCTTCACGGGTGGCAATGACCAGATGCACATGCGGCGGCAAATACTCCAACAAGAAAATCAGCGCTTGATCCACTTCCGGTGATTCCAGCATGTGGTAATCATCGAGCACGATCAGCATGGCATCAGATAATGCGGCGAGTGCATTGATGAATTCTGTTAGGAGTGCATCCACCGATGGTGCTTGTCGCATCACATTCAGATTTTGTCCGATTTCGGGTGCAATCCGCTGCAAAGCTGCGACCAAATACCTCAGGAAACGCATCGGCTCAGCATCCCCTGCATCCAAAGAGAGCCATGCTACCGGCATATCGCGGGTAGTCACCCACTGACTGAGCAGGGTGGTCTTTCCGAAACCCGCTGGAGCCGAAACAAGGATCAACTTGTGACGGCGTCCGCTGTCCAAAATTTGCAGCAAGCGCTCTCGCGGGACACCATCGGTTGGTGGTGGCGGAATATAAAATTTGGTGGTCAGAATCGGTACGGACATGCCTCTATTAACCTTTGGTACTAGTATTCGACCAAAGAGATTACCAAAGAAAAGTGGGAACCTTTAAAACGAGGATACCATGCGAAAACAGGATCATCCAATCCAATTGAGCGAAATTGAGCGTCTGGAACTACAAAATATTGTTCGGAAAGGACAGCACAAGGTCACTTCAAAGCCTGTGGCGATGTTTAGACACTTGTCCGAGTGTAGATAGCCACACAACTTGGTCAGGTACTGGGACTGATGGGGCTCAATGATACCGACAAAGCGAAGCTAGTACGTATTCCAGAGCAATCTTGAAACCTGATCAGATTTCTGTGCATGTGGGTGGCATGAATTTACTAACTGACAATCAGAAATCCCATGCTTACAAACAAGACATATAATATTAAGCCAAATATAGTTGACGTACACCTAGATGATTTCCATATTAATCAAGAAGTCCCCAAAGTGTTGTAGATGTTTAGCCAGAGGACACAACGTTATCCAACAACAAGCAGGGTAAGGTGATTTTGGTTTGGGAGCGGCAAACACTACCGTTTACTTCTCTTATTCCTGAGCGATCTGAATAGCTTTCACAGGAATAACAAACTGAGGCGCAGTGGGATTGCCCTTGAAGCGTTCCTTGACCTTGTCATAGCCTACCTGACTAAATGGACACACTGCCAGACACACACCACAGCCAAAATTCTGCGCGAAGTAGTCGCGACAAGTTGCATGGTCAATCGTTTGCATTCCGCCATCGCCACGTGGCTTAGGCTCATCGTAAATCGCGCCGACAGGGCATTTACGAATGCATTTCTTACACATCGAACAAAAGTCACGTACCCATAGATGCTCATTTGTTTCGGCAATTGGCAGATTTTCGATGTTCGTATAAATGGTATTGATGCGTAGCCGAGCCCCTGTATGCGGGGAAATCAGCAAGCCATGGTAGCCAATCGCGCCTAAACCTGCTAACTCCGCCAGATATACATATTCAGTCGTACCACCTAAAGCTGTTCCAGGATACGCTGCATAGCCATTCTTGCGCAAAAAGATGGCGAGTTTACTAGAGATCACCGCCATATCCTTATACCCACGCATGACCTCTATCTGGGTATCAAAGCTCGGTGCAGTCTCGATTGGCTCTTTTTCCATGCCAACCGTAAAAATAATCGCATACTGCTCTGGGATAGCTTTATCTTTGAAGATTGCGGTACGTGGAACTTTAACATAGGCAATGTCCTGCACGCCGTAGTCATAGGCAAGAGCTTCCAACTGTTCAATGAAGCGATAGCTCGCATGATCTGATTTTGGCTGGAATCGCCTTTTGTACAAGCGTGAGCCTTTTTGCATGTTATACATGAGCGGCAGCATCTTGGGAACGACACGTAACTTTTGCCGCACAGATAGATTTGCCATCGATAATTGTTCAGTAGGTAGACCGGAGTTAAATGGTGTACGCGGCTTTGATTCCAGTACGGGTTCAATCACATTGGACATTTCATGGATATGACTATCAAGTTTGTTTAACATACCATCCATATCGGGACCAGTGGGTTTTTCACCCCCTCCTCGAAACACAAGTGTAGTTATCTCTCTAAGCATCAGTTGTTACTCCTATCATACTGTGAACAGCACACCTCAAGCATATATAGATGTTGAAATGCAATCCAAATGGTGATTTCCATCCGGTTAGCCATCGCTTATTTGAATATTCTTCACAGGAATGGTGAACTGTGGAGCGTTCGGATTGCCTTTAAAACGTTCTTTGACTTTTTCGTATCCTACCTGGCTAAAAGGGCAAACCGATAGACACACCGCACAGCCAAAATTCTCGGCAAAGTAGTCGCGACAAGTATCATGATCGATGCACTGCATCCCGCCATCTCCACGGGTTTCCGGTTGATCATAGATTGCATCTACTGGGCATTTGCGCACACACTTCCGACACATCGCACAAAAATCACGTACCCACAAATGTTCATTTTCTTGTTCGTTGGCGATAGGCAAATTGGTTATGTTGGTATAGATGGTATTGATACGTATGCGGGCACCCTCACCGGGTGTAATCAACAAACCGTGATAACCTGTAATACCCAAGCCTGCTATTTCTGCCAGATGCACATAATCGGTTACACCTCCCAATGCTGTGCCAGGGTAAGCAGCAAAGCCATGTTTGTGCATATGTTCTGCCAGCTTATTACCGATCTGTGCTAGGTTTTTGTAGCCCTTCGCGACCTCGTGCATACACTCAAAGCTAGGGGCTGTGTCCATCGGTTCTTTTTGCATCTCGACGGTGAAGACAATAGCATATTCATGGGGAATGCCTTTGTCTTGGAAAATGGCATTACGCGGGACTTTGATGTATTTGATATCTTTAGCACCAGCGGCGTAAGCCATAGCTTCTAGACCTGCGATGAACTGAGGGCTAGCTTCGCTCTGTGTAGCTACGAATTGACCATCGTACATGCGTGAACTGCCCCACATACCTAAGATTAGTGATATGGCATCGGGGATCATTTTGAGCATCTGATGCAGCGGAATGCCACGCGCTGGGCTTAGATTCTCGCCATTAGGACCATCAAAAGGTGTGCGCGGCTTGGATTCCGGTAATGGTTTCACAAGTGTGCTGAAGTTTTCCAGTTTCTTATCCATACCATTCAGCATGACGTCAGCAGATATGCCTTGTATCTCTGAGTCTTTCCCGGCAAGCAGTCTAACCATCAATCGTTGAATCATCGTTTAGGTTCTCCCACACATGTAACGTACTTTAATGACAGTGCCTGATTTGTTGACAACCAACACATTGATTCGAGTTTTGCTGTAGAGCTGATCCACAGAAGATACAAAGTTTTCAAACGGTACATACTTTTACGAAAACAAATGTTTGTTGGTCAGTTACGGCACTTGTTCTTCAAAGTAGTACACCTGTACACTAGATTACACTTGTACAATATAATAAGTTGCGGTTGCACTCAATAACACAATCGATGATCTGTACACGAAGTCAGAGGAAATGATCAATGTCGAGTATTCACTCCAATGATCCTCGTGCCGTTCGAACTCGGCAGGGGTTTCAAGATGCCTTCTTCGCACTACTTCAGGAGAAGCCATATTCTCAAATCACTGTCACAGATGTTGCCAACCGCGCCGGATTTGCCCGTCATACGTTCTATAATCACTATGATGCGCTGGATGATCTGTTGTCGAACTTGATTGACTCAGTTATGGAAGCGTTCTTCACAAAATTAGAACGGTGGGATTTCGAACTCAACGATAAAGCTGCCGAGCTGCGTATGGTTGCGGCATTTTTTCAAGTGTGGAAAGATCGACCGGAGGTCGTACAGATTCTTAACAAACTGGATGTAGATGACCTGCTCATTAAGCGTTTAAATGCATATTTTACTGAATTCTACTATGACCAAGTCACGCCAAAGATTCCGGGAGCCAGCCTCACGCTAGCGCACTACATGATTAGCTTCAACGCCTACACCCTGCTCGGCATCTTGAAACCTTGGCTTCAAGATGAGATGCAGTACCCGCCGGAAGTCATGGTAAAATTTCTTGTTCAGTTGACAGGTTCAACACAGCGGCGACATGCTGTTGAAGAATTCAAACGTGTTATCCGCTAGAGAGCCGCGGTAGAAGGCAGGCAAAGTTGATACAATTAGGTCAATATAGTGGTTTGTTCGGAATAGGTCTTGTTGGCGAATTCGTCAAAGAGTTTGCAAATAGTTAAAATTGAGTGCATCTAGCCTATTTTGAGGAAGCCTCCAATGTGTCTGCATCCACAAGATCCAACGACTATTCCCGAAAACACAATTGAAGTGACTCATGTCGTATTCCCAAAAGGAATCCATATATATTGCTGATCCGTGATGAGCTGGGCACAATCTAGGGGTAGTTACGCCAATGGAGATAGTTGCGGCATACGCCAGAAATTCCCCCAGGTCAGTTGAGTACACTCAGTGAAATCGGTCTGAGTGGCGGTAGGGCAGGTAGTTTCTCCATATCAACCAGAAAATCGCCGAAGTGTTGCAAGTATTTGGTCACGTAGGGACTGAGTGTTGCTAGCACATCAGGGGTAATGACGTATTCGTCTGGATCGAATTTTCCAAGACACGAGTCATATCAATAAACATCTCTCTACAAATATTCCAGTAAGCGGGACTTCGCCATCCTGTCTCTACAACGCTGTAATTGTCACACAATAGTCGCAACTAATCCATAGTCATGTCAACTGGCACGATAAGATAGTAACATGGCACGAAATGATGAAATGGTAGACGGTGATTTGTGGTAAGTTAGTGGTGTTCAATTACAGGAGAAAATAACCATGCAACTGACACTTAACGACAATACTCGGATGCCGATGATCGGTTTCGGAACCTATCTGATTGACAACGACGATGTTCAACCTGTCGTGCTCGAAGCCTTGCGTGCAGGCTACCGCCACATTGATACGGCGGAAGCCTACAACAATGAATCAGGTGTGCGTGCGGCGATACGCGCTGGGATGCAAGAACTCGGTTTGAGCCGCGAGGATATTTTCGTGACGACCAAATTGTGGGGTGGTAATGCAGACTGGGGTCAACCCGTCAAGACCTACCAATCGACAATTGACTCACTGGATCAAAGTCTGACGAACTTGCAAATGGCGTACGTCGATCTCTATCTCAACCATGCACCGTTAGCTGGGGAGCAACGTTTAGAACAATGGCGGGCGCTGGTTGAACTACAGCGCATGGGGAAAGCCCGTGCTATCGGGGTGAGCAACTTCGGGATCGACCACATCGAAGAGATCAAAGCGGCTGGATTGCCTCTCCCTGATGTCAACCAGATTGAACTGCACCCCTGGTCGCAGAAACCCGAACTGGTGGCATACCTGAGAGCCCATGGCATCGCCATCATCGCCTACAGTAGCTTAGTGCCACTGTCAACTTGGCGAGTTGCGCCTGGTCACGACAGTGCGAAAACTGAAGATATGCAACAAGCGAGCGAACAGGCTGACACTCCCTTCAAGGTGATGGCACAGAAATATGGTGTCTCTGAGGCACAGGTGTTGCTCCGCTGGGGCTTGCAGAAAGGGTATGCTGTTCTGCCGAAAAGTACCAACACCGCACGCATCCGTCAGAATTTCGACTTGCAGTCGTTTGAAATTGATGATGCAGACATGGCGGCTATCGAAGAACTGAACCGCGGCGATGGTGTCGCGTGGAGCATTGGCGATCCGACAAAAGCATCCTGACCATGGATGCGATAGATGTAATTTGCTTGTATCATGAACGTAACTGAAAACAATGGTGAGGGGATGTTCGATGGTCACTGATGGGAAAAAACGCTACGAATTCGACAAAGGCTGGTTGGCTCTGTTCAATGACCTGAACATTCCCGCACAGGTCGTGTTACGCCATGCACAACTGCCACTCGACCTGTTCACGCGTAAGTCAATCACAGTCACAGGAGATGAGTATTTCCGATTGTGGCAGGGGTTAGCGTTTGCAACGCGGGATGACCCCACGCTACCGCTACGCATGGGGCAGGCTGTTTCCCCCGAATCAGTCAGTCCCGCCTTATTCGCTGCCTTTGGCAGTGATGATCTGAACACCGCACTGCACCGCATTTCCAAATACAAACCACTGGTAGGACCACTGCAGATGACAGTCGAACAACGTGCAACACAGACACGCGTGATCTTCAGCGGGTCGGCAGGGCAAGCTGTCGTGCCGAAGAACCTGCTTATTGTGGAACTCGTTTTCTGGGTGCATGTGGCGCGGATCGCAACCCGTGACCATATCATCCCCCAATCGGTGCAGATGCGTTTTGAGCCACCTGAAAAAGCGGCGCATGAGGCGTTTTTTGGTACACCGATCATTTTATGTGATGTCAACAGTGTGACATTTGACGCGGTGGATGCCACCAAACCCTTTCTCACATCTAACTATGCAATGTGGTCTATTCTAGAACCGCAACTCAATCAACGATTACAGGATGTCACTCAGGCATCAACCTTTAAGGAACGGGTGCGGGCTTGTCTGATAGAGATGCTGGCGAGTGGTCGCTATTCAATGGCAGATATCGCTTCCAAGCTGGCGATGAGTCGTCGCACGTTGCATCGCCGACTTCAAGGGGAAGGTACGACATTTCAGCGTGTGCTGGATGAGTTGCGGGAAGAGCTTGCACGCCACTATCTCGCCACCTCGGATTATTCGAGTACGGAAATCGCCTTCTTGCTCGGATATGAAGAGACGAATTCGTTCTATCGCGCCTTTCGCACCTGGACTGGACAATCTCCAGAAGTCATACGCAACACGGGGAGTAAAAATGTGTGAGGATGTTTCATTGATACATATCACAGGGAAGCAAGAAGCAATTACAGGGAGTGAAGAAGATGAAAACAAAAGTACTAGGACGGACAGGGTTGCTGGTTTCCGAGTTATGCTTTGGCACGATGACCTTTGGCGGGCGTGGCATGTGGGAAGCCATTGGCAAGCAGGGTCAGGAGACGGTCAACGAACTAGTTGGGCGAGCGATTGATGGTGGGATTAATTTCATCGACACAGCGGATGTCTACAGTGAGGGTGAGTCCGAGCGGTTGCTAGGGTTTTGTCAACTTAACTGTGACATCCAATGAGTAGAGTCAGATCGAGACAGTAATCAGTTAAATTTATGTGGCAA
>JBCBKJ010000126.1:0-14433 GCA_038522085.1 Chloroflexota bacterium
CAGGGCAGGCGCGTGTTTCAGCACACCGCCGATATAGTACAGTGCCATCTGGCTCAAACCAGCATATTCATCGCCAGCGAACAATGGACCATCGGCGGTGTGCTGAAACACGCGCCTGCCCTGATTGCGTTCACCAACCCAACCACCAACAGCTTCCGCCGGTTGGTACCAGGTTACGAAGCACCCGTGAATTTGGTTTACAGTGCGCGTAACCGTTCGGCTGCGGTTCGTATCCCAATGTACAGCAACAGTCCAAAAGCAAAACGTATTGAAACCCGTTGGCCAGACCCAACCGCTAACCCATACCTCGCATTCTCCGCGTTGCTGATGGCAGGTCTGGACGGTATCAAGAACGAAATTGACCCTGGTGAAGCAGCAACCACTGACCTTTACGATGGTACGGTAGAAACACCACTCGTTCCAGGTAGCCTCCGCGATGCCCTCATGGCACTCGCAGACGACCACGAGTTCTTGCTCGAAGGTGGCGTATTCACCAAGGACTACATCGAAACCTACATCGAATACAAGCTGGTACACGACGCAGACGCTGTCGCCATGCGCCCACATCCGCATGAATTTAGCCTCTACTTCGATGTCTAATCATTTGACTGCCTAGTGCAGTGACAGAAATACCATCCTAAACCGCTTGTCATAATATGTGACAAGCGGTTTTTGTTTTGCAGTAGAAAATATTATAAGTAACAAATATTTGAACTACAGAATTAATATAATTGATTTGACTTATTTTTTAGATACATGTTATCGTCACAAATAGTACAAGTTAAAACAGGAGAGTATCTTATTATGGCTTTATTTGGAGGCAGAAAAAGTCGTGCGAAAAAAAACAACCAGAAAAAATTGCGAGGGTTACAAAAATTAAGCAAAAAGATCGATACAAGTAAAGTTGTCTCAGGACAACAAGTGAAATTTTTGATTCAGTGTCGCGCAGAAAACCATAAGATGTATGGGCGACCATATGCAATATATGATAAATTCGAGCCTAACAGATTTGAACCCTGCATCATAGGTACAGGTAAGGTAGGAGAGCGTATAAGACTAGATTTTACCATTATAGGCGGAGAAGAAACTATTGTAAGTTGGAAACCAATTAAAAAAATACGAGGTATCGATGCTGTTTATAAATCTGATAAACACGAAGAGCAATTTCGATTTATGGAAGTATATATAAACGGACTCTCTTATAGTGATTGGAATCGCGCTCCCGCAATTTATGCATTATTCACAGATGTGAATATAGGCGATACATACTCAGCTGAGTTTGAAATCACAGAGTATGATGATCGGAGAATATTGGGGAAAGAAACTGCAGCCACTAGCGCACGTTGGATTTTAGATAAACAAAAAACAGATGTATATAAAACAGGACACAATTATGATGATTCTAATTCCAAAATCTCTCATTGGTGGTGTGTGTTCACAGCTACTAAAAAGTAACACGCATAGGGAAGCAGACCTGCTTCCCCTGTAGGTTATATTTTATTTTGCGACTACACGCGTGTAGGTTGACGTTCTTTGACGAAATCAAGAATACGCGCAATCACATCCTCATCGTTCAAAATACGCCGATGCCCCAGCCCGTCCGTTTCAATATAGTCAGCATCCTGCCACGCTCCTGCAATAGACCGACCCGCTATCACAGGCACAATATTATCCTGTGTATCATGAATGATGAGCGCATCCTCAGCACGCGACTTAGCAATGTGTGTAGCACTCACATCATCCATCGACCCACCCGCAAAGTCCGCCATCCGACGCCCCATATCTTGCGCCACAGCAGGCAGTAACTGAAAAACATGCGTGAAGAAATCGACAGCTTGCTGAGGACTATCTATAGAGCCAATGAGAACAACGCGCGCTGGCGTCACATCAGGATAACGATCCAGCATATTCATTAAGCTAACCCCACCAAATGAATGCGCAATGATAGTATCTACATGTCCTATCGTTTGTGTAAAAGCATGCAAAGCATCCCCATAATCGAGTGGGTCTGTTTGCCAACCTTCCGACTCACCGTGTGCAGGTGCATCCATCGCAAAAACATGATACCCTTGCGCAACAAGGTGCTCGATAATCTTGTTGAAGCGAGCAGGCGAGGATTCCCAGCCGTGAACGAGCAATATGCGCTGACCACTGCCCTGCCATTCGTAACCTGTTAGCACTCTTTTGCTATGTGTGAAGGTATGTTGTACCGGATTTAGGGGGAGCGTTTTCTTCATGCGCTTGACGGGTGTCTTGAATAGTTTGAATACGATATAGCCTGCTATTTCAGGTGAAACTGAGCCCACTATGCGCAGAATACGGCGCAGTATTTTGATAGGCATAGGGATAGCTGGTTTTGATTGCATAATGCGTGCCTCGCTATGTGAACATCGTTAACATAGCGACTATATCATCTTATGTGAACGTTGTAAACATTGTATGTATGGAACATTTTTGTATGAAAAACGACAATTATCATCATGGCAATTTGCGTGAAGCCCTCATTGATATTGCGCTGGATATATTAGAGGAAGAAGGCAGTGCGGGTATCAAAATGCGTGCGGTAGGCAAACGTGCGGGGGTCTCTGCATCGGCTGCTTATCGCCATTTTAGCGATAAGTCTGCATTATTAGCGGCAGTTGCCAAACGCGGGTTCGATGACCTGACAATCGCCTTAAATCAGGTTCGCACGAAAACGCATTTAAGTGTTGACGAGCAATTACAAGAGATGGGCGTGATTTATGTCGTTTTTGCTGTGGAACACGCCTCGCAGTATCGCTTGATGTACGGTTCGGAAGCCATTCGTACGGAGGATTACCCTGACCTCGCAGCATCTGCGCACAACATGTCGCGTGAGTATGCCTTGCTGGTCAAACAATGCCAAGCAAGTGGCGTGATGAAAGGCGAAACGACTACTGAAATTCTACATGTGATGTGGGCGTGTACACACGGCGCGGCGATGTTGGTGATAGATGGCTTTATCAGTCCACCAGATATTTATCAGTACGCCCGTAATATTGTCAACTACGTTGATGCTGGCATCCGAGAAGATGATTAAAAATTTTCAGGAGATAGTGTTGTGACAAAACAATGGCTATTTTTGAGCGTGCTGGTTATCAGTTTCAGCGTGACTTTTGCCCTGCCACCAACGGCATCTGCCTGTGATGTTGAGTGGGCGAATGATGTCAACCAAATAGCCGATTACACGAACACAGCCGATCTAATCTTTGTGAGTTCGGATTACCGTGTCAGCCGATACTATTCGTTTGCTGTCGATGTCTATCTCAAAGGCTTAGAAGCAGGCACTACGCGACTATACGCCCCTTGTATACCTGCTACAGAATATGAATCACATATCTTTTTCATGGTACAGAACGGGCTTAATCATCCCTACGGTGGGGCGTACTCTCATGTCGATAGCGAAGTGGTTGCTATGCTTCCAGCGACACAAGAAAATATGGATGCAGTGGTCGCTATCACAGGCGAAATAAACGCACCAGACAGACAGTTGTTTTGGGAACGAGTCGCAATGGTATTCGTTCTTACCATTGTGTTCGGTTGGCAGTATATATTGGCGTTTTTGGGAATCGTTTTTCTGGTGAATGTAGGGCTACGCAATCGGCAAGATAAGCGTCAGACGGTGCGGAAACAAAAGCCAAAGCCTGAGTAATTACAAAGCGGCGGGAGGCAGACCTGCCTCCCCTACAAAGTTATGCCTCTTGCGCTGGGTAAACAGCGACGAATTTATTGGATGAGTTGGTTGTCTGAAAGGCTCTGAGCAGATTGTAATACGACACAGAACGGTCTGCACCTTGCGTTTCCGATACCCAGAGAGGGTCGTTGACATAGAACGTATCGCCTTCAAAGCCTGTGACGACAATCCAGTGGTTGAAGTTACCATTCGCCCGATTATTGAAGCCCAAGGAGGGATACCAAGCAAGTACAATCACAGGTTTATTCTGGCGCAGGGTATCTTTAAGCCATGTCATGCTACTAGCATCGGCAGTTTTGGTAACGTAACGCACGAAATTACCATCGTAGTGATTAGCGATGCTGACCAGTTGCGTTGATGTTGTCCAGCCTCGACTGTGACGATACTCTGTTAGGTCATAGAGATTTTTGACAGATTTATCTTCTGCTTTACCGATGTAACGTAGGGTCATCAGCACGCAGGTATGTCCGCAATCATTGGCGTAATTTTTCTCTGTTGTTTGGATTTGCGTAATCCAAGGCACTTCCATTCTGACAACATCATCCGCACTGACTTGGGCGACTGGGCGCATGAAGGTACGTGTGCCAGACGTTGTGCCTGCCGCTGTCCAATAACCGGGTTTGTCCACTTGTTCCCACCACTCAAAGCCACCAGCACTGGTATGATTGGTGAAGGCAAGGCGCATGCCCCTAGCAAGGCTTTCGCCAGAGATGAGCGTGTTGCCAAGCGCGGGTTTAGAGCGCACGTTCATACCAATCAAGACTTCAAAGACTTGTTGTGTGGCGTCTTCGGATGGTTGAGTGGCAGTCGGTTCTTCTTCTTTTGTTTCGCTGGATGTATTTGTTGCGGGGGTGCTGGTAGGGGTTTCTGTTTTGTTGGCTTCTGTGGTGGTGCTTGTAGCAGGCACGCTTACTTGGTGCGGAGGCGTATAGTCAACCATCAGCACGCGACTACCATCTATTTTTTCGGAGGCTGTCCAGTAACCGGGCGTATTAGCGTGTTCCCACCAGACCCATGTGGTACATTCAGTGCGCGAATCGGGACGGACTTCTAAAATATCATCTTGTACGAGACGACGCCCACTCACACGATTTCCATTTTCTACTTTTGGCGAGGTGCGGACGTTCGCCCAATAATTTGTAACTTTGAATAATTTGCTCATTATTGCCCTCTTGATTATGTGCTGTGAATACAAGATTTTCCCTAAGATAGCATTGACTTTAAAAAAGAGATAGCAGTCGGCGGTAAATCAGTGTTTTTCAGAGAGGAACAAAAGCCGATGTTATTGCGTTATGATAGTAACGAGTCCATATAGATACACTAGGAAATAACATGCGCCGTTTAATCAGCTTGATAATGATTTTGGTATTCGCTTTTGCCATCGCACCGCAAGCGACTTTTGCTTGTTCGCCACCGGAAGATTATATGGATTACACATTGGCTGACCGTGTGGAAAACGCACCGATTATCTTCACGGGAACGATTACACGAGGCTCTTTGATGTTTGAAGACACGCCTTATCATTTTATTTCGGATGCGCTGATTGAGGTGGATACGGTCTACAAAGGCGAGGCAAATGCAATTGAGCATATGTATGGCTTCGGGCAAGGTCCTGATTGTTTGTCCTCTGTTCAGTTAGGACATACGTATCTCTTTTTTGCGGAGCGCGATGATGATGGCATGTTAGATGCTGTTTATTTGACGATTGGGGATGCGGCATGGCAGGCAAATGAGACGAATATCGACACAGTCGTGAGCATCACAGGTCAGCAAGATGCACCGATTCCTTTGCCTTTGCAAGAGAGTATTTTGCTATGGCTAGAGGCACATGTTTGGTGGCTAGTTGGCACGAGTGTGGGTATCACACTGGTTTTGATGCTCTATGGCTGGGTAAAAAGACACCGTGACCCACGCAAGGTAAAAGCAAAGCGAGGATAGGTTTTAGGTGTCATGTCGGGTTGGGATGGTGTATGCTTACGGGTGTTAATCGCCAACTGCCCTGATGCTTATGCCAACACCATTTTCACACTTACAAATTACCCAACGCTTGCTCGACGATGAAGCTGTTCCGCAGTCAATTCGTGCGTTTGCACATGACTATCGCCCTGATTTTTTGCTCGGTGGCATCATCGCTGACCAGCGTCCAGAAGGGGGCAAACGCGCCGACACACACTTCTACGAATACACGAAACCCATGCCGGATAATCCTTGGCGCGAGATGTTCCGTCAGCATCCCAGATTGAAGATGCCGAAATCCGACGCGCACAAAGCATTTTTGATGGGCTATGTGGCACATTTGGCGGCTGATGAATATTGGTCACGGTATATGCTGAAGCCTCATTTTGCAGAGAGCGATTGGGGTGAGGATATACGCCATCGTTTTTATCTGTTGCATTTGTTGCTGATTACGATGGATGAACGCGATGAAAAGCTGTTGCCGGCTGGCATCGGTGCGGTGATGCAAGCCTGTGAACCACATAGCTGGTTGCCTTTCATGAGTGATAGCAAAATTCAGGATTGGCGCGATTTTCTGGCGCATCAGATAGACGACCATGATAGTCGCACTTTAGAGATTTTCGGCGGGCGTATCAAAACCCCTGCGCAAAAAGTACGTGCTTTGCTCGATGACGACGACTATATGCAACGTGAACTGTGGGACAATGTATCACGAGACACGCTGGCAGAGCTTGAAATAGCACTCTATGCCTTCAGCCGAGAGCAGCTACTAGTATATCTAGACGAATTTTTCTCCTGAGTTAACCTCTCAGCACTTACTCATCGAAATAGAAATATCTCTCCGTTATAGTGTCTACAAGTTTATTTATTCAAACAAACAAGGACATTATCATGGGACGATTTGAAGGCAAAGTAGCGTTTGTCGCTGGAGGCAATTCTGGCATCGGGCAAGCCTCAGCACTTATGCTGGCAGACGAAGGCGCAAATTTGGTTATCGCTGGACGTAATCCCGACACAGGCGCAGAGACAGTTGCTATGCTGGAAGAACGTGGTGCGACGGCGCATTTCGTGCAGATGAACATTCGCTCATTGGAAGATGTCCAGAAAGCGATTGGTTTCACTGTCGAGACATTCGGACAATTGAACTATTTGGTCAATAGTGCGGGCTTGGAAGGCGAAGTTGCTAACACAGTCGAATGCACCGAAGATAACTGGCATGCCGTTATAGATACCAACATCAATGGGACATGGTATCTGATGAAATCAGCCATTCCGCATATGTTAGAAAGTGGTGGCGGCGCAATTGTGAACGTGTCATCTGTCATTGGCGTGATTGCGTTCCCAGGTTTGCCAGCGTATACGGCGAGTAAAGCGGGTATGGTTGGTTTGAGCAAGACAACCGCGCTCGAATACGCGACGGAAGGCATTCGTGTGAATGTGGTCGCACCTGGTTCCATCCGTACACCAATGTACGAACGTTTCTCCGGTGGCACACCCGAAGCCGAAGCCTACATGGCGGGTTTCCATCCATTGGGGCGCATTGGTGAACCGAACGAGGTTGCTGGCGCAGTGACCTACTTGCTCTCGGATGACGCCTCTTTCGTCACCGGACACGTTATGCCTGTCGCTGGCGGTTGGGAAGTTCCCTAAGCCTTATTTCAACATCCCCAAAAAGAAAATGCCCCATGTTTGTGCGTGGGGCATGTCTCTCTCTATGCAGTTGTGATGCCGTGCTTATGCTAACCAACGGCGACCAAACAGCAAGCTGAGTACCAGCACAATCAAGCCGACAAAGAAAAATAATTCTGCACCACTAGCAAAGATACCTGCGAGTCCCCCAAAACCAAACAGTGTAGCGACAAGTGCGATTACCAGAAATGCGAGTGCTAAACGAAACATATGTGATTTGCTCCTATATCTATATTAAGCCTTACATATAGCATTACATCCGTTTGTAAGACAATTGTAGGCGGTACATGAGCAAAGATGGGTCTGAACGTTAGCATTTTATATACGCACACAAAATGACATTATCATATTAAATAAAAAAAGAGCATCTCCCTTCCCAGTGAGACGCTCTTCCGGGTAAAGCACTAGGGTCTTATGTTAGCCAGCGACGCCCAAAGACCAGACTGAGTACCAACACCACCAGACCGATGATGAAGAATAGTTCTGCCCCTTGTGCGGCAATGCCTGCAAGTCCACCAAAGCCGAACAAGGCAGCCAACAGTGCGATGACTAAAAACGCGAGTGCTAAACGAAACATAAAATGTAATCTCCCTGTATTATTGGACGTTACATTGAGTATTGCGCGATACAATGAACCAGAAATACATGCTTCCTTAGCACCAGATGTAAGCTAAATGAGTCATAAATTGCAGGGCATGAATACCAGATGAGTGCGTGTAGCTGTGCTATCATAAATAACATTGATTGTATCTATGCCTAGAGAGCGAATGAATATGTCTGATACACCATCAAACGATACTCCCATCCCTATAGAAGATGAAATCACGATAGAAGAAATCCAAGCCTATCAACGATTTGGGGCGTGGGTGATTTTGGGTGGTTTGCTGGTCGTATTCATCGGGATGAGCGTGCAAGCGTGGTTTTCCTCGCAAGATATACAAGCCAACGCAATTGGTAAAATGGGTGTGCATCTATTATTAGATGATGGGCGCAATCAGTGGGATACCTCGTTATGGGCAGAGCATATGGCATATGCCGGAGACATTGCTAGCGAGAATGGCATTGCAGTGCAATTAGTGCGCAGTAACGACCTTGACCCAACGCGCTGGCAGGTATTTATGGACTTAGCAAATGAACATAGCTTAACGCCTGTACTGCGTCTTGCGACCACCTTTGACAATGAAAACGGTTGGTGGCTTGCACCTGAACCAGATGCGGACGGCAGTTATGCACAATGGGGTGAAAATTACGCGACCTTCATCAACAGCCTTGAATGGCATAGCGATAGTAAACACGTCATTTTGCTCAATGAAACGAATAATGGGCATGAATGGGGTGGCGTGCCTGACCCAGCCGCGTATGCGAATTTCGTAGTCGATGTGAGCAATGTACTACGGCGTGAGGTCGAGGGCATCGTGATTCTCAACGGGGCGTTTGACCTAAACTTGCCCAATACAAACGGCGAAGTTTTCCCAGATAGCCCTGTACAACTGATAGACGCCAACAGCTATATGGATGCGATGGAAGCGGCACAGCCCAATGTATTCGCACGCTTTGATATTTGGAACAGCCATCCGTATGCACTGAATATAAGGGCGCACCCTAACGAGCAAGTGTATGGATTCGATTTTATGAATGGGGCAAGCGATACAACAGTTGCGCTACCAGAAGGCATCTACAATCGCGGTATCAACGGCTATATGTGGGAACGCTGGAAACTGGAACAATTAGGCTATAATGTGGCGGATTGGTCGGTGATGTTGACCGAAACAGGCTGGCGACACAGCGACCCCGTTGACCCAACGAGCGCGGATAGTGCGCCGGATTATCCTTCACCTGAGCAAGTAGCTGAGTATTATCAACTGGCATTCAATGGTGGTGAGGATACAACGTTTATAGCGTGGAATGACGATGCACAGGTGATAGCTGTCGCGCCATTTGCACTGAATGGTGTACCGGAAGAGTGGAGTCATACGAATTTATTGCGTGTGACGAGTGATGGCACAGTGACAGGCACATATACGCCTTTTGATACATTAGCGAACCTCGCGGGTACAAGCGACGAGTGAGCTTCATACAACGAAATGAGATTATAGCTATGAAATTTTATATATTAGATGTCTTTGCAGAAGACAAATACGCAGGCAATCAACTAGCCGTGATACGCGGGAATCCGACGACACAGGAAATGCACGCCCTCACCCGCGAGATGAATTATAGCGAAACGACATTTATCACCAGCGATTTACCAGAAGATGGCGGTTATAACACGCGCATTTTCACACCTGCTTCGGAGTTACAATTTGCGGGGCATCCGACACTAGGGACGGCTTATGTCGTGCGCGAAGAAATCATTGGTGAACCACTTGAAGAAATCGTCCTCAACGAAGGGGTTGGGCAGATTCCAGTTGAATTTGCAGAGGATGGCGTCTTATGGATGACGCAGAAGCAACCGCAATTTGGCACGGTCTTTAAACCCAAAAAGATGGCAAAGATTCTCAGCTTGCTACCAGACGAAATCGACAAAGATTTTCCGATACAAGAAGTGAGTACGGGCTTGCCATTTATCATGGTACCACTCAAGACCATTAAGGCAGTCAAACGCGCCAAAGTGAAAGTGAAGCGGTTACAGAAATTACTCGCAGAGAAAGACACGATACTCGGTGCGGATGCGCTGTTTGTATTTTGTCCGCATGCAGAAGACGCTGATAATGATATTCATGCACGGTGCTTTGTGCATCTGCATGGCATACCAGAAGACCCTGCGACAGGTTCTGCAAATGGAAATTTTGCGGCGTACCTGGTGAAGCATCGCTACTATGGTGGCACATCAATAGACATTCGCGTGGAGCAAGGCTATGAAATTCAGCGTCCGTCGCTGTTGTATTTACGCGCCAGCGAAGACGATGGTCAGTTCGATATTCGCGTTGGTGGGCGTGTGCAATTGGTCGCGCGTGGGGAACTCGTATAGTAAGCGTCAGGTAGGCTCACAAAGTATCATCAAAACTTCATAACAGTGCAAAATACTATAAAAATGCGACACAAGTTGTCGTATTTTTTGTATAGTGAATAGCACTCGCACACATATTAGATAAAGGGACATTCAGCACCTATGCTCAAACACAGACTATCTGCATTTGTGGCACTGATTATCGCAACAGGTTTATTGCTGGTTGGGGGACTACCAGCATCCGCACAAGATGAGACTGCCCCACTCTACTTCGGTAGTCAAGGCGACCTGTGGCGCACAACGCTCAGTGATACGCAGGTGACGCAATTGAGCGAATGGGGCTATAACGGCGGTCCTATCTTATCGCCGGATGGGTCACGGCTAGTTTATCTATCCGTTGCCAGCGAAGCTGTCGAATTGGCAGAAGACCCTGCTAATAGTTATATCTTAATCGGCTCGCCTCCGACCAATATCTGGATGATGGAAACGGCGGACGAAGATTTCTCGCGGATTGTCAATCAAGGCAACAATTTTCCGTTACGACGTGGGATTCCGGCATGGTCGCCAGATAGCAGTCAGTTGGCATGGGTTGAATACAGTCAATCACTCGGCGCACGGTTGGTCATTTACACAGTCAGCAACGGCACAACGCAGGTCGTCGCTGATGGGCTGAATCTTGGTTTTCAAGATGGGGGCATTTACGTTCACGAAGTTAAATGGGGTGCGGCGGGTATCACACGTCATTATGGGACGTTCTCAGAGTCCGGTCAATTTCTGAATATCATTGAACTATACAACCCGAATAACAATAGCATCAGCCAATTTTTACTCTCGGCGGTAGATTTTGCAGAATCGACACAACTCGATAGCCCAAGGATTGTCCCACAAGAGCATGTATGGGTCGAACACAATGGGCAGGCGATGATTGCAGTCTTGTTCAGTGATGGGTCTTGGCGCGTGATTGACCCTGCGAATGGCAATCAGTTTGAACTGGCAGATGCGCCAAGCCTTATCGCAAGCAATGGTAACGGTACAGTATTAACACCCACGCATACCCCTGCGACCAGTGATGGTGGCTCAAATATTGCGTGGCAAGTTGAACACAGTAACGGCACTGTCACGACATTCAACACGAGCGCGTGGCGACTATCAACGCCTCCTGCGATTTCGCCGGATGGTAATTATGTCGTCACAAATGGCTTAGGCGCGGTTGATTTCCGACGGGTAGATGGCACAGCGGATGGTGGCATCATCTTTAATCCAAATCCTGAAATTATGCGCTTCAATGACCCCTATAGCGTTGTATGGACACCGATGCGCTGGGTGACGAATGTGGAATCAGGCGATATTCTCCCGACGCCAAGCGTGCCAAATCCTGATAACAATAGCAACACGGCTTGTAACGCGCCGGATAGAATCAGCATTGGTGATTTTGCGACGATTAACGCGGGTTTGCCGAATAATGTACGGGCGACAGCAAGTATCACTGGTACATACTTGGGTGTCTTACCAGCAGGGTCATTCTTCACGATTGCGGATGGTCCTGTTTGTGCGAATGGTCTGCGTTGGTGGCAAGCTCAAACAGAAGGTGGCTTAATTGGCTGGACTGCCGAAGCAAGTGCCGATGGCGACCTGTGGATTCTGCCACTGGCTGGTTCGCCACTGGTGAATACCTGTACGCTGGAAGTACGTTTAGAAGCAGGTGACACGGGCGTTGTCTTACCAAGCGACCCAAATGTGTTGCGCGATGCCCCTGATGGCAACGGCACAAATGTCATCGGACAGATTCCGGCTGGTAGCACGTTCAGAGTGCTTGGAAATAGTCTGTGTGGCAGTGATAACCGTCGCTGGTTCCCTGTTCAGTATGGGAATTTGCTCGGTTGGACAGCACAAGGCGAAGGTGACACCTATTGGATTGCACCAGCGAACTAAGCCCTCACCCAGTGAGCTTGCCAGCGTTTGGGAGAGGGACTTCTAACAGGCAAATATCAAGGAGAGACGACGATGAACGTTGATAATCGACGGCGTGTCTGGGTAATCACAGGCATTGCTGGTTTGGCAGGGATGATATTCAATCTGTTGCAGGTGATTATCATCTTGGCTGGCGGGTATAACCGTAACCCAAATATCAGCCCACCGTGGTTACAAACGCTGGATGCTATCGGCTTGACGCTGGTCTGGTTAGGGGTTTCTGGTGTGGTGTTTGCGGTCAGTTGGCGACGCCTCACTAGACCCGAAGAATAGACGACTATAGAAAACACGAGAACATACATTGTATATTCTCGTGTTTTTTCTGCTCACTCATTCATCATCATCTGTTTGTTCACTCAAATAGCCACTTCTTGACCATTTGCGCTTCGCATTGATGGCTTCTTTTTCAGCAAAGGCAGTTTCTAAATCAATGTCGAGCATGTTAGCAAGGTCAACGGTGTTCCAAATAACATCGTATATTTCCATACCTAGCTGACGCTTCATTGCCTCGCGTTCACTGTCGGAGATGTTTATTGGTGCATTGAGCAAGTCCAGCATATCGTCGGCAACTTCACCTAATTCAGACAGCAAATACAGCACGCGACGCTCTGGTGATTTGCTATCAAGCTGGTCACTGAGTTGCTTAACATCCGCTTGAAACTGCTTAATATCCATCACGCAATCATCCGCAATTGCTTACCCATAAAAGGCATCGCCTGGGAAGATATGCGAGAGAGCTTCTGGGATCACACTACGGAATGCCGCTAGACCATGCCCACTACCAATTTCAACAAATTTGTGTTCGATGTCGCCTCTGTTGGCTTGTCGTCTTTGTAAGATACCCGCGAGTGCCAAGCCTGGTTTGTAGAAACGTAATTGCTGTTCGTAGCGTCCGACAGATTGGAAAATGCGCTCTGGTAGCACACGAGCATTCTCGAAACGGTCTGCATATTCGAGCAATTGTTTCTGCATTTGCCCTTTGCCTAAAGGTGGCGAGAGCATAATCAGGTGGCTAAAGACAGCCGAATTTTTGAGGGCTGTGTGGGCAGCCGCGATTGCGCCCACGCCTGCGCCACCGATACCGAGATTGGTAGAATCAATGCGGTATTCTGTTTGTAGCAATGGCACGAGTTCAGTCATAACCGAGGCATAATGCTTATCGTTGCTGACATAATCGCGCTGGCGTGCGCCTGCCCCACCACTCTCTTGCATGGCGATGATGACAGGTTGCATACGATTATGCTTGATGAGCGCGTCGGCTATCGCAGGTACTTGCAAGGGTCCAACCATCCATTGCCCATCGAGTAAGAGCATGAGCGGATATTCACGGTCAGGGTCATCTTCGTAACCTGGTGGCGTATAAATCCATAAGCGACGGTCAGTGAAGCCCATTTGAATGCTGGTGAAATCATGCTCACGAATCATGCCATGCTCTACCCGCAACAAGCGATTCCAATCAGGGAAAGGGCGTGCATGTGGCATGCTCAACACGCTGACGCGCAGAGCGCCATTGCTGACGACTTGTTGATTGAAATCATCCGGTTGCCAATTAGCGATGCGCTGTGGCAGATTGGGGTCATTGCGTAGCGGGGTCATCGGGTCATTGAAGACAATCATATAGTCGAGCAAGTCGTCCATTTCAAATTCGCGTTGTACATACCAGAGGTCAGTGCCTTCGAGGTTTCCCATGATTTCAAACGGCGGGTCACGTTCGATAATATCGAGATTGAGCGCCACATTTTCCGCATTCTCGGCAAGGTGGATAAAAGTAGCGAGGTTGCCTTCTATCCAAGGCCAGCGCGGACGTTCGCTCAGTAGTTGTTCGACCAATTGTTGCCGGCTGACATCATTACTCAGTTGGTCGGCTTCTTGCAGAAATTGCACAAAGGAGTCCCATCTTGCCATCAGGTGTCTGCTCCGTCATTGTCTTATGTGGTCAATCATGTGCCTATTGTAGCACCCAACCGTCATTTAAACACTTATCCTGTAAAAAAGGTCTGAGTTCTCAGCTATGAGTGCTGAGAGTATGTTTGCAAATATCGTTTTCGTATCGTTTTGTCTGCTTGCTGTCGCACGTCGGTTCAAAACCTCGCGGAGGGACAATTTTGACAAAGATAGTATAAACAAAAGGGGACAAATCAGCTAAGTTTCAAGT
>JBCBKJ010000127.1:0-14233 GCA_038522085.1 Chloroflexota bacterium
AACAAGTGCCTTCAAGCTAAATGGTTTTTCGAGAAAATGGTCGATGCCAAGGTCTTCACAGGTTGCTCGCTCATGTTCAAGGTTGGAGGTCGTTAAAACTACAACAGACATACTGTCGAGAGCATCTTGCATACGAATAGTTTTTAGAATATCAGTGCCATGTAAATCAGGCAGATTCAAATCCAGCAAGAGAACCGCATCGCTATCATTCGTGTTCTGGAAGTAATCAATAGCATCTGCTCCGTACTCAAAATGAATCACTTCAGGATGCCAATCTGCCCGTTTCAAGTAACGCTTCAACAACATTACGCTGGCTGCATCATCTTCGACAACAATCAGTTTTGTACTCATTTTACTTACCTCATATGTGTGTATTGTATTCATCTTATCCCAGAAGAAGATTACGAAGAATAACAATGTATACGTAACGTGACATACGTAGAACTACTTATGAATGGCAAACGAAGTGACAAAATAAAACAGCCAGCGCCCAGTGACGGTTGGCTGTCTAATAAGCAGATAAATACACGATATATGGCTACGATGCACGAGCTGATGGGAAACTCACATCTAGGTCTTCCATCAACGCTATCAAGCGTTCAAAACTAAATGGTTTCTCCAAAAAGTAATCCACGCCCAACTCAAGACAAGCATTGCGCTCATGGTCTAGATTCGATGTTGTCAAAACAACGACGTGCATCCTTGGAAACTGTTGGCGAATGATTTTTAGGACATCTATGCCGTGCATATCTGGCAAATTCAAATCAAGCAATACGACAGCGTTGCTATCTGCTTCGTCTACGAAATAGGCAGAAGCATCCGACCCATACTCGAATGTGATAACATCGGGCGCCCAATTCGCACGTCGTAAATAGCGTTTCAAGAGCATCGCACTTGCCACATCATCTTCAATTACAATCAACTTCTTACTCATCATAATTACCTTTGCATCTCTCAATAATTGACTTACATTGGTGATAAAACACGTTCAGATGTCTTCGGTAAAGACACATAAAAACGTGTGCCAATACCTTCTTTAGATTCAAACCAGATGTCGCCATCAATGCGCTGAACCATATTGCGGATGTAAAACAGACCAAACCCGTTGCCTTCAATATTGGCGTGCTTGCCAACGCGCCGGAAAAGTTGGAATACACGCTCTGCTTGTGAATCAGGAATACCCAACCCATTATCTTGGACAGTGAAAATCGTTTCATTCGGCTTGTCGTATCCAGAAATAACGATTTGTCCTGGACGCTCAGGGTCAAGATACTTGATGGCATTAGAAATCAAGTTGGTAAATACTTGCTGTACCATTACTTCGTCAGCGTATACATCGGGTAAGGGATCAATCGTCACTTCAACACCTTTTTCGTGTAAAACACCCGCTTGTGCATTAACCATCGCCTGCATGCGCTCTTGCATGTGTATCTCGACAGGCGTATAGGTGCGTGCCTCATCTTTTGCGACGGTCAAAATTTGTCTCGTCAGCAAATCCATCTGACCAATCGCGGAATCAATCATTGCCAGTGTTTCAGGGATAAATTCGTTGACAGCTTCGCGTGTGTTGGGAGTGGCATTGGTACTGGCTTCGATGACTGTTTGAATCTCTTCAAGCTCATAACGCACTTCATCAATCAAGGCTTGCACACTCGTGATAGGGGTACGCAAATCGTGTGACAAAATATTGGCAAAACTCTTGATTTGTTCGTTTGCCATCGAAATTTTCTTGTTGGCACGCTCAACTTCTTCTACTTTGTATTCGAGGTCTTCATTCGTGAGTACTAATGCTTGTTGAGCATCTTCCAACGAATCAATAACGAGGTTGTAGTAGTTAGCGACACGTCCAAGTTGGGTGAACGGTTCAACATTTGCCCGCACATTGAAATCACGATTGACGGCTTGGTGTTGCATAACATCCAACAAATCAACGAGGTCAGTACGAGCGCGATGCTCAGAGATATTCAGACCAATATTTTCGTCTTCTTCCGATACACGTAACGAACGTACCGTGTTCAAGACCCACATGAAGCCATACACAGTCGAGAATGTCCAAACAGCACAGACAGCAATCCCCAATAGTTGCACAGCAATCTGATCTAGGCGTGACAAACCCGTGCCAATCAGGTCGATATTCCCGAAAATGCCAATCGCTAGCGTTCCCCATATACCTGCGCCCAAATGGACAGGAATTGCATTTACGACATCATCAATCTTAAAACGAATTAGCAATTCTGAGACTGTGACGTAAACGAGAACACCCACGATAGCGGTCACCACCATCCCTAGACCATTGATGACATTTGCCCCAGCCGTGATAGCTACCAGTCCGGCAAGCGTACCATTCAGAATCAGTTCAATATCACCTCTGCGACCTAGCAAGATACCCAGAAAGTAACCCGTGACACCACCGATGCTACCGCCCATCAATGTATTGAAGATAATCAGTAGCACAGCTTCATTGAATGCTAGTAGACTGCCACCATTGAACCCAAACTAACCGAACCATAGAATTAAGACACCCAGAATAACAAGCGGTAAGTTAGAGCGTGGAATCTCGACAGCATTACCATCTTCATCGAAGCGCCCTGTCCGCGCACCCACAAGCATCACCATAGCTAAAGCCGCCCAACCACCCACACTATGCACAACCGTCCCGCCAGCAAAATCATAGAAGCCTAATTGAGCTAACCAGCCTGCATTAACACCCTCTGCTGTTTGCGCCCAGACCCACTGTCCAAACACCGGATACACAAGGCTAGAAATCAAGATAGTGATAATCAGGTAAACATCAAAGCGTGTACGCTCCGCAATGGCACCAGATAAGATAGTAACTGTCGTACCACAAAACATTACCTGAAAGATAAACAGCGTCAGTAGCGCAGAATCGTTCGTAAAATCAGGGAAAAACGTCATACGCCCAAAATAAGACAGACCAAACATGATAGGGAAGCCAATCATCCAAAATGTCACCGAAGACATGGTGAAATCAGCGATGTTCTTCATAGCCACATCAATATTGTTCTTGCTACGGGTCATCCCTGTCTCTAGTGCAAGGAAACCTGCTTGCATGATAAAAACAAGAAAGGCACAAATCATGATCCACAAAAGGTTGATGTCTATTGCCATATCATCCTCGGCTGTACACATACTAAGCTAGACAGGTTGCGATACATTCGCTGGTAATGCGCTAATATATTACGCTACATTAACGCACCTTAATATACGCATAGGTACTTAATCTACCATACGTAGATCTACGTAGTCCTTCATAGAAAAAAGCCTCTTTTTTCAAGAGGCTCGCGTAAGAAATATCTGTCTTGTACCAGGCTATCGCATGATGACTCACGCGAGTTGGAATATCAGGCTCACTGTTGTCCCTACCTGTGGTTCGCTCTCCACACGTAGTTCACCCTGATAGATGGACATGATCTTCTCGCTGATGGCTAAACCTAGCCCTGCGCCTTGTTGCTCATACTGTTCGCGCTCAAATTGCTGATTTACCCCAATTTGGCTGATTTGTTCCGTCGTCATCCCACGTCCTCTATCTTCAATCATCAGCACATAGCAATCTTGGTGATGCTTGCCAGTGACATGAATAGGCGTCCCAGCTTTAGAGAATTTGAACGCATTGTCAACCAGTTCATCAATCAACTTCTTTGCATGGTCGAAATAAATGTGAACATCGCCACGTTCCATATCCAGCACCACATCGTTCATGCGTTCGTACTTGTAAGCAACCGCTTCTGTCGTTTGGTATACCAATGAATCGAAGTCTTTGAGATTGCTAAACTGCCGAATTTTATGAATCAACTCGGGGTCGTTCGACATCAACTGTACTTGACCAAAAGCGATATAATTTTCAATCAGCGCACTCAGCCGTGTTGATGCCCGTTTGATAGCCCCCAACATATTGCGAATCGTATCCGCATCCATATCCTCGAAGCCATCCTCAAGCATGTACATATAACCCATAATGCCAGAAAGAGGCGTGCGTAACTCATGTGGCAGGGTCAAATTGATATACTGACGGATAAATTCCATCTGCTCTGTATTGTACTTTTGTAGCTGTTTATGACGCTCTAGGCGTGATTGCACTGCTGCAAGTAATTCCTGTGATGTAAAAGGCTTTGTCAAGTAATCATCAGCACCCAACGCCATACCGCGCCGCATATCTTCCTTAGTCGCTTTTGCCGTCAGAAAGATAAAAGGTACCCGCCCTAAAAAGGCATCTTGGCTCAGTTCTAGCAAAACACCGTAACCATCCAACTCTGGCATCATCACATCACATAAGATGAGTTCTGGCATGAAATCATGTGCGAACGCCACTCCTTGCTTCCCGTTGATAGCTGCCTTTACTTCGTAATCTGCAAATTCCAACGTATCAATGATGACGTCTCGTATATCCGCTGAATCTTCGATAACTAGAATTTTGGTCATGATTTTTCCTCCCACTATGATTGTGGAATCTGCACCTGAAAACAGGTGCCTTGGTTAGCTTTACTCTCGAAAGTAATCTCACCACCGTGTAACTCGACTGCTTTTTTTGTGATAGCAAGTCCGAGTCCAGTGCCGGAAATATCGCGCACATTTTTTGCACGGTGAAATGGCTCAAATAGATGTATCTGGTCTTTTGCAGGAATCCCAATGCCTTGGTCACAGACAATGATGTTCAATACATCTCGCTCACAATACAACTCAAATCGAATGTCACTACCTGCCGGCGAGTATTTCACAGCATTTGAAACGAGATTCGTGATGACTTGGCGCATCAACTTATCATCGAGTGTGACGACTGGGTTTGTCATATTGTTGATGTAATTAAACCGATGAGCTTTTCCAGATACTGCTCGAATATCTTCAATGATTTCAGATGTGAAGGCGACAATATCAAGGGGTTTCGGATGATATTCCAAGCGGTTTGCCTCTGCCTTGCCGAACAACAATACATCGTTGAGCAATTCAGTCATTTCGTTCGCAGCGGTCTGTATCTTTTGTAAACGTGCAACGCGCTTACTACTAGATATTTGTGACTCTGCCATCTCCAGAAAACTTGCTGTCGATAGAATCGTCGTTAGGGGTGTGCGGAACTCGTGCGATGCCATAGATACAAATCGTGACTTTAGTTCACCTAATTCCCGTTCTTTCTCAAGGGCTTGGCGCAAGGTAAGCTCCGCCTCTTTGCGTTCCGTGATGTCTATACCAACTGACTGCAATTCAATGAGGTTGCCTTCCACATCAAAAATGGGCTTATCTGTCCACTGTTGCCAGCGAACTTCTCCATCCTGCGCAATCGCTTCGTGTTCATACGTCACGGAATCATTGCCTGATGCAATCCCCCGCACATGTATCAACACACCCGCATGTAGGTCTTCTGGGATGAGCGTCAGCCACTTTCTCCCGATGAGTTCTTGAGGTGACTTGCCAAAGTAATGAGCATACGCTGTATTCACAAATGTCAGCGTGGTATCTACCTGAAAGCGACAAATGAGTTCGGTTTGGCTTTCTAACACTTCCCGCGCACGTTCCTCACTGCGTCGTAATTC
Organism: Chloroflexota bacterium; assembly: GCA_038522085.1. Taxonomy (GTDB): domain Bacteria; phylum Chloroflexota; class Anaerolineae; order Aggregatilineales; family Phototrophicaceae; genus JAUZRW01. The sequence goes on from JBCBKJ010000127.1 coordinate 5,547, forward strand.
GAGTAAGGTTTGTGCGTGGCGTATTGCATACCGTATCGCACGCTCCAACATCTGTGCGTTGAACTGCCCTTTGACAAGGTAATCAGCCGCGCCCAATTGCATCGCCTGTTGGTCAATCTCGCGCTCACCTGCACCTGTCAGCAAAATGAGTGGCTTTTTGCACCCCGCTTCCAGACCATTTCTGATGAGGTCAAAGCCGTTCCATTGCCCAAGGTGTAGATCAATTAGATACACATCGTATGCTTCGCTGATAATTGCCTGCAAAGCCTCATCATAATTTTCTGTCCAATCAAGATGAAACCGTGTATCAGGGCTTTCTTCTAAGTACTCCTCTGTGATGAGGAAATCATCTTCGTCGTCATCGACAAGGAGTACTCGAATCTCGTTAGCAATCTTCGCCATCAGCACAAGTCTCCGGTGGTAACGACACGATATTGAACCAGTAATTGCTCAATGATTTCATCACAGCTACCAAGCCCTCAAATGTGACAGGTTTAGAAATGAACGAATTCACACCCAAGTTATAGGTACGCACAATGTCCGCTTCTGCTTGGGAGGTGGTCAGCACAACAATAGGGATGCTTTTGAACTTCGGATGTGCCTTGATTTCTGCCAATGCCTCACGCCCATCTTTTTTAGGCATGTTCAAATCTAGCAGAATCAAACCAGGTAAAGGACGTTCTTTGAGGTGTTCATGCCGTCCCTTACGGCACAAGTAATCCATCAAATCTTCACCATCGACAACAAAGTGTAATTCGTTACTCAAATGGGCTTCTTCAAGCGCATCCTCAGCTAATAAACGATCTTCTGGGTCGTCATCTGCCATCAAGATGATAATAGGGTCGCTGTTTGACATAGTTTCTCTCTCCTAAACATTTACGTTATCTACAGGGAGCGTAATCACAAATGTTGCTCCCTCGTTGGGTTTTCCGCGAGCGATGATAGTACCGTTATGCCGTTCGACAATCTTGCGACAAAGGGCAAGTCCCACGCCTGTCCCTTCATATTCACCACGCCCATGTAAGCGTTGGAAAACACTGAAAATGCGCTCGGCATAGCGTGGCTCAAATCCAATACCATTATCAGACACACTGATTTCGACTTCTAAAATAGCAGTGCTGGTATGTAATTGGCTTTCAATGACGACGCTTGGTGGAATGTCTTCACGAGCAAACTTTATTGCATTCGTAATAAGATTTTGAAAGAGCTGGCGCATCTGCGTTTTATCCGCCTCAATGATTGGCAACTCACTCACACATATCTCGGCATTTGCCTTGCTGACCTGTACCTCAATATCAACCAATACCTCATCAATGACATCATTCAAATCAATCTTTTCGAGTGGTTGTGCTTGCGTTGTGACCCGTGAAAGTGACAGTAAATCCTGTATCAGAGCTTGCATCCGTCCCGCCGCACTCTGCATCCGTGTTAGATACTCTAATCCGCGCCCCTCTAGCTTATCGCCGTATTTAGATTCCAAGCGACTGCCAAAGGTCTGAATTTTGCGTAGAGGCTCTTGTAGATCATGCGATGCCGCATACGCAAATTGTTCTAATTCCACGTTGCTCTTTTCAAGGTTGCTAGCATAGGTAGCTAACTCATCACGGTTTTGCTGTCTCTCCAGAGAGATGGCAATCCATTCTGCCATTATCTGTACAAAATCTTGGTCACTTTCACTGAAGCCAGTATCACGTTGCTCTTCACTGACGAAACTTAGCGTACCGTACAAGCGACCATCCACAGTGAGAGGCGTCCCGATATAACTTTTTGGCATCAGTGCGTCAAAACAGGGACTTGTTATATCCATAATGGATGAAATATCCGGCACAGCTAAAATAGATGCCGATTCAATGGTGCGCTTGCACAGGGTTGCATCTAAATCACAACTCATCCCATCTGCAATAGCATGTTCGGGTGCATAAGCATGTAAAATGATATAACCATCCGCAATCACACGGCTGATGATGCCCACTTGCATGCCTAGCGATTTGGTTCCCTGTTCTACAACCTCATCAAATTGCTCGCTGAGAATGTTTGCTTGCGTTGCTACTTTCAGTAATGACCGTAGACGGTCTTCTTGTAGCTGAAGTTGAAGATTAGCCTGTTCACGTTGTCTATCAAAGCGCAAATAACTGAGCATGGCAATAATCATGAACGAAATATACCCAATCGTTATGAAAGCTAAACCCAGCAGGGTAAACTGGGCATTACGCACGACGTTGGTTGCCGCATCATTCGCCACTGTACCTTGTGTTATACGATTATCTTCAACATCAGCAACTAACGTGGTGATGCCAACTTCCATATCGGTAATCATCGTTATCAGTTCGTCTCGGGAAACACTATCCCCATCTGCATCCAGAAAATCCTGAATAAATAGTTCAATATCCGTTTCCCACTCATCGACCAGCATATCTATACGGTTGATGACCTCTGAATCCAGAATCGATTCATCATACGCATCCACCACACTATCAACACGTTCAGTTACAAGGTCACGTTGAGCATCAATGAGCGTATTATCACTATCATTTATCAGTGCAATGTGTAATCTCAATAGCTCTTGTTGCACTTGGTCAAGGGCATGAATGTCAGTGTTGACCATACGCTCTGTGATACGAACATTGTGTTGTAGCGACTGCGTTTGATTCAGCATCAGCACAACCAGAGCGATAATCGTCAATAGCAATACAGTCGATAAGCCTGCCAGCAATTGACCTGACACGCGAAAGTAGGGTCGATTTTTCAGCAGTTTGTCGGTGTATTGCTCAATACCTATCATCTGATGCCATTTCTCGTTTGTTATTTCTTACGAATAGCGTATGTTAGTAATACTGTATAGCTTTGCACTGTCGATGTAAATCAATGTCAAAGTATCTTGCGAAGAATACGTACAGCTACGTAGTTGCGCGTTTGATAACTTGCTTTACAGGTAATGTAATCGTAAACGTCGTGCCGACACCCTCGGTGCTAGAAACAGTAATCTCGCCATTATGATGCTCAACAATACGGCGGCATACCGCTAAGCCAATTCCTGTGCCTTCGTACTCATTTTTTGCGTGCAACCGTTGGAACACCGTGAAAATCTTATCGGCATATTTCTGATTGAAACCAATTCCGTTGTCGCTGATTTCGATTTTGACGTAATCATGACCTTGCTCACCGTCTACAGTCTCCGAGCAAATCGTCACTTCTGGCGAACGGTCTGGATGATGAAACTTGATAGCGTTGCTGATAATATTCTGCATCAGTTGACGCATATGATGAGGTTCAGCATCAATCGTTGGTAGGGTAGGCGAGTTCACCTTTGCCCGCGTCTCTTTCATGCGGATTTCTAAGTCAGATAATACGCCGTTGAGTGTCGTATTGAGATTGACCTCACGGAAGGCTTTAGCTTTAGTCGTCACACGCGAAAATTGCAACAAGTCATTAATGAGGATTTGCATCCTGCTCGCCGCGTTCTGAACCCGTTGAATGTAATCAATACCTCGCTCATCAAGGACATCTGCATAACGAGACTCTATGCGACTACCAAACGCCTGTATCTTTCGTAGTGGCTCTTGTAAATCATGTGATGATACATAAGCAAAATCTTGTAACTCACGGTTACTGCGTTCGAGTTCTTTAGCATACGCTGCTAGCTCATCGCGTGATTGTTGCAATGCTTGCTGTGATGCCTTGCGTTCTGTGATGTCTGTCTTGATAGCTATGAAATTCGTCAGTTCACCCGCGTCGTTATGAACAGGGCGTACCTCAACGGCAATCCAATATTCTTGCCCTGACTTGTGATAATTGATAACTTCAACATTGAAGCCTTGCCCACGCCGGAGATGGTCGCGCATATATGCAACCGTGGCTGGATCAGTATTTTCACCTTGTAACAGTGAACCAGGTGTTTTTCCTTGTACGTCCTCTAAGGTGTAGCCTGTGATGTCTTCAAATGCTTGGTTCACCCACTCAACATACCCGCGTGGGTCAGCAATGATAACCGCATTCTTTGTGCGGCTAGCAACCTGTGTGAGCTTCGTCATCTCTTTGATGTTCTCTTGGATTTGCTCCGCCATTTCATTGAAGGCATGCTGAAGTTGGCTAATTTCTGTATTTCCCTTCGCTGGTGAGCGCATCTCCAAGTTGCCATTGGCAAACTGTGTTGTCAGAATCCCCAAGTTACGCAAGGGTGTTCTTATTTGAAGATTAAATAAAACGATAGTGACGACTGCAAGTGCCAATGACAGGAGACTTGACCATAACAGGGTTGTGATAATGTTATTGCGCAAACGTACATTCAAATTGTCTGTTGAATAACCCAAGCGAACATCTCCAAGAAGTACATCATCCGCAATGATCGAACTTTGTACTTCTATGATGTTTGGTTGGTCAGCGATGTACGCAATACGGGCGAGTGTGTTTGGCTCGCTGGCTTCTGCGACAGCTTCTTGAATCAGTGGGTCAGTCCCATTGAGATAATTTGTAATCAACCTGCCATCAACATGAGTAGCGACGCTATAAACAAAATCGGCTTCGGCGGCTGTTTGTTGCATCAGCGTTTCGAGAGGGTAGAAGTTGTTAGCCAGAATATTATCCGGCATAACCTCACTCAGAAAGTTAACATGCGCCTCAGCACGCGCATAAAGATCAGCTCTTTGCTGTGTAAAATTGGTATAGAGAACAACAACCGAGAAGACGAGTTGTCCCACGATAAGAACGCTGAAGATGGCAACAAAATACCGTATTGCGATGCTATCTCTGAACTTCACTGAGTCTTTCATAATCCTACCCCTTCTTCACCTAGTTCCCTGCGTCCCAACTGACGAGCTGTAGTGTTTCTACTAGATTGTCTAGTTGCGAATAATCCACATCTGCCACAAACCCGTTTGCACCGATACCTTCAAATGCTGGATGATCTTCTGGCATTGCCAAGAGTGCATCACGCACCGCACCAACCAATGTTGGGTCTGTGTTTTCTAGTGCCGCAAAAGGCCATTCAGGATACAAAGCTGTGGTGTGTGGAAAAAAGAAGTCATCGTCTGCTTGGTCAAGAATGCGGATGTCATCTAGCGATAACAATGTGCCTTCTGCTAGCATACGTTCCAGTTGACCCGTACGGATGAACCCAGCATCAAACGTGCCATTTACCACCCCCAGCACAATATTGTCTTGTGAGGGTGTCTCACTAAATTCTGCAAAATCGGTATAGGGGTCGATATCATTTTCTAGTAGATGAAATACCTGAAAAATACAGCCAGCCGCTGCTGTTACTTGGTCAACACATGTGACGTGCTTATCCTGTAAGTCCTCTAGTGCCTCAATGTCGCTGTCTGCTCGCACAATAATTAATGCGCTGAAGAAAGTGCCACCGTTAATGCGGGATAGCGTTGCCAGAAACTCTGTGTTGTGAAGGCGCTGAATTTGAACAGCCGCTAAGGGATTATTCAGTGTGAAATCAAGCTCACCTGCTTCTACAAGCTCAAATTGTGAATCTTGTGTGACAGGCACAAGAACAAAAGGACGTTCTAAGGTTTCTTCCAAATAAGCAATAATACCACCATACTGGGCATTTGCCGCCTCTGCACTACGAATAGCCAATACCCCAACTCTAACAGTATCTTCACTGTCTGATTGCACCCGCACTGTAGCAATAGGTTCTGGTGTGCTTTGAGACGGTGCCTCAGCACTACAAGCGGTTAATAACAAGACAATTATCAATAGTTTTATGATAATCGAACGATTTGACATCACGAACCTCTCTGTAATTCCAATATCTGAAATTTATTATCATGTAGAGTCTCCACATATTTTTATTAATATTCAAAACGCAATTACTAAATACGTATGACTACGTAGTCGAAACACAATGACTGCATGAGTGGTTTGTATAAATAGTAATTCACTATAAAATACCGAACAGGTCAAGCGACTACGTTCTATCTTGCGGGAGTAACTCTGCATGAAACGGGTGAAAGTACGTTTGTCGGCGTAGATTTCCTTATAACTCAAGTTGTTAGGCATTATATTGAAGGGTAGCACCCTACCAGAAAGCGAAAAAAACGCTAAACGCGGTTGATAGTTTGCGACTAGTAGCTAAAATGAAAAACACGCTTCTCAAATAGAGAAGCGTGTTTTTATTTAGCCTAGATGTGGCGTTTACAAACGAGGGTCAGCAGGTTCGCTTTCCAATGCCAGCACACCGAACACACATTCATGCACCCGTCGTAGAGGTTCGTGCCGCACAAAGCGTTCGAGTGCTTCTACGCCCAGCGCAAACTCACGGACTGCCATACTGCGCTTGTGCTTGACACTCCGTTTTTTCAGGCGCGTCATATTTTCTGGTTGGGTGTATTCTGCACCGTAGATAATCCGCAGATACTCCCGTCCCCGTACTTTGAGCGCGGGTTGGAGCAAGCCACGGCGTCCGCGCACGACAAAATCCACTGGCTTGACAACCATGCCTTCTCCGCCGACATCGGTCATAGAGTGCCACCAATCTGTGCCTATCTGCTCGCTGGATTCATCGGTGGTGTCAATGAGTTTGTAAGGTGTTGCCATCAGTAGGTTAGCGTCACTATCGGCTAATTTTGCTAGGGTGTCCATGTGCCACTGATGAGTCTTATCGACATGGACTGCGCCTTCTGTTGCTAGAATATGAAACGGCGCGAGCTTCAAGTCCGTCAAACTATCGACTTCCCAGCAATAATTGCGATAACTTGTAATGTATTGCTCTACCTGTGTCTGACGGGTTTGGTAGCGTTCCAAGAGCGCCGTTGCATCGGGATTGTTCGTGGCTGTTTGGGTGAGTACGTCAATGGCTACACTCAATGAGGCTTTGGCGGCTGACCCCACAGCGGCGTATTGGTCACGGAGTAGTGCTTGTGCTTTTGCTGACCACGGCATCAACTCGCAATCTAGCAACATCCACTCTGTATTCAGTTCGTCCCACAAGCCTGCCCCTGTGATAGCATCCCGCACACGCTCGATGAATTGTGTTTCCAGCGTCGTATCATCGAAGAAACGGCGTCCTGTACGCGTGTAAACGATGCCGATGCCGTCATCTACGATACCAAAACGATTTTGAGCAACGCCTTCATCTTTGCACACAACGACTAGAGCGCGTGACCCCATGTGTTTCTCTTCACAGATGACCTGTGATATGCCGTTGCGACGGTAGTAATCAAATGCCTCGGCGGGATGTTCGAGATAATCATTCATAGGACTCGTCTCTACAGGTGACATAGTAGGAGGTAGATAAATTAACCACTTGGGATTAATCGCAAAACGGCTCATCACTTCCAGCGCGGCAGTGGCGTTATTCTCCCTAATAGTGATATTTGGGCGCAGACGCGTATCCACAATGCGTTTGCCGATGACATCTCGAATATCGAGCATATCATCAAGCTGATGTTGTGTGGATAAGGTGTCGTCGGTATCCAAGAAAGGGCGTGCGGGTTCGGCGTATTGCTGGAGCGCATCCACAGAGACAATCTCTTCTTCAGGATAGCGCAAGGCAGTCAGCTTGCCCCCGAATACGCACCCTATATCAATGTTGATTGTGCCATTGAGCCACTCGGCTTCGGGGACGGGGGTGTGTCCATAGACAACGGTTGCGCGTCCGCGATAATCTGCCGCCCAATTGTGACGTACAGGCAAGCCGAATTCATCGGTTTCGCCTGTCGTTTCGCCATAGAGTGCAAATTCACGCACTTTGCCGGATGCCCGTCCCATCAAATCCTCACGCATTCCCGCATGTGCGACGACGAGATTGCCATCATCCAGTACATAATGACTGACAAGACTGTAGATAAATTCGCGCACCTGCTCCCGAAAATCTTCGGTTTCAGCCTGAAGTTGTTCCATTGATTCGGCTAGACCGTGTTTGCGCTGGACGTTGCGCCCCTCAAGGGCTTTCTTGAGTTTGACATCGTGATTGCCCGGTACACAAATTGCCGTATTCTCCGCGATCATGCCCATGACGAGGCGATACACATCGGGCGTTTTGTTACCGCGATCACATAAGTCTCCGACGAAGACAGCTTTGCGACCCTCTGGTGGTGTGACCTGTGTGCCGTCAACTTGATAGCCGAGTTCGTGTAGCAATAGCACTAGCTCATCGAAGCATCCATGTATATCCCCGATGATGTCGAAGGGACCGCGTTCGTCTGTGCGATTATTCCATAGGGGTTCGCGTTCTATGGTGATGGCTTCGATTTCCTCAACGCCTTTGAGATGAAACACACGGCGGAAGCCTTCGCGCTTGAGTTTTTTCAGCGAGCGTTTTAAGTCTTGGCGATGTTTCGCGACCACACGTCGTCCAAAATTACGATTCGGGCGTTCGGCATTGCGGGCAACAGCGACTTTTTCTGGCACATCCAGCACAATTGCCACCGGCAGACAGTGATACTCGCGTGCGAGTTGCACCAGTGGTTTGCGGGACATTGCCTGCACATTCGTCGCATCGACAACAGTGAGCTTCATATTTTTGAGGCGTTTGCCCGCGACATAATGCAAGACATCAAAGGCATCGCCTGTTGCGGACTGACTATTTTCGTCATCGCTGACCCAACCACGCATCGTATCGGACGATAGCACCTCAGTTGGCAAGAAGTGTTGCTGTGCAAAGGTTGATTTCCCACTGCCGGACGCGCCTATCAGGACGACGAGTGCAAATTCAGGGATTTTTATTTTGGTTATCA
>JBCBKJ010000128.1:0-13938 GCA_038522085.1 Chloroflexota bacterium
GTTTCAGTTCAAAAATTTAGCATAATAATTGATTTGTTTGTGTGCAAAATAGATAGTCACTGTGCTCGAATTATCGTAAATCACCATTCAAAGCCAGACTTTATTACACAGAATAACGTATAGCAAGCAGGCTCTAATATCATATGATCAAATTGCTCGGTTTACATATCTCATACAAGATTTTGTAGGGGGACGCTTCCAGCCTTCATTTACAACAAGGTTCAATTCAATATAATCACTTTTTCGATACACCATTTTTAAAGCAAATTACAGGCAAGCGAGCTCAATTGCAATGATATGCATGGAGTAATGTAATAATCTCTTGTTCAATAAAAATTTCTTTGACACCATTAACATACAAATTGATGTAAAACAACTTTATCCTATAAAGTTGCTTAATTAATGCTTGCACGATAGAAAGTATCATTTTAACAGCCTCTGTAGACATACCTATGAGATATTCAGTATTCTTGTAATGCAGTCTTGCTCAATAGAAGTTCGCTGTATCATTTTGCCCGCTCGATAACACTAGTCACGCCTCATCACAGTCGCGTCCAGTGAGTGTCAGATAGCTTCTGAAGTCGTAAATACCTGACATCTACCTTCAGCAACCACGCATTGTGATCCAAACTAGTGTTCAAATGAGTTGTGAGCAAACTCGTCTACTGGTAGCCGTCCATACGCAAATCTCAGCTAGCTTCTGTCTTCCAAGTTAGGATGAGTTGAGCGGGGAGGGTAAGCTATTAGTACTGAAATTATTACCATGCGGACTTCTGTTTGAGTGAAGATACAGAGAAGTTGTTTATATAATTCCTGAAGACATTCAGATACAAGGTTCATATTTATTGGCACTATTTTTGTCATTGACTCAGGGTTGCGTACCATGGTTGCTTTTTAGACTAACCATCAGCGTATATTTTACATAGGATGTTTTATGAAAATGTTTCAGAGTCATATATTTCAGCACATCCAGATGACTTTAGAAGACATAATTTTTGGCACTTATGGATCACCTTGTGAGGTGAGAAGCGGTATCTTTTTCAATTTCTACGTTTGCTATATGTTGTTAACAAATGTAAATCAGCAAATATCCTATTTTTTCCTCAGAGACAATAACTCGTATAGTAGTCATGATGATCATAGTTAAACAGAGACCATTAAGGATTTTAACATCCCCATTTTTCTCATCTCAAGTAAGTAATTTGTCATGTTGGGGGCTTATAGTTTGTCGCTTAATTTACCAATAACATCTTGAAATTGATTTGTAAGTCAATTGGCAAAAAATTATGCGATTCTTTAAAAGAAGATTGCTCTAATCTATTGTATTTTATGATAATATGCTTTGCAGAAGATTATCTAGCAATTATTATAACTTCGCTGATGTGTGCGACTTTCAGGCGCTCAAAGACGACTAGAAAATTACTCAACAAAACGGATTATTATAAACAAATGCTTTAAACTCGTTCCAAGCACATCTAGGAAAGTTTCGAACTGGGAGCTCATGCTACTTTGTCGTATATCTTGTGTGGGAAAGCGTGCGTTGTGTGGGATACAAGAATCAGTCACTTTGCCGTCTAATACTGACGGATGTATAGGGTAGGTGTGCCATTAGAACATCATCAACAATCATAAGTTTTGCTTTATCGAATGCTCTCTTAAGACATGATTTTGATGATTTATTCTTTACCACGGGGAGCCTAAATCGCGCTGATATTCTGTGGGCAAGCATGAAGTACACGCTTGCCCAGTACCCTTCGTTTTCTGCTATGTACGCCAGCTAATTTGTTGACTCGTCGCTGGCATCCATCTCTTGAACGGTGTTATTCAGCCCATCAATCGTGTAGCGTTGCTCTTCGGTCAATTCACCGTCATTGAGTTGAACAACAAGCCCCATACGGATGAGTTCGCCAAATTCGTTCGCATTTTCATAGATGCCCTGTACGCCTGTGTAGTCAGCGGTGTTGGTGAGCCACGTCTGCAAATCGTCTGCGCTGTTGCCCACATCTGCCAAACCTGCGATGAGTAAATTGATACCATCGTAGTAGAGCGCACTGGTCTGGCTGGGACGGGCATCATAGGTCGTTTCGTACAGGTCAACGAAATCTTCGCTGGCGGTGTCATCAAGGATGTCTGACCATAGGCGTAGAGCATATACATCGAGATTGTCTTCGTTGAGGGTCAGCAGGTTATCATCACCATAGGCATAGATCACATCACCATTCCACTCGTTTTCTGCAAGTTCGTCTAGCAGAGCTTGTGTATTGCTGAGCGTATCGGCAATGATAATCGCATCCGGGTTTTCTTCGGTGATGGTCGCTACGATGTCGTTCATGGCATCGGCGTTGCTGGTGTGTGTTTCGTTGACTGTCAATTCTACGGTATCGTCATCTAAGTCGTTGATAGCTTCCATGACGGCTTCGGCAGTGGCGTTGGCATAGAGACTATCGATAGCAACGAGCCCAATATCTTCGGCATCTAATTCGCTGACTGCAAATTCGACTGCCATACGTCCGAGTGTGGCATCATTGGCACGCAACTGGAACAGATTATCAGATAGGTCCGTGTATGCACCGTCGATACCGCTCGCCGTCAGCAGAAGTGGTATGTCGAGAGTGAGGTCGGCTGGTAGAAGGGCGTTCGAGTGCAGACCTAGAATCGCCACGGCATCATCCGCTTGCAGGTTAGCAATCGCTTCGTTAACTTCCGCTGGGTTGCCAACGGATTCGTATTGCACGCGTAAGCGGTAAATATCGCCATTGTCGGCTTCAATGCCACCATCATCATTCACTTCGTCTATGGCAAGGTCAACGGCGTCACGCATCGTGTCTGCTTCGGCTGGGTTGAGTGCGTCATCGGTGAGGAGGACGCCAATCGTTACGGTCGTCACTTCCTGGGCGGCGACAGCGATACTCATAGCAAACGTGAGCAAAAGGGCAAGTAGTGTGCGTTTGATAATCATAGGTGTTATCTCCTGTTAGTGTCTCGTTTTTGATAGTTGATTATTCGTAGCGCAAGGCTTCGATAGGATGGAGTTGTGCGGCGCGGTTGGCAGGGTAAGCGCCAAAGAACACGCCCACCAGCATCGAGAATCCGACGCCAAGCAAAACCGATTCTGGCGTGATGACAGCTTCTAGCAAGCCTGTTTGGGTGATGCCCCATGCGGCAAGCAAACTGAGCGCGATACCAATCAGACCGCCAAGCGTGCTGAGAACGATTGTTTCAATGAGAAATTGCGTCACGATATGGCGATACTTTGCCCCGACAGCTTTACGCAGACCGATTTCGCGGGTGCGTTCTGTCACGGAGACAAGCGAGATATTCATGATGCCGATGCCACCCACGACGAGCGAAATACCCGCAACTGCGCCCAAGAACAGCGTCAAAATCCCTGTCACTTCGCCCACAATTTCCAACAGATCATCTTGACTGATGACCGTGAGCGTATCTTCTTGATTGGTACTGAGATCGTAACGGTCACGCATCAAAAATTCTGCATCGTCTGCTACCTGGTCAATGTCATCAGCCGTCGCCGCAGATATGGTGATGACATCGATGGGGTTATTCGTACCGCGTCTTGTCGTGGCGCCGTAAAGTGTACGGTAGGCTGTATTGATAGGCACATAGGCAGTTGCGCCACCACCTGTGAGTGCACCATCCGTGCTTTCGACCATCCCAACAATTTCAAAGCGGATGCCATCCACACGAATGAAGCGTCCGACAGGATTCAATTGACCAAAGAGATCTTCGGCAGTGTTCTCGTCGATGACAATCACGCGTTCGGCATTGTCGTTATCGTTAACGGTGAAGAACTGACCGAGTTCCATATTGATTGTGAGGACATCGGTGACACTAGATGTTGTGCCAGTGATGCTCACAGCGATAATCGTGTCCTCATACTGAACCTGACTGGTGTTGATATACTGGGGTGCAACACTATTCAGATTAGCGATGGTTTCTTCGATAGCTTGGGCGTCATCTAGCGTGAATGTATCTTCGCCTGCTTGGGGTCCAAATTCTGCACCTGGCACAACCGCAATGATATTTGAGCCAGCCCCTTCAATTTCACCTGTGATAGCACTTTCGACGCCTTCACCAATGGATACGAGCGAGACAACGGCTGCCACACCAATGATGATGCCGAGCATGGTCAGGGCAGAGCGCAATTTGTTTGCCATCAGCGCACTGAACGCGACTTGTAAATTCTGGCGGAATGTCATGCGGGTATCCCTTCCTCTGCTTGTTCGGCGCGCTTTTGATCCCAGAGCATAGTCAACGTGTCGGGCATCTCATGGAGCAAGCCATCGCGCAGATAAATACAGCGTTCGGTCTGTATCATCACCTCTGGATCGTGCGTGACGATGACGAGTGTGATGCCTTCGTTCTGGTGCAAATTCTTGAACAGGGTCAGGATTTCGTCGCCTGTTTCGGTATCTAAGTTACCTGTTGGCTCGTCGGCAAGAATCATGGCTGGATTTGTGACCAGTGCGCGGGCAATTGCTACCCGTTGTTGCTGACCGCCGGATAATTCGGTTGGTTTGTGGTCGATGCGGTCACCTAAGCCGACAATTTCCAGTGCTTCGCGTGAGCGTTCATGGCGTTCGCGGGTGTCGATGCCCGCGTAAATCAGGGGCAAGCCGACGTTATCGAGAATGGTCATGTTCGCTAGCAGGTTAAACTTCTGGAACACGAATCCAATGCGCCGATTGCGAATATCTGATAGCTTATCTTCTGATAGGGCGCTCACTTCTTCACCATCAAGGCGATAATCGCCACTGGTGGGTTTGTCGAGTGCGCCGAGAATTGCCATCAGTGTGCTTTTGCCACTGCCGGATGGTCCCATGATAGATACCATCTCGCCTTCGTTGACCCGTATCGAAACGCCTTTGAGCGCGTGGACTTCGTTATCGCCCATGGTGTAGGTTTTGCGGATGTCGTGTGTCTGGATGACAGGTTTAGGTTCGTTACTGAGAGTCTCGAAATCCATGATTAGTCCTCCACGATGACCACAGGTTGACCAGCGGTGAGGTCGCCTTCAACCACGATGACACCATCGGCGCTGTAACCCGGTGTGACGGCAATATCGACTTCTTCACCATCTTGAACAACCGTGATGAATTCACCGAGTTCGTCATTGCGCTGGATAGCACGCCGTGGCACAACGAAGGCATTATCGAGCGTGGCTACCTGGATATTCACATCGGCGCTCATGCCTAGCATAACGTTGGGATTATCTTCGGTGAGGTCAACGCGCACGTCGTAGGTGGTGATGCCTTGCTGGGTATTGGCAATAGGCGTGATGCGACTCACTGTGCCGTTGAGAATGGTATCAGGGAGCGCATCTAGCGTAATTTCGGCTGTTTGACCATTTTCTACGTTCACAATGTCGAGTTCATCAATGCGCGTGATGACGTGCAGTTGGCTATTATCAACGAGCGTGACAGCAACTGTTCCCATGCCGACTTGCTGATCTTCGACAATAGCAACATCAGTCACTAAGCCATCGAACGGGGCAATGAGCATGGCGTCGTCTAGCTGATTTTGTGCCTGTTGCAATTGCAATGCGCTGGTATTGACTTGAGATTGCACGCCTGCGAGTTCGGTTTCTGTTGCACCATCCTGTAAGTCTTGCAGAGCGAGTTCTGCCTGTGCTAATTGAGCGCGGGCGGCTACCACATTGGCATCACTTTCTACGTTGGCGGTTGTGATGTCACATTGAGCAACGGTCACATCGTAATTCGTCTGTGCATCGCGGAGGGTTGTCCCTGCTGGTGAATCGGGGTCTGGCAAGAAGTTAGGGTCAAGGTCAAAGCCAACCTCTACATAGTCATCGTAGGCATCTTGTGCCGTTTCCAGCCCATCTTCAGCGGCGGTCAAACTAGCGCAATTGACCAGAATTTGTTCATCACTGGTGTCTTGAGCCAGAGTCGCAGATGCTAGATTTGCTTGTGCATTGGCGATAGAAGCATTTGCCTGGGCTAATTCGAGCGCGGTTGGTGCTTCCGTCATATTATCGAGACTGGCTTGGCTGGCATTGACACCTTCTTGTGCGAGGTCAACTTGTAACTGCAAAGCATCCGTGCTGAGGCTCGCGAGTACATCGCCTGCGAGAACAGTATCGCCAATTTCGACATTCACCTCAGCGACGGTTTCTGCCATTGCAAAACTAAGCAGTAGGGTACGTTCTGGCGAGATAACGCCTGTGCCATCGACTTCGATTATCACATCGCGCCGTTCGATGGTCGGGCTAGTTTCCGTTTGTGCATCTGCTGTGTTGGCATCTTGGGCGAAGAGAAAAGCAACGCCGCCCAGCACGATGAGGAGTAATGTGCTGGGTATGCCATACTGTAAAAATCGTCTCATGGTTGGTGTATCCTTTGCTGTGTGTAGTGTGTAGGTTTTCATTGACGGTTTCAGTAAATCATAGACGGGGCAGGGGGCGTAGTGCATCGCGTCATGAGTAGACATGAAAAGTGCATGTTGTCATATGACATTGTCATGCACACACATGACAGCTTACATATGCCACGATGATGCGATACACGGTAAGCTAGATAGATGTTGATTTGCAGAAGGGTGTTTTTAGTATATGAAACAACCTATTGAAAAAAATCTTTTACAAACATTCCGTTTCTTCTTGCTGATGCGTCTCATGCTGACGTTGTTTTCACTGGCATTTCAACTTCAACCGCTCGAATACCTGCGCGATACACTAGCAAACACCACAATCACGGTAATCGTCTTAGTCTATCTGTATCTGCGCCCTCTACAAACATGGCTTGGCAGATTGTATCTGCCTATTGCGGTTAGTATTGTGTCTATGCATTTACTGATTGAACAACGGTTAATTCAGTTCCGCACGACACAACTTGATCTTTCGCTAGAGCGCGACCTTCTGCGTATTCTGGAAGCATTCACGTCGTCTAGCGTTGAAAATACAGCCATTCCGCTCCTGTTCACACTGGCAACCACGACATTTTTATTTGTCCCTTTAGTCCTGATTAGTTGGCAGTATCGTTTTCGGGCGGTTCTCGTGTACATTCTTTTTATAACCCTCTTTGATATAGCTTCCATTGCTTTCTTTGGGCAATATGTTCAATTTAACCTTCCTGTGGAAGGATTCAGTATTGTTGTTCGTAATGTCGCTTCTTTGCTGGTGGGCTATATTGTGACGCGCATCATGCAGACGCAACGTGCACAAAAAGAGGAGCTCGCTAGCGTCAATCGACAATTAGCGGCATATGCGACGACACGCGAGCAGTTATTTGTCACGCAAGAGCGCAATCGGCTAGCACGTGAGTTACACGATACCCTCGCCCACACGATGAGTGCCGTAACAGTTAAGCTGAATGCGGTGGGCATTCTCTGGCAAAAAGATCCCCAACGCGCCGAGAAGATGCTCAACGAAGTAATTGTAACCCTCAGTGATGGTAACGACGAAACGCGTCGCGCTTTACGCGACTTACGGGCATCGCCACTGGATGATATGGGTTTGGTATTAGCTATTCGTAATTTAGCCGAATCCGCCGCGCAACGGGGTAATTTTGCACTCGATTTACAAACCCCCACGCGTGATATACGCTTCTCCCCACACATTGAACAAGCAATTTACCGCATTGCACAAGAGTCACTTGCCAACGTTGTCGAACATGCAGAGGCGAGCCATGTCAGCGTGGTGATGGATAGGTACAACACAGACATCAAGCTGACTATCCGTGATAATGGTAATGGATTTGTGCAAGATATAACACCAGTACAGCACACAGAGGGGCATTTTGGTTTGCTGGGGATGCAAGAACGCGCCAGCATGATTAATGGTACACTGCTTATTGAGAGCCAAAAGCAAGTCGGGACTTCTGTATCCCTCACTGTGGAGACTACTTTATGATACGCGTTGTAATTTGTGATGACCAGGCTATTGTCACGGAAGGGCTACAGGTCATTTTGGAGAGTGATCCTGATTTAACCGTCATTGGCATCGGTCAAGATGGTGCACAGGCCATTGAACTGGTGGCAGAACACAAGCCAGATGTTATCCTGATGGATTTGAAGATGCCCGGCAAAAATGGTATTCAAACGACACGGCATATTAAAGCGCATCATCCCGAAACACAGGTGTTGGTCTTAACGACTTATGACGCTGATGAATGGGTCTTCGATGCGATTCGCAGTGGGGCAGCGGGTTATCTGCTGAAAAATACGCCACCGGCTGACCTCATCAAAGCGGTGAAGAAAACAGTTGCTGGCGAAACACCGATTGACCCGGCTGTAGCGGGTAAATTGTTCACGCACGTCAAACATACAGAGAATAGTGTTGCGCCTACGACTGCCAATACCAACCTCAATAAGCTGAGTGAACGCGAGCAAGAAGTTTTGCAATTGATAGCGAAGGGCTTATCTAATAAAGAGATTGCCGCACAATTATTTTTATCTGAAGGCACAATTCGTAATTATGTGAGCAGTGTGTTCAGTAAATTAGATGTCTCTGACCGCACCCAGGCGACTCTAATAGCAATGAGATATGGCTTAGTCAGTTGAGTATGTTAGTTGTTCTTGGAGCGTTTACCGAAATCTTCTAAACCCAACTCGAACATGGTGGGTATGTATTCAAAATCGTGCTTCAAGGCATTCGACCCCAAATCTGGGGACGTTTCAAAGTTCCTGCTGGCATTTCATTCTATGCCCTCCACGACATTGTCAAAATCGTCATGAGCTGGGAGAACTACAATCTTTATCGCTTTGATGTTGGGTGGAAAGACTTCACAATGGAACCGATGGCGGGTGAAGATCACGATGTTCATGAACCCATTGACGCCTACCTCAGTGAGGTCAGTGACCAATTTTTCTACGAATATGATTTTGGTGATCGCTGGGTGCATGTGATGATATTGGAAAAATTCTTAGTGTGCGAGATGGCTGAACCACTATGTGTGGCGGGGAATCGGGCGTGTCCACCGGAAGACAATGGCGGTCCGTCACTCTATGACGAATTTCTACGCTCACGTCAGGCACGCAAAGGACGTGTCTCGCGTAAGTGGCAACATCGCATCGGCAACTACTGGGATACGAATGCATTTGATATTGACGTGACCAATGAGACGCTTAAAGACGACTGGTAAGACATAAATTCAATGTAGTGACAATTGGGGTAAATTATTCCAGCCATCTAGGTGAATCTGAATATCCTACGCTATATGGATACCGTTGAGCCGGAAGAGCCGGTCGATATGGAAGCGGCTGTGGCACGTTATCAGAAGGCGGCGAAAGCGCGGCAGGAAGGCAGAAGAGAAGCTCGCCAGTCATCTACGGCGACTGGGGATGCCGAAAGATTAGGGCAGCGGGATAAACGTCACACGGTCGGGAAATTCCGCTGCATCACTCGCACCAATGAGTAATTCGAGATCCTCAAGCGCTTTGCCGATACCGAGCGTCTCAGGAACAAGGATCACACCTGCCATTGGCAAGCCCTGCTCGACTCGTGCATAAGCATCGCCAACCAGTGTTTGTACGTCGTGCGTGAGAATAATCCGGTTTTCCCTTGCTGCCCATTCGAGTACCGCCGGATCGGGATGCTGGTACATCTTGGTGTCCTGCACGCGCACAAAATCCAGATCAGGAAAGATCATGCGTAGCTTCTTTAGAATCTTACCATCGAAGTTTTCATCGGCTGCGAAGTGCATTATTGGTCTTGATTCTCTTTGCGAGCCGCTAGCCGACGTTCTAGTTCTGTGCGCGTAATTGTAGGCGGATACTTCGCCTCCCATTCATGGCGCATACGTTCGCCTTCTTCTTCACGGCGTTGGATATAAGCGTCGAGTTCGTCGCGGTGTGCCAGATAGTAGGCGATAACGGCGTAAATGTCGTTGATTGGTAGTATGTCGAAGCTCTCGTGGATGTCGTCAGGTGTAGCACCATCCTGAAAACGGGCAATCACCACATCCAGCGTGACGCGCGTGCCACTGACACGAATCACATCGTCTTTATCCGTCTGTAAGGGGACGGTAATGGTTGGTGGGTTAGAGATCATTCTGTAAACCTTTTTCTATACCAGCACGGAATTGGTTAAAATGATTGTATCACGAAGAACAAATGCGACGGAAACGGGAAAGGAGAGCGTTGTCTCCACTTTCCCTTAAGCATGCAGGACAGATCATCCAAGTAGGAGAGTAGGTCAAATGATAGCAAACGTGAGAAATGCGGCGGTAGCAAGCATCAGTCTGTGATTCTACTGCGAAGCAAAATGGGGATCAGCTATATGATGCGAATTGAACCCTACGATATGATTTGCTATTCCCGTAAACCTCTAAGCATAGTATCTAGCCAGAAATTAATAATCTGATGTTGATCTTTCCATGGATATTCACTAATCGTAACGAGACCATGCAAGATACCATGCAGGTTTGCTATCAATACTTGGGCTATCAGATCGGCATCAGATGTTGCCTGAATAACCCCTTCAGTGATACAGGTATCGACTAACTGGGTTATAGTCTGATATCGCTCAATAGCACCAAATTCGTAGGCGTA
Source organism: Chloroflexota bacterium (assembly GCA_038522085.1). Taxonomy (GTDB): domain Bacteria; phylum Chloroflexota; class Anaerolineae; order Aggregatilineales; family Phototrophicaceae; genus JAUZRW01. Next base: position 10,525 of record JBCBKJ010000128.1, read on the forward strand.
ATAATGATCGTTTGGACCGGTAAGCTGGTCTTTCTGTAAAAAGACTAGTTCAAATTGCTCGGTGTGTGTTAGCCAGTAGTCTGCATAGGCAATCAAAAAGTCGGTCAGACATTTTTTTGCGTCGGTTTCCTCTCGAATATAATCTTCACAGTGCTGAAACAAAGCAATGAAAAAATCATCCCAAACATACTTCAATATCGCCCTTTTGTCTTCAAAGTAGAGGTATGGAAGTCGCTGCGAAAAACCACCCTTTTTTGCAATCTTACGCATGGAAACAGCTTCAATTCCCTCTTCTATGAATAGCGCTCTAGCCGTATCAATAATCAACCGCTTGGTTAAAGCGCGTTCTTCATCGCTTTGTCTAGGACGACCCATTCGGTTTTGCTTCTTCTGATTCGCCATCGTGAGGTCCTCTTGATTTTGCGTAACGCGTATATATAATTAGTGCAGTTCTAGAATTCTACACAAAATAGTATGCCATTTTCAGCCATGAGTTTTGGTTATGTCTCAGAATACTGCCATACAACACAGTTAAAAACTAATGGTCGTTTGTTCATCCATATGCCACATAACACACACAAACAAAGTGAAAGAGACTCATGAGGATTCAAAAGTCTACAACCACAATGAACACATCGGAAAATATATCCACAACATTCCATACCATACGTGATGAAACCTACGCCGTTACTGACACGGGTGATGGTGATACAGCAGTTCTTCTCATGCACGGTTGGCCAGATGATCGCTCAATCTGGCGCTATCAAATTCCTGTGTTATGGGCCGCAGGATATCGTGTCGTTGCAGTTGATTGGATTGGACATGGTGAGAGTTCAATCCCTAAAGACCCCAAACGATATCGTGTTCCCGAGGTCAGCAAAGATCTTGATGCCTTACTAGATTCCCTTGAGATCGATCAATGTCATCTTGTTGCTCATGACTATGGTGCAACCGTCTGTTGGGAATTTGCGGCTGAGTACACCCATCGCCTCTATAGCTACTGTGCACTGTCTGTCGGACCATCTATTGAGATTGTAGTGGATATTCTGCGCGGTAATCTTTTCCATTACTATTGGCTTGTCTTGCATGGCTTTGACAGTCTAAGCCGTTGGGTGTATTTAAGAAATAACAACAAACGATATCATAAGAGGTTTAGTTCTCATCCTGATGCTAATCGTATTCTTGAACGCCTCCACGGAGATGGAGACCAAACATTCTGGACGATTTGGGAAAGGGCAAACCCCTCACATGAAGTTTTACTTCGCTGGTTACGGTCTGGACGTAAGAAGAAAATTGCTGTGCCAACAATGGGCATCTATAGCCATCAAGATGAATGGATGACAATCGACCAGATGAGCCGAGGGTATCGGCATGTCTCGGCGCAGTGGCGCTTCGAAGTCTTGAATAGCGGACATTGGCTTCAGCTAGAGTCTCCAGAAGAAGTCAACCCTATTTTGCTAAATTGGCTGAGTGAGGTCCGCTAGTCTAATCGGTAACATGAGACACAGACTCTCAGTCTGCAAGTTGCCAGCAATGTGTGGTAAGAGTACCATGTTGTCGTAGTTACAGGGTATGGATGCTATATCCTAACTACCGCTACTTCACGGGTATATGGTCTGAAACTCCATTCGGGATGTACCTAGATAAGGCGATGCAGAGTCATACGGTCATAAATACGCTGTCTTCAAATCGTTGCCAATCACACGAAACCGTACATTAGGGACAGTAATGTCCCTCAGCTACACGGTGAATTCGGACTGAGAAGTACCGTGAAACGAAAGTCCTATTAAATTAACGTTTGTTGCGATACTTCAACGATGCGTAGATAATAAAGCACAACCTGTTAAATGACTGCCATTATATGAGTGAATATGGATACATCGCTTGCAAGTTTTGGTTTACTCATCTTCAGCGTGTGGATATTGGCTGCGCTAGCCCTTGTATTGCACTTTACGCGGACTCAATATGGTCTATCGTTGTTGTTGATGTACACGGCGGCGATTGTTGGTGTCGTAACGTATGTAGACCCGATAACGGTTTTCTCTGAACCATTGCCGGGCATCATTTTAACGATGCCTGCGGATGTGTTTATCCCAATTATTTTACTCGTCATTCTCACAGTTTATATCTACGACGGCACAGATGTCGCACAAGTTGTTATTTTAGGTGTTGTGCTCATTCAAGTGCTGATTGCTTTGACATTCATCGTTATCAGTCTAACTGTGTTTAATCCCGGTACACGAGAAGGGAATGAAATCATTGCGATTGCACGCCTCTCAGGAGTAGATTTACAATTCATGCTAGCGAGTATCATAGCCTTTATCGTCGATATGTATGTTATTAACATTGTGTATCAAACTATTTATAACGCGACGCGCCGTCTGCAACCAATCGGTACATGGCTGGCTGTTGGCTTGGCACTACTGAGCGCGCTATGGACTGACACATTGATTTTTAACCTAGTAGCTGAATTAGGGCGTGGCGGATTTTCTGAACTGGTGGTCGGTGATTTTCTCAGTAAAACAGTTTCAGGTCTGGTGTTGCTACCTGTTTTGATTTTTTACATCAACCATGTTGCACCACCCCAACACGAAAATAGTAACAACAGATATCGCCCACCGTTTGATATTGCTCACAATATGTTTGGTGACTGGCAACAAAAACTACATCAGTTGCAGTTTGAGCTACGCTCTAGCGAACTCAATAGCAATCAACTCATTCGGAATATCCGTGAAATTTTTTGGATAGCAGATGAAAACCATGGCAACGCCTATTTCATCAGCCCTGCCTTTGATGATATTGTGGGCAAAACACGCGGTGAATTCTATCTGTCGGCAGATACAATCTACAATCGTGTGCATCCTGACGATGTGCAACGCGTTCAACCACGTTGGTTATCTTATGTGGAGCAACCACATGAGATTGAATTTCGTTTATTGCGTGATGAACAAGAAATTTGGCTGGATCGTGCTTATCTCGTCGGAGATGATGAATTGAACATCCAGCGTGTTATTGGTTTGACTGAAGATATCACCATGCAGAAACAAAAAGCCCAACTCGAAAAAGAAATCGAGATAGAAAAAGAAAAAATTCGTCTTTTACACGACCTCATCCGTGAAGTCGCCCATGATATTCAATCGCCAATTACAGCATTAGGTTTAAAAGTCGATTTATTAGAGCGCGTCGTTGATAATCCTGAGCGTCAACATAAGTATCTCACACAACTGAAACGGCAAACATTACAACTTTCGCAGTTAGTTGAGTATCTATTCACACTATTACGTGTTGAAACACGCCCCCAGAAACGCCATGAGATTGCCGCCATCCAGGAGATGTGTCAACAAGTTGTTGATGAACTCTTCCCATTTGCACAAGATAAAGATTTAAATATCGAATTAAATCTAAGCAAACAGC